>CAZVPF010000045.1:0-20141 GCA_964628195.1 uncultured Pirellulales bacterium | reverse complement strand
ATGATCAGAGAGCAGGTCCCGATCAACGGTGACCAGAGGCACATTTCTTTCCCATATTTCGGAAATATAGGCCTCCCTTGCGTCATTTGTCGGCCTTAGAATAAACCCGTCAACCCTACGGTCAATAAGCTGATGAATTTGTTTTAATACCAGTTCGTCCCCGATTTTCTCTCCTTGATTGCTGCTGGTCCATAGGGTGATTGGAACATACCCTTTGCGGGCAAGTTCGTCATGTATGCCGAAAGCGATTCGAGCGTCAAAGTGCCATGCCGAAAGCATTATGACGCCTATGGAATTGGTTCTTCCGGAAAAAATAGATTTCGCAGCAAGATTGGGGCGATAACGAAGCTGATTTGCAATTCGCATCACCTCTTTTCTGGTTTCGGAAGAGATTTCCCCTCTATTACGCAATACCCGCGAAACCGTCGTAACAGATACATTTGCCTGCTCGGCAATGCTTTTAATTGTAACCATTGATTCGGACATAAAAAACCTTAAACAACCGCTTCCGCAAACCATTGCGTTAATTAGAATATCAAATTTTAAGTTTTGAGTCAAGATAAATTTGAAGATTAAATGCACAAATTATTTTCAAGGGGTCATTTAGGGTTTAATATTTGGCTGCATAATTTGACTGGGCAATGACGACAATCGAAATCCTATATTTTACTCTATATTGAAGCTATTCTATATCTACTAAGCATTTTAATAATGCAAGATGTTAATTAACAAATGGTTATATATAGCTTGAAAATGGTTGACGGGCCGAGATGCCTAAAGTATAAGGACTATGTGAGCCAAAAAAATTATACGTTCTTAATTTTGGAATAAATAATGGCTAAATTTATGGTTACCTTAAAGACGATCGCTGAAGAAGCGGGTGTTTCGATAACCACGGTTTCCCGGGTATTGCGTAACAGGGGAGAAATATCTCCGGATACGAGAAAAAAAATATTGGAAATCGCTGAAAAACTTCGTTACAGGCCGAATTTGGCTGCACAGGCGATCTATGCCGGTAAAAGCAGGACCATAGGAGTTATCATGCTCAGTGCATCATATTTTGATGCCCGTATAGCGTTCGGCGTTCACGATGTATTAACCAGGGAGAACTTTACTCCAATTACCTTGTGGACCAGCAGAGAAGAAGGTGAGCTGATCAGTAACGAAACAGTCCTGAATCAGATACACCAGCTCATCGACAGGCGCGTGGATGCTTTTATTATACGCCCAACCATTGACGCAAGAGAGACTTATATAGAGGAAATAATTGAAAGGCATATCCCCCTGGTTACGGTTGACCGGGATTTGCTGAAATCTCACGGCGATTTTGTGGGGACAGATGACACCAGAGGTGCACAGTTGGCGGCAGAACATCTCTTAAAGCTCGGCCATCTCAATATTGCTCATATTGCCGGTCCATTGTCCGCAAGTACCGCCAAGGTCAGGCGTCAGGCTTTCGAGCAATCCGTGCTGAAAATGCCCGGCACCCGTTGTGAAGTAATCGTAGATGAAACATTTGGCAGGGACAGCGAATGTGTAAATAAACTTTTTGAACTTGACCCCATACCGACCGCTGTTTTTGCGGCAAATGACTCCATAGCAGCCAATATTTATAAAGCAGCCCAGGGTAAGAACATAGTTATCGGAACAGACCTTTCGGTCATCGGCTACGCGGATTTGGAATTCTCAGCTCTTATTCAGCCGCCTTTGACCACTGTAAGGCAGTCTCCTTATACCATAGGGGCCCAAGCCGGATATTATGCCATTGAAAGAGTATTGTCAGAAGAGAATGTCGATGAATGTCGTAAAACGCTGCTCGAACCTGAATTGATCGTCCGTGAATCCACCTGCAAGGCAAATATTTCATAAAACGGATAAGGTCAACTTGTATTTTCTTTGAAATATTTTCGCCTCGATTTTTTAGTTTTTTCAAATTTATATTGACTCGTATTTCAGGTTATGCTATTTTATGCAAAGCATTGCGTAAGCGTTTGCAGTATCATTTATGTTAAATAAGGTGCTATTATGAACAGACGAGGTTTTCTAAAGACGGCAGGTGGATTTGCGCTGGGCAGCATACTGGGAGGTCCACTTGAGGCTAAAACGGTGGGTAAGACCTATAAGGAGCGAACCAAGAATATTATCGTGATTCTCGTCGACGACACTGGTGCGGCGGATTACGGGTGCTATGGGAATGAAAAATACAAGACCCCGAACATCGACGCTCTTGCAGCGGGCGGATATTTGTTCAGGACCTGTTACGGGGCTCCGATTTGTTCCCCGGCAAGGGCTGAGATAATGACCGGCAAGTACGCATACCGGACTAAATGGTTCCATAATGCTATGCGTTATTTCGGCTCTGAGCCGATGGGGCACCTTGGTGACAACCATATATTATTCTCCGACGCCCTAAAGCGATACGGATATGCGACGGCTGTGGTGGGTAAGTGGCAGCTTGACAGCAATTACCCTTCCCTCGGCTACGATTTCGGTTTCGATGAATACTGCCTCCATCATCAGTGGATACACACGCTCCCCAAAGAGTTTAAGTATGAAGGGTACGTTGCGGATGAAAAGAGCTTGTTCCCCGGCCAGCTTCCGGGTTACTGGTATCCGTGCATAATGCAAAATGGTGAAATGCTCGAAACCGGCCCGAAGGATTTCGGCCCGGATATTTTCACGGATTACCTGCTGGATTTCGCTGAGAGAAAGAAAGATAAACGCTTTTTTGCATATTATCCGATGCACCTGGCTCATGTGGAGACGGATTACGAAGGTGACGGAAAGTACTCCCACGTGCCTGTGCCGGAGCTTGACAAGCACGGCAGGCGGACGGGTAAAAGGACTCCTCATGGATTAAAGTATCACGTTGAATATGTGGACCACCTTGTGGGCAGGATAGTGGACGGTCTCGATAAGCTTGGTTTGCGTGAGGATACGGTTATAATGTTCTGTGCCGATAACGGCAGCGAAGGCAAGGCCACGGCAACTGAGCTTGGGGTTCGCGTTCCGATGATTGTAAACTGTCCCGGGACTGTTAAGTCGGGGGTCGTTAGCGATGAACTGGTTGACCTTTCGGATGTATTGCCGACTATGCTGGATTTTGCAGAGGGCAACCTGCCCGGCGGTTATGAGATAGATGGTAAGAGTTTTGCTTCGCTTGTTAAGGGGCAAAAGAACGCTCAGGCGCGTGACTGGATATGCGCTTATTACGCTTCCCAGAGGATTCTTCGCGACAAACGGTGGCTGCGCGAGGGTGACGGAACGATTTATGACTGCGGTACGAGCAGGGACGGGACGGGTTATAAGGATGTGACCGAATCCAATGAGCCGGAAGTTTTAAGGGCAAAGGCGAAGTTTGCAAGATTGCTTGAAAAGCTTCCGCCATGTAAAGACCCCTTTCTGATTAACAGGTATGAAGAGATATGGGAGAAAAAGTTCAAGGAAAACTATAAACGTTATCAAAAAGCTCAAGAGGAAAAATAATGAAATATCTTTTTTTGTGCCTGAGTGCTTTTTTATTGTTGTGCGGCTGCGAACAGGAAACGTCTTTTTTTGTTGATGTCAATAACGGCAGTGACAGCAACGCCGGCACTTTTGATAATCCTTTCAAGAGCATTGAAGCGGCAAGAGATAAGGTCAGGGAAGTTATCGAAAGCGACAGAAAGCAGAACGTTGCAGTCTATATTCGAGGCGGAAAGTACTATCTTGACAGGCCGCTTATTTTTAATGTCCGGGATAAGGCTGTGGACGGTTACAGGGTAACATATACAAATTTTGAAAATGAAAAGGTTGAGATAATCGGAGGCAAACCTGTAAGCGGCTGGATGAAGTACCGGGACAATATTTATAAGGTTGAGCTGGATAGAGAAGAAGGCTTCCACACACTGTTTGAGAACGGGCAGTGGTCGGTTCCAGCGAGGACGCCGAACGACGGTTACTTCAGTGCGGCAGGCGGGGCCAATCCTTCGATTGAAAAGACAATTGTGCAATTCGACCCATCTGAGCTTAAAGAGCCATTTGACCCGGCAGGTGCCATGGTACATATATGGGCCGGCTTCGATGAGCACTGGGAGGGCGGCAAGAACTATGACTGGTACCGTTCGATGCTGCCGGTAAAAGAATTGGATTGGCAAAGAAGGCAGATTATATGCAAATATAAGTCCTACTGGAACGTTCACGAGCATAACCGGTATTTTATTGAGGGTGCTCTGGAGTTTCTTGACTCGCCCGGAGAGTGGTTCTTCGACAGTCGTAGTGCAACTTTGTACTATTGGCCGAGGAGTTTGCCCGTCGGCGAGCAGGAAATAATTGTTCCGTCAGCAAGGCAGGTTATTCTTGTGCAAGGGACACTGGATAAACCTGCGGGCAACCTTGTATTTGACGGACTGGAAATTTCCATTTGTGACGGCCTTGATGCATACGCAATGGGGTATTCGCCGGAAAACGGCGGTGCGATTACTCTGGATTACACAAAAAATGTTACCATAACCAATTGCAGGTTATC
This sequence comes from uncultured Pirellulales bacterium, assembly GCA_964628195.1. Lineage (GTDB taxonomy): Bacteria > Planctomycetota > Phycisphaerae > Sedimentisphaerales > Anaerohalosphaeraceae > CAZVPF01. The sequence goes on along the minus strand of CAZVPF010000045.1, from coordinate 15,634 downwards.
AAACGCCGGTTATGACGGGATTTTCATGAGCAAACTTAACCAGGGCCATGAGATAACCAATAACCTCATCGAAAAATGCGGTTTCTGCGGAATCACTGGAGGAGGTTTTATAACCGGCAAGGGGCCTTTCAAAAGCCCCGAAGAGGCTTATGTATGCAAAGATGTGTTTATATCGAATAATTACCTGCGTGACTGCGGAAAGGTTATCGGCCACGGTTCGGGGATGTGGCTTTACGAGTGCGGTGATTTTGAGATAACCCATAACCTTATAGAAAACATGCCGAGGTACGGGATCAACCTGCTGGGCGGGACGACTTATAATTATATGATCAACTCTGTCGAGCGAGGCGGTTACGGCGGCGAGATTTACGGGCGCAAAGTAACCTGGGAGAACCATACGGACTTTATATGCTGTCGTAACAACAGGTTCGCTTTTAATGAGATACGCGATGTAATGAAGACAAGCCAGGACGGCGGGGCAATCTACAGTTGGGGAACAGGCAAGGGCAATGTTATTGAGAATAATTATGTTCACAGCATCGACCTGCAGCTTGCCAATTCCTCGGCGGTAGGGATTTATATGGACGACGCATCTCATTACTTTACGGTGCGAAACAATATTATCGAGGACATAAAGGGCGAGAAATATCATTTTGCGATTTGCCTTAAAGGTGTGGATATCGTATGTGAAAATAATATTGTTTATGATTGTGACCTTGCCGCTGGGGTGTACATTTTGCAGACCGACCTTACGGGTTTTTCAGAAACACCCGGAGGGATAAGCCATGAGCGTGTCGATCACCTGGTGCTCGAGCACAATATCTATTATAAAAACCAACTTGACGCGGTATACATTATTGTTCCGTGGAAAGATTCAATAATTAAATCTTCCGATTACAATATTGTTTACCCTGCTGAGCCGGCACCGGTAGTGAATATCCAGTGGGAAAATAAAAATTGGCAGTCGTGGTCAAGCCTTCTGGACGGAAGATATGAAAAGCATTCCAGATTTGCCGACCCGATGTTTGCTGATGCCGTTAATGGAAATTTCTCGTTCAAGTCTGATTCGCCCGCACTGGAGATCGGATTCGAACAGGTTGATGTCAGTAATATGGGCTTGAAAGCTGATTTTCCATTTACGGCTGAGATCAATGAGTTCAAGGCAAAACCGAGAGGCAGCAAATGAGCATGTCTGCTTTATCAAGAAGGGGTTTTCTTAAACAGTCATTTGTCGCCACAGCAGCACTGGGGTCTCTTTCGTGCATGAAAGAAAAGCCTGGGCAGAAAAAGAAACCCAATGTCATTTTGATATTGGGTGATGATATTTCCGCTGAAGAGATCGGCTGTTACGGCAGCACCAAATTTAATACCCCTAATCTTGACAGCCTGGCCCGGAACGGTGTTTATTTTGAAACCTGCTGGGCGACCCCGATGTGCGCCCCGTCGCGGGCAGAACTTCTTACCGGCCGATATGCGTATCGAACTAAGTATTATCACAATATGATGCGGCCCTACAACAAAAATGAGGGGTCGGTCCTCGCAGACCGGCATGTTGTCCTGCCAAAGCTTCTGCAGCAAAATGGTTATCGAACTTTTATGGGCGGTAAATGGCATCTTGGCGGCACACACCCTGAACGAATTAACGAATATGGGTTTGATGAGTATTGTGAGTTCCATGAATATAACCGGAATTATCCGGAGGGTGAGGATGATTACGACGGTTATATTGAAGGTGATGAAGGAATGCTTCCGGGTCGATGCAGCGGGTACTGGCATCCCTGCCTTGTCGCAAATGAGAAGCTGCTTGATACGGACAAGGATGATTACGGGCCGGATATTTTGAGCGATCATGTCATTGATTTTGCGTTAAGGAACAAGAGCAACCCGTTTTTTATTTATTATCCTATGATTCTCGCACACACACAGCCGGATTATATGACCGGAGGCAAAGAGTGCCAGGTCCCCGTCCCGGTAAGGGATAAAATGGGCAACCGTACTGGACAAAGAAGTCCTGATGGACTTAAATACAATATCGAATATGTCGACTACCTGATCGGCAGGTTGGTAAAAGCGTTAGAGCACAACGGCCTGTGTGAAAATACGGTAATTATATTTACAACTGACAACGCAAGTGCTTTTAACTATAAATGCACACCCACAGAACGCGGGTGCCGGGTTCCGATGATCGCAAACTGCCCCGGGGTTATCTCTCCGTTTGGCAAATGCGGGCAACTGATCGATTTTAGCGATGTGCTGCCCACTGTCGCCGAGCTTACCCATGCTCCTTTGCCGAATGGCTATGAAGTTGACGGTATCAGCTTTGCAGGGACTCTTGCAGGCAGGCCCGGACCGCAGCGGGAATATGTTTTCAGTTATTATGCCTACCATAGAATGGTTCGTGACCGGAACTGGTATCTTGACGGATACGGGAAGTTTTATTACTGCCGCGACAATCGCAGCGGACGTGGATACACTGATATGACCGACACTGTGGATGAAAAAGCCCTTGCTGCAAAGAAAAGGCTTGAAACGGCACTTGAGGAATACCTTCCTGCTCCTGATCCGATTGAGGATAAAATGCTGCTCGAAAGATATAAAAAACAGTGGGAAGATGTTTTCAAGAAACGGATGAAAGATTACTGGGAAAAACATACCGTTCCTAATTGACTAACTATGGACAAATATATATTGAAATGTGCTGAAGGAGAATGTGGATGTCTTACGAACATGGGATAGCGGCTTTGAATCTTGAGTTTACGGATCGGGCGGCAAGGACAGAAGGTGCATTCTCAGCCGAGCGGCATTGGGATCTTGTAAAAGCTGTTACGGGGATAGAGGTTAGTACGCAAAGCAGTGAAGAGGAAAAACAGCGGGCATCGAGCGCATTTGTTAAAGCGTGGGATTATGATTTTATATGGTCGACACTTATTTATAACCAGGTTTTGGGTGACGTTCGGACAAGTATGGGTCACGCTGAGTACGATGCGGGCGGAACAGACTTCCGTGACGACAGGGAAGCACATAAGTGCCCATTCAAGTCACCGGAGGAAGTGTTGGACTTTCAGCCGTGGGAGGCATACGGCAAAATTGATCATGCCGGTGCGGTCAGGGATTTTGAAAACCACTATAAGGATAACTGCAGCAAGTATCCCCACGCGGTCAACTGCACAGGAATATATATAACTTGCATATCGGGTTTTATCGAGATATTCGGTTGGGACATGATGCTGCTGGCGGCGGGGGTGGATATGCAGAAATTCGGCGAGATGGCCAACCGCTACGCAACATGGATTCAGCAGTATTTCGATGCTCTGGCCGATTCGGATGTGCCGGTGGTCATGGTGCATGACGATATTGTATGGACATCGGGGGCTTTTCTGCCGCCTTCGTGGTATCGTGAATATGTTTTTCCGAACTACAGGAAATATTTCGCGCCGCTGCATGATGCCGGTAAGATAATAGTTTTTACTTCCGATGGCAACTACACGGAGTTTATCGACGACATCGCGGACTGCGGGATAAACGGTTTTGTGCTGGAACCGACAACTGATATGAATTATATCGCGGAGAATTACGGAAAAACGCATTCTTTCCAGGGCAATGCCGACACGCGCATTCTTCTGGAAAACGATAAGGATAAGATAAGGGCCGAGGTGGAAAGGTGCATGACAATCGGCAGGGACTGCCCGGGCTTTTTCATGCAAGTGGGAAATCATATTCCCTCAAACACACCGGTTGACGCTGCGATTTATTATAACCAGTGTTATAAGGAACTCAGCAGGCGAAACAGGTGACAGACTATGGCAAAAGTTAGTTTAAAGAGAATAGCTGAGCAGGCGGATGTTTCTGTAACCACAGTTTCGAGGGTGCTTCGGGGCAGGGGTGAAATATCGGAAAAGACTCGTTTGAAAGTACAGAGGATTGCCGACAAGATGAGGTATCGACCAAATCTTGCCGCACAGGGTATGCACTCAGGCAGGAGCAATACGATTGGTGTGATTATACCGGCGGCATGGAACTTTGATATACGCATTGCATTCGGGATCCATGATAAACTTGCAGAGTATGATGTTGTGCCTATCACGCTCTGGTCAAGCAGCAAATGCGGCAGGTCTTCAGACGAGGGTGTGGATAATGCAGTTAAGCAAATTCATAATCTTATTGACCGACGGGTTGACGGTTGCATACTGCGTCCCCAGATTGATTTCAAGGAAATTTACATAAATGAGATACTCGAACGCGAAATACCTATAGTAACTGTGGACAGGGACTTTCTGGGCTCTCACGCGGATTTTGTCGGGACAGACGATATGGACGGGGCAAAACAGGCGGCGGAGCATTTACTGAATCTCGGGCACAGAAATTTTGTGCATATCGCAGGGCCGGAAAGTGTCACTACAGGCAGAATCAGGCGTGAGGCTTTCGAGAATTGCATATCCCGCATGCAGGATGCAGAATGTGTCACTTTCTCGGATGAGTCATTTGGAGAAAAAGACAAGATCGCCGAGAAGGTTTTCGATCTTTCGCCGTCTGTGACGGCTGTTTTTGCAGCCAACGACCTTATAGCAAGAAATGTTTACAACGCAGCACGAAGGACCGGCCTGAGTATTCCAGAACAACTATCGGTTGTGGGGTTCGGGGATCTTGAGCAGGCTGAATATATGGATCCCCCTTTGACGACGGTCCGCCAGCAGCCTTATGATATAGGCTACAAGGCGGCGGAAATACTTTTGCAGAGGATTGAAAACAAACACAACGCAGAGCCAAAGACGGTTTTGTTGAAGCCGCAGCTTATTGTGCGAGAATCTACCAAAACTTTTAAGCAGAAAGAAGGATAGCAGGGATGCACTTTTTAGACTGGACGATAGTAACCCTTTTTGCTTTGATTATTACAGTCGCGGCAGTGCTGACAAAGCATTATACCCACAGTGTGGCTGACTTTCTTGCTGCCAACCGGTGTGCGGGCAGATACCTTCTTACTGCTGCCGACGGCATGGTGGCGTTTGGGCTGACGAGCATAATCATGTTCTTCGAGATGTACTACAAAGCGGGTTTTTCGGCTCAATGGTGGCAGCTCGGTCTCTCGCCGATCATACTTTTCGTATATCTAAGCGGGTGGGTTGTTTACAGGTACAGGCAGACAAGATCGATGACCCTGCTTCAGTTTTTCGAGCAGCGATACAGCAAGAACTTCCGAATCTTCGTCGGGTTTCTTTCGTTCTGGGTCTTTCTTATAACCATGGGAATAATGCCCGCTACCGGTGCGAGGTTTTTCATTTACGCATGTAACCTGCCCGATCAGTTCCTGCTTTTTAATATTGAAATGCAGACTTTCCCGGTTGTGATGATCGTCCTGCTTGGCACAGGGTTGCTTTTTACTTTCATGGGTGGTCATATTGCGGTCATGGTGACAGACTTTCTGCAGGGCATGTTCTGCAACGTAGTGCTTCTTGTTTTGATCGTGGTCGTGCTGATGATTGTTCCTTGGGGGACCATTGTAGAGGGGTTATCAGCGGCACCGGATGATGCTTCGATGGTTCATCCGCTAAGGACAACGCAAACAGAAACATACGACTTCTGGTTTTTTGTGATATGGGGTTTTAACTTCCTTTACATGTTCCCTGCGTGGCAAGGGGTTCAGGCGTATAACAGTGCAGCCAAGACCCCTCACGAGGCACGGATGTCACGCGTGCTGGGGAACCTGCGGGGGATAGTGCTGTATAACGGGGTTATCATACTTCCTATAGTGGCTTTTGTGATAATGAACCATGCGGATTACACAGAGGTGGCCGCGGCGGTAAATGCGAGGATAAGCAGTCTTACGAGTTATTACGGCAAACAGGTTACTGTTCCGATAGCGATAAGCAAGATCATACCTGTAGGCTTTTTTGGGTTGTTTATCGCCGCGATGTTCGGTGCGATGATAAGCACTATTGATACGCTTCTTCACGCATGGGGCAGTATATTCGTGCAGGATATCGTTTTGCCTTTCAAGAAAAAACCGTTCGAGCGTAAAACCCATATGCTGCTTCTTCGCAGTTCGATATTTGGGGTTGCGGTTTTCCTGTTCCTTTTCAGCCTGTTATACAAGCAAAAGCAGGATATTTGGCTTTTCTGGGCGATCATAGGTTCGTTCTATTACGGCGGAGCGGGAGCGGCGCTTGTGGGCGGGCTATACTGGAAACGCGGCACGACCTGGGGAGCATGGGCGGCAATGCTGACAGGTATTATTCTGACAACGATAGCTTTTGTTATTCAAAGGTTTGAACTTGCCCCTCTGCCCGATTCACAAAGACTGTCTTTCATTATCATGATCGCTTCATTGTCAATGTATATAATTGTATCGTACATAAGGACAAGAACAGGCAGGGAGAAGCCCTGTGATTTCGACAAGTTGTTTCACCGGGGCAAATATTCCCTCGAAGGGGAAAAGAATGAATCCGAGACATCCAGGGTGTGGTGGCACAAACTGCTTGGTATTACTAAGGAATTTACGACACGCGATAAGTTTGTTTACCTGGTAATTCTTGCTAATGCCATTGTTACAATTGTTGTCTTTGCCGTAGTGACTGTTTTGAATTTAATTATTGATTTCGATGAGGGTTTCTGGTTCAAGGTCTGGGCGGTATATATATGGAATGTAATTATAACGGGCACTATCGTAACGGTCTGGTTCCTTATCGGCGGCTCGATGGACTTGAAAGACCTTTTCAAAACGCTTTCCATGAAGCAGCGAGATGACCTCGATGACGGGATGGTAGTCGAAGGGCGGAATATTGATGAAAAAGACGTATAAAAAGCCTGTGAATATCTCAAGCGGAGCATTGAACGTAATATGTCAAAAAAGGTAAACAGAAGACAATTCTTAAAGATGACCGGCGGAGTGTGCGGGTTAGCTGCAGCCGGAGGCTGCATTGGCTCGACCCGTTCTGCAAAAAAGGCAAGGCCTAACTTTATTGTTATAATGACAGATGATGCGGGACCCGAACTTTTCGGTTGTTACGGGGGTAACGTTAAAACTCCGAATATAGACAGACTTGCCGCCGAAGGGGTGAGGTTTGAGACCTGCTGGGCAACACCTATGTGCTCACCAACAAGAGCGATGATAATGACCGGCAGATATGCAAATAAAACGGGCTGGTATCACAACCAGCTCAGCGTTCCATTCGATTCGAATGGTTCTAATGAAATAGATTTTACAAAACATGGAACCAGGCTGTTCTCTAATTTTCTCCAAAGCTGCGGGTACAAAACCGCTATAACCGGGCGATGGGGAATTCAGATAGGTTTTGATCATGAAAGACATGGTTTTGACGAATATTGCCTGCATGTTTACGGCAAGGATGGTCTTCCTCCCGGAGAGAGTTTTGATGGACTGGTGGAGTCTGAGCAGGGATATGGTTTCGGGCCGATATATTCACGTTACTGGCATCCGGCTATTGTGCAAAACGGGGAACTTTTGAAAACTAAACCCAATGACTTCGCAACAGATTTTTACGCTGATTTCACTCTTGATTTTGCAAAAAGGAACAGGAACAACCCATTCTGTGTTTATATGCCTTTCCATCTCCCGCATCAAACATCGGTTAAAGACGGCAACATGATAGCTACTACACCTCTGTCGGGCAGACCGGGTAAACTTAGCGGAGGAACTTTTGCCGAGTGCATAGAGTACGTCGATGTAATTGTCGGCCGTATCGTTCGCGGGCTGCAAGAAGAAGGTTTGCTTGACAATACCATCATAATGGTCACTTCGGATAACGGGTCTTGCGGAGTGGGTAAAATGAAGGCGACCGCCAGTGGCGCTCGCGTGCCGATGGTCATTTACGGACCGAAGCACATAAATGTAAACGGTGTGTCCGGCGAACTTGTATCTCATGCCGACGTTACTCCCACCCTGATAGATTACGCGGAGGGTTCGGTGCCAAAAGGGTATACATTCGATGGAATCAGTCTTGTTCCATATCTAAAGGGGCAGAAGAACGAACACCGCAAATGGCTTTACAGTTACATCGCAACGGCACGTATGCTGCGAAATAAAAGATGGGTACTTGAGGCTGTAGATGAGATCATGTATGATTCGGCTGGAAGATTTTACGATACGAATGGCAGCAGTGATCCGGATGATTATGTTGAGGTTACAAATTCGCAAGACACCGAGGTTTTGGCCGCCTTGCAATGCTTAAAAAATGAGCTTGAAAAAATACCTCATCTTGATTTAAATAACAGGCTTCAAAGAGAGGCTGTAGAGGAATACAAAAAGTCACCCTGGCCTCATCAAATGAAATAAGCAACCAAATGGCAAGATAGCAGTTATAAGAAGAAGATATAAGTAAAAAGGATCATTATGAAGAATAATTTACTGAGATTTCGTCAGATACACCTTGATTTTCACACGAATGAGCAAATAGAAGGTGTTGCGTCTAATTTTAATGCTGATGATTTTGCCGACACTCTTGTAAAGGCAAGAGTTGATTCGGTCAATCTTTTTGCCCGCTGTCATCACGGCTGGCTTTATTACGACAGCATGGAATTTCCCGAACTGATCCATCCGCATTTGAAGAACCGCAACCTGCTCAAGGAACAAATACAAGCTTGTCATGCACGAAACATAAAAGCCCCGATCTATTTTACAATCCAATGGGATTATCACACAGTCCAAAAGCACCCCGAGTGGCTGACTATCACACCGGATGGGCGTATAGAGGGCACGCCGCCTTTTGAAGCCGGCTTTTACCAGCATCTCTGCCTGAATACACCTTATGTTGACTATATTAAACCGATGGTCAAAGAGATTATTCAAACATTGCCTGTCGATGGGTTCTGGTTTGATATTGTTCAGCCGATGGAATGCTGCTGTACGTACTGCAGGGAGTCCATGAAAGAAAAAGGTTATGACCCTCTGGATCAAACCCAGAGGATTGACCACGGAATAGAGGTAGTGCATAATTTTAAGGCCGATATGACCCGTTTTGTTAAGGAGCATGTCGACGACTGCCTTATATTTTATAACGCGGGCCACGTGGGTCCAAAACACAGGAAGATAAAAGATGTTTACACGCATTTGGAACTCGAATCCCTGCCCGGCGGTATTTGGGGTTATATGCATTTTCCCGTCACTGCGCGTTATGCAAGGACGATGGGTATGGATTACCTCGGCATGACCGGCAAGTTTCATACCGCGTGGGGCGATTTCCATTCTTTCAAAAACAAGGCCTCACTTGAATTTGAATGTTTCAATATGCTCGCTCTAAATGCAAAGTGCTGCATCGGCGACCAGCTTCATCCTTCCGGAAAAATCTGCAAAGACACTTATGAACTTATCGGTTCGGTTTATTCTTCGGTCGAGCAGAAAGAGCCCTGGTGCAAAAATGCAAGACCGGTTACTGAAATTGGACTTTTTACACCTGAAGAATTTAATTACACCGATGCTGTCAGCGGTCTGCATGCTGCTATTTGCGGTTCGGCGAGAATGCTTCAGGAAGGCGGTTACCAGTTTGACATTATCGACACTCAGTGTGACTTTGAAAATTATAAACTGCTTATTCTTCCGGACGACATCCCGGTCGATAAAGATTTTGCTGCTAAGCTCAATAAATACCTGGATAAGGGCGGGAAAATTATAGCCAGTTATGAATCAGGCATGGATGAAGCGAAGTTAAAATTTAATCTCGAACCGTTAGGCGTAGAATATACCGGACGGGAAACATACGATGCCAAAGGCAAATCTGTCAGGGGTAAGTATTATCCGAGCCACGACTTTGTTGACTACGTGGTGCCAAGGGGAGAGATAGGCACCAGTCTGCCGGAAACCGAACATGTCATGTATATGCGGGGACTCCCGGTGAAAGAGACAACAGGCGGCAAAGTTCTTGCTTATTCAATTTCTTCGTACTTTGATCGCACTTATGAACATTTCTGCTCGCACTTACAAACTCCCTCTTCGGGAAAGCAGAACGCCCCTGCGGTTATCGCAACGGATAAAACAATTTACTTTGCACATCCGGTCTTTACGAATTATGACACAAATGCCCCCCTGTGGTGCAAGAAGATGTTTCTAAATGCTGTTAATATGCTTCTGCCGGAACAGGTTGTAAAACATAACGGGCCCAGCAGTTTAATCACTACAATCAATGAGCAGACCGATGAGAAAAGATGGGTGATACACCTGCTGCATTACATCCCTGAACGCCGATCGACAAAGATGGATGTCATCGAAGATGTAATCCCGCTTCATGATATTGAACTTTCTGTTCTTGTGTCCGACAAGCCCAAAAAAGTGGAATTGGTTCCTCAGATGCAAAAAGTCGACTTTGAATATTCAAAAGGCAGGGTCAATTGTAAGATTAATCAAGTGGAAGGTCACCAAATGATTTCAGTCTCATATATTTAAGAATATGACGATCACTTTTTGTGTTATTTTTTTCTCCATATTCCTACAACCTTTTTACAACCGAAGGCTCTATTAACTCAAAAAAAAAGGCACAGCACTCTCTTAAGTCTATTTTATATAAAGAATTAAAAAATATTAATAAATGCAAACATATTTAATAGCCGTTGTACACCTTGGACTTGATAGCATCTACTTCAAAGTAAATCTTTTGTTTCCAGCCATTTTTTTTATTTTGAAAAACGGGATTTATTCTTTTGCAGCTTTGAGAGTTTGATTGTTTTTTTCACACACTGCCCCTGGTTTTCAGTACCGAACAGCTTTGCACCGCTCATCGAGGCCGCCACACCTGCGCCTACCATACAGTCCAGCCAGTGGTTGTCGGGCCGGGCGGCCTTTAGTTTCCATTCATCTACCACCCTCTCACGTGCCATGGTCTTAATCCGGTACTCGGCGGTGAAGTGCTCTGATATCATCCGGTGCGTCTTTTCATCCCTTCCGAAAAGTGACAGACAGCCCGGATCTCCCATAGCTACTGCGAGCCTGGCGTGAATAAAACTCTTCCAGTAGTTGGTGTCGATTAGTACGTGCCTGACAGCGCGCTTACCGGCGGTATTAGGCAGGCGCCAGTGAAGACCGACACGGTCACCTTTCTTGCGTTTGTATTCGGCAAAAGGTATCGATGAAGCGCCGACGTATTTACCGTGCGATGGCAGAACAATACCGGCGTATTTACTCTGCCTGCAGAACTGATAGACCACATCGGTACTCTGGCCCCAGTTGGCATCGATAAGGCACTGGTCGATCTTCATTTCGATACCATCTTCTCGGCGGTAAACTATACCGAGCTTCTCATCACATAATTCACTTAGGCCGTGATATATCGCTCCCTCCAGACCGGCTCCGGGTTTGGCTTTCAAGAGCGTCCTGGTTATATCACGCAAGGTAAAGTACTGCCTCTTTTGCTTGGGCCATGTCCCGTAGTCGATCACATAGCCGGTAAAATTATCCTCCCATGCAGCAGTAAGCCAGAACAATGCCTTCTGCTGGACATCGATGAACATTGTAACGAAGCTGCAGCTTACAGGTACAATCCCACGTTGATAACCATTAATCTTAGAGGCTATCTGTTCTGCTGTGAGCATATCCTCGCCCTCAGCCTCGACTATCGGCTCGTTCTGATATTCGGCAAAGAATGCAGATTCATCTCGCAGCTTTAAGTTCATCGCGTGCTGGATTGCGGAGACCTCATCTTCATTATATCTCTCGGCCCAGGCAACTACAGCGCCCTCATCCATGGCCTCGCGGTTGTCTTTATAGAATTCGGTGGCGATACTGCCATCGCCATCGTTACGCAGTGAATCTGCCCGCAGCTGGGCATACTGTGACCAGAGCTTTTCGTTTTTGGGGAACTGATAGACCATCTTGGTCCTCTGGCCCTGCCATTCGGGATGTTTTTCCCGGTCGAGGATATTGTCGGCCATATCAGCGGGCCTTATGACCGTACATGCCATAAGACCGGATATCTTCTTACCCGGTCCGGCCATACCAAGGACATCACCTGCCAGTATAGCCTCTCTGCGCTGGGATTGTGATGGCGACCAGGCTGATTCTGTGGTCTGGGGGTCATCTACCATGATAAGTGAAGGCCTTACTACCTTGCCATCACTCCTTGCGTAGTTCTGGCCACGGATATCGGAGCCCTTCATGCCGGAGCATGAGATTACCACACCAGATGACTTACTTGCCTCTATTACCGGCAGTATTATTTTATCCGAGGCCCATTCGATACGTGTGGGCTTGCCGTTATATCTCTGGCCCTTCTGACGGTTGGTTATCCTCTCCAGTGCGCGGATCGGGACTGTAACCTCCGGAAAATCTTCATTTAGAAGCTCATTAGTCTCGAGCCAGATTTTTATGTTCTCCAGCAGGTCCTTTGCCCTCTCTGCCGAGGCTGCTATCAGACAGACATAATCTGTTGCACCTGAAAGAGCAGACCACAGACATGCCATCTGCATAAGGATAGTCTTGCCCGATCCGCGAGGCATAGCCAGTGCAAATAAACCACCTTTAAGAACCGCCTGCTCGATTCTTTCGATTACCTTGTGGTGGTCCTTCGACCAGGGCAGGTAGAATACCTGCGGGAAATATACCTCGCAGAAATACTTAAAATCACTGCATGCCCTTTCCTTACGCTCGGGATTTACTACCGCAGGCAGCTCGCCTATATCCTGACCGCTCCTGGCGAGATCGGCGTTTCTCTGGCGGGCAGCTTCTTTGAGTTCCTGATAATCTCGTTTGGGCTTGGGCGGTTTGTAATACTGGTTAGTAAGCCATGCAGCGTACTTGAAAAGGTTGACGGTCTTGATATCACCTACCAGGAAACCTGCCCGGTTGCGGTGCCTGCGCAGGGTCCTCTCGTTTATTACCTCACCGAACCCGGCAGAATTAAGCAGCCGGGTAAGTTCGGTCGGTTTAAGTTTTGCCGGGTTAATCTGCGCCACCGGCCACCTCCTTCGCTAAAAATGCTGTGTACTCGATTATGCTGATACTGCTGCCCTTTACTATCCCTGCCTTGTCCGCAATTGCCCTGACCTGCTCGGCGGTTATCTTTTTACCGCATGATTTGGAGAGGATTTCGGACAAGTCCCGGACAGATATAGCGGTAATCTTCAATGGTTTTTCAGGCATCTGAAATAATCCTCAAATTAATGCAAATTCTTTGAAATTAATGACTTAATTGACTTGGCTTGTTCGCCAAAACATCGTAACTGACACATGCAGTAATTGAATTTGAAAACCGGATAACGAAAGGCGAAAACGATGAAAAAACTATTTGATTTAAACCAGACGGTAACGGTTGCCAAAGGACCTTTCAAGGGAACCGATGGCAAGGTAATGGGATACGACAATGGCAAATATAACATACGCTTCGGCGGCAGAGGCAGACGGGTAGTATTCTGCCAATTCCGCCCAAACCAGTTAAAAGCAAAACCATAATTGAAAGGAACGACACTATGGCAAATGAAAAAACAATCCCGATGAAGGTAACGGCGGTCCAGCTGGCAGGCGCACAAAAGCCCGGAGAGAAAATGCCCGAATACACCGCTCTTATCTCCCGCAGACTGGGCAGCGATTATATCAGCGTCGATATTATGCAGTCCGAAAGCGTAAAAACCCACCACGTACAGGCCGACTGCCAGGAGGACATTACATCGATGGCACAATGCCTTCATTACCATCTGGATGGAAACAGCACGAGCGATTACCGCAAATACGAACGTATCCTCAACCTTTTTATTAACTGAATTTTCAGGAGCAGTAAAATGAAAGCGACAGAAGTAAAGACTGGACAGACTTACAGGGTAAAGGTCGGACACAACAGCACCGAGGTAAAGATTACCAGCGTCAACCCCAAAGGCGGCTGGGAGGCGGTTAACGTAAGGACCGGCAAACCGGTCAACATCAAATCCGCATCCAGGATTGTATCTGCATCGCCTGTGTCCAAACCTGACGCGATAAAAGAGCCTAAGGCGAGTAAACCTGCCGATGATAAAGAAAAACCGAACCGGGCCAAACGTGGCGGCAAACTGTCCGGCCTCGATGCCGCTGCCAGGGTCCTGGCCGAGTCCGGGCAGCCGCTTAATACCACCGAGATGGTGGATATCATGTTCGAAAAGAACCTCTGGAAAAGCGATGGCGCCACACCTGCGGCTACCATCTACTCTGCTATTATCCGTGAGATTAAGACCAAGGGCAGCGAATCGCGGTTCCGGAAAGAAGGAAGGGGCAAGTTTACCGCTAAGGCATGAAAACAAGGCCTTTCTGCTCTGTGCCCCGCTAAAATGCGGGGCTTTTTTTATCTTGAAACTTATCTGTTGACATAAACAGGCCGATATGCTATCATATTGATAGCAATAACCTGGAGTATAAATCATGGCACAGATATTAGTAAGAAATCTTGATCCCGATGTAGTTGACCGCCTCAAGAGGCGTGCTGAAAAACACGGCCGATCACTGCAGGGTGAGGCTAAATCCATACTGACCAGCGCAGCGGGACTTAGTTTCCAGCAGGTCCGCAAGCTCTCCGCCGGGTGGCATAAGAAACTTTCAGGCAGGAAGATACCCGATATAACCGGCCTTGTCCGCAGGGACAGGGAAAGATGACACCTGTAATTGTCGATGCCAGCGTAGCAGCCAAGTGGTTCATACCGGAAGATGGAAGCAAAGATGCCGCCAGACTTCTTAACGGCAGAAGGACCCTTGCTGCACCTGAGCTTCTGCCTGCAGAGCTGGGTAATATAATCTGGAAGCTTACCTCCAGAAAAATCCTCACACCTGAGGAAGGTTCGTCTATCGTCGAAGATTTTCTTAAAATACCTCTTGAAATATACAGTCATGAATTACTCGTATCTGTCGCCTTGCAAATTGCATCCCTTACTAAAAGGACGGTTTATGACAGTCTTTACATTGCCCTGGCAGTAAGCATTGACGGGGTGGTAATCACCGCCGACCGGCGACTGGTCAACGGTGTCGCCGATACCGAATTTTCAAAGTTCGTCAGACTGCTCGGTTTATGAAAGTTTAGTCTCCGTTTTCTCAGTTCAGATTTGTCTTCAATGGTTAAAAGCATTAATCTTTCCGCTCCCAAAGTCCGGCACAAATAGCCGGTGGTTTTTTGTTAACAATCCTCTTGACATTGACGACATATTCGTATATACTATGTATATACCGATTATTGGAGACTGATATATGGTCAAACATCTTATTAAACACGGAAACAGCTACGCACTGGTTATCGACAAACCGATTATGGAACTGCTTCAGGTCGGCCCTGATACGGCACTCGAGCTGAGCACCAACGGTGATAAACTGGTAATATCCCCTGTACG
The DNA here is from genome assembly GCA_964628195.1 of uncultured Pirellulales bacterium. Taxonomy (GTDB): domain Bacteria; phylum Planctomycetota; class Phycisphaerae; order Sedimentisphaerales; family Anaerohalosphaeraceae; genus CAZVPF01. The sequence goes on along the minus strand of CAZVPF010000045.1, from coordinate 352 downwards.
TCCCAAGGTCAAGCAGGCAAAGCTTGACAAGATTCTCAGCAACGTCAATAAGCAATTCGCACCTGTTCTTAAGAAGCTTGCCGAGTAATAAATGAACATAACTTTCCTTGAACTTGACGATGTCCATGTCAATCCGGACCACAAAGCCTTTACTGACTTTGTGTTTTCTGCTGCCCAGGGACAAAAAGATAAAAACCAGATAGCAAAATTTTTCAAGCATCACAGTGAGCCTTTGAAGTAATTCTCTCGGCCTTCATCCCGGAAAACTGCTCCCACCTTTCAACTATCACATCACAATATGCCGGATCGAGTTCCATTAAAAATGCCTTACGGTCGGTCTGCTCACAACCGA
>CAZVPF010000044.1:0-22977 GCA_964628195.1 uncultured Pirellulales bacterium | reverse complement strand
CAATTACACCTTCAATGAAGCCTCATCCGGCGAATAAGCTCAAGTTAATTGAAGGAAAAATTACGGTCTTTTTTTAGAATTGCCCACTTTTGGGTAGGGGGGCAACCGGCCCGGACCCAATGTTCGATTTCATCCTTGGACCATAAGAGCCGAAACATCGATTTCAAGTTCTTCCCCCTGGGGAAGAATCCATCAACCTGTCTCTTAACTCAAGCAACCAACCTGTGCCACTTCTGCTGACGGGAAAGAGATGAAAGTCTGGATAGCCCAAATCTTAATTCATGAAATTTCGACATCAGAATAAGCGTCGCAATATGACTATTTGATTGGCGCAAAAAGTCATTCCATGAGCATTCTTAAAAGTCTATAATGTACTTATAATGAAATTTGAATTTTTTCTTACATAAGACTTTATTTTCTTAAACCAAACGGAGTTTTTAGTATGCAAATCAAAAATAAGAGAAAAAATGGATTTACATTAATCGAGTTATTAGTCGTAATTTCAATTATCGCTTTGCTTTTGAGCATACTCATGCCGAGCTTGACCAAAGCGAAGAAAATGGCTTATGGGGTCCAATGCGGATCAAATTTAAGGCAATTTGGAATGACATGTTTTTCTTTTTCGTTAGATCACAACGACAAAATGCCCAAGGCTTACACTGTTCACGGAAAGTACTGGCAGCCAAACATGCTTAACGATTTTTCACCTCAGCAATGTCCAGACTGGGGTTGGCCAGATGATGATTCGAGCGGTCGCTGGGAAACATGGGGCACTCCTTTTGATACATTGGCTGGATACGGCCTTACCCTGGAACTCTTGTATTGTCCTGCAAATAAGTGGTATAAGGATTTTGACTTCTGGTATCAAGGCTCGGACTTTACAAGTGGGCAAGTATCACGTATGCCGAAAAATGCAGGCCAGCAGGGAAGTGGTCCCGACGCCCGTGGCTGGGGCAGGCATTTACTAATTACTTATGCAATGATCTGCGGAGCCGAGAAAGACAAAACGGGCACAGTAAATCCGGATTTTTATAACTGGGACAGAATTGCACCTCTTGCCAAAAGAACTCGAAATGCTACTTCCGCTATTATTGCAGCCGATACAGTGGCTTACTATTCAACTGCAACTTATCCGGCACCATATCCGGTTGTAACAAATCACGAAAGTAATAATAATGGTTTGCCCGACAGGCAAAATCTCCTCTTGGGTGACGGGCACGTTGAGGTCAAAGGCAGCTCCTATTATAAAGAACCAGTTATTACCGAGGAAGGTCATTATAGTCGTAGTTATGAATATGCATATTATGACTATGGACCATTCTTCTGGTGGGAAGGTACCGGCAAATAATTTTTATGACTGCTTGTTTGGATTGACCGTTTCATTCAAAACTTAATACGAAATTTAGCAAGCTGTGGTGTTTTGAAAAAAAGGCTTAAATTCTTAAATTTGACGTTCAATTTTACCTTGTCACGACGGGTAAAAAAACGATTTAAATAAAATTGTAAGATGCATGGGAAAGATTGTTGAGCCTTCTGTCCCGTAAATCTGCAAATCTAATTGGATTAAAAATGATTGTAAAACAGGCTCAGTAGATTAATTTAATTTTGGAGGAATTTGAGATGAATGCGTTGAGAAATTTTGTTTTGTGTATTTCAGTATTATCATTGTTAAGCAGTGCCTATGGTGGTTCTATATTTGATAACGACAGCGGTGATTTTCTATGGTCAAATCCCACCAACTGGGACGAAGATACTTTACCGACAGCAACTGCAATTATCGGTGTTGAGCACTGTATCCTCGATACCGCTGTAAGTTTAAGCGGTGTTGATACCCGGGTGGACACCGAACTTCAGGTTAACAGCGGAGGTTCTTTAACTATGCTGGCTGGTAACATTCACCCCGGATACAACTCAGATGGGCTTGTTGTCATTAATGAAGGTGGCTCAATTACCACTGTTACTACAACAATTGGTGTTTTGGGCGGAGTTAAAGGAACACTTCAAGTGGAAGATGGCGGTACAATGAATACGACCGCACATACCTTTTTAGGAAGTGCTTTAGGTGGAAGTGGAACTGTTCAAATGAATGGCGGTCTATACGACTGCGGCGGTCAGTTTCGTGTCGGGTGGGGTACACCTGCCGGGCAAGTGAATCTTGACGACGGTGAGATTCAGATTGCAGGTACTGCTGGTACTGCTAATTTCCTCCTGATCGGCCCGGGGTCAAATGTAGACATAGAAAAGGGTACTATTTTAATTGAAAACTATGATTTTTCAGGATTTGTGGGTCTATATAGCGACGGCAGATTAACGGCATACGATGGTACAGGAATTGTTAAACATCATTACGATGGAACGAATACCCTGATATGGGCTGAAGTTCCGGAACCTGCAACAATGCTCCTGTTTGGTATCGGCGGACTGTTGACAATCAGAAGGAAAAATAAATAGGGGACGCTTTTGTTATTGTGCTGAATTACCCGTTATTTTGTTTATGAAGGAGTACATAATGAATAAATTGATTTTTTTAAGTATTATCATTGTCGCGGCTCTATCGATCCAGTCCTTTGGTGAGACTATGGGCTGGGATAACGATACCGGTAACCGTTTATGGTCGGATCCGGTTAACTGGTATGACGTCGACGGAAACAGCCCTGATGATGTTAAACCCGGACAATGGGACACTGCGGTTATCTCGGAAAGCGGCCTGGCTATCATAGACCAGCCGGAAAAGGTAAACCAGGTGAACTGTACTTACGGAGAGCCAAACGACATGGAACATCCTTACTGGACGGACCCGAATTATCATGCGGGTATTCATATTGTTTCAGGAGGAAGTTTGGATGTAGGTTATCAGCATGCGTATTTTGGTTTTGTTGGATATCCACATACACGCCATGTAGGCGAATTGATCGTAGACGGCGGTGATTTTACCTGCCTCAGTGGTTTGGTCCTGGGGCCCAAGGGTAGAGGCAGCATCGAACTTCACTCAGGCTCTATAACCGTATCACCTGCCGGTCCCAGCGGTGTCTGGGTAGGTTATCATATGGGCAGTAACGGCTCTCTTACGGTAACCGGCGGTACCTTGGAATGCTGGACTCTTAGAGTCGGCATCGCAGCTCCTCAGCCGGACCCGGATCTTCCTCATAATACGGTTCATGGAAGTATGTATCAGAGCGGCGGAGAGATAATTGTACATGACAGGCTCTTTATTTCCGGCGAGGTTCATCTTGATGGAGGTGTATTAACAACAGGCCCGACTGTTCCGATTTGGACTGAAGACACTTCTATTGATATAACTTACGGTACATGGAAGCTTACAGGTGAAAACACTTCCCTTGCGTCGCTTGTAGCTAATGGAGTTATAACTGCTTTTGGCGGCACCGGCGAGGTTATTGTTGATTACGACCCTGTTGAGGATATTACTACTATAACCGCTGAAGGATGCAGTGACCCGCCGGCTGGTGACACCAATGGCGACTGTTATGTTGATATATCTGATTTGGTCGATGTTGCGGGCTCTTGGCTGGAATGCACAAAATTTCCTAATGGATGCCTGTAATGACCCGATATAGCTTTTGTGAAATGCTGAATTGATTTTGTTTCTGTAATTATTAGAGTAACAGCCTGTGTAGATTTTGCAGGCTGTTACTTTTCTTAAAAAGAGTTTGTAAGTTCATATATAAACGTAAACAAGTAAGCTGCTCAGGTACTTTGTTTTACATCAGATTTTCTCAAATTCAGTTCTCAGAGGTCGTGCTCAACTTATTCATACTAATGGAAAAGATGACATGAATCCATACATAGGAGTTAATAATGAAGGATCGCGAAAAAAGTATTTCACGTCGATACTTTCTTAAAACTGCTGCCGCAGGCACAACAGGCTTATGTGTCAGTAGTTATCTAAGTGGATGTCAAACTCAATCACAGTATAAATCACCTGAAAAAAAACATAACATTGTGGTTATTGTAAGCGATGACCAGGGCTACGGTGATTTAAGGGCATTTGGAAATAATCCACATATCCATACTCCGAACCTTGATAAACTCTACCGTCAGAGTACAAGCCTGGACAACTTTATCGTATCTCCGTTATGTGCCCCGACCAGGGCTTCACTTATGACGGGACGATATAATTATCGAACAGGTGTCTGGGATGCCTGGATGGGCAGGCTTGGTCTACACGAAGATGAAATAACTTTGGCGGAAGTTCTGAAAGGCCAAGGGTATAATACGGGTATCTTTGGTAAGTGGCACCTTGGATTTAATTGTCCTATGAGGCCCCAGGACAATGGTTTTGATGAAGTAATTCTGTGGACCCATCCGATGACTACGCGTTATGACCCATTATTAACCTTTAACGGGGAGATCCGTCGGGCAAAAGGATATCTGACGGACATCTTTTTTGACAACGCAATAGCTTTCATCGACAAAAACAGGGACAGGCCTTTCTTTGCTTATATACCTTCGTTCCTGCCGCATGATAATACCGACCCCCAGGTTTCACCGGAATACATCGAAATGTATAAGGATCTGGATTTCCTGACACAGGGAGACAAAGAAGTCTATGCAATGATAACAAAATTAGATGAGAACGTGGGGCGTATTCTAAAAAAGTTAGCCGAGTTGGACATTGAGGACAGTACCATTGTTCTTTTCTTTTCAGATAACGGGCCATTAAAATTATGTCCGGATCTTACAAGTAAACCGGAAATCATCGCCTGTGAAACACACGATATGGGCGACCGATATAATTGTAATTTACGCGGCGGTAAAACAAATGTATATGAGGGGGGCATTAAGACCCCATGCTTCATTAAAGGTCCGGGCATTTCAGCAGGGAAGAATGTTGACACCATGATAGCCCATATAGATATTAAGCCTACGCTTCTGGGGCTTTGCGGACTGAAGGATCATAAAGGTTTACGAATGGACGGTATGGATTTTTCCGAGATGCTGTCCGGCAGAGAGCAGCACGTCCCGGAAAGGTCGATCATAATTCAATCACATAGAGTGGAAGTACCCCGGATGTGGGAAAATTCATGTGTGAGGCAGCAAAGGTGGAAACTGGTTAATGGGGTGGAACTGTATGATCTGCAGAATGATCCTTCCGAATCTACTAATATATCAGGGCTATACCCGCAAAAAACAGCAGAGTTACGAAAGATATACGAAAACTGGTATAAAGACATTGTGTCAAAGGATCCATTTGTTCCCGGGACAACGCATATAGGCTCAGATGTTCAGCCGGAGGTCCATTTCAGTATATGGCATCGGCATTCAAAAGGGTGGCCTGTAAAAGTAATAAAGTCAGGCATATACGAGGTGACGATAGACGGTATACAGCAAAATTTATTCGGTGACGACTCCGTGTTTAATTTAACTTTTGGAAATAAGACCTATAAAGCTAAGATTGCAGGAGCCGGTGAAAATATTGTAATAAATGATATTTTTCTTGAGGCAGGAAAAAGTTATTTTGATATAAACTGTAGCGGCTATAAAAAACCTGCAAAAATGTATTACGGCAATGAAGATTTTGGATATCGCGAAATTAAAATCAGATTTGTTGGATAGTGTGTTACACTATTTTAATCCTGTATTTTAAATTACCTTAATTATTGAGAGATATTACTTGAATATCGCGGATAAAATATCGTTTATAGATTACTTGATAATGTTTTTGTATGTTTGTTCTGTTTTGGCAATCGGTTTTTTTGTAAGTTTCCGAAAGGGCCATAACGAGGATCTTTTTCTTGCAGGACGGAACCTTGGATGGTTCAATGTCGGTCTCAGTATTTTTGGAACAAATGTAAGCCCTTCCTTCATGATCGCGGTCTTTGCGATGGCATACTCAATTGGAATCGTAGGGGCGAATTATGAATGGCTGGCGTGCATTTTCCTTTTTATATTGGCAATGGTTTTCGTTCCTCACTATTTGAATACCAAAGTCAGCACTATGCCCGAGTTTTTAAATATTCGTTATGGCTACCATAGTCGGGTATTTTTGAGTTGGTATGTTTTATTAACGACAATGTGGATTTGGGTGGGAGGCACATTATTTATTGGAGCCCTTATGTTCAGTCAGATTCTCGGCTGGAAAATATGGCTTTCTGCGTTGCTGTTAAGTGTGATCGCAACGAGTTTTACTGTGGCTGGCGGTCTTACAGCGGTAGTTATAACGGACTCTTTTCAATCCATTCTGCTAATCGCTGCCAGTGCATGGATGGCAATTATCGGGCTGATAAAGATTGGGGGGATTGGTAATCTTGTATCAGGTGTGCCGGGAGATTTCTGGGTGCTGTTCAGGCCGGCATCCGACTCCACCTGGCCTTGGCCGGCGATCGTGTTCGGGTATCCAGTGCTGGGTATATGGTTCTGGTGTACCGATCAAACCATAGTTCAGCGGGTCTTGGGCGCCAGGAACTTACACCAAGGCCAGGCCGGTTGTGTATTCGCCGGATTCCTCAAAATACTGACCCCGCTTATATTTTTTATACCAGGGGTTATGTGTCGTATTCTGCATCCAAATCTTGAAAACAGCGAACAGGCATATATTACGATGGTGGTAAATCATATGCCTACAGGAGGCATAGGTTTGATTTTAGCTGTAATCATGGCAGCTTTAATTAGTACAATAGATTCAGGCCTCAATTCCTTGAGTACGGTCTTTACATTGGAAATATATAAAAAACACTGGCGGCCGAAAGCAACCTCATCCGAGACGAAAAACATAGGGCGTATAATTACGGTATTAGCGGGACTTATAGGTGTAGCCATAGCTCTGGCTTTTGATTATGTGCGTCAATATATGGATCTGTTCACGATGAGTTCGGCAATGATAGGCTTTTTTGCACCCCCGATGTCCGCGGTTTTTATCGTAGGTGTATTGTGGAAAAGAGCTACGCCCGCCGCCGGGTTCCTTACCCTTGTCATAGGAACGACGGTCAGTCTGACAGTCGGGGCTTTCTATCTGTTTATCTTTCCTGATGCGTCTTGGTGGCCTCATTCCATGCTGGTTGCGTTTTATCTGTTTATGATTCTCGTATTGTTCGAAATTGTTGTATCATTATTCACACGGCCTTTGCCTCCTGAAGAGGGTCTGCCGCCGGTTACTTTCCGAAATTTTCTTATGAACGGAGATAAGTCTATATGGATTTTGTGGGGGGTCCTGTTAGTGATTCTGACAGTGATTTATTTGCTGTTAAATCGTGTATTCTGGTAAAACAGGGACTTGATACAATGTAATTAAATTATCAGTAAAGGAAAACAATGACACGTTATCTCGAAATCATATCACTGTTTATAACAATAACTCTGTTGATTGGTGGATGTACGCAAATGAACAAACCACAGAAGTATGGAATGGTTATAGGCCTGAAAGAAGAGGAACTGGTAAATTATAAAGAAATGCACGAAAGTCCATGGCCGGAAGTCAATGCGAAGCTTAAAGAAATTAATATACAAAACTACTCCATTTATCTGACCCAATTTCCTGATGGCAACTATTACTTGTTCAGCTACTTCGAATATGTAGGTGATAATATTAAAGAGGATATGAAAAGGGTGGACGACGAACCCAAATTCCTAAAATGGCTGAAACTTACCGGCCCGATGCAGATACCGTTATCCAACAGGGCAGATGGAGAATGGTGGAAAGAGATGGAAATGGTGTACGATCTCGAATAATAATGGGACAATCTATGCATGCTGGCGTAAACCTGTTAATAATATTTTTTTGCATAAAAATGACGGAAAAAATGTCGCAAATTGAAGGCATTTTGCATGTATTTTTTTATATAATAATTTTTATTGATAAGCCTGTATATCAAACAGTTTTTAAGTTGCAGCCATTTTTATAATGTATTTTTTTACACTATTAGTTTAGAGGCAATTAGTTTAGAGGCAATGTGATGGTAAGAATAAGTAATGTTTTGTACTGGTTTTTGATTTTTTTAATTACCTGCGGAGCTTTTGCCAACACTTTTGATAATGACAGCGGTGATTTTCTCTGGTCAAATCCTGCCAATTGGCAAGATGACACCTTGCCGACTTTGACTGCACTTATAGGTATTGACCATTGTATTCTCGACACGGCTGTAACTTTAAGCGGGATTGATACACGGGTTGACACAGAACTCCACATTAACAGCGGCGGTTCTTTAACCATGACATCGGGTCATATACACCCCGGTTACAACTCGAACGGGCTGGTCGTTGTTAATGACGACGCTGCAATCACTGCTGTTACTGCAACAATCGGTGTTCTGGGTGGAGTTAACGGGGAACTTCGCATAGAAGAAGGCGGAATGGTGACCACGACTTCTCATACCTTTTTAGGAAGCAATATGGGAGGCAGCGGAACTGTGCAAATGAACGGCGGTATATACGACTGCGGCGGTCAGTTCCGTGTCGGCTGGGGTACGCCTGCAGGTCAGGTCAACGTTGATGGCGGGCAGATTCAAATTGCCGGTACTCCCGGCACTACTAATTTTCTTCTGATAGGTCCGGGCTCAAATGTAGATATACAGGGCGGTTCGATATTAATTGAGGGTTATGATTTTTCGGGATATGTGGGCCTGTACGACGACGGCAGATTGACAGCGTACGACGGTGCAGGTGTTGTCAAGTTTATTTACAATGGAGTGGATACCATAATATGGGCAGAGGTTTCCCAGCTGGATAAGGCTTATGACCCGATACCAAACGACCTTGCGGAAAATGTTGACTTAAATGCTGCACTGAGCTGGCAGTCAGCACTTGGGGCTGCAAACCATAATATATATTTTGGTACCTCCTATGATTCTGTGTACAGGGCCACGGTTGCGTCTGATGAATATATCACTAATACAGCTGCGACGTCTTTCAGCCCGGATAATCTCGACTACTATACCAATTACTACTGGCGGGTCGATGAAGTTGCACATGTAATTACAAAGGGAGATGTCTGGAGTTTCAGGACTGTTCATCGCCCGGCTCTTTTGTGGGCCAATCTTCAGGTATTTGCCGGGCAGTGGCTGCAAAGCGATTGCATCCTGGATAAAGACTGTAATGTCGCCGACATTGACGGAAACGGTGAAGTGAATTTTTCAGATTTTGCAACTTATACACAGTACTGGCCTCAAGATCGTTCGGTTCGTTATGTTGCCGTCGATGGCGACGACAATAACCCCGGGACTTTTGCCAGGCCTTTCGCTACGATTGAAAGGGCAAGGTATTCGGTACAGCAGGAAATTGCCGCCGGAATGACGAAGGATTTCTATATATATATTCGAGGCGGAGAATATTATATTGATTCGCCCGTAAAGTTCGATGAAAATGATTCCGGAAGAGACGGTTACGAAGTTGTATACACGAACTATCCCGGCGAAACCCCTGTTTTCATCGGAGGCCGAAGAGTAACAGGCTGGACGCTCGATTCCGGAAATATTTACAAAACATTTCTGCCTGACGTTGACAACGGAACCTGGAGCTTTGACCAGTTATTTGAGAACGGCGTTGGTTCTATTAAAGCCAGGACACCCAATACGGGTTATTATCATGTTGAAACCGTGGATGGTCTTGACGACATGGATACTTTCGGATATGCTGCGGGTGATGTTGATAATTGGTCGGATTATTCCGGTGGCCAGGTATTTATTTTTTCTTGGGAAGATTTCCGCAGTCTTATCAGCCCTATAGAGAATATCGACTCCGTTGCCGGAACCGTAACTCTTGAGGACCCTGTTCCACAATTCTATTTTGCTATTACTGTCGATGACAGGTATTTCATTCAGGGTATAAAAGATGAACTGGATATGGCCGGAGAATTTTATCTTGATAAAGGCACCGGGCACCTTTACTACTGGCCTGTAAGCACTCCTATCGAAGACCAGGTCATAATAGCACCTGCTTTAGAAAACATTTTTGAAGTTGCAGGTTCAGACGAAAACAACAGGGCTCAACATATCAGGTTCGAAGGATTGACATTGTGTTACTCTAAATTTACGCACAGTTTTGCTGACAGGGGGCGATTACCCGGTGCTATATACGCCCGCCCGGGCAAGGAGAACAGAAAAGGCCTGATGAGGATGGAAAATACCGCAAACATAACAGTGAAAAACTGCACGCTGACCAATGCGGGTTTTTGCGGAATAAGCATGGATAATTACTGCCAAAATAATACAGTTTACGGCAATACGATCTCACATTGCGGATATTATGGCATTTTAATGGCTGGTAAGAATCCCGGTGAAGGGGTTATCAGCGATCTCAGTGACCAAATCAAGGACAACCGTGATAACCTGATTTCCAACAACCACATACATCATTGCGGCAGGCTGGTCGGAAATGGTTCAGGGATATATCTCTGGCAAAGCGGGTACAATGAGATCACACATAATCTTATACACAATATGCCCAGGTACGGTATATCTATCCAGGGGTCATCTGCTGGTGTTCAGGCGCTCGGGTGGCAAACTGTTCCGCAAACCGGAGCCTGGGAATTAGCGACAGGTTGTAATAACAATATAAAATATAATCATATATACCAGGTTATTCAGGACACTGAAGATTGCGGTGCGATAAGCCTTAGAGACAATGGTCTTGACAATGTAATCGAGAATAACTGGGTCCATGATATTCAGGGCCTGACCTATGACCCTTCAAGGGGTTGGGCTATGGCAGTCTATCTCGACGATGCCACGAGCAATACCACTATCAGGAATAACATCTTTCATGATATCAGAAGCACCAACGATTGCTGTATAAATGTTAAAGGAGCTTACAATCTTATTACTAATAATATATTGGTCTCCGAGTTAGACGGCCGTTCGGCAATTAATTATATCAAAGGAGGAAGCCAGTATGATTATGGTAACCTTACTTTTACAAAAAATATTATCTATGTTAGAACCGATGGAACATCGGGCACGATGTATGATTTTTATAATGCAACAGACTTTGAGGAAACTACAGTTGCCGATTCAGATAACAATATCTTTTATCTGGAAGGCGGTGGAACCCACAAGATAAATAAGATCCCCGGCCCCGATACCTTAACAAACTGGAAAACACTCTACAGCAATAAATACGACCAGAATTCATTAACATCGGACCCGCTTTTTGCTGATCCCGCTAATGACGATTACTCGCTGAGTCCGGGCTCTCCCGCGTTTTCTTTGGGATTTGTAGATATTGATAAATCCAATATCGGCTTGAAAACGGATTTCCCCCGTCTTTACAACCCATCCCCTTATGACGAGCAAAAAGATGTAAGCGTTAACAGTGACATGAACTGGTCGCCCACTTCGGATGCTGTGTCCTTTGACATATATCTTGGAACCAGTTATCGTAGTGTTGCAGATGCGGGTACGCTTTCCACAGAATTTAAGGGTAACAGAACTTCTGCAATATATGACCCGGGCATTCTCAATGATTCGACTGTTTATTATTGGCGAGTTGATGAACATGACAGCCAGGGTGTTAATAAGGGAAGTATTTGGAAATTCAGTACAAAATAGAATTTTGACCGTGTTAAGTTAATTGATAGTTTAGAAATATGCCTGAAGTTAGTAATACTCAAAATCAGCAGATTGGTCATATCATTACGCATACGCACTGGGACCGTGAATGGAGAGTCCCTGTGTGGAAATCGAGAATGCGGCTTGTTCGTATGATGGACCAGCTCCTTGAGACGATTGAAAATCTGCCAAACTTTAAAAGCTTTGTTTTTGACAGCCAAGTTATTGGAATAGAAGATTACCTGGAATTCCGGCCGGAAAACGAAGTTCGGGTCAAACAGCTCATTAAAGAAGGTCGTTTGCAAATTGGCCCGTGGTATAATCTGCCGGACGAGTATCCGGTATGCGGCGAGGCTCTTATAAGAAATCTTCTGGTCGGTTCAAACCGGGCAAAAGAATTTGGCGGCTGTCTCAGGGTTGGTTATCTTTCTTTTGGCTGGGGGCAAACTGCGCAATTGCCCCAAATCCTCGCGGGATTTGGGATGGACTTTGTTGTAATAGGCAAAAATATTAGTAAAAAACGCGCCCCTTATTGTGAATTTTTATGGGAAAGTCCTGACGGAACAAAACTTACTGCTACGCGGCTTGGTGATGGAGGCAGAGCTAATTTTTATTTCAATGCGGTTATCCCTGCGATATATGGACATCGTTTGCAGAGTTCTTCCTGTAAACTTGAAGTTCAGTGGGGTCAAAAGGGGTGGCTGTGGCACAGGGCAGACTCAGATGTTTATTCAGAAATGACACAAGTGCCGAATCATGAATGGAACCCTGGTTTCTTAGAAAATGCACTTGATGACATTTGGCAGACTACGAAGGATACCCTTGTTCCAGGGCATCGTTTTCTGGGCAATGGAACCGACTCAACGGTGCTTGCACCTTTCATCGATCAGATAATTGACAAGCTCAATAGTTCAGATGAGCAAAGAAAGGTGAAGCACAGCTCATTACAGGAATATGCCTCTGCAATAAAAGATGAAATTGATAATAAGAAATTGCGGTTAGAAATCATAAAGGGTGAGCTGCGCGATGGTCCCGCCGCTGATGTTTCCGGCAATGCCCTTGCAACCCGAATGCCGCTTAAAATATTAAACAGGGCCGCGCAGAACCAGCTGATTCGTTATGCCGAACCGCTGGCTGTACTGGCTTCTTTATTCGGGGTTGAATATCCTGGGGCATTTGTAGAAAAGGCATGGCAATACCTGCTTAAGGCTCATTCTCATGATGCCATTAACGGGGTAACTCTTGATAAAACGGCGAATGACACAGAATACAAACTTACACAGGTAATCGAGCTGAGTCAGGTAATTGTCGACCACGCTTCTACAGGCATCCTTCAAAATGTCGACCTGTCCTGTTATGAAAAGACAGATGTATTGCTTGCGATAATAAATCCGGTCCCTCGTCCTTTGCAGACCATAATACATGTGACGATAGATATGCCGGCAAATATCAAGGCCGACTGGCTTGAAATTGAGGACGAAAAGGGCGATCAGCTTGAAGTTCAGCCGATCCTTAACAAGCAAAATGTTTCCCCTGTCAACGTGGAAGGAAGGCGGGCGTTGCCTTTTTTCTGCAGCCGGCACACTATGTATTTGAGTACGGGAAAAATTCCAGCCTGCGGGTATAAGATATTGAAGATCAGGCCGGTTGGGGAATTTGATGCCAATAAAATTTTCTGGCATGATCATTATGATTTCGGCACACAGGTGAACGGTCCCAATCGAATGGAGAATAAGTATTTAGCGGTAAAGATAAATCAAAATGGAACCATCGATTTAACCAATAAAGAAACAGGCCGAGTTTATTATGGTCTGCTTTATTTTGAGGACAGTGGGGATATTGGCGATTACTGGCAACGGGTGCCTCCTGTGCAGGACGAGGTAATAAACAGTATGACTTCGCGGGCTGAAATTGCGCTTATAGAAGACGGCCCTTTGGTAACTTCTTACAGGATCAGTTTGTTGCTGAAAGTCGCAGAAAGCGGTGACAGAATAAATTCTGTCCGCTCAAAGAACAGGGTTGAACTAATGATCAGCAGCATAGTAACCATTCGAGCCGATCAGCCTTATGTAGAGATAAAGACCACTGTTCAGAACCGGGCCATGGACCATCGTTTGCGTGTTTGTTTCCCGAGCAGTATCCAAACCGATTTCTCTGCTGCCCAGGGCCATTTCAACGTAGACAAACGTCCTATCGCTCAGGAAATTAACGATCAGGGCGTTTATGACAGCCAGATGAAAACCTTGCCTATGCAGCATTTTGTGGACCTTTCAGACAGAAAAGAAGGCTTGGCGGTCTTGAACAAAACATTGACGGAGTATGAGATATCAAGGGATCAATATCGTACAATTTCACTGACCCTGCTTAGATGCGTACCTGTTAAGATAGCTACTGACCATAAATGTGCGACTGAAGAGCCTTCGCAGCATGGTCCCCAGTGTCTTGGTGAATATACATTCGAGTACGCCCTGTACCCGCATAAAGGTACATGGGAATCTGCAAACTTATACGATGTTACAGAAAAGTACATTTGCCCGCCATGTGTATATCAGACCAGTGTCAATGACAACGGAGATTTGCCCCTTTCGGATACTTTTTTGCAGGTGTCGCCGGCGCAATTGCAAACCGCTGCGGTAAAAAAGTCTGAAAATGATGACGGGATCGTGATACGTGTGTATAATCCGACTGATGAGATGATCGAGGGCACAATTGTTTTAGCAAAGCATATAAAATCAGCTTTCGAAGCCAACTTAGACGAATCTAACCGTAATCCTTTGAAGATCAGCGAAGACGGAATTATAAAATTGAAAGTGCCAGGCGGAAAGATAAGCACAATAATCTTATTTGTTAAGTAATTTAAGAGTAGCTGTAATGGGAAAAAAAAACACTTTGCTTCACTTTGCCATTGTTACAGGCTTAGTCGCAATTGCCTGTAGTTTCGCTGAAGAGAAAACTAATGTTTCCTCAAGAAACGACTGGTACCGGGACAGTTGTTATAATTGGTTCATGACGCATCATGTTATTGGAACCGAAGAGGTAGGCAGGGACATCGATGTTGAGAAGATCACTCAATTAATAAAACAGCAAAATCCGGGTTATATAGGAGTGCATGCCAAGGGGCCCATGGGCTGGGCTCTTTACCCCACTGAGATCGGTTATGTTTTGCCAAAACTTCATGTCGACCTCGTCGATGTTTTTTCAAAGATAGCCGAAAAACTGGACACTCCCCTTTTAATATATTACTCTCTTGGATCGGATAAAGAAATTGAAAAGAGAAAACCGGAATGGATCAGGGTTGGACTTGACGGCAAACAGTATCCTTATATGTCTCTTTCCTATCTTACCGAGGTGAAAGAAAAATACCTTTGGCCTCAAATCTGTGAAATTATGATTAAGTACAAACCGGATGCTTTTTGGTTCGATGATACCGTTTTTTCCGTATGGCCTTGTTTTAGAGAAGAAACAAAAGAACACTTCAAGAAAGTCACCGGAAGCGATGCCCCTGGGTCTGTTAAGTCGCCTGTTTGGGACCAATACAGGGAAATGCAGCGTCAGGCATGGCGAGACTTGATCGATCAAACAACCAACCTTGTACATGCAATTGACCCCAATTGCCTTGTTTCTTATAATATGGCATATACGGTATGGATGCCCGAAAAACCTGACAAAGATGTTGATTTTACTTCCATGGATTTGGGTCATTTAAGAGAAGACATTTCCCTGGTAACTCGATTTACGGATACCCAGGGCATACCTTTTGAGATACTTTTGCCTATAAGAATATTTTTTGAAGAAGAAAACGAACCCCTTATTAAGCCGCTGGGACAATTGAAACAGGATATAGCTCAGGTTCTTGCTAACGGCGGTATTTTGGGTGCCTGGGATCAGCCATCCGAAACTACTGTTTTCCATCCGGGCCATCAGGAACGGTGGATTGAACTTTCAAAATGGGTGCATGAAAGAAAGCGATGGTGTCATAATACTGTTTCTTTGCCGGATGCTTCCGTGCTGCATATTGCAGAGTCCCACTATTTGCCTGATGAGCAGTTCGAAAAATATCCGTCTTGTAAATCCACAAAGCATTTTTGTTATGCTCATGAGAATATTCACATACGCGGTGCATGTTATAGCCTGAACAGGCATCATGTTCACAACAGTGTTATTGCGGGTTGGCGTTTGATTGAAGGTCCCGTTACCGCAAAACTGCTGGTGGTGGAAGACCCAAAGGTTGTTCCTGAAGATGTATCCAAAGCTATTGGTGAGTTTGCGCAAAATGGCGGAACGGTTTTATTAACCGCAATGTCGGTCAAGGAAAGCAAAATAGAAGAATTATCAGGTATCAAACTTTGTGAACCGCCGAGGCAAGTATCGGTATATAATGCAATTACAGACAATGGGCCTGTCAAATTCAAACATAAACTATACAATGTTGAAGCCTTGGAAGCTGATGTTATTAAAACCGCCTCCCCCGAAGATGATAAACCCGGATATCCTTTCTTGACTATGAGAAACCACGGAAAAGGAAAGATATTTTATTGCTCGTCGCCCATCTTCAGTAGTTATTCATATACTGAAATGCCGGAAGAAATTGTTGAGTGTATATTAGGCATCGTCTTGCCGAAAGATGAACGCAAATTGCTCGTAAAAGGTTCTGATTGCATTGAGGTTTCTCTGCGCTCTAAGGAAAATTTACAAGTGGTGCACCTCGTCAACAAATCAGCAGGGGATATCGAAGGCATACAGCATAAGAAAAGAGCCAGAAACATCCCGGCGGCTCCGGCGAGCCGCTTATCCTTGAGACTTAAACAAAAACCGGTTTCGGTTTGCCTGGAACCCGGTTCAAGGGAAGTTTCATGGAACTATCAAAAAGGCCGTGTAGAAATTGATGTCCCGACGTTTGAAATGTATGAAATTGTTGCTGTTACTTTATCTGAAGGTTAATAGAAGAGAAATTGTTATGAAAAAAAAATGTATTATTGTTGTATTATCTGTTCTTGGTATCTTATCAACTTCCTGTTGTGCCGGTAAATGCAATCCCTCCGGGTCTGTTCGTAACCAATGGTATCGCGACAGCATTTACAATTGGTTTATAACTCATCACGTGGTCGGTACAGAAGAGGTAGGCAGGGATATCGATGTCAAGAAGATCACTCAATTTATAAAACAGCAGAATCCCGGATACATTGGCGTCCATGCGAGGGGGCCTATGGGATGGGCGCTTTATCCTGCCGAGATAGGTTATGTTTTGCCCAAACTCCACGTCGACCTGGTCGAAGTTTTTTCAGGTATTGCCGATGAGTTGAACAAGCCCCTGTTGATCTACTATAATTTAGGCCGGGACAAGGAAATTGAGAAACGCAAGCCCGAATGGAACCGCATTGACATCAATGGCGAGTTGTACCCAATGTCAATTTCATATCTTACAGAGGTCAAGGAAAAATACCTTTGGCCCCAGATTCGTGAGATCATGCTCAAGTACAACCCGGATGCGTTCTGGTTTGATGGTTCTGTTTATTCAGTTTGGCCCTGTTTTCGCGAAGAAACAAAAGCAAGATTCAAGGAACTAACTGGCAAGGAAGCTCCAAAGTCTGTAGATTCACCTCTTTGGGATCAATACAGGGAGATGCAGCGTCAGGTATGGCGGGAATTTACCGCTGAAACCACAGATTTTGTTCACAATATAGATCCTGACTGCCTTGTGTCTTACAATATGTCATACACTGTATGGATGCCCGAAAAGCCCGATGAAGACGTGGACTTTACGACAATGGACCTTGGCCATCTGACCGAAGACATATCCCTGGTTACGCGTTTTACCGATACACAGGGGATACCGTTCGAGATACTCCTGCCTGTCAGGTTCTTTCTGACAGAACGCACACCTTTGATAAAACCTATGGAACAGATGAAACAGGATGCGGCGCAGGTAATTGCAAACGGCGGTATCTTCAGCGCCTGGGATCAGCCGTCTGAGACTACGGTTTTCCTGCCCGGCCACCAGGAACGGTTGATTGAGCTTTCGAAGTGGGTGCATCAGAGGAAACCCTGGTGCCATAAAAGCGTATCTTTGCCGGATGCATCGGTTTTGATCATTGCAAAGTCTCATTATTTGCCGGACGAACAATTCGAAAAGTTTCCATCATGTAAATCCACAAAGCAATTTTGTTATCCTCATGAAAATATCCGGGTGCGAGGCGCCTGTTACGGCCTTAACAGGCATCATGTTCATAACAGCATAATTGCGGACTGGCGGCTGAAGGAAGGACCCGTTACCGCAAAACTGCTGGTAGTGGAGGATGCTAAAGTGATTCCTGACGATGTATTCAGGGCGATAGCAGATTTTGCCGATAAGGGCGGCACCGTATTACTGACCGGCATGTGTGTTAAAGAACCTCAGGTCGCAGGGTTGGCCGGAATTGAGTTATCCGATTTTAATTTAAATGCGGAAGTATATTCTACAAAAGCTGCAAAAAATAAAACGATTGATTTCAAGCATCAGTTTTATCGGGTAAATACCCCAAGGGCGGAGATTCTTCGAAGGGCTGCACATGAAGGAAATAAATCTGAATATCCTTTATTGACACAAAGAAATTATGGCAAAGGTCAGATTTTCTACTGCTCAACTCCCGTTTTTACTGATTATTCATTCTCTGAAATGCCTGATCAGATCGTCGATGAAATCCTCAGTATCGTCCTGCCGGCTGATAAACGAAACCTTCTCGTGCAGGGGCCTGCTTCTATTGAAGTTTCTCTCCACGTCAAAGATAATTTACAGGTCATTCACCTGGTAAATAAATCTATTGGTGAGATTGATGGAATGCAGCATACAAAAAGGGTGAAGAATGTTCCGCCGGCTCCACCGAGCCATTTATCCTTAAAACTTTCTTCAAAACCAGCTTCTGTTCTGCTCCAGCCCGGTTCTCGCAAAGTTCAATGGGATTATAAAAACGGCCGGGTTGAGATTGATGTTCCGACATTTAAGATATATGAAATTGTTGCTGTTACTTTATCCACGAATTAATATTCTTTTATTAAGGTTTTTATAATGATTGACCTGACACGTAGAGATTTTATCAAAGCAGCAGGTTCTGCGGGCGCCTCTTTCGTTCTGTCCCCTGTTTTGATGGGTATGGCAAAACCGGTTAGCAGTCCTTCAAATAATTATCCTAATGTTGTGATGGTCATCTCAGATGACCAGGGTTATGGCGACCTGGGCTGTTACGGAAATAAGATCGTAAAAACGCCAAACCTGGACGAATTGTACAAGAAGAGCACCAGGTTGACTAATTTCATCGTTTCACCCATTTGTTCGCCCACCCGTGCCAGCCTCATGACCGGCCGCTACAACTATCGTACCGGTGTCTGGGATGCCTGAATAGGCAGATGCAGCATCAACGGCGACGAGGTTACTATTGCAGAGCAGCTTTCAAAAGGTGGTTACAAAACCGGAATATTCGGCAAGTGGCACCTGGGAGAAAATTGCCCCCAAAGAGCAATGGATAACGGCTTTGACGAATCTTATATTATAGCAAGCCTGGAGAGATTTGATCCAAAGATAGAACACAACGGTGAAATAAAAAAGGTTGATGGCTTTGTTGATGACATAATTTTCGAACGTGCTATGGATTTCATCGAAAAAAATTCCAGGCAAAGATTTTTCGCCTGCATACCTTCGGTTTTGCCTCACGACGGCCAGGACCCGCAGGTTCCATCTGAATACATCGAACCGTATAAGAATGCTGAAGGAATAAGCGAAGGCGATAAAGAAATTTATGCGATGGTCACCAAGTTGGATGAGAACGTAGGCAGATTGCTGCATAAACTCAAAGAGCTTAACCTCGATAATAATACTTTAGTTATCTTTATGTCTGACAACGGTCCTTTAAGGTTGTGTCCGGACCTTGTCTCCAAGCCGGAGCAGGTTGCATGTGAAAGACAGGAAATTGGAAACCGCGATAATATGGGCTTGCGCGGCGGCAAGACCACCGTATATGAAGGAGGTATTAAAACACCATGTTTCGTTCGCTGGAACGGAGTTATAGAGCCCAGCCGTGACGTTGAGGAACTAACCGCTCATATCGATATTTTTCCGACCCTTATGGACATCTGCAACCAGCCATTGCCTCAGGGCGTTAAGATCGACGGTATAAGTATTTGGCCCTTACTTGCCGGCAAGTCAATAGAATGGCCCGACAGGACGATATTTATACAGTCCGACAGGGTTGAAGTGCCGAGAATGCACAAACATTATTGTGCAAGAAAGAAAAGATATAAACTCGTTAACGGCAGTGAATTGTATGACCTTAAAAATGATCCCGGTGAAACCACTAATATTGCGTCGAAACACCCTGAGATTGTTGAACAAATGCGCAATGAATACGAGAAATGGTTTAAAGATGTCAGTTCCGAAAGAAATTTTGAGTCAAGCTATACGATTCTGGGGTCCCCCGCACAAAAGAATGTCCGATTCAGCATTTGGAACAGGCACTCAACAGGCTTTCCCGTCAAAGTGGAAAACACAGGCCCCTATAAAGTGACGATCGATGGAATACAACATCAGCTTTTTGACAGCACCAGCGGTTTCTCCATTAAATTCGGGGAAGACATATACCGCAAGGAAATCGATAAAAATAAAGACGTACTGGTTTTTGAAAACATCAAGCTTGAAAAGGGTTTTTGCAACTTCGATATTTCCCCGCAGGGATATAAAAAACCACACAAAATGTATTACGGCAACGAGGATTACGGCTACAGGTATATAACCATCAGCCTGATAAATAACGAATAAGCAATAATTAGTTTCTGATCATGGAGAAATAAAATGTCAGTAAAAAGACTTTCGGAAATGGCCCTTGAGCAGGGAAAAGGTGTTTTGCGTTTGGCCCCGGCCTGGGTGCCCCGTTCTTTTTGTATCCCGGGAAGGCGCATAAAACTGCACCCTGACGATTATTATGCAATGGGCGGTGAACGCGGCGGTATAGACGAGCGATGGTTTTCATCGACAACTCCCGCTGATAACGGCCCTTTGACTTCACCCAATGAAGGCTTAAGTTTCATTATTTTCGAGGACAATGGAAAAACAGAAAAAGTTCTGCTTAAAGATGCAATTGACGAGCTAAAGGATCAGGTAATCGGAAAAAGACTTTGGGACACCTATCAAAGATGGCCTATGTATTCAAAATTTTTCGATAATAAAGGTGCTCTGCCGCACCATATACACCATCGGGATCAACATGCCGGGCTAACCGGACAACTGGGCAAGCCCGAAGCTTACTTTTTCCCGCCACAGGTCAACAATCATGGCGGAGATTTTCCATATACCTTTTTCGGTTTTAACCCAGGTACGACAAAAGACCAGGTAAGGCAATGCCTTCTTAATTTCAATACAGGTGACAATAAAATAACCAACATTTCGAGGGCTTATCGCCTGGAGGTGGGGACCGGCTGGAATGTGCCCCCCGGAGTTCTTCACGCTCCCGGCAGTTTGTGCACATACGAGCCTCAAAGGTCCTCGGATGTTTTCGCAATGTATCAGTCTTTAACGGGTAATCAGATAGTGCCCAAAGAGCTTTTATGGAAGGATACGCCCGATGACCGATTGAATGATGTCGACCATCTAATGGATGTCATCGACTGGGAATTGAACGTGGACCCTAATTTCTTTGAAAACAATTTTATGCGTCCCGTCCCGGTTAGCCCTGTAAAAGAAATGAAGGAGGAGGGCTATATGAATAATTGGATTTGCTATAAATCCGATGCTTTCAGTGCACAGGAGCTTACCGTGTTCCCCGGCAGGTCCGTCACTATCAAAGACAGTGCGGCTTACGGCATGATAATGATGCAGGGCCATGGCCAAATGGGACAGTGGAGTATAGATACCCCGTCGCTGATCAGGTACGGCCAGCTGACAAATGATGAATATTTTGTAAGTGAAGATGCAGCTAAAAATGGGATAAGAATTGAAAACCATTCAAAATCTGATCCTATTGTAATGCTTAAACATTTTGGACCGGAAAATCCTGATCTACACTCTGCGAATATCCAATAGACTTTAGATTTTGAACATCATCCGGGCTGTATTTGAAAGTCGGCACCGCTGAACTTGAATTTCCGCTGCGCTTGGTCGGACTTTTGCTCTCTTAACATGCCTCTTTTGGAAGGACTGTAATTATTTCAGGCCATGGGTGAAAAAAGCAGCTTCAGCGGAAACGTTATGACGTGATAATTTCTGTTTTGACCTCAAATATATTTTTTGGGGTCGGTTTGGTAAAAGGTCAAAATAATTATCATCAAAAATCGCCGCCTCGGGCAGGGAAAGTACTACCGCGTGAGCAAATACATCACTCTCGATACTCAGGGAATAGCGGTCATTCGCTAAAGCCTTGACTTTCCACTTAAGCTGTGGTCTTTTAAGCTGGAGTTTGGCAGGCTCTGCCGCCTTGCATATTCCCGGATGGATGGTTTGGTCATTTACAAACCTTGAAAACCATACACCTTTACGAGAATTATGATTGTCTTTCGAAAATTTCACTGCCACAGAGGTTTCCAGCGGATTAGAGTGAATTGCAATCCTTTTTTTGCTTAAATATTCGCCGTCAAGTGTTACATAACCGTACTCCAGCGTTCCCTTGAATACTTTATTGGAATGATTGCTGAAAACCACATTGATCTTGTCCCCACGATTTCTCAGTATAAGCCGTCGCGGCGAAAAGGCTCTCTTTACATAGTACCACGATATCTTGCGCCTTAAGTAATAATCAATTATACTCCAACCTATTTCACCCCAGCAGTCATTGTACATCCAGAAAAGTGCTCCGCTGCAGTTCTCGCTGGCTCTAAGCGAATCCAGGCTGTACCCGTACATGAGACCCTGCACCATGCCCCCTAATTGTAGGTATTGATCATTGCTTATAGGCCCGGCTGCTAAATAATGTTTAATAATTCCGGCTTCAATACTTTTCCTTGCAAAATAATTAAAATGATGACGCCACACTTTGCTATTGCGATCAATATCGGGTTGACCCAGGTATTCCAGCGTGCTTTCCAGGCTGCAGGGCCCCGGGTAGCCGAACTCGCTGACAAACATAGACTGGCAATTGTCATAAACTTCGGGGCTTATTCTTTTTTTCATATCGGGATTCATCATGGCCGGTTTCCAGTAGTGACAATCGCCCACAGATGAACTGTCGCTGCATTTATAATTATCGCCGGTTCCATACGGGCTTGAATGCCAGTATGGCGTCGAAGGGCAATTTTCTCTAACCGCTTTTGGAAGTATATGACCCCATATATATTTACCGCATTGAGTTTCATTTTTCCGGCCGGGCATCTGGAACATTAAACACTCGTTACTGCCGCACCATAAAACAATACAGCATCTGTTCTGCAGTCTTTGTGTCTGATACTGGGCCTCACGAATAATTTCGTTTCGGAATTCCTCTATGTGGTCCGGGTAAGCCGCGCAGGCAAACATGAAATC
>CAZVPF010000043.1:0-23559 GCA_964628195.1 uncultured Pirellulales bacterium | reverse complement strand
ATGATGTCTCCTCAAGACCCGCTGCCTGCTCGGTCGCGCCTTCTGCAAGACTCTGAGAAGACATCGAAACCTGACCCGACGCCTCTGCCACCTGCTCCGAACCTTCGCGCAGGCTGTTAATAATCCGCCTGACCGGAACCGTTATGGAACGCGTAATTAGTATCGCCGTCGTCAGTATCGCACAAACCGAAACCACGGTAATGACCGTCATCATCCACATAATAGAGTTCCGTGCCGCAAATGCCTCTGCCTTATCGATCTCCGCAAGCAGGGCCCAGTGCAGACCGTGAATGTCAACAGGCGTAAACGCGCTCAAAACCGGGTTGCCGTTATAGTCCATAATCAGCTTCGCGTCCGTCTGGCCCGAAAGCGCAAGCTCGCTCGCCTCCGTCCGGCAGCCGTTGCTGTCAACAGTGCCAGCGAAAGAAGCAAGTACCGAATGACCCTCCGGGTCGAGGAAAGAATCGCTCCGCATCCTGTAATCGTCGCCGACAAGATAGGTCTCGCCCGTCTCGCCCATACCCGCACGCTGCTGCATAATGCCGTTAATAGCCTCCAGCGAAATCTGCAGCGCTACAACAAGCTCAACCTTGCCTTTACTAACCAGTGGCTGTGCGATAAACGCAGCCGGGTCGCCGTTACTCGGCGCATAAGGTGCGAAATCAACCATACCGAACTGCCTTGTTTCAAGCACATTGCGCGTAAGCTCCCCGAGATTAGAACTGCTGTACTTACCGCTCACAAGGTTCGTATCGTAATCGGCCTCTTGACAGACACTGTAAAAACAATGCCCGTTCGGAGCGATAAGGAACAGGTCATAATAACCGTAAGAGTTGTTATACTTCGTAAAGAAATCCTCGCTCGAACCCTCAAGCTCGTGCGAAATCGCTTCCTCAAAATCTATCTTAGACACACATATCCACTCAAGCCCCTTAAGCTCCATCGGCTCGGCGCAAACCATAACCAGCTTACCGGAACTGTCGGTAAAAATGTTTTCAACCTGCTCACCGCCAAGCGCCTTGTTGATATACTCCGGCGCAGGTATCGAGTAACCGATAACGAACTTGCCGCCGCCCATCGTCAGCATATCGCTGCGAAATGCCCCAACACCTTCGTAATCACCGAACAGGTAAGTCTCGCCGCTCGTGCCCATGCCCTCACGTTGCTGAACGATAGCGTTAATGGGCTTGGTCGGAACCTGTAAAGCTATAACTCCTACCGTCTTTCCGTCCTGCTTTATGGGCGCGCCGATAAAACACGCCTGCACACCGCCGCTGGGCGCGTAAGCTTCAAAGTCGGCAATCGCGACACCATCCTGCGCCCTGCTGAAGCACTTGCCCAAACCGGTCTCCGCCAGTTCACCGCTCACACAGTTACCGCCAAGATCCGGCTCCCTGCATACAGTGTAAACAACGTCACCGTCTGCGCTGATAAGAAACAGGTCGTAATAACCATACTCGTTCATATAACTCGTAAACCAGCTACCGAAATTCTTCTCAACCTGGTTCCAGTTCCCCTGCCCTGTCTTCTTGCCGTCTGTCTCGAATGCCTTTTCAAATTCTAAAACCGCATCCTTGACAACGCTGTTCTTGCTCAAAACCGAAACATCCTCAAAAATCCGCTTAAAGAAATCCTGCACCTGGCCGCGTTTAAGCTGCTGAACCGCTGACAGCTTCGCGAAAGCCTCCTCACGCATCACGCCTACATTTTCAACAAGCACGTCGATATCCGACTCTCGCTCATGGAAAAAGTTCTCGATCTGAGTCTTCTTGACGTCTCGCATACTGACAAGCTGGTTATAGCTCTGCTCCTCCAGTGCGTTGCTCGATTTGCTCAAGGCGATAAGCCCTATCGTACATGCAGGAATTACACCCACACAAAGAAATGCCAATAGCAACTTGGTGGACAACTTTAAATTCAACTTCATAACATGCTCCCGTTTAACACTTTTTCAAAAATTCTAAAATTCGGCTGTTGGAAAAATACAATATTGTGTTGGAGTGCGATAATTTACATTTTCGTAACACTTGCTTGCAATATTGTAGCTTTCTCAGGAATTTCTTCGTTTATATACAGTTTATGCTTAATGAAAAACTTGAACCTGTTTACCTGAATTGCCCTGTTTATCTGATTAGTGTTAGGTAAATCCACCTATTATATAAAAAATCGAATACCCCAAACTAAAAAGTTTTTGGCTTTGATAAATATATTCTTGCTAACAGAACATTTCCTGTCTATAATTAGCAAAGTCTCCGGTAGCGTAAGCGATTTGATGTAATTGATTTGAGGTGAGAAAATAACAAAACCAGAAGAAAATATTTCGAACTGAAAAACCGTCTGACCTCAAGAGAAAAACAGATCATGGAAATGCTCGCCGAAGGAAACAGCAACAAACAGGTTGCGCTCAAACTTGAACTCAGCCCAAAGACAGTTGACTACCACAGGCAGCGCATTCTGGATAAAATGAAACTCGATTCTGTTGTCCAGCTCGCCAGGTTTGAGATCACTGCAAACAGGACATGAGGCATCCACTTCTTTAATAAATTTTAACAAAAAATATCAAAAAATTAGGCGATATAAATGATTTTAAACGAAAAATATGACGCAAATCAGGCATTTTTCGGGGTATTCCCGGCAATTTTCTAAGTATTTTTACCTAATTTTTCCTGTTTCCAAACTCCTCCGAAATTATACCAAAAGACCCATAAAAACACCTGTAATATTTCCTGCACTATTATCCGAAGTATATATCAGAAAAAGGGTTGCGCAACCAAAAATGTGCCCGTGCCGGGGGGCCGGGCATGAAAATTGGCACTCGCCGAGGGAGCTGTTATCGAACTCTGCAGGACTTTCTGCCGCGTTTCTCAAGGTATCGCTGATGATACTCCTCAGCACGGTAGAAAGTCTTGGCAGGTTCAACCGCTGTTGCGACAGGACGCGATAAAGTCTTGCTTTCATTGAGTTTATGAATGTAGTTCTCCGCTGTCCGCTTTTGGTTTTCGTCCAGGTA
This sequence comes from uncultured Pirellulales bacterium, assembly GCA_964628195.1. GTDB lineage: Bacteria > Planctomycetota > Phycisphaerae > Sedimentisphaerales > Anaerohalosphaeraceae > CAZVPF01. Next base: position 20,549 of record CAZVPF010000043.1, on the reverse strand, counting down.
AAACACCACACTGCGGTACTGGTAACCCACATCAGGGCCCTGCCTGTTGGTCTGTGTCGGGTCGTGTAGTTCAAAAAACAGCTTAACAAGCTCTTCATAACTCGTCTTTGCAGGGTCAAAAACAACTCTTACAGCCTCAGTATGCCCCGTATTTCCGGAACATACCTGTTTATAAGTCGGATCTTCGACATGCCCGCCTGTATAACCCACTTCCGTATCGACCACGCCTTCCTGCTGGTCAAAAGTGAACTGAACACCCCAGAAACAGCCTGCCCCGAATATGGCCTGCTCAAAGTCTTTGTTTTCATTTAAATTATTGTCATCAAACGATTTATCAGCACCAGGCCCTGCTTGTGACCCGGTTTTTTCATTGTCGGCAGCCATAATTCCCCTTTCTTCACACGCGATGGAAACAATAGAGAAACACACCATAAGCGCAGCTATAGCAATTACATACAGGGCGCTTAGTATTTTAATATAAGTCGTCTTCATAAAAAGTTTTACGAATTTGACCGCCCCTTGTTTGGAAAATTGTGCTACCGCCCGTAAGCCTGTTTTCTTATGCGTGTCAGGGTCTTAATCATTTCTTCATGAACCAGTCCATTAGTAGCAAGAATCTCGTTTTCGAGGTCTTCCTGCCCGCCGTCGAAGTTTGTCACTTTTCCGCCTGCTTCGCGCAAAATCACCATTCCCGCGGCGATATCGTATATTTTCAGGTTCAGCTCCCAGAATCCTTCAAGCCTTCCGCATGCGGTGTAGCAAAGATCCACCGCAGCCGACCCGAACCGCCTTACCCCGCGCAGCCGTGCTGCCAGCTCGTTAAAAAATGGCAGGTTATTGTATTGGTGATCCTGTCTGAGGCACGCAAAGCCTGTAGCCATAACGCTTTGCGTGATCTGGTCCCGGCTGGAGACCTTTACCGGTTTGCCGTTTAGAAATGCGCCGCAGCCTTTTTCAGCTTCGAAAAGTTCATTCAGTGCCGGTGCGTAAACCGCCCCCATAACAAACTCGTCGCCTTTTTTCAGGCCTATGGATACCGAGTAGAAAGGCTGATCGTGTATGAATGAGGTTGTGCCGTCTATTGGGTCGATTATCCATAAGTATTTATCGCCGCTGTGGATACCGCTTTCCTCAGCGAGTATCGCATGGGTTGGATACTCGGCGGCGATGCGTGATATGATGAAATTCTCGACGGCCTTGTCGGCTTCGGTTACCAGGTCCTTTTCGGATTTTTTCTCAATTTCAAGCTGCCTGCTGGGGTTTCTGTATTGAAGTGTTATCTCGCCTGCCCGTCGAATAGTGTCCCGCAAAAAATCCCTCATACTGTCTCCCATACCGTCTCCGAATAAAAGTTAAATTTGCAGTTAAAATACCGGCAGGTGTAGAAAGTATCAATATAAAAAAAGCGGCTATTGCTGAATAGCCGCTTGATAATTGCGAAATATATAAACCCCGCACACCAGTGAAAACAGGCAGGAAACGCTGTTTCTTACTGCTGCTCGACTTTCGGGCTGCGATGTTCGCTTCTGTTTTCTTTAGGTTTGCGGTGGTAGTCGTGCCTTTCGGCAGGTTTTGCCTTTCCGTTTCCGCCGTTTTTGGGCACACCGCCGTTAGCCTGTTTTTCTTTCTGGATGGCGTTGTAGATTTCCTTACGGTGAACCGATATTTCTTTAGGCGCGTTTATTCCAAGTCTTACCTTGTCTCCGCGGACATCCACAATCGTGATTTCTACATCGTCCCCAATTACAATCGACTCATCCTTTTGTCTGCTTAGGACCAGCATTATCGACTCCTTCTTAAGTCCTTTAGTCCGCGTCAACTACAAACTCTGCGGCACCATTTACATTATACCCGTTTTCCACTTATCACAACAAATTTATTTTCTTACCCTCCGGGCCTTTTTACAGATTACCCCTGTTTTCGGCGTTTTAAGGTTTCATAAGTAGAGATTTTCTTACGGTTTTTTTTACACAATTTATGTTATAGGACCTAAAGAATGGAAGCTCTTAATAGTAAAGAGCTTATAGAAATAAAAAAAAGTCACTGTTCCGGTTGAACTTTTAAGAACGGGCTTTAAGCAGACATAATATATCTACTTAGGTATTGATTTTAGCTCATAAATCTGCCAATATGGAAGGTTTCAGGACGCGTTTTTTCTCCAGTAGCTGTACTGAATCGCCAGCCAGTACCCCGCAACCGAGCCTATGGCCCCGAAGCAGACTATCTGTATGGGCAGTACGGACATTATCGCTCTGGGGAAGAACGCCGGCGGCCATGAGTCTGCCATATGTGCAAGGACTTCCCGGTCGGCGGATGCGGATATGGCGATGAAATAGAGTATTCCTGTGCATAGTATAGGCACGAAGTATCCGGTTTTGAGGAAGAGCTTGACGAGGAACGCGGCTGCGAGGAAGCCTGCGATAACTGCGAATCCTACCTGGACTGCTGCCGGCTGGCCTGTAACGGTGCCGAGCTGCGGATCGAAAACCCGGACGTCCTGAGCGAAAAGCGAGATGACGACGTTGGCGATAATTATGGAGACGAATATCGCGACGGCGTCGTTGATGTACCTGCCTGCGAAGGGGGCGGGTTCGTGGCCGGGCACGTCTTTGAGCTGTTTAGGCTCTTTTATCTTGATCGCGGTAAGCACACCGAGCGAGCCGACCATTACGAGCATAAGCCAGAAAAAGACCTCGAATTTGAAAACCGAGTATATCGCGAGCCTGTCGTCGATGGATGGGTTGAGCACGAGAAGCGAGCGCATGGAGCCTGAAAGCAGCGACCATACTCCGAGCCCGGCGGGGACGGCGAGATGTCCTATCCGCGCTCCGTAGGGGTAGGCAATGAAATACCCGGCAAGGCCGACAACGTAGCAGGCGACGAGCAGCATGAGGGCGTCGAATATATTTACGGCCCCGCCGTAGAGTGTTACGGTGTCGCTGGGAAATACTGGGCGGACGATGGGCCATAAGAACAGGCCGAGCACAAGGGCGCCCAGGGCCATTGTGGCGCCGACACGCACTTTCATAATAGTTGACATTTCCATAATTCAGCCTCTTAATGCTGAGTTTCGTTTATTTTTTATTCGTCTTTAAGCCTTGTTCCTGTAGAGCGACGGGTCGACGGCGGCTGTCATCGCGTCGACGTCAAGCCGATTGTCGAGCAAGACGTTAATCTTTTTGAACTGCTCGGCGGGGTTTTCTATCACGTCGCGGTATTGTATATAGATTATATCGAAGTTTTCCTGCTGGTCGAGCCAGTTGGTGAACTTGTCAAGCTCGGCTTTGAAAAGCGCGGCGAGTTTGTCGTCGGAGATTTTTGCGCCTTCTTTGCCGGTTCTTTCGAGCATTTTCCGCTGTGAGACGAGGACCTCGTCGAGGTGACGCTTCATGAAGACGACTTTGTAGCTGTAACCTGCGGGCAGGTCGTATAGCAGGCGGTAGACCATTTTTACGACTTTGCCGCTTGCGTTTTCGAGCCATGAGGGGTCCTGCTTAGTTTTCTTGACCGGCTCGAACTCGTAGTAGCCCTTCGGGTTGTCGAGGTCGGCCTGTCGGATGTTGTCGGTCAGGGCCTCGAGGCCGCCGTTTTCGAGGGCCTGCATCATCATCGAGGTGCCCGAACGGGGCAGGCCGGATACTATTACTACTTCGTTGCTCATCGGTTACCTTTATTAAACTGCTTAAAGGGCGCATTTTAACATATCGGCAGGTTAAAGCAATATGTTTTGTTTCAGAAAACAGGAATCAGGCGCATTTGGCAATAGGCAATAGAGTTCGGGGGCGTTGGGGTGAAACATGTGTGCGGGGTTTGCTGGCGGGGGCGGTGTTTTATTTTCGCGCGAAGCCGCGGAGCCGCAGAGCCGAACCCCAAAAACGCCAAGACTATACCATTTTATTCCAGAAACCTCTCACTTAATATGGACTAAATTTGGGGGGGCATGCCACGTGCAAGGGGTATGGTCATCTTGTTGCTGGTAAATATTGGCATTATTACGCAAATTGGCTCGAACTCGTAGAGCAACACTGCATGGAAAACAAGAGCAAATACGCATGAGTTATCTTGATGTAGCACAAGTTGAGATACAGGCGTATGAGTGGCTAAAGGAAATGAAGTTACATTATTCGACTAAAAATACTTCTTCATCTATTGAAGTAATAAGGGGATTTTGATTTTGATTTTACCTATTTGATATCTTATAATAAATTGTTAATTATACAATTGATGTTATATCTATCTTTAGGGAATGAAGTTACGATGAAATCTACAATAATGGAATGGACGAATAGATCTGTCAGAGATATCGCTCAATTGGGTGATCCGATTGTTATAATTGTAAAAAAAGCAAGGTCATTGGTTTTTGATGCATTACAAAAAGGATGGAGCGGACCTCCTTATGATCCCTTTGAACTTGCGGAATTGTTAAGAATTGATACTACCCCTAACAGCGGTGTGTTAGATGCAAAAATTTCAACTAAGGGCTCTAATCGTTTTTCTATCGAATATAATCCTAATCAACCCACAGGAAGAATTCGATATTCTATTGCTCACGAAATTGCTCACACCTTGTTTCCAGATTGTAGAGAATTTGTGCGTATGAGGCAAAAATGTAATTTTACTGAAGAAGATAATTGGCAACTTGAAATGCTGTGCAATCTTGCTGCAGCAGAACTTCTAATGCCAATCGGAAGTTTTTTTGATCTTAAGGATGAAAGTCTTAATATTGATACATTAATGGAGTGGAGGAAAAAATTTAATGTATCAACTGAGGCAATACTGCTAAGAGCAATCAAACTGACAAATCAACCTTGTTTTATGTTTACGTGTTCACGCCACAAAGAGAATACGAATAGTCCTATATATTTTCTTGACTATTCAGTTCCTTCAAAGAGTTTCTATATCAATATTAAACCCAACATCCAGTTGCCAATTAGAAGCTGTGTAAATGAATGTACGGCGATTGGATTTACAGCTAAAGAACAAGAGGAATGGCCTGCAGGTATCGGGGAAATTGAAGTCGAGTGTGTTGGCTTACCTGCTTACCCAAACCATATTTATCCAAGAGTAGCAGGAATCGGATTGCCAACAAAACAAGAGGTTAAAGATACGAATGAAATTAAATACATAAAAGGCGATGCCACTAAACCTCGTGGTGATGAAAAAAAAGTATTAGCATTTATTATCAATGACAAGGCAAATTCTTGGGGTGCTGGATTTGCAAAACAGATGCAAAAGAAATGGCCGCTATTACTTGAAGAGTTTAAATATTGGAAAACAGCACACAAGCATGAATTTCAGCTCGGGAACATTCACACCTCACGCTTAGAATCTGATTTGACAGCAGTGTTAATGGTTGCACAGCACGGTTACGGAGCCTCTAAAGGGCCAAGAGTGCGGTATGAAGCACTAGAAAATACCCTTAGAAAAGTGGCTAAGGAGGCTGAAAAAACAAAAGCATCGGTTCATATGCCAAGAATCGGTGCAGGACAAGCTGGAGGGAATTGGACAATAATTGAAGAACTCATTGAAAAAGAGCTGTGCCAAAAAGGTTTGAAAGTAACTGTGTACGATCTACCAAATACAAAAACGAAAAAAACAATTGAAGAGGAAAAACTTTTGTTTTCATAAAAGAGGGAGCAATGCCTAAGCAGATAATAGTTTTGTCCGGCTCTGTTTCAGTTGGCAAGTCAACATTAGCCAAAAACCTTGAGAAAGATTACGGCTTTAGGACCTTTAAATCAAGAAGCCGTTTGAAGTCACTTTACCCAGAAGAAAAGCCAGAACGAGGTACATATCAGACTATTGGGGAGAAATTAGATAAAAAAACAAGGGGGCAGTGGGTCTGCGATGGGCTTCAGGATTATTTGATGGAAAATGAATATGATGATGAAGATGTCGTAATAGTCGATGCCGTTCGCATTAAAAGCCAAATTGACTGTATCCGGAAAGCTTTTGCACATAAAGTTATCCATGTACATCTTGAAGCACCTGAAGGAGAATTGAAGGCACGCTATGAAAATAGACCCCACGATGGAATTGAAGAATTTAAAACATATGAACAAGTTGAAGAGAATGAAACTGAAAGAAAGGTAACAAGTTTAGCAAAAACTGCTGATGTTGTTATTGATACAAAGCGATGCACTCCAAGGGATGTTGCTATAAAAACTGCATGTCAATTAGGCCATTATGGTCGCCAATATTTACGTCTTGTTGATGTGTTAGTAGGTGGACAATACGGCAGTGAAGGAAAGGGGCACATAGCTTCATATTTAGCAAAGGATTATGATATTCTTGTTCTAGTTGGTGGCCCGAACGCGGGTCATACTGTATACTCAAGCCCTGACTCAATAACCTTCCATCATTTACCTTCTGGAACGATATCTTGTCCTCATGGATTATTGGTAATTGGCCCAGGGGCTACAGTCTATGTCCCCAAACTACTTGAAGAAATATCTTCCTTAAGGATTGAATGTGATCGATTAACTATAGATCCAAATACGATGGTGATTTCTGATCAAGACAAGAAAAATGAAAAATCACTCATTGAAAAGATCGGTTCTACAGGGCAGGGTGTAGGTTATGCCGCGGCAAGAAGAATTTCTGGTCGGAAACCCGGCAAAACAAAATTGGCTCGGGACGTCAAGGAATTAAGACCTTACATCAGAGAAAGTCACGAGGTTTTTGAAAACGCGTATAGAAATGGCCATAAGTTATTTTTGGAGGGAACGCAAGGAACAGGTTTAAGTCTATATCATGGTAGCTATCCTTATGTAACTTCAAGAGACACAACAGTAGCTGGCTGTTTAGCAGAGGCAGGGATCTCACCAACTAGGATTAGAAAAGTAGTTATGGTCTGCAGGACATATCCGATTCGAGTTCAAAATCCACCTGATGGAACATCCGGACCGATGTCTCAGGAAATTGATTGGTGGATAGTTGAAGAACGTGCTAAGTTTTCGAAAGATAGTATAAAACAAAATGAAAGAACATCAACAACCAATAGGGAAAGAAGAGTATCTGAATTTGATTGGGCACTTTTACGGAAAGCCGCTTCATTGAATGCTCCTACAGACATTGCCTTATCCTTTGTTGATTATCTTGCTAAAAAAAATCAAAATGCCAGAAGATTTGAGCAATTAGATAAAGAGACTATTAGGTTTATTGAGGAAGTTGAAAAAGTGGCATCTGCACCAGTATCATTGATATCAACAAGATTTAGTCATGGCAATAGAAGTATCATAGACAGAAGGGCTTGGTAAAATGCGTATGACACCAGAATTTTTTAGCACACATTATCCCTATTTGTATCATATGGCTGAAATTGACTCATGGGAAAGCATCCAAGAGCATGGTTTATTAAGCACTACTGCATTATTAGATCTGTTTGAGATTGAAAATGGACGTGATGAAATCGAATCTCAGAGAAGGCCAGAATCCGTAGAGATCGTACATCCTATTTATGGTAAGGCTATTATTAGAGATAATAAGCCGATTAATGATAATAAGTTAAGACAATGCTTAGAAGGTATGACAATTCCTGCTTTTTATGAAATGTTGAATAGGCATGTTTTTTTTTGGACGGAAGAAGAAAGATTAAGCCGTCTATTGTGTGGTAGAGCTTATCGAAATTCAAAGCATATCGTTCTTACGGTAGATACAGAGAGTCTCCTAAATGAGTGTATGGAAGACGTTGTTCTGTCTCGTATTAATTCTGGAGCAATACCATTTGGACCGACACCACGTGGGATCAACACATTCGTCGATTTCAAGGATTGGCCTCTTGACTTAAGACCGAAAGCTGGAGGATTAAAAGTGCCTGTGGTAGAATGTGCTGTGAAATATTGTGTAAGAAACATCGCAGAACATGTATTAAAAGTAGAAGAAATCCAAAGGGATAATGTTCTGAGTGTTATCTATAATAATCTGTAATCGCAAATATTTCATTTGACAATATAATTTGACCTTGAAATGTCAAATATTTCAGAAAAAGATTGAATTTCCGTGTGCCGGCGGTTCATGTTAGTTTTTATTATTGACCAACGGACAACCAATCCGATGGTCTGTTGAGATGTGCGAAAACTATAGATGATTTGACTTACAAATAATTTACTTCAAATGTTCAAATCTTCCTTCATAGTATAGACGCTTCAATAAAGAATAAGAAAACCCATTCTGTTGGAGAACAAGCTGTTTGAGTATAGCTTATCAATATTCATTTACTCGTTTGTTTACCGGCGTTTGTACCAGCCGTTGCAGCTAATGGTCAAGGTTTCGCCACTTTCCAGTTTTATCGAAAGGGTGTCGGTGAAGTAACGCTTATCCCCTTCATTGTCCGGGGGCGTTACTTTTACGGCGAGCTTGACCCTGTTGTCGTCGAATTTTTCCTTTTCGACAACTTCAATGTTACCGTTTTTGGACTCCATAGACGCTATGTCAACTGGCTGTTTATAGTTGCTCTTTACCCATACTTCGTGGGTTTCGCTTTTGCCGGGCTCGGCGTTTCGCATGATAATTCGCGGACGTGAAACGTCATACCTCGGCGGTGCGCTGTAGCTTACGAAGACCTGTTTGGTTTCCGGGTGGGTCAGTTCGAAAGTGATTCTTCCGTGGCTGTATGTTTCGAGCTTTGCAACGTCAAATTTCGGGATTATCGTAAATTCCGCAGCTTTCTTCGACGGGTCGAAGTCGGCGGTAACGGCTTTGCGGGAGTCATTTATCGCTTTAATCGAGAACTCCTTGCCGTCCTTGCTGGTTATTGTTATGGGCTTTGCGCCGGCGTTTTCGTCAACGAGCGAAAGGATCATGTGGTCGGGTTTTGCGGAGACATCCAGCACGACATTTCCCTTTACCTCAAGCTCATACTTCGGGTTGCCGGGGTCGTTGCTGTGGATATAAATATGCTTTGCGACATTGCCCTGGCTTGCAGGGGCCTTGAAGGTTACGCTGATGGTGCCTGTTTCGCCGGGCTGGTATGTCTTTTTCTTTAGCTGGGGTACGGTGCATCCGCAGGTCGACTGGAGCCTTGCTATTTTCAGGACGCCTTTGCCGGTGTTTGTGAACTTAAATTCGCACTTGTTACTTGTCTGGGGTCCCATGTCGCCAAAGTCGTGGACATTTTTGGGGACGGTGAGGTTTGGTTTTTCAAGGGATTCTGGTTCGGTGATTGTTTCCGGGGGCTCGTTTACAGCGGGCTTTTGAACTGTTTTGGCGTTGCCCGGTTCGGGGAAAGTGTTGACATCGCCGGCGGTTTTTTCCTCCCCGCGCTGCTGTTCAGCGGCAATGCGCTGTTGGCTGGTGCCGGTTTGCATTGATGTCTTTTCGCCGCTTTCCTGGCAGCCGGATATGCTTACCGCAAAAATAACGACAAAAACTAACGAGAGAGAGCTAAAATAACGCATAAAAACCTCCATATTTACTTCTATTTTCCAGACACTTAAATCCCTTTTTGACATTAACTTCCGCTGCAAAAAAGAGAAATTATAACAACACTTTTAATACTTGGCAAGCGTCAATTTGTTCCGCCTTAATCAATGTAAAAGGGTTTTTCAGCCTTTTCGTGTGCGGTCTTTCATTTTGAGGGAGTATGCGTTGATGAATATCGCAAGCAGTGCCGGGTCGGTGCGGGCATCGTCGGCGATTGAGCGGAGCTGCTGGTCGGTAAGTTTTTCGGGGCACTGCTTTTCCGCGGGTGTCATAATAGCCACCGCCCTTTTTAGCTGTTCGTACTCTTCCCTGCTGGGTGCGTGAAAAACCGCGTCCTGTCCCCAGCCCTTGTGCGAGGCGAACTGCGATCGCATCATCCGGGCGTATTGGTTGTCAACAAGCGGCTGGATACTGTTGAGGTACCGCTCGATCGGCTGGGGTCCGGGCCCGGTTTTGCTGTTGTTTACCTCTTTCGTGCTTTGCCCTTTCTGCGGATGGGTTTTTTTCGTTTTGATCGCTGTTTGATTTTTTTGCCCTTTCCGGCCATTGCGGACATTATGTCGCCTTTGCCCGACATCAGGTCTTTCATGTTCATGCCGCCTGCTCCCCCGGCCATAGCCTTCATCATATCCCTCGAGCGTCTGAATGTTTTGACCAGCGAAGCGACGTCCTGCGGGTCGCGTCCGCAGCCGCGTGCGATACGCCTTCTCCTGCTTGCGTCAATGACATCCGGGTCCCGTCTTTCCTCAGCGGTCATTGAATGTACCATTCCCTCCATCTTGCTTATTTCACTGTCGTCGATATCCAGCCCGGCCAGCTTTGAACCCATACCGGGAATGAGCTTCAGCATATCTTTCATGCCGCCCATTTTCTTGAGGGTCTGCATCTGCTTTAGAAAGTCGTCGAACCCGAAGGTTCCTTTTTGCATTTTTTTCTGGAGCTTTTGCGATTCCTTTTCGTCGAAGTGCTCCTGGGCCTTTTCGACAAGTGTTACAACGTCGCCCATACCGAGTATCCGCGAAGCCATCCTGTCGGGGTGGAATTCTTCGAGCTTGTCGAGTTTTTCACCGACTCCGATGAACTTGATGGGCTTTCCGGTAACGGCTTTGACCGAAAGGGCGGCCCCGCCCCGAGCGTCACCGTCGAGCTTTGTAAGTATCACACCGTCGAGCTCGAGCTGCTGGTTGAATGCATCGGCGGAGTTGACGGCGTCCTGGCCGGTCATCGCGTCGCAAACGAGGTATATCTGATGCGGTGTGACGGTCTTTGCGACGGCTGAGATTTCTTTCATCATCTCGTCGTCGATATGCAGCCGGCCTGCTGTGTCGAGGATAACGACGTCGGCGCCTGCTTTTTTGGCTTCCTTGATTCCGTTTTTGGCGACTTTTACCGCGTCTTTTATCCGCTCTGAATAGACCCCTACGCCGGTCTGCTCGCCGAGGGTGATCAGCTGGTCGATAGCGGCAGGTCGCTGGAGGTCGTCGGCGACCATGTAAGGCTTTTTGCCCTTTGACTGGATATATTTCGCGAGCTTTGCGCAGGTGGTTGTCTTACCGGAACCCTGCAGCCCGGCGAGCATAATGACAGTCGGCCCGGGGGAGACATAATAAATATGCGTATCCACCGGCCCCATTAGTTTAGTGAGCTGGTCGTTGACGATCTTGACCATCACCTGGCTGGGATGGAGCGAGTTTAGAACCTCTGCACCCAGAGCCTCGTCAACGCACTGTTTGCAGAAGTCCTTTACCACGTTGTAGTTTACATCCGCTTCGAGAAGGGCCTTGCGAACGTCTTTCATGGCGTCGCGAACGTTGGTTTCGGTTATTTTGCCCTTGCCCGAAAGCGAGCGGAAGACGTTGTTAAACCGTTGTGTCAGGTTGTCGAACATAAAAATTCCTGAATATAGTATATCTTGTTTCCAATGCAGTAACCCGATAATATTTCAAGAACCGCATTTTATGAGATAATCCCATGAATTTCAAGTTATTAACCAAGTCAACCCCCTGAAAGAGGGCTGATTTTCAGGTGTTAAACCGGTCCGGGTCCGAGGCTTTGAAAAGCTGCAATTTGCCTGTTATTTTTGGTTTATCAGCAGTGTTTCCTTGCCGATACACCATTACGCACAGAGTGTAAATAATTTATGTAAATATGTTCAGTTAAAGCGGGTACAGGTGGGAAAACAAAAGGATAAAACGCGAAAATACTGGTCTTTCGGGTCTCTTCGCCCGAAAATTCTGCTTGCAATGTGCGCCGTTATCGGACTGCACTCAGGGTTCCAGTTTTTTGTGGACAAGTTCGTCGTATTACCGAAATTCATAGAACTCCAGACCAGCCAGGCGGTCAGCGAAGGCAAACGCTGCGTGGAAAGCATCGAACGCGAGCTTCATCACTTGAGGAACATGGCATGGGACTGGGGCTGCTGGGACGATACATACCAGTTTGTGGAGGACCGCAACAGCGATTATATTCAGTCGAATCTTGTTGACGAAACGTTTGAGGGCTCCGAGCTTGACCTTATCTATATCTTCAACGAACAGGGCGATCTCGTTTGGGGTAAGCTGTATGACAAGCAGAAAGGCGGGCAGATCTATCGCCAGGCGCTGGAGCCGGGGAATTTTCACCCGGACCACATACTTGTAAAGCACAAAGATGTCGAGGATATCTGTGAAGGTATTTATCTTACGGAAAAAGAGCCGCTGCTTGTTTGCGCAATGCCCATTTTACCCAGTAACGAGGTCGGACAAGTAAGGGGCAGCCTTGTGATGGGAAGGTTCCTTGACGAAAACGCGCTTAACCGTATCGCGGTGCAAAATCATGTCACCATAAAGGCGAGGAAATTCGAGCAGTCTTCGGCTGATGAAAACGATTTGGATATATTGAATAATATCGGGCAGCAAGGTCAAGGCGGTTTCTGGATAGACCGTTCCGGTGAAGACGCATGGAAGGTTTACAGCTTCATAAACGACGTTTATAACGAACCGGCATTGATCCTCGAAATCAGCCATTACCCCGACATACTCGCGCAGGGCAAAAAGCTGATGAGCCTGACGGGATACCTTATCGCGGTGTCGGCTATAATCATGCTTACGCTCGTGGCGTTTCTGCTGGACCGCAAGGTCTTTTCGAGGCTTTGGGAGATAAACGACAGGGTGGACATGGTTGCGGCCAACCACGACCTTACGGTTCGTATGCCGGTTACAGGCAATGACGAGATAGATATTCTCGGGGGCAGTTTCAACCAGATGCTCGAAAAGCTGAGCATCGCCGAAAGGTCCATCAGGGAACGTGAACAGGAACTTCGGCTGATATTCGACAACGCGCCCGACGCCATTATATGGGTCGATCCGCAGACCGGGTTTATTTTTGAATGCAACCGGGCCGCTGAGGAGGTGCTTGAAAAACCCAAGAAAAAAATAATCGGTTCGCAATATGTCGACCTGTTCTGCGAAGAACAGAAAGACTACTACCATAGGCTGTTCAAAATCGCATCCCAGGAGTCACACGGGATATGCGAAGAAGCTTTTATATGCACCGGAGCCGGAAATGACAAACCTGTTTTCATAACGGCCTCATTCACCGAGGTCGAGGGACGGACCATCTGCCTGCAGATAATTCGTGACCACACGCTGCAGGTGCAGGCCAGGGAGAGCCTTAAGAGCAGCAACCGGAAACTGATGGACATTATTGACTTTCTGCCCGACGCCACGTTCGTTATAGATAATGACAGAAAAGTAATTGCATGGAACAAGGCTATCGAGGAGATGACCGGAACAAGCAAGGAAAAAGTTCTGGGTAAAGGTGACCACGCCTACTCAGAACCTTTTTATGGTGAAAAACGGCCAATGCTTATCGACATGATCGATGATCCGGCAGATAATTATGAAGACAAGTACAGTTATGTTGAAAAAGAAGGCAGGGTTGTTTACGGCGAGGCATTTGTTCCAAAGGTCAACAACGGTGCAGGTGCGTACCTGTGGGCAATAGCTTCCCCGCTGTATGATGACAAGGGTAATATAATCGGCGCAATAGAGTCCGTCCGTGATATCACCGACCGCAAGAAGTCTGAACAGGAGCTCAAAAATGCGATGGAAGAGGCGGAAAAGGCCCGCCTGGACCTTGAAGTTCTCAACGATAAGCTCAAGGAGTCAATGGAAGAGCTGAAAGTCATGGCTGAAAAAGCAATGCAGGCAGACAAGGCAAAAAGCGAGTTTCTCGCGAATATGAGCCATGAAATAAGAACGCCGATGAACTCGATCATAGGTTTCAGCGAGGTTCTTGTCGAAGACGAAACACTTGATGAAGAGCATAAAAACTATGTCAACATTATCAGGCAGTCTGGTACGACGCTTCTGAGCATAATCAATGACATACTCGACTTCTCGAAGATCGAATCCGGCAAGCTCAATATTGAGATAATAGACTGCTCGATTTCAGAGACCCTTGAGCCTATTGAAATGATGCTCGGGCCGGCTGCCGGTGACAAAGGGGTTGAATTTGCCATACACCGCGGCGAGGATGTGCCCGAGATAATCCAATCCGACCCTGTAAGGCTTGGGCAGTGCCTGCTTAACCTCGCCAACAACGCGGTTAAGTTTACCGAAAGCGGGCATGTTTATTTGCAGATCAACACCGAAATTGTTGACGGCCGGGAATTTATTCGCTTCGATGTTGAGGACACGGGGATTGGGATACCGCAGGAGAAACTGGTTACAATATTCGATTCATTTACCCAGGCCGATGGAAGCACAACACGTAAATTCGGCGGCTCGGGGCTCGGACTGACGATTACAAAAAGGCTCATGGAGATGATGGGCGGGGATGTCTCGGCAACGAGCACTGTCGGCAAAGGTTCGGTCTTTACGATGCGTATGCCCGTTGAGCCGGACCGGCAAAGCCGGCAGGGCAGCGGCGAAGCCGAATCGGAGACCGTCTCAAAAGACAGCGAAACGGCATAACTTTCAAACCTGTCAAATTGTTTGACATCACGAGCAAAACCTGATATACATGTATTTGCTCGCGAAGATATTGAAAGTGCCGAAATAAACGCTTAAGGAGACGGCTCATGGCTAAAAAAGGATTTTTATTCGCTGTGGTTTTAGCATTGACATTGACACTTGCTTCCTGCACTCAGCAAAAGGACCCCGACGGTGCAGGGTTGTCCGTCAGGCCCCGCCGAGTTATTCTTTTCGTCATCGACGGCTTTGCGGCGGGCAGCCCGGAGGCGTCGAGCCTGGACCTGGCACATTTCCGAAAGCTGATCAAGGAGGGTTCTTATTACCCGCGCTCGTGGACGGTTATGCCAGCGGAGATTGACAGCAACTTCGACCCGGCAAGCAGGGGGTATTACCCCTGGCTGAGCCCCTATGTAAGCGTTGTCAACGCATCGGGCAGTGTCTTCGCAGGCAGGCCCGGGCTGGGCAGGAATTTTGTTCAGCACAGTTTCTCGGCGCGAACGACAGCTTTTGTCGTCAACTCCGAGATGTACGAGGATATATCGGCAGGTTTCGATATCTACCACAAGCTGTACCACACGACCGGTGATTATTACGACAACCGTATGATGTTCGCCGATATAAAGAACGTGATCAGGACAGCCGAACCTTACTTTATGCGGGTTCAGTTCGCCGGTCCGGGGCGGGCTGGCCTTGAGGACAAAGCGGCTGATAGGATGATTTTAAGCTCCAACTCTCTTTACTCGCAGCAGATCGAACAGGTAGACACCATACTCGGCAGGCTGGTGAAGTGGCTAAAGGAAACAAGCAGGTGGTCGGAGACCGTGCTGATAGTTACAGGCAGTCACGGGCAGTTGGAAACAGGGGGTGTTGACCCCTATGTAAGGTCGGTCTGGAAGACTCCGCTGCTGATAGTGGGCAAGGGTATCAAAAAGGGCGTACGTTTTGACTATGCCGAGCACATCGACATCCCGTCAACGATATGCAGCATAATGGCAGTGCCCCGGCCGAGATTTGGGGAGGGAAGGGCCCTTGTCGAATCCTACATCGGCGGGCCCGACCAGCCGACGAGAACGGCGTATATAGAAAGGCTCAATGAGGTGCTGTACAACTTTAATGAGCTGGTTAAAGGCGAAACCCAGCCCAGCCGGACGTCGCAGTTTGCAGCGCTTGAAGCGGCATTTGCGGATATTGATACCGCGGGTAAATGGCACCTGCGGTTCGATACAATAGACCAGCTTGTCGAGTATAACGAAAACACCTACCGACAGAGCCACAAACTCGTATCCGACGAGGCGACCATAGTTCCGGAGTTTTAGCCTTTGGCGGTTTTTGAATTCAAGTAATAATTTGCCACTGAGTGAATTATTTTTACGGCAGATTATAAATTGATACGGGCCAGGCAATTATTTTTTTTGCTATGCTTTCCTATGGGGCTCAAGGAGCCTGACTCGTCAATAAATAGCAAATGCATAATGAAACCCTGCCTTAAAATTACCTTCTGAGCTTACGGTTCTACTTCGGCTACTTCGGACCTCAGCATCAGGTCGAACTGTTTCGCAGAGTTTACCAGTGGGTCCCCGTTCCAGAAGCCGGTTAGTCTCGATTTGATATGCACACCCTGCTGGGTCGCGATCGGCTTTAACAGGATCATCGTTACCTTATCCGGTGCGTCGATCGTCCTTGTGTCGATGTACCTCCTCGGATCGTAAATAATTGCCAGCCCCAGTTCCCTGATTTCCCTGTCCGGGTCGCTTCCTGTGGAATACGCAAACCCGAGCCCGGGCTTATTTACAAACTCGCCTTCAAGTCTCGGTAAAGTCAGGCCGATTCTCAGCATCGTCAGATCGATATTGTTCTGTGTTGTCAGCATGACCTGGTCGTAGATCGCCCTTTCATCGGCGAGCAGTACAAACGTCCTGTTGACCTGGACGGTTCCTGCGGGCATAACGACCGGGGCGGAAGCGGCGATTATCAGCCTGTCGGGCTCATCTGCGGCAAGCTTCCACTTTGTGCCGTCGAACTGCGGCAGGTACACCTCGCCGCCGGGGGCGTAAATATATACCGCACCGAGGTCGGGGCTTTTCAAAGGCTGCAGGAAAATTCCCCACCTGGAGTACTCGTAAGGGTTTTCTATAAGCGGGTTCGACGCGTCGGATATCAAAGGCAAAAGCAGCCCCTTCTTTGCGGCGTGTTTTGTCTTGCCGAATATATTCACCCCCAGTCCGCCGGCATGGCTGGTATAGGCGATGACATTATTCTCGAACGTGACCGCGTTGGGCTTGATAAGCACCGAGGTATTGTCCTTGAAACTTACCGGCGGTTTTTTCCTGAATGTATTGGATGTTTTACAGCCTGTGATGCAGAGCGCCGAGGCGGCGATACATAAAACCAGGGCCTTAAAAATTGCTTTCGTGTTCATCTTGTCCTTTATTTTTCAAGTTTCAGAACCGCGTGATTTTCGAGCAGGTGATACCGCGTCTTTGGCAGTTGGACCGTGGTGCTGAGCTCCGGGTTATATTCCGGCAGATAGCGGGAATAGTTGTACCTGGCGACAAGTATCCGCCATGGGCGGCCGGGTCCGAATTTGTCGCAATACTTTTTTAACTGCGATATCGGAATCGCCATTTCCGCTTTCCAGTAATAATCCCTGTCCTGCCCGTTGTTCAGCGTGCCGTAATTAACGGCTGCTACTTTCATGTGCCTTGAAAACTCATCGTCTATCGGTATCTGTTCAGGCGCCCGCATAGGAATAAAAAACGCGGTCTTTTTGCTCTGCGGTGTGACGTACAGCTCCCAGTAATGAGCCTGGCCCACCGGGCGTAAAAACACTTCGCAGACATCGCCGTACTTGTAATGGTGCATATTATTTTCAAGGCCTGTCGCTTTTATGTCCGAATCCTCGAATGTTACGCCCACGTACAGGTAGTTTTTGTCCCAAAGCAGTTTCACCTCTGCGTCTTCGTCGAGTCTCTTTCCCTCTTCGAGGCGATCGTTGGGCAGGTACATCTTATAGACCGGTGCCGTTTCCCAGGCCTGCTCGTCGAGTTTGCCGTCAACTTCCACAGGCCGTTTTGTGTATATCGCCCTCATCTCCGGCGCGGCTGTTATGTCCTCTTTGAGCGGCGAGCATTTTGACTTGCGGCCGATATTTACGCACCCTGTCAGAATTACGGTTAATACTGCGAGCGAAACGATTCGGGCGGTCTTCATGGGTTTCCTTTCATATAAGTCTCATCTGCGGGCCATTATCATTCAAAACGCTTTAATCGTCAAGTGCATACAGGAGTGCTGCTGATTATGCGAGATATTCGGGTTAATATGCAATAACCGCAGCGAAAATAATACACTTTGGCTTTAATTTTCTTGCATTAGCCGACCGGGGGATGTAAAGTAAGGGAGATTTTGCCGGAACGGTTCTTTTGGCGGATCGTAACACTATGTAAAATATGGACTTGGAGAGGTGGCCGAGCGGCTTAAGGCAACGGTTTGCTAAACCGTCGTACGAGTATTAGCTTGTACCGCGGGTTCGAATCCCGCCCTCTCCGTTAATCCCGTTTAAAGTAAGGTTAGAAGCCCTGGTCTTTTTTCATGCGCTGAGGCAAGCAACTCTCCTGCCCCCATTAGGCGTGTATAGGGCGCGTTTAGGCATGCCGGTTATTTCTGGGGAAAAAACAGACTTCAATGTTCTAAGTGTAAGGTTGTTCAGAATTGCTTTTCAACACCCCCCCGCGGACGGTTAATATGATTGAAGACACCCATTATTGCGTTTTCTAATGAAACTGTTAAAGTATACTTAAAACCATTTTAAGTCAACAAAGGAGACCTTTAATGCCTTTTTATGAAATGACAGACAATTCGTTTGTAGAACTCGACCCTACTACATTTGCTTCTCTTGGAATTCTTGAAAGAGGTGATATCCAGCGGCTTTTACGCGACCATATCGACGTTCTGGGAAAAGACCTGTTGGTTGTTGATGAGGAGTTTGGACAGTGGGAAGATGCGAAACGCAGGGTGGATTTGCTGGCCCTCGACAAAGATGCTAACCTTGTAGTCATTGAGTTAAAGCGAACTGAGAGCGGTGGACACATGGACTTGCAGGCTATTCGATACGCATCGATGGTTTCCACAATGCAGTTTTCTCAACTGGTCAGTATACATGCTGCGTACTTGAAAAAGCGAGGGATTGAAAAAGACGCTGAAGCAGAAGTATTGGACTTTCTTGGCTGGAGCGAACCTGACGAGGAACAGTTTGCACAAGATGTCCGAATCATGCTCGTTTCTGGTGACTTTTCTAAGGAACTTACTACCTCAGTTATGTGGCTGGCACAAAGAGACATTGACATACGGTGCATTCGTTTCAGACCCTACCAGTATGGTGGTAAAACCTTTGTTGAGGTTCAGCAGTTGATTCCTTTGCCTGAGATTCAAGACTTTGCTGTGAAAATCAAAGAAAAGGAACGTGCAGAACGTGCCGCTCGAAGTTCCAACCGTGACTACACTAAGTTTGATGTTATAGTGGGTGGAAAAAGTTATTCACGTTTACCCAAGCGAACAGCCATCTACCATATCGTCAAGTATCTATGCAGTAATGGAGTTCCCCCTGAAACAATTCAATCATTGCTTTCATGGCGTAAAAATCTCTGGGTGAGTGTTGACGGTAAAGTTGACTCCCAAGAGTTTTGTCAGAAAGCCGCAGAAGCAGGAAAATTTGATGAAATCCGGTACTTTGTTGACGATGACCAACTAATCCATTCTGACGGCAAAACTTATGCTTTCATCAACCAATGGGGCAAGCGGACCAACGAAGCAATCACGATCTTGCTTGAGAACTTCCCAGACCACGGTGTTGAGTGTACTGAAAGTGAATGAAAGGCGTTTTTCAATGACTAATGATATTTCCAAAGAATTAAAAATATTTCAAGACTTACATTGGTCTACAGCCTCACTCGCTGTTATGTGTGATGCTACCGCAAGAGCGTTTGAAGGAATGGCTAAGTGGTCCTATAAAGACAAATATGAAATGAAACTGTTGGGTTCAACTATTTTTCAATTAGAAGATAATTTTTCCGAATTAGGTGTATTAGGGGTATCAAAAATGGTTGAAGATTTTTTCAACAACCTTGATGCTCATGGAGGGAAAAAGCTATCAATATGGGATGCAACACTCAATTCTATAATATACTGCAATGAAGTGCGTATGATTCGCCATGTTGGAAATGTTATAAAGCATAACAATAGTATTATAGACACCTCTACTGGCGGACGTTCTGCAATTGAACTTGTTAATAATTATGGTTTTCAAGATGATACACCAATTCAATATTCAACCTTTTTAGAAAATCCGATACATGATAGCTTGTTAAAGCAATTATTTTATGCAAATGTATTTTGTTTATACTTACTGGACACTCACGGATCAATAAAAATGTCGATACCAAATGTTGCTGTAGATGATATCGTAAGCTACATGACAGAAAAGTATATTCATGAAGTACCGGGACATCCCAACGCTACCAAATGAAAAAATGCCGGAAGTAGAAGTCAGTCTCAGGATTGCTTTCTTTTTAATTGTGAGGGGGCTTACTTCTGATGACGTTGAAGTAGTAATAGATGGAGCACAAATCAAAACGGCAGAGAAAGTGCATTTTCAAATCAGCAACTTTCTAACTTCAGAAGGTTGGCAGAAAATTCCGTCATCTAACTCATGGCAGGGAGAGTGCCAAAATCCACATTTTCATCAAAAAGTGCGTATCCATTCAAAACCCGGAAAAGGTGATGTCGTTGTGACCTTAAACTCTGGAAAAAGACTCCGAGTGGAAAGTAAAAAAGGTCCGTTGGTTAAAACTAAAGGTTCTCAGGAGTACCCTCTTTTAAGAGGCGCACTCGGCCAGGTACTTACAGTTGAAGAAGCGACAGAAGAAGACTTATTTGCTGTGGCAGTACCTGAAAGCCCTAGGTTTCAGGAATTGGCTGCCCGTTAGAGGATTTCACCTCTAGTAAAGAAATGTGGGATTCTTATTTTAACAGTCGCTCGTTCGGGAGAAGTTAGTGGTTTCAAGATTTGATTCTTTTTAGTTTTTTTTGAGAGAAAAACAAGGTTTATCATTGGGAGATATTTAGGGAGTGTTCATTCTACTGTGTAAATGGCCTTACGGATTTTTGACAGAAGAC
>CAZVPF010000042.1:0-23698 GCA_964628195.1 uncultured Pirellulales bacterium | reverse complement strand
AAACAATGTAAAGAATGAGTTGGGCAACACGCCCATTTGGCAATAGGCAATAGAGTTCGGGTGCGTTCTGGTGAAACTCGGGTGCGGGGATTGGGCAGGAATCAGGAGACAGGAGACAGAACACAGGAAACAGGCAATAGAGGGTGAGAGGTTTTTGCGTTGAAAAATTTGTGCATGGTTGGGAGACGACAGCGGGGTTTTTATCTTCTCGCTCAGGGGGTAAGGTTATATTAATTGCCGATAAGAACGGGGCTAATGGGGGTGCGGGGGTTATTTTGTGAGTATTTGGTTTCGTTTTGGTTCCATTGGGGACATTTGCCGAAAAAAGGGGCTTTTTTTTGGCCTGTCTTGTCATATAATGCCGTTATCTATATTAAAATCGGGCAAATGTTTGCTTATAATAGGAAAAACTGTTAGGAGATCGTGTGATGGCGGAAAAATTTGATGTCGTAGTGATCGGGGCCGGGCCCGGCGGGTATGCGGCGGCGATAAGGTGTGCGCAGCTTGGGGCGGCGACGGCAATAATAGAAAAGGAAGCGATGGGCGGGACTTGCCTGAACTGGGGGTGTATTCCCTCGAAGTCGCTGCTTGCTTCGGCGCATTTTCTGCTGGAGGCGAAGCACTCGAACCTGATGGGGCTGGAACTTACGGGGGAGGTCAGGCCTAACTGGAAGAAGATGATCTCGCGGAAGGACGCGATCGTGACTGGTTTCACCAAGGGTGTTACGGGGCTTGTGCAGTCGAACGATATCAAGATATTCAACGGTACGGGGATTATTACCGAGCCGGGCAAAATAACAGTTGACGGGTCGACGGAGATCGAGACAAAGAATATTATTATCGCGACCGGTTCTGTGCCGATTAATATTCCGGCGTTTCCGTTCGATTACAAGACGATCATATCGAGCAAGGAGGCGCTTTCGCTGCCTGAGATTCCCAAGTCGATGGTGATAATCGGCGGCGGTGTTATCGGCTGTGAGATGGCGTGCGTGTATTCG
Source organism: uncultured Pirellulales bacterium (assembly GCA_964628195.1). GTDB lineage: Bacteria > Planctomycetota > Phycisphaerae > Sedimentisphaerales > Anaerohalosphaeraceae > CAZVPF01. Next base: position 22,700 of record CAZVPF010000042.1, on the reverse strand, counting down.
ACGGTGGGCGCGAAGGTGACCATTGTAGAGGCGCTGGACAGGCTTTTGCCGAACGAGGACCCGTGGGTCGGCGGGCTGCTGGCGAAGGAGTTCAAGAAGCTGGGCATCGAGACCATGACCAGCCAGAAGGTAACGGGGGTTGAAGTAAACGCAGGTGCGGCGAAAGTTAATCTTGAATCCGGTAAGTCTGTTGACTGCGAGAAGGTTCTTGTGGCGGTGGGCAGGCGGGCGGTATGCGACGAGCAGACCGTTAAGAATATCGGGCTTGAAATGGAGGGGCCGAAGATAAAGGTTAATTCGAAAATGCAAACCAATGTCGAGGGTGTTTACGCTATCGGCGACGCGGTGGGCACGACGTACCTTGCGCACGGGGCGTTCTGGGAGGCGGAAGTTGCGGCGGAGAACACGGCAGGACATGGCGCGGAGATGGGCGATTACAGCCTGGTGCCGCGGGCGGTTTACACGTTCCCGGAGGTTGCGTCGGTGGGAAAAAGTGAAACAAAGTGCGCCGAGATGGGTATTGATACTTACGTGGGCAAGGCGAACTTCCGCTCGAACGGCAGGAGCGTGGCCCATAACGAGGGCATTGGCGAAGTGAGAGTTATAAGGAACAAGAAAGACGACGCGATAATGGGTGTGACGATGGTCGGTGCGACGGTTACGGAGATGATCGCGGCGGCGAGGGCTCTTATCGGCTCGAAAGAGAAGATCGCCGATGTCAGCTTCCCGCATCCGACCGTTTCGGAGGTTCTTAAAGAGGCGTGGGAAGACGCTTACGGGATGAGCATTCATGTGCCGCCGAGACGTTAATAATATTGTTCTTTTTTGCAGGTGATGAGTTTTGCAAAACAGGCTACTTAAAGACAGGCTGAAAGTTTACGACTGCGGGGTTTCGCCGTATAAAGATGTGCTTAATCTTCAGCACAGCATGTGCAGGCACCGGTGGCAGGGGAAGATTCCGAATACTATTCTGGTTCTCGAACATGCGCCGGTAATTACGCTCGGTGCGCGGGAGTCGGAGAATAAGCTGACCGAGAGCGTCGAGGATATTAAGGAACAGGGGATCGACCTTGTGAAGATCGGCAGGGGCGGGGGCGCGACAGCCCATAACCCGGGCCAGGCGGTTCTTTACCCGATACTGCATTTGAAGGAGATGGGGCTTGGTGTGAACGAATATATCCGCCAGCTTGAGTATATCGGGATGGAGCTTTTGAGCCGGTACGGGCTGAAGGTTGAGAGGCGGAAGAAGTACCCGGGACTTTGGCTGGGCAGCAGGAAGATCGCCTCGATAGGTGTGCAGCTCAAACACTGGGTGACGTTCCACGGGATAGCGATTAACATCAACAACGACCTTTCCATTTTTGATAATATCATTCCGTGCGGCATCGAAGATATCAAGATGACGAACCTTGAGAAGGAAATTTCGTCGAAAGTCGACATCATCGACGTTAAGGAGAATATCAAGGCCATCTGCAGGGACCTTTGGGAACAGCCGGGGCAGTGAGATGAAGAACACCGGTAAATTCCCGCCGTGGCTGAAACGCAGGAGCGGTTCGGGCAATACTTTTATTAACACTGGCGATACGCTCAACTCTCTCGGAATCCAGACTATCTGCACGAACGCGAACTGCCCGAACCAGGGACAGTGCTGGTCGCGCGGGACGGCGACGGTTTTGATTTTGGGCAATGTCTGCACGCGCAACTGCAAGTTCTGCTCGGTTGCGCACGGCAGGCCGCTGCCGCCGGACACGACGGAGCCGGGGCGCATTGCGCAGCTTTGTGAGCGGCTGGGTATTAAGTACCTGGTTATTACGAGCGTTGACAGGGACGACCTTGACGACGGTGGAGCGGGGGTTTTTCGGGATGTGGTAAATACATGCAGGGCCGAGCGGGGGTTTATGAAATTCGAGCTGCTGGTGCCTGATTTTATGAAAAGCCAGGACAGGTCGCTGGAGATTCTTGGGGATGCTTTGCCTTTCGTGTTCGGGCATAACGTTGAGACCGTGCCGGAGCTTTATCCGCTCGCCCGGCCGGGCGGTGATTACGAGCTTTCGCTGAAGCTTCTGGAAAAGGCAAAGGAAAGGTATCCGGGTACGGCGACGAAATCGTCTATCATGCTCGGGCTTGGCGAGAAGGACGAGCAGGTTATGCGGGTGCTGAAGGATCTGCGTTCGGCGGGCACGGACCGGCTGGCGATAGGCCAGTATCTCAGGCCCTCGAAGCAGTCGCTGGAGGTGGTCGAGTTTATCGAGCCGGAGAAGTTTGACTGGTGGAAATCGCAGGCAAAGCAGCTCGGGTTTACGTGGGTGATGTCCTCGCCTTTTACGCGGTCGTCATATCATGCCGAGCAGGAAACTTCCTGAAAACGCAGCTTTGTTCTGTAGGTTTTGATGCCGATAAATTTCATCAAGCTTCCATGTGGTTTTTCTCTTTCTTGACTATTTCGGCAGGGATGTTTATATTTATTGTAGGTTTTGAAAGGCAGCAAAATGGTCTCATTAAATGATCTGCGTTCAAGAAGAGAAGAAATCCTGAGCCTTGCCGAAAAGCACGGAGCGCACAATGTCCGGGTATTCGGCTCGGTAATCCGTGGTAAAAACACACCGGACAGTGATATTGACTTCCTTGTTAACATGAAACCCGATGCCAGTCTACTGGACAGGATAGGCCTTATTAACGACCTGGAGGATATGTTCCAAAGCAAGGTCGACGTAGTTAACGAAAAAGCCCTGCACCATACGGTCAAAGATATTATCATCAAACAAGGAGTGCCCCTTTGAAGGATGACAAGGTTTATCTTACCCATATCAAGGAAAGTATTGATAAAATCTTCAATTACACCGAGGGGGGTTATGATGTTTTCAAGACCGATGGACTCATCCAGGATGGAGTTATCAGGAACTTCGAGATCATCGGTGTAGCCACAAAAAATCTCAGTACGGATTTTCGACAAGCACACAGTGAGATTCCCTGGCGGCAAATAGCCGGACTTAGAGATGTCATGATACATGACTACATGGGGGTCGATATTGATGAAGTCTGGAACGTCGTTGAAAATCATTTGCCCTCGCTCAAATCCGCAATTGAAGATCTGCTGTGAAAATCTCTCTGAAATCCCTCGGCCTTTCGGTCGGTCTGCTCGCAACCGATCGCTTTATTAGATGATTATTACAAAGGTTTGAAGGGCGGGTATTTTTACTCTTCGATATTATTATCCGGCGGGGTTGGGTGGTCGAGCAGTTCGAGCTGCTGGCGGACCTTTTTATAGACCGAAAGCGGAATCAGCTTGGATACGTCTCCGCCGAGCATCGCGACCTCCCGGACCATTGTCGAATTTACAAAGCCGAACTCCTCGCTTGTCATGATGAACACGGTCTCGATACCGGCGACCGAGCGGTTTGTCATCGCAAGCTGGAACTCATACTGCACGTCTGTCAGGTTTCGCAGTCCGCGGAGCATTACATCGGCGCCTATCTCGGCGGCGAACTCGACGGTCAGGCAGTTATAGCTTTGCACCGAAACGCGGGGCATGTCTTTTACAAGCTCGTTAATCATCTCGACCCGCTTTTCCGCGGGGAAAAGCTCCTTGCCCTTGAGCGGGTTTTCGCCGACTGCGACGATGAGCCTGTCGAACAGCTTAACGCCCCTCTTGATCACGTCGAGGTGGCCGTTTGTTATCGGGTCGAACGTGCCCGGAAATATCGCGATAACGGGTTTGTGCTCCATAGAAGCCCTTTGCCAATACGATTGATAAAATACGCGGACTTACCAACAGCCGCAGGTATGATTATAGCGGGAAAAATTTAAGAATCAACCTACCTGGTTGAGCGATTCGAGTATTACTTCTTCGATGTCCTTTGCGGTGTGCTCGGCGTTTAGCTGCTCGATGCAGGCCTGTGCGGTCTTGAATCGCATTTCGGCAATCTTTCGCACGGTGTCGAAACGGAAGCCTTCAGTTAGCCTTGCCTGCCAGTACTGGTAATCTATCTTCCTTTTCCAGCCGGTCAGAAACTCATTTACCCCCTTGCCGTTAAGGGTGTATTTGCGTATCTCGTTGAACAGGCCCACGCTGCCCATGTCGTCAAGATTGCGGGCGTCGGAAAGTATCATGGCCTCTGGAATGCTTGTAAACCTGTCGTAAGAGTCCTCTATTATTTCGATCATCTTTTCGATCTTGTTCTTCGGTACAAGTTTCTCAAGAGCCTCAGCGACCTGTGCGGCGGCATATTCGTTCATCTCGGCGGGGTTGGCCTGGCTGATATCGACGGGTGCGAAAGTCTGTCTTGACTGGGCATAACCGGCCAGGCCGCTGTAAGAGAACCACGAGGCGCCGACTAAGCAGAAATTATCTATAGAAGTGTTGGACTCGGTGATCTCGGGAAGTTTGCATATCATGTGCACGCTGTTGACAATGCGTCTTGTGCGGTCGAGCAGGCTTTTATCGACGGTATTACCGGACGTGGATACCTGCAGAACCCTCTCGGCAGCAGTTTGAATTTGCTTGAGATCACTCATAGCTTGCCCGGCTCACAATAATATAATAGACTATTTTGACAGGTGACCCTAACTAACCCCTGTTTGGATATAATTAATATTGTGTTAGGAATAAGAGATTAAGCAAAAAAAAACATATTTAAGACCTAAACCATCTCCTATTCGCCAACATTTTCTATTTTATCACAATTTTAGATTTTTGAAACAAAAAAATATTTTTTTCAATCGATATAATCCTTACAAGTTGCAAAATATCACAAAATTAACTTTCAAAGATTAAATTAATATTGTATTTTTAGTATAAATAATGATTGAATATGTAATATTTCTGGTAAACTTTTAAATGAACACGGCACAGCCAGCCGATAAAAATAGTATCTATATACAGTTAGAAAATCCGGATACTAATGGAGAAACGGATGTCGCTTAAATCAGAAAATTCGTTCCGCAGCAATGCAAGGTCCCTGCGTGTAGTTGCGGCACTGGTTCTGGCAATGACTGCCGGGGCATCGGTGCTCATGCTGCTTGACAGACAGGGCCCCCCTGCCGGTGCATTTAGCCTTGCAAGCTACACAACCCTTGATTCGGTGGACGAGACTATTTCATATTCCGGGAAAGCTTATGCCTGGAACCGGATAGAGATATGCTGGAGCGGAACCGTCACAGGCGACATAAACACACTGGCCGGTCTTGAGGGAAAAGATGCCGGCGACATAAACTTCCACTTTATTGTGTGCAACGGAGTCAGCGGAAAAGACGGGCTTATAGAAGCGTGCAGTCGCTGGGACCTTCAACGAAGCGCGATGCCCGACGATAACTGGTACGGCACAAGCGAGACAATAAGAATCTGCGTGGTCGGCGATGGTGTCAAGGCTATGCCCACCGACACCCAGATACAGAGAACAAAGTCGCTTGTTGAGTCGCTGAGCAGAAAATTCGACATAAGCAGCGACTTAATCATTTACCCTGACAACTGGCGATTATAGTTGCAGGTTTTTGTGAAAGATTTTCAAGGCCGGCAATTGCCGGCTTTTTTTATGCGCCTGCTGTTGGTCCAAAGAGGGAGGTTCAAGCCCCGGCGTTGAGTTTTTTCTCTAAAGCGTCAATCCGCCTGAGGAAAGTGTGTCTCTGGATGAACTGAAAGGCGAGAACCTTTATAAGACAGAGCAGCACCATCATTGTCAGGAAAATCGTCGCGTACATTATCATATCCTTTGTCTGTTCGGTGTCGAAAAACCTGACCGCCGAATAGACCGCGATAGCGATGTATACAATTGCCTGCACCCAGACAATGACAACGACGGGCATCATCTGCCTGTTGTAGAATTCGAAGAAAATTGAACGGATCGGGCACTCGAAACGGTTTTGGTCGGCATTTGTCATTTTTTGCCTCCTAAAAAGGTTAACGGCGATAGGTTGACCCGAACATTATAACACGACAGGCGGATTGGGCGAAAGGCTTATTTTGCAAACGCAAAGGCAAGGCCGAACCTGTGTTTAAGGGCCTACCGAGAGCATCTTCGCCGCGGCGATGACGACAACGGCAATGAAAAAGAAGCGGACATATTTAACGGGCAGTATGTGCATAAGCTTTGAGCCGATAAACGAACCGATTATTGACATGGGGGTGACCACTGCCGCTATCTTGAAGGACTCTGTTACGCTGTAACCGTGCTGGGAAAGGGTAAGGTTTTTGTAAATCGCCCCGACGAATGCGATGAAAATAATTGTCGCCGAGCTGTTGCTCATCGCGTTTTTGAGTTTTACATGCAGAAAAAGCTGCTGAAGAGGGGTCATTACGGTCCCTGCGCCGATGCCGAGGAGCCCGGAGAAGATGCCGGTCAGTATACCCACAACCCCCGCGATGGGTTTTGACTGCCGATACTCCATGGAATATTCACTGCCGGTCCTTTTTTTACAGGCCTTGAAGATGTTGTAACCGGCGACGTAGACCAGGAACAGCCCGAATATGCGTGACAGGTAATAGCTTTTGCCGCCTGAGAATATTTCAAGGTTGCTTATCGCCACGCCGGCAAGGACGCCGCATATTGCGAAAGGCAGCATCCATGTAAGGAGTCTTTTTATAATTGACTGCTCGCGGTGGTGGATTATCGCGGCGGTCAGGCCGACGAAAAAGCTGCATATCATCGCCGATGCCTGGAAAAGGTGCTGGTCCGGGCCGTATATGAACGCAAGGGCCGGTATCATGACGACCGCCCCGCCGATGCCGAGAAGCCCGCCGGATATGCCCATCAGTATGCCTGTCACAAGCAGCCAGAAATACTCCACTAACCGGCACCTCCGAACAGTTCACGGAACTTGGCTGCTATGTCTTCGCTGCGGCAGAGCGTTTCGCCTATCAGCACCGCCCCGACGCCTGCGGTAATGAGCTTTTCTACGTCGGGCCTTGCTTTAATGCCGCTTTCTGCGACAAGCTCGCTGCGGTTTTCGACCAGCCCGGCAAGGCGTATCGTGGTGTTGATATCGACCTGCATCGTTGTGAGGTCGCGGTTGTTTATCCCGAGCACGCTGTAATGCTCCTGCGGGAAACCGATCACGCTTCGCATGTTCAAAAGCGTCTCGGGACTGTGCACCTCGATAAGCGCGGTCATCGTTAGCTGGTTGGCCAGTATTAAAAGATCGAGCAGCAGCGATGGCTTGAGCACCTCGGCGATCAGCAGAACCGCGTCGGCGCCCGCGGCCCGGGCCTGGTAAACCTGGTAGGGGTCGATGATGAAATCTTTTCGCAGTACGGGCAGCTCGACAGCGTCTTTTATCATGCGGATATACTCGAGCCTGCCCGAGAAATACTTCTCGTCGGTAAGACAGCTTATCGCGTCGGCACCGCAATTTTTGTAAGTTTTCGCAATCCGGACCGGGTCGAAATCCTCGCGGATAATTCCCGCTGAAGGCGAGGCCTTTTTAACCTCTGCGATGACGTTAAGTCCGCGGGGGTTTTTCTTGGTGACGGACTTGTAGAAGTTTCGACATTTTTCGAGTTCGGCCATGCCCTTGCGCAGGTCTTCGAGCGGCAGCTGCTGCTTGTGCCGTTCGACTTCGATGCGTTTGTCGGCAACAATCTTGTCGAGTATATTTGCCAATTACTCCCCGCCGGATTTTGAGGACAAGCTCACATACGCCATCCGAAGCTGGTGCAGTGTGCTCTCGAAGAGCTTCGCTTCCTCTTCGGTGAGGTTGCCTTTTGTCTTCTCTTCGAGTATGCCCAGAAGATCGATGTTGTACTTTGCCATTTCCAGGTCGGGCGGGACATCCTTGTTTTCTTCCGAGCGAAGAAGGCCCATCCCGAAAAACGCCTGTGTGGCGAGCATACTGATAAGCCCCTGGAAATCGGCGGGGGGCAGTTTACGCTGCTGGGCCTGGGTTTTGGACTCTTTTTCCTGCTCTGCGAGCTTTTCCTTTTCTTTCTGGGCCTCGGTTTTCCAGTCTTCGTCGATAATTATCTTCTTTTCTTTTTCCTGGTCAGCCATCATTGCCTCCGGTTGAACTACATGTACTTTTTTATTGTCTTGTTAAGGTCTCGTTTCTGCTGTTTGTCGGTTATCTTGTCGCGTTTGTCGTATTGTCTTTTGCCGCGGGCCAAGGCAAGCTCGACCTTTGCAAGGCCTCGGTCATTAAAATATATACGAAGCGGTACGAGAGTGAAACCCCTCTGCTGCAATTTGCCGCGGATTTTGTCAATCTGCCTTCGGTGCAGCAGCAGCTTGCGTTTCCGGTCCGGCTCGTGTTCGGTGTATCCCGTGTGAGAATAAGGACTTATCTTACATCCGACCAGAAAGCACTCGTTGTTCTCTATCCGTGCGTAAGAGCCGTCGAGGTCGCCCTGCCTGTCCCGCAGGCTCTTGACCTCGCTGCCCTTGAGGGAGATGCCGGCCTCGACCTTTTCGACAAGCTCGAAATCGCGGTACGCCTTTTTGTTTTTTATCTGTATAGAGGCCTGAGCCTTATCTTTGTCCTTGTTTTTAGCCATAAACAGCCATAATAGCATATTCTCTCAGTTTTTCAACCAGCAAAGAAATCCATCAAAAAACTCGAATAATTAATTTGCAATATAGTACCAAATTTGGTACATTACTGAAATGGATTCTGGAAAAATTTTAACCGTTCGTTTTTACCGCTCCACTTCCGGCAATGAGCCGGTGAGAGACTGGCTGAAGGGGTTAAACCCGAAAGAGAAACTGATTTTGGGAACCGATATTAAAACAGTTGAGTTTGGCTGGCCGGTTGGATTGCCTGTTTGCCGCAGCCTGGGTGATGACCTTTGGGAGGTCAGGTCACGGCTTGGCAACCGAACAGCGCGTATTATCTTTTATATTTCCAGCGGCTCGATGTGGCTGCTGCACGGTTTTATAAAGAAACAACAGAAGACGCCGTCGTCTGATTTGGAAATCGCTCGAAAAAGAAAAAATGAAATAAAAAATGCTCTTAACAAAGGAAAGTAATCATGGCTGAGAAAAAAAATAAAACTCCGCTCGGTTCTTCGTTTGACGATTTTCTTCGTGAAGAGAATATTTACGAAGATTCAACTATTGCCGCAACCAAAAAAGTCCTCGCGATGCAGATAACCGGAGAAATGGAAAAACAGAAAATATCGAAGACAAGCATGGCCCAGCGAATGCATACTTCGCGCAGTGCGTTGAACCGTTTGCTCGACCCTGACTGTGAGTCGGTTACCCTGCAAACACTCGACAAGGCCGCCCGTTGTCTTGGAAGAAGACTCAAGGTAACATTGGCCTGAAAAGCTCTGTTTTCTCCTGCTGAGCTGCTGTGCTTTCAGTCGAACCACGGTCCGGAGGTTGCCCGTCTTACGCGGAACTCGTCAATGACGGCGTTTGCCTTGTGCGTTACACAGTAAACGACCAGCTCGGCGATGTCGGCAGGTGCGATAAGCTCGGTTTTGTCGATGTCGGGCCGGACTTTGGTGACCATCTCGGTATCAACCCCGCCCATGCAGATGCTGTGCACCCGCACGTTCGTGCTGCGCATCTCCTCGGCGAGAGAGACCGTCATGCCGCGAAGCGCGTGCTTGCTTGCGGTGTACGCCGACTGTTTCGGGTAGCCTTTTATTCCGACGACAGAGGAAATGTTCACGATCGTCGCAGCAGGAGAGCTCTTCAAAAGCCCCAGCGCCTCCCGGCAGAGCAGGAAAGGCGCGGTCGCGTTAACGGCCATGACCCTGTTCCAGTCCTGTGTCGTCGTTTCTTCCAGCAGAGCCGAATGCGTTATTCCGGCGTTGTTTACAAGTATATCGAGCCGCGAAAAGCGGTTTTGAGTTTCCTCCACCAGCGCCTTTATCGACGCCTCGTCCGCCAGGTCCACCGGGCATACATACGCGGAGTGTCCGGCTGCTTCTATCTCAGCATGCACCGCGTCGAGCTTTGCCCGGTCCCTCGCGGCAAGGACAACGGTAATGCCCAACCCGGAAAGCCGGAGGCTTATCTGCCGCCCGATGCCGCGACTGGCACCGGTAACTATCGCAACCTGATTTTCAATCTCTGCCATAACTCACCACATATAAACTGTTTCTCTGTATTTTTTATCATCTTTCGCCTCAGTAAAATACAAATCCTCATTCATCTGCTCATAAGTTAAAGTACCACCATATTTCATTAGACATTTAAATTGTATTACTTCTGTCTCTTCATAATCAGCAAATTCAAAAAAGTCCGCCGGAGTTATCTTTTCAAAAAACCAATTTTCTAAACCTATATTATATCCACAATATTTAAGTTTCAATCTCTTGCCACAATAATATTTTTTATCCGATGCCAAATACAGCAATATTTCAGTATCACTGCCTGCTGTGGACGTCAACGAAAGCGGGTAAACAGGCTTTTCAGACCTAAACCTTAATATAAGTGGATCAACAAGACCGATATCTTGCAGTTCTGTTTCTACGTTTTTACTCTCGATTAGCGATACTACAAAACACCAGTCATCTTTAATATATTTTTCAAAAACCACCTCATCTTCAGTATTGAAAGAAAAGCTGTTTTCATTCAACCATGAGATCAACCCCCCGCCCGTTTCAGCTTTGATAACTTTAATATCGTGTACACCACATATTTCTGACTTTATTATTGATACACCATGAATACCAGCCGTGGCCAAAGCAGGCAATAAAAATCCGTAGAAAAATAAAGACACAACACAAAACAATAATCCTGTGATGGACAAATTTTTAGGTTTGATTTTTGTAGAAAACAAGCTTCTGAATTTCTGCGAAAAACCAGCAATTATAAAAATCAAACCACTAACTAAGAGAATAGAAAACAATGCCATTAATAATGTATGACTATATCTTATTACATCCGGACGACTTCGAAAACCTAAGTTAAAAAACAGTTTATCGCTAAATACTGCTGGCATTGACGCAATCTCCGGATTATTTGGGACGGGCATTACCCAACCGAGCTTTTCAGGGGGCTTTTCGCCCTCAAGAAAGTACTTGCTCTGAACGATTAGTGTTTCAACCGAACCATCATAAAAAATAACTGCCCGCTGATATGGTGTTTTAGGAACCTTCAAATCAGAAATGTAAAAAAACTTCCCATCACCCGCGCAAATCCCGCAAAATATACAAACACCAAGTATAAAGGCCCATAACTTTGCTATCAATTTGTGAAGAAGCATATTGCCCGCCCTAATCCTTATCTGAAACACTTTTTTCTTCAAGGGCGGGCCAGTCGGCGAACGCGATATACAAAGGCAGTAAAAAGTTCGCTACCGGCACGAGCATGAGCAGTCCCAGCGCACCGGGAAAGCCCGCTTTGGAGCATATCTTCCAGAAGATTATCACGGGTATAAGCGAAAAAAGCACAAAGAAAAAAAACGCGAAAATAAACGCGAAGATCATAACCGCCGGGGTTATACCATAAGCCGGGTCCATAAATTACCTTTCATTATCAATACATTATCATTCAAGTTGAAGCGGACGGCTGGGGGTCGGGTTTTTCCATCGCCGGCCATTTCGCGAACGCCACGTACAGCGGCAGGATAAGGTTCGCGAAAGGCACGAGCATAAGCAGGGCCAGCGGGCCGGGCAGACCGACCCGGCTGCATATCTTCCAGAACGCGATGACCGTTATTATCACCGGCACCAGCGACATAAAAATGACAAAGAACACGAAGAACATGAAAAACACTACCGAGAACACGGCCGCAATCGGCTCTGCCGCACATGGCGCACAAGCTTCCATATTAACACCCTTTCAAAATCTAATCCTGCCGGGCATATTGCCCGATTGATTCATTCCCTGCCCCTGAGCGCGGGCCAGTCGGCGAACGCAAGGTAGATAACAAGTATCAGGTTCGCTATAGGAACAAGCATCAAAAGCCCCAGCGCACCTGGAAAACCTGCCTTTTCGCATATCCTCCAGAACAGGTACACCATAAATGCCATTACCAGAAACGCGATGATAAATTCCATAAGACTCTCCTTTTCAAAATTAGCATAACTTGCTGTTATCTCTAACGTCTTATTTCGTCCAGGTAATTTCGCCGGTTTCCTTGTCAAGGTCCAGTTTCACGCTTGCGTGACGGAAATTCCTCGTGTACTTCCAGCCGTCGCGTTTGGCGCGTCCTTGCGGCGGGCCGAGCGGCTTGTCAAACTCCGGGTACCACTGCATCCAGCCGTCGCTGTGGCTCCAGCCCCAACTGTAACCGAAGTAGCAGTTTTCCTGCGCTGCAATAAGAAAAGCGGCCAGGGCGAACTCGAGTTTCTTTTCGGCGAAGTCGAGCTTCTGCTGCATGGAAAACTTTTTATGCTTCTCGCTTAAAAAGTGCATATCACCCGGCCAGGCCTTAACAACAACTATTGTGCCGCGGTCGGCGGCGATTTCGATAAGCTCTATCTCACGCGCCATCTTCTCTGCCCGAAGCGTGCCCTGCTCGTCCCTGCTTGCGAACGCTCCGAAATGCTCGACCATAGCGCCGTCGGCGTTGTCCAGCCAGGAAAGCCCGCCGTCGAACAGACCGTCGACATCGGCGAACAGGCCGTTGTTTATCAGTATCTTGCCGTTTAGAGCATCGCGGGTCTCGCGTAGAAAACCATGACAGGCCCAGCGCATATCGAGGTACTTCGAGCGACCCCATGTTTCATACTTTTGCCCGGGCCAGCGGACTATCTGCGGCAGAGCGTCGATGAATATCCCGTCGATCTGGGGCTTTTCCGCGACCAGCCGAACCTTGTCCAGCCACCAGGGCATAAACTGCGGATGCGTAATATCGAACTGCACGAACTTGACAACCCCGCGGTCCTTGCAGAGCACCTGTCCGTCCGGTCCGCGAAGGGCCCAGCTCGGCACTTCCGGCAGCGAGGTCTTCCACGAATAATAGCGGTAGTCCACGAACGGGTTGAAGTAGAAAAGCACCTTCGTGTCGGGGTTGGCCTGTTTAATTCGCTTTGCGTCGAGAAATACGGCCTTTTCAACCTGACCCTCGAACCGCGGATCATTCTGCCCGTGCATCTTCTCGATCACGACAAGCGGGTACTTCCCGGCGAGCATTTTTACTTCCTCGTCGCTGTAAGGCCCGGCCCATTTGCCGGCATGGTAGAACATCGGGACCGTGTCCCATGAAAACCGGGGCATGTGCCCGGGCGTGGGCGAGGGCGATGCGTTCGACATCGCCATAGACAAACAACCAACTGCAGCAACCTGCAAAAAGATTAAAAACGTTTTTGTCACGAACTGCTCCTTTACTGTGTTAATACTCAACCCGCGCCGAAGCTCTCGGCACCGCATGGGCAATTATAACACTAAAGAAGCAAATTACAAGAAATATGCGGCCAAGTTTACCCACTCGATTCAACTATGCCACTTTGAAAAAATTTGTATTGTCAAATAATAAAGCCGACCTTCGGGGGCCGGCTTTAGCTTTCATCTATATTTTTATTAAATTCCGCCGCAAATGGCCCATTGTCCGGGTTGCCCTTCCACCTCTTTGACAACCAGACTGTACGTTTTTTGACGGGTTTGCCCATTTTCAAGAAACTCGAGTAAGCAGGGAACAATAAATGCTTTATCTTTGTACATCGGATTCGGATGAACCTTTATGTCTCCAGTCGAAACAACCTTAATAAATTTTACCTGCTGTTTACCAAAACTTTCCTGGATCTTTTCCGCCGGCACTCCCCCATACATTAATCCCGCGGTTTTATAATCCCCCTCGATAAGGCTTCTAAAGAAAAGATCAACAACTTCAGCGGCAATCTCTTTGATATCCATGTCTTCCCTGGAAAGCCCGACTTTGGTTTCGGCACGGTCAATCACAATAACATCATCAGGTACATTTAAGGAAAAAATATTATCTTCAAACGGCACGTTATAATCATAAAACTCTATACGAAGAAAATCCTGCATGCCGAAGTGGCCATTTTCATCAGCGGTCTTAAATGTTTCTAAAGAAATAACCAACCTAGTAGCCTGATCTACAAGCACAATTGCCTGATATCCCAAATAAGGATCTTCTTCCACTAAGTTTGCATTAATTACAATCGGCTCACTAATATCATCCGGCTGTTCAATATCAAGCTTCGCCTTTCCCATACTTTGCATCTGTTCCAATTTCTGCACCAGCAATTTCGGGTCAAGATCACGAAATAACTTACTGACATTCTGTACCCCTTCAATATCCCGAATATAATACAATGTATTTGTCTTCTTTGACCAGACTTGTGCGATATTATATTCACATACTGCTTCTTTAGGTCCATCATGTGTGTCGAATGCCGGTTGTGAAACTCTAATTCTCCTTACCTCGCCGTCGGGATAAAATTCCGCCCAGAGCTGTGCCGGTTCCGGATTGATATGATAGTATACTTTTGCATGGATTGACCGCATAGTATTGAGTGCGTCAATGGTTTGCTCCAATGCATAAACATTAGGCACTGTTTTGTCAATTAACATTAAAGATAAAGTTGTGGCAATAAGGATTACCGCCGCAGCGGTTAGCTTGAGTGTTTTTTTCATAATAAATCTCCTGTGTAAATGACTATCATTTGATTTTTTGCTGAGTTGTACAGGTGAATTCTCAATCCGATTTATGACGTCATCCAGGAAAAACGCACGGGGTTCGATTTTTTCGGCTAACTGCTCGAGTTTTTTCTCAATACGTTTGTCCGTTTTCATTTTTCACACCTCTGTAAACAAATTTTCAGACGTTTGTGTGCCCTTGAAAGCTGCTTGGTCACAGTTCCAACACTTCGACCTACTACTGTTGCCAGGTCCCGTACTGAATAAGGCCCAAAATATCGGAGCATAACAAGTTGGCGTTCTGCCTCAGGCAGGGTTGCGATCATTTCAAGCAGGTGCTGGTTTTCTTCATCCAGTTTACCGTTCCCTTGACCCACAGAAATATGATCGAGACTTTCTGAACATGCTAATAACTGCTGCTTTTTCAGACTGTCAATTGCACACCGCCGGGTAATCTTCATCAGCCAAGGCCCAAAAACTTTCGGGTTTCGCAATGTTGGTAAGTGTTCCCACGCCCGTACAAATGCTTCCTGCGCGATATCATCTGCAATATCCGGTTTAATGACGATACTCATCGCTTTGGCACGAACGGAACGTTCATAACGAGCCACAAGCAAAGAAAACGATTGCTTTTTTCCGGTTAAGACTTCTTGTACTAACTCAGCATCCGATTGTGTCACCAAAGGCCTCTGTAAAAAAAAAAAAGATCAGAAATACAAACATATAGACAGGGCATAAGTGAAAAATGCGACAAAAAATTTTAAAAACACATTTTTTTAAGCCGCTTTTTTCGATATAGAAACTGACTCTGTAAATAAGTCATTGATTGCAGGAAATTCATCGCCGCACGGCTAAGACTCGCAGTTAACTGTATTTGCGCAGACCTTGCGGCACCGCATGGGCAATTATAACACTAAAGAAGCAGATTACAAGAAATATGCGGCCAAGTTCAGGCTCTCGATTTCACCGCGTCGAGCTCTATCTCGAACAGCAGATCGTCCCTGCATACATCTGCGTGCACCTTAACATGCGGCAGTTCAAGGCTGTGCTGGAGGCAGTATTCGTCGAACAGGCCGAACTCTTTTGCGTCCTTAAAGTAGACAATGCTGCTGACGATATCGCCGAAGTCCATACCAGCCTTGTCAAGTATCGCCTCTACGACGCGCATGGTAAGCTCGACCTGGCCGGGCGTGTCGCCGAGCCTGACGGTGTTGCCATGCTCGTCGATACTGGCGGTGCCCGAAATGAACAGCCGTTCGTACTCGGGGTTGGCGACCTTGACGGCGCGGCTGAAAGAGCTTTTGTAATCCATCGCCGAGCACTGAAGGGGCGACTCGGCACGTGTGATTGTAAGCCTGTTACCGCCCGCGACGGCAAAAGCCTGCGCGGCGATTGCCGCGCCGCAGTGATTGTCAACACCTATGCCCGTGCTCGCGGGCACAAGGCGGTCGAAGACGCCGTGTTCGTTGAAAAACTTGTCGCGCGTCCTGTTAAGCCCGCCGTACCATGAAAGTATATCTCTCGCGAACAGCCATGTCCTGACGGTGTTATTGAAATCGCCGTCGGCTTTTCGCATAACATTATCGAATTTTTCAAAAATCTGCCCGGCCTGCTGCTCGGCGGAACAGTTAGTATCTTCCGGCAGGACGCTGAGCATATAACAGCTTGCCCACTTGTCGCGGAACTCATATCCGCCCGGGCCGGCGTGGCCGTTGTAGAAAATCGGGGTTAAGCATTCCTGAGACACCGCGTGGACCTGCACACCAACACCCGCACCGGGCTGATTTATCAGTATGGGCGTAACGAAGCTGCCGCCAAGCGCACCGGCTATCGTCTTTCGTGCCGTCTGGACCGCTTCGGCGGCGCCGAACAATCGCACCGAAACCGGCAGGCAGTTATTGTCCTTTAATTTCTCCATCGCCTCGGAAATCCCGGCGTCAATATCTGAGCCGTCAATCGTGCAATTCAGCCATATTTCCCTGCCATGGCCGCTTTCAAAGGAGCGGAACATCGACCCATCTGCCGTATTTTGCGTCATAATCAATTCCTGTACTAAAAAGCTTAATTAATAAACGGTTACACTATATGCAATATCGACAATACCAGACGCCAAAGGGTCCGTAATATTGCCGAGAAAAAACAATTTTACCGGAATTATCGAAAAAACCCGGCCATTTTCGGCAATATTTTCATTTTTCGGCCGTCTGGATATTGTAAAATAGGCAATAGTGACGAATTATCCTTATGCAGGGCCCGAATATGAAGAAAAGCAGGCTTACTATATTAACTTTCATTTCCATCAGCATTTTGTCCGGTGCCGCTGTTTTTGCCGAACCGGTCGCGCCTTTCGAGGTCGACAGCGGGCTGAAACTTCATGACCAGCTGGAGGGGTCGGCGAAAATAGACGCTCTCGTTCAGGGAAAGCTGCAGGAGCACAATGTCAAGCCGGCCCTTCTGAGCAGCGACGAGGTATTTCTTCGCCGGGTTCATATCTCCACGACGGGCAAGCTGCCGCCGGCGTGGCTGGTGAACAGATTCGACAGGGAAAAGGACCCGGCAAAGAGGGCAAAGCTGATCGACCGGCTGATCGAAAGCGACGAGTTCGCCGAGTATCAGTCAATGAAATGGTGCGATATTCTCCGGGTAAAGGCGGAGTTTCCGATCAACCTGTGGCCAAACGGCGTGCAGGCCTATCACCGCTATATCTATGAAATGGTGAAAACAAACAAAGCATACGACCGGTTCGCCCGCGAGATGCTCACCTCAAGCGGGTCGAACTTCCGTGTTCCTGCGGTAAACTTCTACCGCGGTATCCAGGGGACCGAGCCGTCGGCTATATCGCGCGCGGTCGCCCTTACTTTCATGGGCACCAGGCTCGACAAATGGCCCGGGACAAAGGTCAAAGAGTTCGAGGCCTTTTTTTCGCACATAGCTTTCAAGGGTACCGCCGAGTGGAAAGAGGTAATAGTTTATCCAAGCCCCCAGCCGCGGGACACGTTCGAGGCCACTTTGCCCGACGGCGGCAAGGTTGCCATAACCCCGAACCAGGACCCGCGCGGGGTGTTCGCCGACTGGCTGATACGCGCCGACAACAAATGGTTCGCCCGCTGTATTGTCAATCGGATATGGTACTGGCTGATGGGCAGGGGTATTATTCACGAGCCTGACGATATCGGCCCGGACAATCACCCGTCGAACCCCGAGCTGCTGGCATGGCTCGAAAACGAGCTCATCGGCTCGGGTTACGATCTTAAACATATATACCGTATCATTCTAAATTCATACACCTATCAGCAGTCGAGCATACCGCAGACTGATCTGCCGCACGCTGAAAAACTTTTTGCCTATTACCCCGTAAGGCGTCTCGAGGCCGAGGTGCTGATCGACGCGATATGCGATATAACCGGCACCAGTGAAAAATATTCGAGCCCTATCCCGGAGCCTTTCACTTTCGTGCCGGCAGAGAACCGGACGGTCGAACTGGCCGACGCGTCAATTACAAGCCAGTTCCTTGAAATGTTCGGCAGACCCTCTCGCGACACGGGCCTTATCTCCGAACGCAACAATGAAATATCACAGGCCCAGAGCCTGCATATGCTGAATTCAACACACATACAGAACAAGATAGACAACGGCTGGCGAATAAAAACCATCCAGCGAAACGCAAAAAACAAACCGGATAAAATAGTGGAGCAGCTTTACCTTAACATACTCTCGCGGAAACCGACCGACAAAGAAACCGCCGAGGCTGTGGAGTATTTCAATGACGATGAAATAAAGCTGAACCGAGCACAGGCGGTTCGCGACGTTGCATGGGCACTTTTAAACAGCAAGGAATTTTTGTATCAGCATTAACCTGAAATAAACGCAAGTTCACAAGAGGGACTGAAAGATGAATAATAAAAGAGCAATTAAAAAACTGAGCCGGCGAAGAGTTTTGCAGACAGGTCTCGGCGCAGCGGCGGGTTTGACATTCTCGAACATCTGCGCCTATGCAGGCAAAGCAGCGCCGACAGTGCCTGTAAAAGCTGTAACAGCCGCCAAAACCCGCGCCAAAGCCAAATCGGTTATACAGATATGGATGTGGGGAGGGCCGAGCCATATCGACACCTTCGACCCCAAGCCCGGTGCGGGGCAGGACTATACGGGGCCGTATGACAAGGCTATCGAAACGAACGTTTCGGGTATACGCGTAAACTCGCACCTGCCGATGCTCGCGGCCCAGGCCGACAAGTACGCAATCATCCGCTCGATGACACACGGGATAAACGCGCACGAAACAGCCTCTTACATGGTGCAGACAGGCAGAGAGCCGGGCAGGCTGGTTTTCCCGTCGGCAGGGGCGGTCGTCTCGCTTTTCAAGGGCTATGACCACGGGTACAAGGGCGTGGTGCCCCCTTACATTGTTTTGACCGCGCCGCAGGGCAGGTTCTCAGAGGCAGGTTTCCTCGGTCCCAAATTCAAGCCGTTTTCGACCGGCGGCGATCCGGCGAAAACACCATTCGAGGTCGAGGGAATAATCGCCAAAGGCATCTCCGACCAGCGCCAGCAGAGCAGGCGCGAACTTATGCACCGGCTGGACACACTCGGTTCGGCGATGCCGGGCTGCGAACAGTTTGCCAGAACTGAGGCCTGCGAAAAAGATGCTTACAAGCTTATGTTCGGCAAGGCAAGGGAAATATTCGATCTCAAAAGCGAAGGCAGCGAAATGCGCGAGCGTTACGGCATGAACACGTTTGGGCAGTCCTGCCTGGCTGCGAGGCGGCTTGTCGAGCAGGGTGTGCCGTACATTACGATAAACTACAAAGGCTGGGACACCCACAAACAGCACTTCCAGATCATGGACCGAAAGCTGCCTGAACTGGACCGGGGATTTTCAACTCTGCTTGCCGACCTGGGCGAGCGCGGATTGCTCGATTCCACTATAGTATGGTGGGGCGGTGAGTTCGGCAGAGGGCCAAAGGTCCAGTGGGAGGCTCCCTGGAACGGCGGAAGGTCACATTACGGGCAGTGCTTTACAAGCGTTGTCGCAGGCGGCGGATTCAAGGGCGGCACGGTCGTCGGGGCCTCGGACGAAAAGGGCATAGAGGTAAAGGACCGCCCCGTCTACCCGCAGGACCTGCTGGCGAGCATTTATACGCTGATGGGCATTGACCCGATGGCGAAAATGCCCAACCCGCGAGGCCTTGACGTGCAGGTAATGACCCCGTCGGAAAAATCAAAAGGCTTGCTCACCGAAATTATGTAAAACAGACAGGCGAGAAAAATGAAAACGAATAAAATAAACCCGGCTTCGCTTTTAACAATAACATTTATTGCCGTTACTATGGTTTGTCATGCTGCGCGGGGCGAACAGGCATTGCCGAATATAGGCTGTATGTACCCGGCAGGCGCGCAGCGCGGCACAACCGCCGAGATACTTGTAAGCGGGCAGAACCTTTTCAAGCCCGAAAAGGTTTACGTTTCCGGTGAAGGTGTTAAAGCCGAAGTCGTTGAGTATGTCAGGCCGATTTTCAACCTCGACGTCGACAAGCGAAAGCTGCTCCGCGAAAAACTCACCGCCGCCCGCGACGCCCGCCTGGAGGAAATATTCGGCAAACAGTTCGTCGCAAGGCTGAACAAACGCCGCGCCCCGGCCCGAAAGGCACTCGAGGAAAAGGCAAAGAAAAAAATCGCCGAGCTTACATCGCAAACCGAAGCCGAAAAAAAGAACGGTGCGAACAAAGCCGATGAGAAGAAAAAACAATACGTTGTAAAGCTGCCCAATCACCCGCTGCTGAATGACATCGAAAACAAATCACTGCGCGAGCTTGCCCACATCGCTTACACGTTCTACTTCCCCCGCGAGATGAAACAGCAGAACCGCCAGATCGCGGAGTCCGTGCTGATAAAGCTGACCGTATCGCCCGACGCGGTGCCCGGCCCGCGCCAACTGCGGATCGAAAGCAGGCTCGGATTGTCAAACCCGCTGACATTCGAGGTCGGCACACACCCTGAAACACAGGAGCTCGAACCAAACCACTCATCCGACCAGCAGCAGTTCGATGTCTATCAGAAGCGTAAGGAAATTGCGGATAAGCTGCTGAAGGTTGGGCCTGTGGAAACCCCGGCGACGATCAACGGGCGAATTATGCCCGGCGACACCGACGCGTTCACATTCAAAGCCGAGAAAGGTCAGCGGCTGGTAATTCAAACCCACGCCCGTTCGCTCGTGCCCTATCTCGCCGACGCGGTGCCCGGTTGGTTCCAGGCGACAGTAACCCTGTACGACTCCGAAGGAACCGAGATCGCCTACGCCGACGACTTCCAGTTCCACCCGGACCCCGTACTCATCTACGAGATACCTTACACCGACGAATACAAGATCGAAATCCGCGACTCCATCTACCGGGGGCGTGAAGATTTTGTATATCGCTTAACAATCGCCGAGGACCCTTACATAAAGAGCATCTTCCCGCTCGGCGGCAAAGCAGGCAGCCCGGTCCTGGCAAAGGCGATCGGCTGGAACCTGCCCGAAACAGAAGTGCCTCTCGACACCCGCGCCGAAACACAGGCCATACACTTTACCAACTGCCACAAGGGCCGCTGGACCTCAAACCCCGTTCCATACTCAACCAGCCGCCTGCCGGAAGCCCTTGAAAACGACCTGCCCAAAACAGCGAACGCCGAAACAGGCACAAACAACAGCGACCACACGGGCAGCGCGGTCTTTGCAGAGGCCCGCCGGGTGACGCTTCCGATCGTGATAAACGGTGTGGTTTCAGAACCCGCCCAGGCTGATGTCTACGCGTTCGAGGGCAAAAAAGGACAGCAAATCACCGCAGAGGTCTTTGCCCGCACCCTGAACTCGCCGCTTGATTCGCTCGTGAAACTCATTGATTCAACAGGCAAAACAATCGCCTTTAACGACGACCACTCAGTCAAGGACTCGACCCATCTGCACATCGATATATCCGGTTTGATGACACACCACGCGGACTCTTATCTCACCGCCGAACTGCCCGGGGACGGAACATATTACATGCAGATTTCCGACTGCCGAATGCACGGGTCCGAGGCGCATGCCTACCGCCTGCGTGTCTCCGAACCAATGGGCGACTTTGCTCTTCGCGTAACACCGTCGAGCCTGACACTTCTGCCGGGCTCCTCGGCAGCGGTCTGTGTGCACGTGCTCCGTAAGGACGGCTTTGACGGGCCCATACGCGTCGAGCTCGATTCCGGCAAGTCAAACTTCACGCTTTCCGGCTCGACGATTCCGGCAGGCTGTGACAAAATGATGATGACCGTCTCGGCGCCGGGCAATAAAAAAGCAGAATCGGGCCCGGTCAAACTTACCTTCACAGGCCATGCCCGCGCAAACGGGCGAAACTTAACCCGCACCGCAGTGCCTGCCGACGACACGATGCAGGCCTTTTTATACCGCCACCTCGTGCCGGCTGATGAAATGCTTGCCGTAGTAATGAATACGCCCCGGCCCGTACCGCAGCTCAGGCTCGCGTCGGAAAACGGCAAGGCTGTTAAGCTCGCCGCGGGCAAAACCGCAGCCGTGCACTTCAAGACAAAGTTTCCGCGCGCGTTTCAGGATGTGAAACTTACGCTTTGCGACCCGCCGGCGGGAGTCGAACTGAGAAACTATGAAATAACCCCGGACGGACTGATGCTCGTACTCGCGGCAAACAAAAACGAGATGAAACTCGCGCAAAAGCAAAACCTTATCATCGAAGCAGAAAAGCCAAACCCACGCAGCAGGAAAAACGCCAACGGTTCCAAGAGAAAACTCAAAGACATCCCGCTTGGCACGCTGCCTGCGATACCTGTCGAACTGGCGATGAATTGAAATGCCCCCAGCGGCGGTGTGTACAAAGCTCAGCGCAGCAATGTCGGCGGTTATATCCGAACATCCGCAAATGTATAGTTGACAAAACGGGTTAACTGCTTACAATGCAATCCATTGGTGGAAACTGAGGCTTTAACTGGAAAATAAAACCATGAAGCTATTAAAGTCCATGGAGAAAAAAATTACAAACTTAAATATCTTCAGGCCTTTATGGTTAAATATATTTTTTAGAATGGAAAAGACCAATGGAATAAAGTTAAGTTAAACAGCATGGGTGAAACAAAAAGAGTATTTAAGCTATCCTAAATGACTAATCATGAAATTAAAATATATTAAATGGCTATATTCATTATCAATTATTTGTTTATTAATCGCAG
>CAZVPF010000041.1:0-24172 GCA_964628195.1 uncultured Pirellulales bacterium | reverse complement strand
CTTGTAAAAGAGCAATATGTTAAATTTTTACCAACTTGGGCAACACGCCCAATAGGCAGTAGGCAATAGAGGGTGAAATATTTTTGCGTTGAAAAATTTGTGCGGGGTTGGGAGACGGCAAGGTTGTTTTTTTTTCGCGCTAAGCCGCTAAGGGCGGTAATCAGGTTATAGGTTATAGGTTATAGGTTATAGGTTATAGGTTATAGGGGATAGGTTATAGGGGATAGGAAACAGGAATCAGGAAACAGAACACAGAAAGGCGGGGGCGTTGGGGTGAAACTCGGGCGGCGGGTGTGGTTCGCAGGCAAGGGAGAGGGGATAGGAAACAGAACACAGAAGACAGGAAACAGGTTATAGGTTATAGGGGATAGGTTATAGGAAACAGAAGACAGAACACAGAAGACAGAACACAGGAATCAGGAATCAGGAAACAGAAGACAGGAAACAGGAAGTCGGGGGTGTTGTTTTTATTATTGCTGGTTGGGGTCGAATTCGAAAAGGTTTATGTATCGGTATTCGGAGGCTTTTATCTGGGTTATGAATTTGTAGGGTCCTATTGAGCGGGGCTTTGCGAGGAACGCGATGCGGTCGAGCCGCCAGCCTTTGTAGTATGAATTGTTTGCGGCAAAGCCGAGCCGAGAGTCCCAGGCGATGTACTTTATATCAGTGCCTACAAGTCCCTCGGTGAGGGTCTGCGGGTCGCTGCCGGGCAGGTTCTGGGTGTGGACGAAGTTGTTTTTGTATTTCGGGTAATAAAGGCGAAGGATGTTGGGGAGGGTGGTGGCGAGCTTTTCGCCCGGGGTGGCGTTTTGGGCGTACCAGTCGCCAAGTAGCTTGAATTCGAGGTCCTGGTTTCCGTTGCCGACGAGGCGGGGCAGGAGAAGCTGGTTGGAAAATGCCATTGCCGAAACGAGGACAGCGGCGCATAGGCCGGGGAGGATGAACGAGGCGCGCCTGGTCCATGCGCCGGCTGCGAATATCACGACGGCGGTGATAATCGCGGCGAAGGGGACCGTTTTTGAGTCGGTGCTGTATGGTGCGAGCTTTGCAGCTATGGGCGCGAGCGAGGAGAGCCACAGCAGGGAGATAATTATTATGACGGCGGCGGTGAGTATCTTTACGGGGCGGGGTATTTTGAATTTGACGGAGAGGAGTTTGTACTGTCTTGCGAGGCCGGCGGCGGTTAGTATGAGCATGAGCCAGTAGAATGGGTATACATAGCGGTGATGGGCTTTTGAGCGGAGGGCGTGGATGAAAAAGTATATTACGGCGAAGACGACAAGCGAGAGCTCCTTATAACGCTTTTTGTAGACCGCCCATGCCGCGGCTGTGAGAATTGCAAGGGCCATTATTACCATGCCGACAGTTGAAATAATTTTCATCATGTCGGGTGAAGATGTGTTAAGAAGGGGGCCGAGGGTGACCTCGTAAATGTTTTTTGGAAAGAACAGGAGGGAGTTTTTTTCGTTGCCGTAATGTGTGAAGTAGTGCCTTGATTTGCCCTGGACCCAGTTTAGCCTGGTCAGCAGGAGCCACAGCAGGACCGGGGCGGCTGCAAAGGCAGAGTAGATGAAAACCTTTATACGCCTGAGATTGTTTTTGGCGGTAAAGAAGTGGAGAAGGAAAAACGCGCCTGTAAGGACGATTCCTTCGTACCTGATAAGTCCTGCGCAGGCAGCGGAAAGATAGCAGAAGTCCGAGTCTATCAGCATAAGGTAGACCGCGAGCAGGATGAAAAAGACCATTGACGTTTCTGCGAGCGGCTGGGTGAGGAGATAAACCGTCCATGGGTTTATCGCGAAAAGTACGGCAACGAAAGCGGACCATTTGCCGATGTACCTTTTGCCGATGAGGTAGACGAGGGCTGTGCTGAGGGGCAGGAAAATCGCATTTACCAGCCAGCCTGCGGCGAGCTGGGCGTTGTGGACGGGCAGCAGTTTTGAAACGGCGATAAAGAGGATGCCGAGGCCGGGCAGCCGTTTGAAACTGGCGGGCAGTTTGAATGAAAGTATCTCTTTGCCGGTTCGGATAAAAGCGGTGAAGTCGGTGTTCGGGACGACCTGGTGGCCGAAATAGGTTATGCCGAGATAGGCGCCGAGCGCGATAAGGGCGGCGAGGATTATATAGTTACAGTACTTTTCCCGCTGGGTGTTTGGCTGCTTGAGCGGCGCTGGTGAGGCGTGGTTTTGCGGGGGGGTGTTTTTTAATCTTCTTTTTCGAGAGTTCATCGGTTTTGTCCGGTTTTTTTCATTTCACTGTATGTCTGCAGGCGGCAGTGGAAGAGGACCTCGTGTATTAGTTTTCGGTTTGCGCCGATTATTCCGGCGAGTATGCCGAGCGAAAAGATGTTGAAAGCGAGCAGCAAGAGCGCGACGCCGAGCAGGAGTGACTGTATGTGGCCCCGCTGCCAGACGATAAGCCAGTATAGGCAGATGCCCAGGCCGGGCAGGAAGGGCAGAAGGGCGATGAAGCAGAAGGTCTGCATTGGTCTGTATATTACGTATGAGCGGAGTATTATAAGCGCCGAGCGCCGGATATATCTGGGTATTGACGAGATGAGTCTTGACTCGCGGGTTTTGTCGTTTACTCGTATTGGTACGGCGCCGATTCGCATGTTGTTGTGTCCGGCCTGGATGATTGTTTCGAGGGTGTATGTGTAGTTGTTGAAAACGTGGAGTTTCATGGCGGCTGGTGCGGAGTATGCCCGGAAGCCGGAGGTTGTGTCGGGGATGTCGGTTCCGGAAAACTGGCGGACGACACAGGAGCCGAGCGACTGGAGCTTTTTCTTGAGCCATGAGAAATGCGTGATGTTTTCGATAGGTCTCTGGCCGACAACGACGTCGAGCCGCTGTTCAACTATGGGGCCGATGAGTTGGGGGATACACCTGCCGTCGTACTGGTTGTCGCCGTCGGTGTTGACTATTATGTCGGCGCCGAGCTCGAGAGCCTTTTTTATTCCGAGGCTAAAGGCCGCCGCGAGGCCCCTGTTGGTTCCAAGGTTGAGGATATGATGGGCACCGTTTTGACGGGCGATCTCCGCGGTTCGGTCGGTGCTGCCGTCGTCTATGACGAGGTATTCTACAGTGTCAACGCCGGGTATCTGGCGCGGCAGGTCGGCGAGGACGGCGGCGATGGTGTCCTGTTCGTTATAGCACGGTATTTGAATAATTAATTTCATGGTCTCAATAATTATACTTGTTAATCCTGACGGACATTGTACAATCCCAGCGGTGAGGTAACAACATGAAAATCATGACAATGTTAAACATATACCGGGCCGCGGATTGCGTGACAGGCGGCGAGAAAGCGGCAAAACGCAGGTACGGGCAAAGCTGAAGCGATGGACAGGCCTTTTGTAAGCATAATCATACCGGCATATAACGCGGCAGGGTTTATCGGGGAGAATTTGAAGGCTTTGCTGGGGCAGAGTTATCCGCGGGAGCGTTATGAAGTTATTGTAGTTGACAACGGCAGCAGCGACGGGACCGCTGAGTCGGCACACAGGGATGGGGCGAAAGTCGTTGAGGAGCTCGAGGCCCAGGGGCCGGACCCGGCGAGGAATACGGGGGTTAATCATGCCGGCGGTGAAATAATCGTGTTTATCGACTCGGACTGCAGGGCGGAGAGGCAGTGGCTTGAGGAGGGGGTGGGGGCGATGCAGGAAAACGGTGCGGACCTTGCAGGCGGGAATATTATTTTCGAGCTAAGCGAGAAGCCGTCGGCTGGGGAATATTTCGAGATATCCAACACTGTCCTGATCGAGGAGAGCATACGCACGAGGCGGGTCGCGACCGGCGGGAATCTTTTCGTGAGCAGGAAAGTTTTTGAGTCGGGGATCAATTTTGCGAGGCAGCTTCCGAGCAGCGGTGACACTTATTTTACAGCATCGGCGACAGGGGCGGGGTTCAAGATCGTTTATGCGGAAAAGGCGGCGGTTCATCATCCGACGCATGACACGAGAGGGCTTTTGCTAAAAGCTCTTCGCACGGGTGCGGGAAAGATAACGGTTTGGAAACTGGCGATGAGCGCGAAGACCATGAACAAGTCGATGGTGGGTCAGCGGGGGTTTTCGAGGCTGAATCCGGCGGACCTTAAAAGAAGGCTTTCGGCGAGGGGTTGCGAAGTAAGGGGGTTTATGCTCTGGAAAGTTTATTTTTTTTCGCTGTTGTGGCTTGGTGTGTTCTGTGTCGGCATGCTGCTCGGTCTGCTGAGGTCGCCTGACTCAAAAGCGGTGCTTAAAGCAGGGACACGAAAAAGAAAGTGGTGGTACCCGTGGTGAACGAAAGGGAAAAATTTAACTGGTTCAAGGCGGCGAAGCTGGTTTTGGGGCTTGCGGTTCTGGGGTACGTGGTTTATTACCTTGCGGTTAATCGCGAGAAGCTGACAACAGTTAAAAATATCGGCCCGGAGGCGGTCCTGGTCATTGCTTTATTTACGGTGGTGAACCTTGTTATTTACAGTTTCCGGCTGAGGGTCGTTGTTCACAAGAAAAGCGGGGTTTCGATTCCGCAGGGTCAGTGGCACAGGTTTTTTATAGTTTCGAGGTTTTTGGGTGTTTACGCGGGGCAGGCGGGGAATATTTACCGGGCGATATTTTTGAAGAAAAAGTATAACGTTTCGATAACACGTTATATCAGCGGTTTTTTGTTTTTGACGTGGGCGGATATATGCATCGGTTTTGTTTTCGCATTTTTTGTTATCGCGTTTTTCGAAAGGGGTCTGTTTCTTTTCGGGGTCGATGCGCGTTTGCTTTCGGCAATGCTTTGCGCGGTGAGTTTTATCACGCCGATAGCTTTTTATATGCTGCTTTGCAGGGTCAGGCCTTCGGGCAGGCTGTTCAAATGGGCGCACAGCAGGGTTTCGGATATGATGGGGGCGGCGGTTTTGAGTCTCAAGGACCCGGTTTATATCGCGAAAATTGTGCTGACGGGGCTGGTGCTTTTCATCACTTCTACGATTGTGATATTCGTTTGTTTCCGTTCGCTGGAACTTGATATTACGGTGCCGGGGGCGGCGCTGTTTTTTATCGTGATAACCTTGTGCAACCGGATAATTTTACTGCCGGGCAATATCGGGGTCAGGGAGCTTGCTTACGGTATTCTTGCCGAGCAGCTTGGTTTCGGAATGGAGCAGGGGATACTGGCGTCGATGATAATACGGGTAATAATTATCCTGGTAACTACGGCGCTTGGTCTTTCATTCGGCGGGTATGATATTTTAAAGAGCAGGTCAAAACTTGAGCGGGAGTATGTGCAGGTTAAAGGCGAGAAGGATTAGCCGGGTTTACGCGGTTTGCCGGTAAGTTCATTTTTTCCTGTGTTCGCGGGCGGCTTTTTCTATCATGTCTATCTGAAAGCGTGTTACATCTTCGCTTTGTTCGAGCATTTTTCGGGATCTTTGTCGGTAGAGCTGTTTTGTGTCGGGCCTGGCGAGGATTGATTGTGCAAAATTCATTGCCTCTTCAAATGTGTTTGTCTGACGTATCAACTCGTATTCATTTTCAAGGGAAAGCAGATATCCAAGTTCGAACCTGCTGAGACAGACTACTGGCACACCGTAAACAGCGGCTTCTGCTGCCATTGTGCCCCCTTCTACCAATGCCAGTTTCGCAAAGGCAAGGAGATGATGTATATCACCGGCGTGGACAGGAGACTGGTACTGTGAAAGATGCCTGGGCAAGGGCTGTTCAGAGCTTATTATTATCCTTCCATAGGGAGAGAGCCGCTGGATAAGCGATTCAAGCTGCTGTATTGAAGTTCCGCTTCGTCCGATGTCGTGGTTTGCGCCCCATGATACAAGTCTTACAAATATGTATTCGGTTTCGGGGTCAAGGCCGGCGTTGATTAGAGGTTCGGGGTCGGGGGTGAAATAATTTTCATGCAGGTAGGCGAGGACCGGGGAGCCTTTGAACCTGTGGTGTCTTTTTCCGAAGTCCCTGTAGTAGCCCAGGCCGGTGCAGATGTAAGTTGCGAAAGGCAGCGAGATCGAGGACTGCATCCATGCGGTTTCCATGTCGTCATATATGACCGAGGGTATGGCGAGCAGCTTTGCGACAAAGGCGGCGGAGATGCCGACACGGGCGACCATTACATCGGGTTTGAAACGTTTGGCGACACGTATGAGCTTGATGTCGCGTGATATGAGCTCGGCGGCCATTGAGAAAACCGAGGAGCCTTTTTTTCGCGATATGACTTCATAGGGCAGGTCGAGCTTTTCGAGCAGTTGAACGGTTACGTCTTTTTCGCGGGCGGTTATGAGGACGTTGTCTCCGCGGTCGCGAAGTATTTTTGCCGCGTTTTTGAAAAAATGCACCTGTGCGGGATGTACGACGTCGAAGAGCACTTGCATCAGATGGCGGCCTCCTTTTTGGATTTTGCTTTGTTTTTTATATTTAAACGCATACCTGTTTGTCCTCTTCGAGCCGCTGTTTGAGGTATTCGGCGGTGTAGCCGTGGTTTTTGCCTATAACTTCTTCGGGCGAGCCTGCGGCGACGACCTTGCCGCCTTTCTCGCCTCCTTCGGGTCCGAGGTCTATTATGTAGTCTGCCATTTTGATAACGTCGAGGTTGTGCTCGATGACGATGACGGTGTTGCCCATGTCGGTCAGTCTTCGCAGGACGTTGAGCAGGTTGTGTATGTCGGCGAAGTGCAGGCCTGTTGTGGGTTCGTCGAGCAGGTAGAGAGTGTGGCCGGTGTTTGGTTTGCCGAGCTCGGAGGCGAGCTTGACTCGCTGGGCCTCTCCGCCTGACATTGTGGTGGAGGACTGGCCGAGTGTCATGTAGCCGAGGCCGACGTCGCAAAGGGCCTTAACGAGGCGGAGTATTTTGGGGAAGCTCGCGAAAAATTCTTTGGCGTCCTCTATGCGCATGTCGAGGACGTCTGCTATGTTTTTGCCCTTGTAGGTTATCTGGAGCGTTTCGGGGTTGTAGCGTTTGCCCTTACAGCTTGAGCAGGTGACGTAGACGTCTGGCAGGAAGTGCATTTCGATTTTCTTTGTTCCCTGTCCCTGGCAGTATTCGCACCTGCCGCCTTTGACGTTGAAGCTGAACCTGCCGGGCTTGTAGCCGCGTATTTTAGCTTCGCGTGTCATGGCGAAGAGCTTGCGGATATGGTCGAAGACGCCGGTGTAGGTTGCGGGGTTTGAGCGGGGTGTTCTGCCGATCGGGGACTGGTCGATCTCGATTACTTTGTCGATATGCGAGGTTCCGGTGACTTTTGTATGTGCGCCGGGTTTTTCTCGCGAGCTGTAGAGCCTTCGCTTGAGGGCCTTTAGCAGTATTTCGGTTACAAGGGTGCTTTTTCCGGAGCCTGAGACACCCGTTACGCAGGTAAAGACGCCTACGGGAAATTTTACGTCGATTTTTTTGAGGTTGTTTTCTGATGCGCCTTTTATTTCGAGGGCGTTGTTGAGGTTGTATTTGCGGCGTTTTTCGGGGACCTCGATTCGGTTAATTCCCGCAAGATACCTGCCAGTTATCGAGCCGGGCGTGTTTTTTATTTCTTCGAGGGTTCCCTGCGCGACGACATAGCCGCCGTGCGTTCCGGCTGCGGGTCCGATGTCGATGATGTGGTCGGCTTTTGCTATTACGTCTTCGTCGTGCTCGACTACTATGACCGTGTTGCCGATTTCGCGAAGGGTTTGGAGGATATTGAGCAGCCTGTCGTTGTCTCGCCTGTGCAGGCCGATAGTGGGTTCGTCAAGGACGTAGCAGCAGCCGACCAGTCCCGAGCCGACCTGTGTTGCAAGGCGTATTCGCTGGGCCTCTCCGCCGGAGAGTGTTTTGCTCGCGCGGTCGAGTGTGAGGTAACCAAGGCCGACGTCGATCATAAACCGCAGGCGGGCTTTTATTTCCTTTAGAGGTGCGGCTGCGATAATTTCCTTTTCCGGGTCGAGGGCCAGGGCATCGAAGAATTTTTTCGCGCGTTCGATGCTCATCGCGGTCACTTCGTTGATGCTCTTTTTGCCGATGGTAACCGCGATTGCCTCGGGGCGGAGCCTTGCGCCGCCGCACGCGGTGCAGGGCTGTTCGGAAAGATAGTTATGCAGCCTTGCCTTTACGTATTCGCTGGTGGTGTTTTCCCATCGGCGGGTGAGGTTCGGGATTACGCCCTCGAAGGAACTGGAGTATTTGCTTTTGTCGGCGGGGGCTGTTCCGTACATGAGAATTTTTTTTACCCGGGCGGGTATTTTCGAGTAGGGGTCGGATTTTTTTATACCGAAGTCGCGGCAGAAGCGTTTAATCAGGCGGTTGTAATATATGTTCATTCGCTTGCCGCCTTTTCGCCAGGCGTCGATGGCGCCGTTTTCGAGAGAGATGTTTTTGTCGGGGACGATGAGGTCGGGGTCGAATTCAAGAATGGTGCCGAGCCCGTCGCAGCTTTTACATGCGCCGTATGGGCTGTTGAAGCTGAAGAGACGCGGGGAGAGTTCTTCGAGTGAGGCCTGGGGGTGTTCGTTGCAGGCGAATTTTTCGGAGTAGATCACTTCCTGCCAGCCGTTTGAGCCGGGTTTGTTTTCTGTATCGGTATCTTTTGGGGCGGGTTCCTGGACGAGGACGAGTATTATGCCCTGTCCGAGTTTCAGGGATGTTTCGACGGAATCCGCAAGCCTGATCCTTACGGAGTCCTTTATAATGAGCCTGTCGATAACTGCGGCGATGTCGTGCTTTTTGTTTTTTTCGACAGCAGGTAGGTTGTTTATGTCGTAAATCGCGCCGTCGACGCGGACACGGACGTAGCCCTGGCGGTGTATGTTGGCAAGTACGTCTTTGTGTTCTCCTTTCTGGCCGCGGATTATTGGGGCGCATATCTGCACCTTGGTTCCTTCCGGGCGGGAGAGTATCGAGTCGACGATCTGTGAGGGGTTTTGCGAGGTAATTGGACTGCCGCAGAACCAGCAGTGCGGCGAGCCGGCGCGTGCGTACAGAACGCGCAGGTAATCGTATATTTCGGTGGTGGTTGCGACTGTCGAACGGGGGTTACTGGCGGCGGAGCGCTGTTCTATGGCAATTGTCGGGGGCAGGCCCTCGATGTTTTCGAGCTCAGGTTTCTGCATCTGTTCGAGGAACTGGCGGGCATAGGCTGAGAGTGATTCGACGTATTTTCGCTGGCCTTCGGCGTATATCGTGTCGAACGCGAGGGAACTCTTTCCGGAACCCGACAGGCCGGTGACGACCACTAATTTGTCGCGCGGTATGGTGAGATTTATATTTTTAAGGTTATGCTCGGCGGCGCCGGTAATAACGATAGACTTATCCACTATTTTACCTTTTTATTAACAATCGCCATCCAGAGGCGACGGAATTAACTTCCTAAGTGATTCTGGTCCGGTAAAAACATATTAATTCCGTTATCTTACCACAAAACCGTTTCATAATCAAAGTATTTAATCCGGTTCAGGTCATTTCGGGCAGTGCCCGAGGGGATTTGAGGGGACATTTTACAGGTAGCGGCGGCAGGGGAATTGTTCAAAAAATTGTAAAACCTGTTTTTGCGGGGGCGGGGGGCATAAACTTCTTATTGAGAAGGCGACATATAAGTCCTGCATTCACAAATATTTGTGAGTTTAGGTAAAAAATTTAGGAAAAATTTGGAAAATTCGCTTGATTACTTTTATATAAAATGTTATTAAATATATCGTAATAATTCGGAGGAGGGTGATTTCCCGATTAACTTTCAGGGAAATCACCATCTGTATTTTCTTCTTTATATTCACTATTTTGTCTATTTTCACGCGTTGGCCGCGGTTTTATTAATACGGACAGGGTTTAGCGAGGCTGTGAGGTTTCCTGTTTTTTAAGGTGTATCTGTATTACCGTTATGTCGGCTGGTGTGATGCCGCCTATGCGCGAGGCCTGGCCGAGGTTGTGTGGTTTGTAGAAAGTCAGCCTCTCTTTCGCTTCTGCCCTTAAATGGGGTACTTTATCATAATTGAAGTTTTCGGGCAGGATGATATTCTCAAGATTGCGAAAACTTTTTATCTGCTTTTCCTGGCGGGCGAGGTATCCTTCATAACGGGCGTCTATTAGGGCGGCTTTTATCGCGCTTCGGTCGGGTGTAATTTGTTTTACCTCGGGGTCGTTGAAAATATTTTCGCAGTAGGGGCTGCCTGGTTGTTTGAGGCTTTGCCAAAGTGTTACGCCCTTTTGTTTTGTTTTGATCAGGTAGTTTTTAAGTTTTTCAATATCGTCGAGCTTTTTATTGAAAAGGTCGCTTCGGGTTTGGTCGGCAAGGCCGTTTTGGATGGCGATGGGCGTAAGGCGCCGGTCGGCGTTATCGGCGCGGAGTGTCAGGCGGTATTCTGCGCGGGAGGTGAACATGCGGTATGGTTCGACGATCTCTTTGGTGAGGAGGTCGTCTATGAGCACGCCTATGTATGCCTGGTCGCGTGAGAGTATGAGGGGGGGCTTGTTATCGAGTTTTTTTACCATGTTTATACCTGCGAGGAGCCCCTGGGCGGCAGCTTCTTCATAGCCGCTGGTGCCGTTGATCTGACCGGCGAGGAAAAGGCCGTCGATTTTCCTGGTTTCGAGATTTACTTTAAGCTGCTGGGCGGGGATGTAATCGTACTCGATGGCGTATGCGTAGTGGACAATTCTGGCGTTTTGTGTTCCGGGCATGAGTTTTAGCATTTGCCGCTGGATGTCGCGAGGAAGCGAGGTGCTTATGCCGTTGGCGTAGATGGTGGTTACTTGCCTGTCCTCGGGCTCGAGGAATACCTGGTGGCGGGTTTTGTCTGAAAAGCGTTTTATTTTTGTTTCTATGCTGGGGCAGTACCGCGGGCCGACGGATTTGATCTGGCCCGAGTAGAGCGGGGCGCGGTCGAGGCTGGCGAGTATAAGTTCGTGAATTGCGGGGTTTGTATAGGTAATCCAGCAGGGGACCTGGGGCGAGTTGATTTTTTCGTTCATGAAAGAGAATGGTTCGGGGTTTTGGTCGCCGGGCTGGAGCTGTGTTTTGTCGTAATCTATTGTTTCGCCTGCGAGCCTGACGGGGGTTCCTGTTTTTAGTCTTTCTATTCGCAGGCCGAGTTTTTTGAGGGATTGGCTCAGTTCGCTGCTTGCGGGTTCGTCGAGCCTTCCTCCTGGCCATTGCTCGGTTCCGAGGTGCATAATGCCGCGGAGGAAAGTTCCGGTTGTAAGCTGTACGGTCGGCGCGGTGCAGGCGCTGCCGTCGAGGCAGGTGATTCCGGTGACTTTTCCGTTTTGTGTATTTATCTGGGCGACGGTGTTTTCGATGAGGGTGAGATTGTCTGTTCGCATCAGCGTATCTGTCATGAATCGCTGGTACTGGTATTTATCAATCTGTGCTCGCGGGGACTGGACGGCGGGGCCTTTGGAGCGGTTTAGGACTCGGAACTGGATACCCGTCGCATCGGTCGCCATGCCCATGAGTCCGCCGAGCGCATCTATTTCGCGTGCGATCTGCCCCTTTGCAAGGCCGCCTATCGCGGGGTTGCAGCTTGCCTTTGCGATGGTGTCGAGGCTCATGGTTACAAGTGCTGTTTTGGCTCCCATTTTCGCACAGGCGTGTGCGGCTTCGCAGCCGGCGTGTCCGGCCCCGACGATTATGCAGTCAAAGTGGGCGGTTTTCATTTTACTTCTCTCAGGGCAACGGCGGAGGCTATGGCGAAGTTGGCGGTGTGGGTAATACTGATGCTTACCTGTTCGATTGCGGCCTGGTCCGCGATTTTTTTGACCTCGCCGTAGAGGCTGACCTCCGGCTGGCCGAGCCGGTTGTTTACGACCTCTATATCGGTCCATGCAATTTTGCCGCGCCAGCCTGTTCCGAGAAGTTTCAGTACCGCTTCTTTCGATGCGAACCTGCCGGCGAGTTTTTCGGTGGTGTTTTTTACTGCGTTTGCGTCATCCTGTTCGCGTTTTGTGAATACCCTGTCGAGGAAACGGGGCCCGTGTTTTTTGAGCATTGACTCGATTCGCTCAAAGTCGACGAGGTCTATTCCGTGTGCGATTATCTGCATCGGTTCAGCCCTCCGTGCGGTATTTCATGTACGCGCTTCTCAGGCAGTATTCGAGGAATGCCTGGAAGTTCCCGATCTGGGCCTGGTCCATCAGCTTTGCGACCATATTGTTGAAGTTGTCTCGTTTGCGCTGAAAGCGGATCGATTCTTCGACAATTCCCTGTACCTTTTCGAACGGCTCGACGCCGGGTTCTATGTACTCAACAAGCTTGACGATGAAGAACCGGCTGCCTGTGTCTATGGGCTTTGATACTTCGCCGGGGCTCATTTGCTTAGCGCTTTTTTCGATCATGTCGTAAGGCTCGGCGAGGGAGTTGAGGCTGACATCTTCCCACAGGCCTCCTATTTGACTTCTGTGTCCTTCGGAGTATTGTTGCGCGAGCTCGGCGAATGGTGTTCCCTGGTCGAGTTTATCGTATACGGTGTCGACGGTTTCTTTGACCTTGTCCCTGTTTTGGTTTTCGTAGGGCAGGTCTATGAGCATGAACGAGAAGCTGCCGGTCCAACTGAAAAGCTCCTGTTTGTTCTTTTGATAATATTCGAGCATCTGGGCGTGGGTAATCGGCTTGTCGTTGTCGAGCTTTTCGGATATGTATGACTGTGTTAGTATGAACCGTCTCTGGTATTTTCTAAACTCGCCCCAGTCTTTCATTCCCATTTTTCTCAGGGCCTCCTGAGCGAGCGCCCTGTCCCCGTTGTACCTTGCGACGAACTTGTTTACCTCCGCTTCCACAACCTTTTCGAGCATGTCGTCGATGTTTTCCGGGGCGGTCTTTTTTGCCTGATTGTAGAGCAGCACGTCGGTTATCTTGTTAATAAGCTGTCTTTCGACTACGGGGGCAACTTTTGCACGGAAGGTGTTGTAGTCGCTTATGACGGCTATGTCGGAGACCTGGTCGGCGATGGGCAGTATTACCTCGCCTGCGGTTATGGTCTGGTCGTCGACCGAGAGGCTCATGCCGCCTGTCGGGGCGGGAAGCTGCTGCCTTGTGACCAGCGGAATATTTTCCATTTCCTCGGCGGTGAACTTGCCCTTTGGCTTTGAACTGCATCCTGTGAAAAGCAGCACATATACAGATACGAACATTATGGCCGTTTTAGCGAACTTGCCTTGCATATTTAACTCCCGTAACTTGTTTTTGATTAGGGTTTTTGTCATTATAAGACAGATCATGTTTTTACGCGAAGTAATTTTCTTAAAATACTCATCATGGTTTTCGGTTCGAAATAAGCGGGTCCCAGCCGAACGTGCACTGTGGTCGGGTTTGGTATTCTTACGGAGCCGGGTGCGCGGGCGAACAGGTCGCCGGTATTGCTTTCGGTTTCGAGGTAGAATATGAGGTCGGGCTGTCTTGCGACGATGCTTTTTATTTTCCAGCGGGCGGCGGCGATGCGGATCCGGGTGAGGTCTATGAGCGTAAGTACCGGTTCGGGTACAGGGCCGAAAAGGTCGCGGAGCTCTTCGGCGGTATCGGTAAGGTCTTGGGGGTGCGACGCGAGTGATATCCTGCGGTAAACGTCCATGCGCTGGGAGTCCGAGGGTATGTAGCTTTTCGGGATATATGTCGATATGCCCAGATCGATGACTGTTTGGGGGGCTGTTTCGACGGGTTCGTTTTTAAGCCTTTTGACGGCGTCTGAAAGCAGGCGGCAGTAAAGCTCGTAGCCTACGGTGTTGATATGGCCGGACTGTTCGGGGCCGAGTATGTTGCCTGCGCCTCTTATCTCGAGGTCTCGCAGCGCGATGCGAAAACCGCTGCCGAGCTGTGAATATTCTTCAATAGCTTTTAATCTTTTTGCGGCGGTCGGATTTACGGAGCCTGCGCGGGGCATGAGCATGTAGGCGTAGGCGCGGTGCTTATAACGTCCGACTCTTCCGCGAAGCTGGTGGAGCTGGGCGAGTCCGAATTTGTCGGCGTTGTTTATTATGATGGTGTTTGCGTTGGGGATGTCAAGGCCGGATTCGATTATCGTCGAGCATACGAGCACGTCGGTTTGGCCGTTGACGAAACGGAGCATCGCTTCTTCGAGCTGGTGTTTGTGCATTTGGCCGTGGCCTATGTCTATCGTTACGCGGTCGTCGCTGATTATTTTGCGCAGCTCGAAGGCTTTTTTCTCTATGGACCGGACGCGGTTGTGCAGGAAGAAGACCTGGCCGTCTCGGTTGAGCTCGTTGAATATTACTTTGCGTATAAGGGCCTCGTCGTAGCGGCATATTTTTGTTACTATGCTTCGCCTGTCGAGGGGCGGGGTGGAAAGGGAGCTTATGTCGCGCAGGCCGAGCAGCGACATGTGAAGCGTTCGCGGGATAGGGGTCGCGGTGAGGGTTAGGATGTCGACGTTGACGCGGAAGCGTTTTAGTCTTTCCTTGTGTTCCACTCCGAATCGCTGTTCCTCGTCGATGATGAGCAGGCCGAGGTCCCTGAAACCGATGTCCTCGCTGAGCAGGCGGTGTGTGCCGATCAGGATGTCGACTTTGCCTGCTTTTGCCTGGGTTACGATCTCTTTTGCGCGTGCGGGTGTTACGAAGCGGTTGAGTATTTCTATGCTGACCGGGAAGTCTGCGAAGCGTTCGCGGAAGGTGCTGCCGTGCTGGACACACAGCACCGTTGTGGGCACGAGCAGTGCGACCTGTTTGCCGGATTCGACGGCTTTGAAGGCGGCCCGCATGGCGAGCTCTGTTTTGCCGTAGCCTACGTCGCCGCAGAGCAGTCGGTCCATGGGCACTGGCTGGGTCATGTCCTTTTTTATCTGCTCGATGGCGGTAAGCTGGTCGGGGGTTTCTTCGTATAAGAAGCTTTGCTCGAACTGAAGCTGCCAGGTTGTGTCCTGGTCGAAAGCGAAGCCGCCTGCTTTTCTGCGTTGTGCCTGTATTTCGAGAAGCTCGGCGGCAAGTTCCTGAACGCCCTGTGCGACCCGCTTTTTCTGGTTCTCCCATTTTTTGGTTCCGATCTTGCTGAGCCTGGGGCGTTTTGGGACGGCTCCGATGTATTTCTGCACGAGGGCGATGTTCTTTACGGGCACGTTTATTATCATCTTGTCGGCGTATTCAAGGGTGAGGTATTCTTCGACTGCGCCGTCTTTTTCGATGGTCCTGACACCGCGGAATTTGCCTATGCCGTAAGAGATGTGCACCACGAAGTCGCCTTTTTTGAGGTCCATTGTCTTGTCAACGGGGGAGGCGGTTTTTATAGTTCTGATCCGTCGGCGGATTGCGTACTGGCCGAATATTTCGTGGTGGCTGATAACGATGGTTCGCAGCGAGTTTATAATAAAGCCCTGCCTGATGAAGCCGCGCAGAAGCTTGAGCCGTGGAGGAATTTTGCCGTGCAGGTCTTTTATTATTTCTGTAAGGCGTGATATTTCGGCGTTGTTTTCGCAGAACAGCAGCACCTTTTTGTCGCGGGCCTGGTCGATGATGTCTTTCAATACCGCGCGGGTGTCTTTCCATATCCGGCCTGCCTTGTGCTCGAACTGCACTGCGCTTGTAACGTTGAGTTCGAGTATGTTCTGGTCGGCAGAAGGGGCGAAGCGGGAGATTTCCACGCAGGCAAAGTTCTGCAGGGCTTTGTATATCGCGGAGAATGGGTACAGTCCGGTCGGGTCGTCTGTTCTTTCGAGAAAGACGCTGGAGACTTCGGCGACGTCGACGGGCTCTTCGATGAAGACGATCGTATCTTCGGGCAGGAGCTTTACGAACATTTCGGTGCTGCTGGTGTCGATGCAGGCCGAGGGCGGGATGACGCAGATGCTGTCGATGTTGTCCTTTGAGCGTTT
Source organism: uncultured Pirellulales bacterium (assembly GCA_964628195.1). GTDB lineage: Bacteria > Planctomycetota > Phycisphaerae > Sedimentisphaerales > Anaerohalosphaeraceae > CAZVPF01. Next base: position 8,415 of record CAZVPF010000041.1, on the reverse strand, counting down.
TGTGTCGAGGTCGACTGTGCGGAGGGTTTCGATGGTGTCGCCGAAAAACTCGACTCGGACGGGTGCGGCGGCGCTGCCCGGCTGGGCGGTAACGGATGAGAAGATGTCGATAATTCCGCCTCGTGCGGCGAACTGGCCGGGCAGGTCGATGCTGTCTGTCCGCTCAAAGCCGTTATCGACAAGCCAGTTTACTACAAGCTCGGGCTCAATGGTCTGGCTGGTATGAAGTTTGAGGCCGTTTTGCCGCAGCAGCGACGGTGCGGGGACGGGCTGATTAATGGCCTGGATAGAAGTCGCGATCACAAGGTTCTGGGGGTCATAGTCGCGGGCTGTAAGGGAAAGGGCAAGACGCAGCCTTTGGGCGCCGATCTCGTCGGTCGCGTCCTCGAACCGCTGGGTGTCTTCCCATACGGGGAAGGTCTGGACGGTTTGGCCGAGGAAGACTGTCATGTCGTCGCAGACATTGTCGGCGTCGTCGATGTGGGGGCTTATGTAGAGCATTGGCCGCTTGAGTGTTTTGCTTATGTGGGCGGCGAGCATGGGCGCAAAGGACCCCCATGTCCCGCAGAGTTTTACGGGGCTGTCGGTGCCGGGCCGGGCATTTGCGATCGCCTCGGCGGCCCGGCGGATAACATCATCTTTCGCGAGGTCCGGCAAAAGCATATATCTGGCGGGAATTTTTCCCATATATTTGAATTTACGGCCTGGCCGTTATGGTGTTATTGTATGTTTCTTAGAGGCCGATGTAAAGGGGTCATCGCCGAATGGTGGTATCGGCTAGTCGCCGAAGCATGTTCTTACTCCTCTTGCGGCGAGCAGGAGGGGGTGGTCGAGGGGGACGTTTTTGATCTTGCCGGCGATTTGTTCGAGTTTGACGGTTGATACGGTTCCTTTTGAATAGACGACCAGGTCGTCTTTTTTGCCTTCTACGAGGGCCTGCATGGCTGCGTAGCCGAGCATTGTGGCAAGGTTTCTGTCGAAGGGTGTCGGTGTGCCGCCTCTTATTACGTGGCCGAGCACGACGGCGCGGGACTCGACGCCGGTCTTTTCGTTGACCTGGTCTGCGAGTATGTCTCCTATTCCGCCAAGCCTTACGGGGTCGGGGCTGTCTGTTACCTGTTCGCGGATGACCATTTTGCCGTCTTTTGGTTTTGCGCCCTCTGCCGCGACGATGATGCTGAAGCGACGTCCGCTTTTGCTGCGCTGCTGTACGAATTCGCAGACCCTGTTTATATCGTAAGGTATTTCGGGTATGAGGATGGCGTCGCCGCCCGATGCCACTCCGCTGTGCAGGGCTATCCATCCGGCGTATCTTCCCATAACCTCGACGACCATCGCGCGGTGGTGCGAGCTTGCTGTTGTCTGTATTTTGTCAATGGCCTCGGTGGCGGTGGTTACCGCGGTATCGAAACCGAAGGTGAAGTCGGTGACGGGCAGATCGTTGTCGATGGTTTTCGGTACGCCTATCACGGGGATGCCTTTTTGGGCGAACTTGCTTGACATTGCCATGGTGCCGTCTCCGCCGAGGCAGACGAGGGCGTCAATGCCGTGCTGTTTAATGTGGTCCATGCACCGGTCGGATACGTCGGTTTTTTTGCCGTCAACTATATGCTGGAAAGGGTTGGCCTTGTTGCTGGCACCGAGTATGGTTCCGCCTACGGTAAGTATGCTGCTGACATCCTCGTAAGACAGGGGCCTCATTCGGTTTTCGATCAGCCCGAGGAAGCCGTCCTCGATACCGACGACTTCGAGTCCATGCTGGTTTATCGCACTTTTGGCGACTGCGCGTATGACGGCGTTTAGGCCGGGGCAGTCTCCGCCGCCTGTAAGTATCGCTATTTTTGCAATTCCGTTTACTGCCATAAGATGTCCTTACTTTGGGCGTTTGTCAGTGTTCGTCTATTTATACTTACTTGTCAGCAAATCTTTTTGGCTGTTTCGATTATCGCATCGGTTGTTATGCCGAAATGCTCGAAGCATTTACCGGCAGGGGCAGAGGTGCCGAAGCTGTGCATCCCGATGAATACGCCGCAGTCGCCGAGCCATCTGTCCCAGCCCTGGCGGACGCCGGCTTCGATGCCGATCCTGTTTTTGACTGTCGGGGGGATAACCTGGTTTTTGTATGCCTGGTCCTGTTTTTCGAAAAGCTCCCAGCAGGGCATTGAGACTACCTGGGCCTTTATTCCGTCTGCGGCGAGTTTTTCGCCGGCCTGGATCGCGAGGCTGACTTCCGAGCCGGTCGCAAGGAGGATTATGTCCGGGTTGTCCTGTTTTACGAGGATGTATGCGCCTTTTTCAAAGCCTTTTGCGATGTCGTACTTTGCCGGGTCCATTACGGGCAGGCCCTGTCTTGTAAGGGCCATTGCGGCAGGTCCGTCACGATGTTCGAGGATGTATTTCCATGTGCAGGCCGTTTCGTATGCGTCTGCGGGACGGAAGAACAGCAGGTTCGGTATGCAGCGAAGTGCTGCGAAGTGTTCGACGGGCTGGTGGGTTGGGCCGTCTTCGCCGAGGCCGATGCTGTCATGGGTGTAGACGAATACAGTCGGGTAATGCGAAAGGGCGGCGACTCTTACGGCGGGGCGCATGTAGTCGGAGAAGGTCAGGAAGGTTCCGCCGTAGGGGATGAGGATATCGCTTACCGCGATTCCGTTCATAATCGAGCCCATCGCGTGTTCGCGAACGCCGTAGCGGATGTACCTGCCGCCGCGGTTGTCTCGCTGGAAGTCCTGTGCTTCCTTGAATTTTGTGTTGTTGGATGGGGTGAGGTCGGCGCTTCCGCCAAGTACGTTTGGCAGCGAGGGCATGAGGGCCTGGATAACTGCGCCGGAGGCCTTTCTTGTGGCGATCTTGTCGCCGGGTTTGAATTCCGGCATGAGGGAATCTATGTCGGCAAGAGGCTTTTTGTCGAGCGCGTTTTTGAGCTCGGCGAAAAGTTCGGGGTATTTCTGTTTGTACTGCTGGAAAAGCTGTGCCCACTGGTCGTGGAGTTTTTTGCCGTTTTGCTTAATTTTTCCCATCTGCTTATAGACATCATCCGGTACGTGGAATTTCTTTTCGGGGTCCCAGCCGAAGTTTTTCTTAATTGCTGCTATTTCGTCGTCGCCAAGGGGCGCTCCGTGGGCGGTGTGTGTGTCCTGGAAGTTGGGGCTGCCGAAACCGATGTGTGTTCGGAGCTTGATTATGGTCGGGCGGTCGTTTTCGGCCTTTGCCTGTTCGAGGGCCTTGTTGAAGGTTTCCATGTCGTTTCCGTCGCCGGAGACCTCGATAACGTTCCAGCCGTATCCTTCGTATCGCTTTGCAACATCTTCGGAGAAGGACAGTTCTGTCTCGCCGTCGATGGTGATTTTATTGTCGTCATAAATCACAATAAGGTTGTCGAGTCCGAGGTGGCCTGCGAGGCTGCTTGCTTCGCCGGATACGCCTTCCTGGAGGCAGCCGTCACCGGCAATGACGTATATATTGTAGTCGAAGAGGGTAATATCATCCTTATTATACCTGTGAGCGAGGTATTTTTCGGCAATTGCCATTCCGACGGCGTTGGAAATACCCTGTCCGAGCGGGCCTGTTGTTACCTCGACTCCGGGTGTCATTCCGTATTCTGGGTGTCCTGGTGTTAGGCTTCCGAGCTGGCGGAAGTTTTTCAGCTCATCAAGGCTGAGGTCGTATCCAGCCAGGTGCAGCAGCGAGTAAATAAGCATACTTCCGTGCCCTGCTGACAGCACAAAACGGTCCCTGTTGGGCCATTTGGGGTTTTCGGGGCTTATCCTGAGGTGTTCGATCCACAATTTATACGCGGCTGGCGCCATTCCCATGGGCATTCCGGGGTGGCCGGAATTAGCGGCCTGAACACCGTCCATTGAAAGGAAACGAATAGAGTCAACACAAAGCTGGTCCAGCTCATTAAGGCCGGGGTTTGTCGCATTTTTAGCCATTTTAAGTCCTTATCCTATAAGATTTTATAACTTTCATACAGCCTCTTGCCCCTCCGTCGGGGGCATACCGATACACTTAGAGCGGTAACATTAACCGATAATCGGCAAGCTTTCAACCTTTTGAGGGAGGAATTTTTGCATAATGGCTGAACATTACTACTGAAACGAACGTATTGTAAAGTGTACGGCGGTTTTTAACAGTGTGTATGTAAAATTTGAAGTATACCAGAGTTTGCATGTCCTGTATCTTCATATAACACACCAAAATTATGCACCTGTAAGTCACGAAAACCGCTAAGCTTACGTTTAAAGGCTTTAAGATAGCCATTTTTTGACTATTTTAAGGGATTATTTGTTGACCAATAAACTTTTTTATGGTAGCTTGATGGGCTATGGTAACTACACGGAAAACAAGAAAAACGACCAGGAAAAGTAAGGCTTCGACTGGCAAGAAAACGGCATCGGCAACGAAAGTAAAGCCGAAAAAGGCCTTTCGGACTTACGCGCAGGGTATGCGTTATCTTTTTGACAGGACCGATTACGAGCGGCAGCAGAAGCTGCGATATAATGTGACGACTTTTGACCTCGGCAGGATGGAAAGATTCCTGAAGGTTCTTGGCAACCCTCAGAAGAAGGTCAAGTGCGTTCATATCGCCGGCACCAAAGGCAAGGGCTCGACTGCTACAATGCTGGGCAAAATGGTTCAGGCGAACAATTACAAGGTCGGTCTTTATACTTCTCCTCATGTTTCGACGCTTCATGAGCGTATAACGATCAATTCAGTGATGATAACTGAAAAGGAGATGCTCGGTCTTCTTAACAGGATGCATGCCTCTATTGAGAAAATATCTTCCAAAGAGGAGTGCCCGACGTTTTTCGAGATAATGACGGCGATGGCTTTTATACACTTCGCAGACAACCAGGTCGATCTTGCGGTTATTGAGACAGGGCTTGGAGGCAGGCTGGACAGTACGAATGTGGTCAAGCCTTCTGTTATCGGGATAACGAGCATTAGCATTGACCATCAAGCTCTGCTTGGGGACAACATTTGCAGCATAGCCCGCGAGAAAGCTGGAGTAATGAAAGAAGGGGTCCCGGTTATAACGGTTCCTCAGGACCCAGAGGCGATGCAGGTTCTTAAACATCACGCTTCTGTAACGAAGTCACCGCTGCATATAACGGGGCATGATATAGATTTTTCTTACCGGTTCGAGTCTTCGCGCGAGCACGGTCCGCACACGCGGATATGCGTAAATACGCCTACAAGCAGGTTCGAGCACCTCAGGGTGCCGCTGCCGGGCGAACATCAGGCTATCAACTGCGGTCTTGCGCTGGCGATGCTTGACAAGCTTAAGTCTGACGGTTACGAGATTGACGACGAAAAAGCGATGGCGGGTCTTAACGAGGTGCGGATGATCGGCAGGATGGAGCTTATCATGGAGGACCCGCGGGTCATTGTTGACACAGCGCACAACGCGGCAAGCATAAAGGCTCTTAACCACGCCATAGGTCAGCATATACCTTACGATTCACTTGTGGTGATTTTCGGCTGCAACCAGGACAAGGACGTCAGGGGGATGCTTGAACAGCTCCAGTTCGGGGCCGATAAGGTTATCTTTACGCGGAGCAACTCGCCCAAGGCTGTTTTCCCGCAGGACCTTGCGGAGATGTATACAGAGATTTGCGGTAAGATGTGCCAGACGGCGATGACGATCCGCGAGGCTGTTCGCATAGCGAAGTCGGCGGTCACCCGCGAGGACCTTATCTGCATAACGGGCAGTTTCTACCTTGTAGGACAGGCCAAAGAGCAGCTCCAGGCGGCTGAAGCGGCTGTCTGAGAGGCGATTTAGAATAAATAATCATAAGCCCGGTTTTTGCCGGGCTTTTTTTTGTGTAATCATTTCATGTTTCCCATATTAGATTTTTTTGTAGAATTTTGATATTTATCTAACAAATACTTGCTTTTTCTTTTGATATGTGTTATTAATTGATTTATGTCTCTTGGAAGCATTATAAGAAGCAAGCGGGAAAAGCTCGGTCTGACCCTTGACGAGGTAAGCAGGCGTTCGGGTTTTTCCAAGCCTTATATATCGACGGTTGAAACAGGCAAGGTTAAGAACCCGCCGAGCGATAATTTTCTGGGCAGGCTTGAGAAGGTTCTCAAGTTTGAAAAAGGCAGCCTTCAGCATATAGCCCACCTTGAACGTGTGCCCGCGGACGTAAGGCAGAATTATGAAAACATCGATGCGCAGAACCGGAGGTACAGGCAGATAATCAGGGACCTTATGGACTCCGGTGGCGGTAAGCTCGGTGATATGATCTCCGCGGAGGAGCTGGAGTCGGACTGCGGGTCCGAGCAGCCCCAGCCGGGCAGGCTTGTTCCGGTTATAAACAAGGTTTCCGCGGGGTACCCGGCTGATTTCGATGACATGGGCTACCCGGTCGGATTCGCGCAGGATTATGTGCGGTGCCCTGATATTCACGACGCAAACGCGTTTGGTGTTCGGGTGGTGGGCGACTCGATGGAGCCGCGTTTCAGGCAGGGCGATATAGTTGTTTTTTCACCCGTGGAGAATGTTTCAAGCGGGGATGACTGCTTTGTGCGTTTTCACGACCCGCATGAGTCGACTTTCAAGCGGGTGTTCTTCGAGCCGGAGGAGATGGTTCGCCTTCAGCCGAGGAATGAAAAGTATGCGCCGCTTATAGTTGACGGCAAGAGAATAAACGGGATATACAAGGCTATAATGCGTTTTGAGATATTATAGCCTGCGATAGTAAACGGGATTGGTCTGGCAAAAGGGACCCCGCAATGAGCGCCGAGAAACCGGGCGAAAATACGGAGCAGGGAGAGCTCAACGATTGTAAAATGAAGCTTGAGCTTGCGCTTAAAAGCGGCAATGCAATCCTCTATTGTCTTGACTTCAAAAAAGACGGTTACGTTTATCTCAGTGAAGCAAGCACACATATAAGCGGTTTACCTATAGAGAAGCTGCGTTCGATGACCGTTGCCGAGTCAAGGGCAGACTTTCATCCGGAAGATATGGCTCGTATCGACATGCAGGTCGAACAGAGCATGGCTGAGGGGGACAAAGACCACGATGAGTTTGTTTTCGAGTACCGCAGGAAAGTTCACGATGGGAGTTACGGGTGGTTCAGGGACTACTGCACGATTTATTTCGACGGCAATGGCGGAATAGATAAAGTGGCGGGCACCGCTTATGAGATAAGCAGGGAAAAGGCACTGCAAGAGGAGCTGGAACTTAATCGCAGGCGATTTGATGAGGTTCTGAAAAACGCCGGTCAGGTTCTGTACTGCATTGATTATGCACTTGACGGTTTTACTTATATAAGCGAATCGGTCCAGAGGCTTACGGGTTATACCGCGGAGGAGTATAAGAGGAAAAGCATCGAGGATATCCGCGCGGAGATTCACCCGGATGATCTTGAAATAATGCAGAAGGAGATTTTCACGGCGGGTGAGTCACATAAAAACGGCAGGTGCAACTTCGTTTTTGAGAACCGAAGGCTCGACAAATTCGGTAAATATAAATGGTACAGTGACTGGCAGAGTGTTTATTACGACAGCGAGGGGCAGGTATACAGGATAGTCGGTTCTGTTTATGGGATTACCGAAAAGAAACAGGCCCAGCTTGAGCTTGAAGAGTCCAGAAAGCTTCTTGAACTTCGTGTTAAAGATAGAACAGCTGCGCTGGAGGAATCGGAAAGGAAGTACCGGCTGCTTGCAGAGACCACCAGTGAAATGATAAGCATGGCAGACGAACACGGGAAATTTAATTATATAAGCCCTGCGTGGGAGCGTTTCACCGGTTTTACAATAGAAGAGATTTATAAAAACAACCCTTATAACCTTGTTCATCCGAACCACAGGGCTTTGATCAACGGGATGATGGCCGATATCCTCAAAGATAAAAGCAAAAAGTCGATCCAGTGGAAGTGTCTTTGTAAAAACGGGCAATACAAATGGGTTGAGACCGATGCGAATGTAACGGCGAACGAAGACGGCAGCGGGACGATATACATCTCGTCGACCCGTGATATAAGTTATAGAAAACAGCAGGAGCAGATACTCGCGGCGCAAAGGGACCTTGGTTTCGCTCTTAGCTCGGCGACAGACATTGACCAGGTGGTTCAAACCGTTCTGGACAGTATTTCAGGCATAGAAGGTGTGATAGGGAGCAGTTTTTTCGTGAGGAGAGGTAACAAGTTCATACATGCCGATTACCGGAATCTCGCAGATGATTTTGTCGAAGGGTTTGATGAAATAGACATTGAAAACGAATTGTTCAAATGGCTGCTTAAAGACGGCAAGAGATTCGGTGACTTCAGTGAGCTTGTGGAGAAAGGTTTCTGGGAAAAGCCGCCTGAGGGGAATTTTAAGGCTTACGGTGTGGTTCCATTAATATACACCCGTATTTCCCAAGTAAAATCGTGCAAAGAAGTAAGATTTTGATAGTATAGG
>CAZVPF010000040.1:0-26953 GCA_964628195.1 uncultured Pirellulales bacterium | reverse complement strand
GCGCAAGTCTTTTTTGTGAATTTTTCAAAAATAATTGTGAATGGTTACAAATAAACTTTACGGTTTACAGAGTCCATTTTTACCGCCCTCAGGCGGTATTGTCAAGCTCGGATATCGGCCCGGTTGGGATAAAAATATCGCCTGGGATTTACTTGATTTGCTTCCTGGTAAATGTATAATATATAATCTTTGGAATTTTGGCCGTTTTGGCGGCCCTAAAAGCCATCGGGGTGTAGCTCAGCTTGGCTAGAGCGCCTGGTTTGGGACCAGGAGGTCGTAGGTTCGAATCCTGTCACCCCGATTTGACTGGCAGGTTTAAAACCTGCCAGTCAAATAGAGCAGGAGAAAGTTGAAAGGAGAAAGTAGAATAAGACGGCTGGAAGGCACAGGCGGAAGGAAAAACACAATAAGCATCTTTTCTCCTGCGGTCTACTTTCTACTCTCTACTTTCAAGGGAGAACTAATTGGCTTTTGCATTCGAAAAACTTATAGTTTACCAGAGAGCGATCGACTTCGCCGACAAAGTTTGTGACTTAACTTCTGAATTTCCCAATGGGTATTATTATCTGCGAGATCAACTCAGCCGTGCTTCTTTGTCCATCGCTGCGAATATCGCTGAGGGTAATGGACGGTTCACAAAAAAAGACCGAAAGCACTTCTTTGGTATCGCTCGCGGCTCGGTCCAGGAATGTGTGCCGCTGCTGGAATTGGCCGTCAGACGAGGGTTTCTGGACGCACAATGCCACACATCGTTGAAAAATGATTTGGAAGAAATTGCAAAAATGCTTTCCGGTCTCATAAAAGGACTGGAAAAGCGGGAAGCATGAGTTGTTCAAGCATATATTTTCACAAGTTCTTGCATAAACTCAGTTTCTGGATTATTATTCATGCAGGTTTAAAACCTGCCAGTCAAATAGAGCAGGAGAAAGTTGAAAGGAGAAAGTAGAATAAGACGGCTGGAAGGCACAGGCGGAAGGAAAAACACAATAAGCATCTTTTCTCCTGCGGTCTACTTTCTACTCTCTACTTTCAAGGGAGAACTAATTGGCTTTTGCATTCGAAAAACTTATAGTTTACCAGAGAGCGATCGACTTCGCCGACAAAGTTTGTGACTTAACTTCTGAATTTTTTGCATTTGAGAAGCTAATACCATGACGGACAACCTGGAACAAACGACTTCGAACGGTGATGACAACAGGATGCAGCAGTTTCTGCCGCTCGCCGAAAAGGCCCACGGTGTGAAAAATATTCTCCAGGCCGTCCGGGGCGGTATGGAAGTTGTCGACAAGGCCCTGAAAAAAGGCGACCACGAACGTGCGGCCAGGGGCTGGGAGATTCTTCGCGACAACATTTCCCGGATTAGCGATCTTGTCGTGGACATGCTCGAATACAGCCGGGAAAGCAAGCTGCTGCTGCAGGAAGTAAACTTTAACGAGCTTATCGGTTCTGTCACCGAGCAGGTCCGCCCGCGTGCCGGTGAGAGCGATATTGCCATAAAGACAGCGTTCGATCCGGGGGTCGGAGTGCTTCGGCTGGACCCGGACAAAATCGTTGACGTTGCGCTTAATCTTATTCATAACGCTATCGATGCCGTCCGGACCGGAAGCGGGGTTGTAGAAATATCGACAAACATCCTGGCCGACAAAAACCATTATGTGCTGACGGTAAAGGACAACGGGACCGGCATTGCCGACACGCAGGCGATATTTCGCCCCTTCCATTCCTCGAAATCCACGCAGGGCACGGGACTGGGCCTTTCGATCGCTCAAAAAACAATCGAACAGCACAAAGGCTGGATCGACGTCGACAGCGAACCGGGCAAAGGAGCGACTTTCAAAGTCTTTTTGCCGTGTGGTCTTTAACCGCGGCAGGTCAGGTGGCTTTTTTCAGTTCCCTAATTCTTCCCTGCAGGTAAAGCTTAAAGGAAGGCAGCAGCGGGTCGCCGTATTTCTCCATCCACTTTCTGAGTTTAGCCCGTTTTTCTTCGAGGACCTCTTTATATGCGGGCTCCTCCGCGAGATTGTTCCAGCCCCACGGGTCGTTTTCATAGTCGAAAAGCTCCTCCGGGCTTCGCCATGAATACTGCTCCAGCCGTTTCCTGCCGCGCTCGGTCTTCTCGGCGTATTCATACAGAATATGTTCCATGTTGTCGGCGACAAACCGGTGCTTGCCGTCGGCCCAGAAGTTGAAAATATAACCATAGCGTTTTTCGTGGTGGGCGCGCATATTGTAAATATGGAACTGGTCGCGGTGGAAGACGGTCACCACGCTGTCCCGCTGCGGCTGGTCGGAGCCTTTTATAACCGGCAAAAAGGAGCTGCCGTCCATGTACTTCGGGTGCTCTGCGCGTGCTATATCAAGCAGGGTCGGCATCATGTCCGGCCCGTTGATAAAGTGCTTGTTGTCCACGCTTCCGGGCCTGGTCACGCCCGGCCAGCGGATTATCATCGGCGTGCGGTTGGACTGAACATAACAGCTTCCCTTTGCAAAGGGAAGTGCGGCCCCGTTGTCGGAAAGAAAAACAGTAACCGTGTTTTCGGCAAGGCCCGCTTTTTCAAGGTGCGAAAGTATCATTCCCACGCTGTCATCGCAGCGTTTGACGGAATTATAATACCACGAAAGCTCCAGCCGGACCTTTTCCGCGTCGGGCAGGTAGCCCGGCACGTCGACCTCCGTGGGGTGGTACTTACGTGAGGGATCGGGGGGCAGGGGTTTGAAATTTCTTGCCTCAAGGTCGCTGCCGGAAAAGGCACGGTGAGGATCGAGAATGTTTATCATCATAAAGAAGGGCTTGCGGCTTTTCTGGGCACCTGCGAGGAAATCGGAGAACTTGTCAACATAATCCCGCGGGTCCCTGCCGCGGTGTGCGGTCGGGTCGTGGGTGTAGTCCCACGTATCCGGGGTGTTGGGCCCGGTATGGTGAAGCTTGTTCAATATGCCCGTGTAATAACCAGCCTTTCGCATCTGCCCGCCGAGCGTGGGCACACCCGGCACGCCGGGATTGAAACCTATCGTTCCGCTTCGGTGCGGGAACCTGCCCGTCGCCCATACCGACCTGCTGGGCTGGCAGACCGAGACCGTTACAAATGCGTGCTCGAAGCGCAGACCTTCGCTCGCCAGCCGGTCGATATTGGGAGTTATATCCGGTGTCCTGTTGCCGCAGCAGCCCGGAGTCTCGGCGCCCATATCGTCGGCGGTTATCATAAGTATGTTCATTTTTTGTCCCGGGCCCGTCCCCGCAGTCAGGGCTTTTTCACCTGCTGCTGTGTCCGAACTGCCTGCACCGATGGTTGCGTTCTGCCCGCCGCAGCCGGCCAGACCGGCTGTTATCGCTGCAAACACAGAACCGGTTGAGATAGAGAGAAAACTTCTGCGATCCATAATCAGACCCTGAAAAAGAATCAACTTTGTCATTTTACAAATGCTTTACTAAGGATTCTATAAAGCAAGATTAATGCAAATGATATGCAAACACAAAAGCAGTGTCAAGAAAAGATATGCTTCAGTTGGGCAAAACAGCCAAGCCTGTCAGCTTGTCAAGAACTGTACGAGGAAGATCAAGGCGACCATCGCGATTGTCAGAAACACGCTGAGTGTAAGAAAAAGGACCACTACTTCCTTGATGAACTTGCCTATGAAAAGCACGCGAAGCTTTGTCGCCTTGTATATGACCGCTACTGTCAAAAGCAGCGGGTACATCCAGATGACGTTGCCGGGGTTGGTTCCCATCATCTCCGGGGCGGTGAAAGATGCCAGAATATTGCAAAACTCAGTCATTGCTCTCCTCTTTGCCGATCATCTCGCCCCTGCCGCAATATGCCATGTAGACCGCGCTGACGATGCAAAGCAGGTTAAGCAGCCCGGCTACTGTTGTGTATATCTGCCCTATCTCGGCAGGTTTGCCGAAGACGGCGTATTCGCCCTGAACCGTTGTCTTGCCGATAAACGCCACCGCCGGAGAGGTCAAAATCTGTGCCATGTACCAGGGCTTTGCGTGCGCGGGGTCTATTACAGCGATCGAGCCTATATAAAGCCCGACAAGGAATGTGGTCGCAATCGCGACAAAAATAATCAGACCGCGTTTGAATTCTTTAATAAAGATATGACCCGCGCCGGGCACCGCCCAGGCCAGCAGGCCGACCACCAGCATCCGGATGCCGATATCGAGTTTGTTCTGCTGGGCGTCGCTCAAGCGTTTTCTCCTTCATCGCCGGCGGTTTGGGCTTCATCGGTGCTTTCGGGGTCTTTGTTTTGGTCGTCCTCGTCTTCGACTTCGTACTTCATCCTTTTCATGATGTTTTCCGGGTCGAAATGTATCAACGCCATTGAATCGGCCTTGGATGCGTTCAGGACGAACGCAAGCTGCGGCCGTGAATCGTAAAATTCCTTTTCGTTCACCAGGTCCCTGCTTACGCTTTTAACAACGTAACATGAAAGCTCCGGCTCGAAGACGAGCACCTTGTTAACATCGTGCACTGCTGTGCTGTCCGGTCCGATCAGGCCGTACAACTGTTCGTTAAGTTTGCGAAGTTCCTGCATATTTTCGGACATACGCGAGCCGAACTGCCTCAGCGAACCGAACCTTTGTATGTCAGAAAGCGCCAGTCTCCGCTGCCCGCGAATGTTCTCTATGCGTATCTTCTCCTGCTCGGAGTCGTACTGATCGTTATAGGCCTTTATCGCCTCTTCCCAGCCCTTCTCTGTGACAAGCTTGCTGAACTCGTCGGCGCGGTACTGCGCGATCTCCAAAGCTTCGGTAAGCTTGAAGTCCTCGGTAACCTGCTCACGGAGCGACCAGGTGTTCGGGTCCCCTGTAAGCCCCATCCTGCTTATGGTCAGGTCCATTGTCTCAGGTACATGTTCCTTTTTCGCCTCGACAACCCGAACCATTGCAAGCACCTGCTGGGGGTTGGTCTGCTCGACATAAACCGAGCCTCGAACGGGGCTGATATTCTCCCAGGTTCTCGGGCGGGGCAGATCGAACCTGCTCAGGATGGTCTCCTCAAGCTCCTCGACGGCGAAAACCGCCTGGAACAGCGGTGCGGTTCTGCCTGCCTGTCCCTCGACAAGCATCTTTCCGAGCGTGATATCTTCTATCATGTCCATCTGGCTGAGCATTCCGGTCTTGCCGACATGGACCTTAATACCGTACTTTGGGGCCACTTTTTCGACCGCTGTCTCGTAATCAACCGCCACAGAAGCGATCTGCTCGGCTTGGGCGGTTTCAATATCTATTGACAGATAAGGCTTTTCAGTAATTTCACGTATCTCGCTGAGGATCATCTCGGCCTTGGAGCGGGTCCGCTGGCTGGTAAGAAGCTGTTTTATCTGTGCGGCTACTACGGCGTAGTCCCTGGTTTTAACCACCGTTTCACTCTGCGGGTCATCGGGGTTGATCGGCTCTTCGTACTGGAAAAAACGTGCAAACTGCGGATTAGCACTGTTCTGACGGTAGAAATCCTCTGCATTTTCGTCGGAAACAGGCTCGATAAGCTCCCGGGCATCGTCAAGCTTGACGTAAACATATTCGAGTTTGACCCTTGAGGGCTGCTTGTAACCGAAGCCGTAAGGATTGTCCTTTGTCAGCGTATCGGGCAGGTAGCTCTTATGCTCCTCGAAGAACACCGAAAGCTGTGTCTCGGTGGGCTCTGCTACTTGTGCCGAGAAGTTCTCGGCTTCGAACTTGACGTATTGGCAATCGAATGTTTCGCGCTTGCGTACAACAGTCGCCTTGATCTCCTTGCTCGTTAAGTTTTCATTGGAGGTTATTACATCGGCGTATGTCAGCACCGCCCAGAGTTTGGAGACCGTCGAAAGTATCTGCTGTTCGGTAACGTTGAAATTGTCAATAAGCTGGTTCATAAGCTGTGCCGCGGTTACCTGGTTTTGGGTGAGCTGCGGGACCGCCGAGACAAGAAGCTGCCTGCTGAACTCATTTGAAACGAAAACGCCCGACTGTGCCGCCTCGTTTTTCAGAAGTATCCAGTAGATCGTCCTGGGCCCGCCGAGCTTGTTGAAGAACTTGTCTATCTCCTTTTCAGAAAGGCTCAGCCTTCCCTGGTAAATGGCCCGCTTCATCTCGTCACTGAGCGACGCAGCCGTCTGCGAATCCGGGAATATTATCTGCCCCAGCAAAGCAGAAAGCAGGTCGGTCTGACCCTGCGGGTTGGGCTTGAACCTCAGGAGCATATCCATTCTCATCGCCTCAAGGAGCTTAAGCTCCATCTCGGCCTGGTTCATAACATCGCGGGTGATCTTTTTGTCCCCGGCAAAGGTCGCCAGTTTTCCCTGCCCGGCAAGGTTCATGCGGGTAAGAAGGTTCTGGAGGGCGTAACCGCCGACAAACGAGATCATTATGAAGATAAGCAGGTATGTCATTATCTTCGTCTGGTTCTTGCGAATCCACTTTACAAGGTCCATATTTTTGCCTTTTCGATTTTGTTAACTTTTTTACTTCCCGGATAGATACGAAACATAAGAGTATAAATAAGCTCGAGAGCATTTCAAGAAAAAATTAAACCAAACTATAATAATCTGGATTATCCGATAAATTATGGTTGAACTTTGACCTCCAAACTCTTATCCTGTTATCCATGGATAATAATTCGGACAAAATAGAACTGGAACGTAATCCTGAAGGAGAACGTGAAATGAACGAGAACGAGCCGAAAAAAGATATGGTAGATGTTACTGACTGCCTTGAGGCGATAAGTGCTTTTAAGAGCATAAAAAACCTGATATTCCTTATAATGCTTATATGTCTGATACTCCTGCAGGGTCTTTTCTGGCTGGAATACACAGGAAGGGTCAACAAAGAGGGTATGCCCTGTCCGCTGGTCTGGAACCTTGACGATCAGTCCGAGCCGCCCGCGACGGGGATATTCATGGATGACCAGGACCAGGGCGACGACATGGACGCAGATGATGACGAGGCAGCAGACGACAGCGGCGCAGAGTCCGTGACCAGCACTGAAAACGCCTCTGCCGCGGACACCGCTGCCCCCGACACAGGGGCGATAAAGAGTGAAATAGAGAAAAAGGCCGAAATTGCCACGGAAAAAGCCATAGGTTCGGTAAAGATTCAGGAAACCGACACCGATGCGGTTACAACGGACCAGGACAGCTCCGGCGGGTCATGGCTCCGCTGGCAGCATGTATTTTACCTTATCAAGGTCAGCAATTTTGTGCTGATAATTTCGCTGGCGTTATACACGGTGCTGTTGATGTTCTGTATTTTAATATCCATGGTAGGCAGGCTCGGGGGCGTGGCGCATATATCCCGCGCGTTTATTCATTCAGTGTTCGCGATGGTCTTTTTGCTGCCGTGGCAGAATTTTTTCCCGGGCGTGATCGCAGGGGCGATATACACACCCAACGAGCTTTTGTGCTGGCAGAGCACATCGGTTGGCCCGAGCGTGATGGGCACCATTTTATATCTTGTTCGTTTTGTAGTGCTTTGGCTTATTGTGCTTGTCTTCATACTCAGCTCGCAGTCAAAGACATGCAGATGGTCAAAGGCCACATTGCGAAGGCTGGGCATGCATCATTGAATTGCCGCCTTTTGCAGGGGTTCAAGGCAGAATTAATGAATAAACGGGGTTTTACGGGGTTATGGCTAAGGCAAAAACAGCGTTCATCGGCACCGGCATTATGGGTGCGCCGATGGCGGGCAACTTATTAAAAGCAGGCTATGAATTAAACATCCACACACGGACAAAATCAAAGGCAAAAGCGCTGCTCGACGAGGGAGCCGGCTGGTTTGACAGTCCCGCCGAGGCAGTGGAAGGAGTCGATTTCGTAATTACCTGTCTTCCCGACACCCCTGATGTAGAGGATGTTTTGCTCGGGTCCGGCGGAGTTATCGAAGCGGCACGGCCGGGGCTTATATGTATAGACACCTCGACCATCTCGCCGGAATTTACGAAAGAACTGTCCCAAAAACTTCGGGAAAAAGGTTCCCATCTGCTTGACGCCCCCATAAGCGGCGGACAGGTAGGCGCACAGAACGCGACGCTTTCCATAATGGTCGGAGGCAGCAGGGAAATTTTCGACAAGGCGCTTCCCATGCTCGAGGCGGTGGGCAGGACAATAACGTACTGCGGTCAGTCCGGTTCGGGCCAGCTTACGAAACTTGTCAACCAGGTAATGGTAATACACACGATAATGAGCATATCCGAGGGCCTTGCCTTTGCGGAAAAAGCGGGTCTCGATCTCGAAACAACCCTGAAAGTTACTTCCGGCGGCGCAGCTCAAAGTCATTCGCTCGTCAACCTCGGGCCGAAAATAATCAAAGGCGACCTGGGCCCGGCTTTTATGGTCGACCTGCAGTTAAAGGATCTTCGCCTCGTTGCCGAATATGCGGCCCGGATAGGTCAGCCTCTGCCCGGCACGGCCCTTGCGAAGGAGCTTTTGTCGACACTGCAGGCATGGGGCAGGGGCAGGGACGGCACACAGGCCCTGGTCGACGTTATACGCAAACTCGGCGGGGCCGGCAGCTAAAATGCACATACTCAATACACTGGCACCGGTTTTCCTGATTATCGCGCTTGGCGCTGTCCTTACAAGGACAGGCAGGATCAGCGCAGATTTCGAGAAGGGGCTTAACTGGCTTACCTTCTGGATAGCGCTTCCGGCGCTGCTTTTTTATAAAACCGCTTCTTCGCCGCTTAACTACGCCGTAGTCGGTAAAACACTGGCAACAGTTCTTGCGGGAATGGTGATAACCATCGCGTTAGGTTACGTGTTGGCGTATTTTATGAAAATGCCCCGCGGGCAAAGAGCCTCGTTCGTGCAGGGCGGATACCGAAGCAACCTCGCCTACATCGGGCTGCCGGTGATAATTTACAGCTTCTCGAAATTAAACGGCGGTGAAATATCCCCGGCAATAGAAGCGACGGCGGTAATGGTCGTCGCGGCTGCGACTGCTGTCTACAACATTGCCGCTGTGCTTATCCTTTACGACGACCGCGCCGCACCTGCCCACAGAAAGGTTCCCCTGCCGCTCAAGCTCACACAGGTGATGCTGAAAAACCCCCTGTTTCTATCTTGTGTGTTCGGCCTTGCCTTTTCCGAGCTGAATATAGCGATCCATCCTGCTGTTCGTCGGACACTCGCCGCGGTCGGGCAAATGGCGCTTCCAATGGCGCTTCTGGCGATAGGGGCGGGGATTTCTAAAACTCTAAGGCCAAGCCATATAGCGCCCGCTTTGGTTTCTTCACTGATTAAAGTTGCCGCTGCCCCTTTAGTCGGTTACTATATCGCCCTCTGGATAGGCCTGGGCAGTGAGAATCTGCGAATAGCTATGATTCTCCTGGCCTGTCCGACGGCGGTGGCTTCGTATGTTATGGCCCAGCAGCTCGGCGCCGACGAAAAGCTCGCCGGACTTATAATCGTAATCAGCACCGTGTTGTCGATATTCTCGCTCGGGGCGGTTGTGGCGATGTTTTAAGGTTTAATTTGTAAGGAGTATGTGCGATGGCTGTAGTTGATATGCCGCTTGAAAAGCTCAAGGTTTACGAGGGCATAAACCCCAAACCCGGCGACTTCGACGAATACTGGAAAAAGGCTCTCGATGAAATGCGCGCGGTCGAGCCGAAAGTTGAAACCACCGTTGCGGATTTTAAGTGCCCCTTCGCCGATTGTTACGATATGTACTATACCGGGGTTAACGACTCGCGTATTTACGCAAAACTGGTAGTGCCGAAAACCTCGCAAAAACCAATGCCCGGCCTTGTCTGTTTCCACGGATACGGCGGAAGCAGCGGCGACTGGTGCAATACGCTTGCTTACGCGGCGGCTGGGTTCGTGGTGGCGAGCATGGACTGCCGCGGACAGGGCGGAAAGTCCCAGGACAACACGCCGGTAAAAGGCCCCACAAAGGACGGGCATATTATCCGCGGCATGGGCGACGACCCGGAAAAGCTGATGTTCAGGCAGATATTCCTGGACAGCGCACAGCTTGCGGGTTTGGTAATGCAAATGGATGAAGTCGACGAAAACAGGGTCGGGGCGATCGGCGGCTCACAGGGCGGCGGGCTTACTGTAGCATGTGCGGCCCTCGAACCGAGGATAAAAAAAGCGGCTCCGGTTTTTCCGTTCCTTTCGGATTATAAACGCTTCTGGCAGCTTGACCTCGAGACAAGCGCATACGCCGAACTCAAGCAGTACTTCCGATTGTTCGACCCGCTGCACGAACGCGAAGACGAGCTGTTCACCAAACTCGGATACATCGACGTTCAGCATCTTGCCCCGCGCATAAAAGCCGAAGTGCTCATGGGCATAACCCTGCGTGACGATATCTGCCCGCCTTCAACGCAGTTTGCGATTTACAACAAGATTACATCGAAAAAGAATATGGCGTTTTACCACGACTTCGGCCATGAAAGCCTGCCAGGCATGAGCGATATGCACTTTCAGTTCATGCTCGAATTGGTCAAATGAAAACAGGGCGAAACCGGAATAATTTATCCGGGTTTCACCCTGTCTCCTGTCATCTGTGTTATATGTTCTGTCGTCGGTACAGCTATTAATCCGACAGCAGGTTAAGGACCGAGTCGGCCATGATATTGCCGTGCGCAACCATCATCGACGAAGCGTTCGCCTGGGCGGCCCCTGTGACAGTGGCGGCGGCAAATGAAGCGGCGTCAAATGTAGCGACACTGACACCTGCAGAAGAAATGCTCATCTGCTGAGTCCGCAGCGACTGCTCGATGTCCTCGAGCTGCGCCTGTTTGTCATGGATATGCTTTGCGTATTTATCAAGACTCGTTGCGGCCTCGCTTATCGCCTTGAGCGAGTTTTCTTCATCGTTCTTGAAATCGAGCTTGTCGATACCCAGCCCCTTTGCAGTAAGGTCTTTGGTTTCGACAACAACCGATACGCTGTCGCTGATCTCGAACTCACGGCTGCCGTCGTTCGAGGTCATTCCATCAAGAGCGGCCTTGTTGATATTTATATTCGACCCATGACCCTGCGCGGCATAATCTATGCCCCTTGCGACGAGCTGCGCCCTTACATTCATATGGTCGGCGAACGAGCCGGGCGTGCCCACGCTCTGGAAGGCGTCCGCGAATTCAGGCGTCATCCTTTTCAGCAGCTTATTGGCGTATTCGATAACTTCGCTGATCTCATTAACAGACCTACGCGCAGATTCTGTATTCTCCAGTTTCTCTTTCGTCGCTGCCAAGGCGGCACGCAAAGAATGTTTGGACTCGCTTACCTCGCTGGTGTCGCGTTTTTCATCCACACCTTTTGCGCTGCCGGCGGACCGGAAGTTATCGCTGAACGCGTGCATTATCTTGTTCAGACCTGAGCTAAATCCATTTATCGAATTTGTACTAAAGTCAAACATCGTCATTCCCCCAAAAATCTGCGAATGTATGTTATCTCACAAATTTTCACGTATTTCGATAAGAAATTATAGCATATCAGAGAGTGAATGTCAAGGAGATGTTAATTTTTAATTAAGAATTTCTTAGTATAATTTTGAGGCAAAACGGCACCGATAAAATGGGATTTTCAGGGTAACTGCTCCGGGTTTAACGTTTGGCCGGGCAGACCTGTGAAATTCTAAACAATCCGTCGTGCATATTACAGGACGTTGTATTATTATTTTTTTAACTGGATGTTTCAACAGCCGGTACAATTATCCCTGAAAATCCCTTTTTTACGCTGCGTTAAGATTATTAAACAGTTTTGTGTTCGGTTTTAATTAGGATGCGGTTAAATCCTGCCGATATATGAACACAGCGATAATGGGGGTTAATATAAGGAAATTCCTGATAAAAAGTTCCTTGAATTTGACCGACCAAAGGGTTATTTAGATATACAAAGGGAAAGGGTGAAGCGGGGGTAAATGCTTCATCAAAAAAAGCATCCTTAATTCTGGGGTAAAATATGGACGCTAAACAACTTATCGCAAAAGTGCACCAATTGATCGATGACGCCGGAGCCGCCGTTTTCACCACATCCGATAAATCCGCCCCGTTCAGCAGGTGGATGACCCCGGCCCTGATCGACAACTACGGGCCGGTTATTTACGCGTGCAGCGTGCCGGCTGCAAAAAAGATCGAGCACATTAAAAAATGCCCTCGCGGCGAATGGATGATCCAGTCCCGCGACCTCCGCGAGATCGTAAATCTGGCCGTAGATGTCCGTATAATAGAAAACCCGTCGCTGCGCGGCGAACTTATGGACATACTCGGACCGCGCCTCAATATGTTTTTCCGGGCCAACGCAGACAGCGAAGACTGGGTTGTGCTCGAATCGAGAATAATATCGGGCGAATATTTCATGCCCGTCAAGGGATACCGCGAAAAAGTTGAATTCACCGGGAAATGACGATGGAAATAGACATAAAAAAATACGACAAAGACTTCCTGATGGGGCTGCTGGAAAAGATGACGCAAATCCGCCGTTTCGAGGACAAGGCCGGCCAGATGTACGGCCTGCGAAAAATAGGCGGCTTTTGCCATATCTACACAGGCCAGGAAGCCGTCGCCACCGGGTCCGTCGCCGCAGTCGACCTTAAAAACGATTACGTGCTGACCGCATACCGCGACCACGGGCACGCGCTGGCTGTGGGTATGGATCCGGGGGTGGTAATGGCAGAGCTGTTCGGCAAAATAACCGGATGCAGCCGGGGCAAGGGCGGCTCGATGCACATGTTCGACGTGGACAAAAACTTTTACGGCGGAAACGGAATCGTCGGGGCGCACATACCCCTCGCCGCGGGCGTCGCGCTGAAAATAAAATATAACCAGCAGCAGGGCGTGGTGCTTTGCTTTTTTGGAGACGGCGCGATCCACCAGGGTTCATTCCATGAAACGCTCAATATGGCGAGCGTCTGGAACCTGCCCGTAATATACATCTGCGAAAACAACATGTTCGGGATGGGCACCGACTACCGGCGGGTTTCGGCTGTAACCGACTTTTCACAGCTTGCCGTCTCGTATGGAATATGGGGCGAGCAGGTAGACGGCATGGATGTCCTCGAAGTCTACGAACGAGTCAAAATGAACGCAGACTCAGCCCGCGAGGACAGCAAGCCGCGACTGCTCGAGATTAAAACCTACCGGTACCTCGGCCACTCCATGAGCGACCCTGCGACTTATCGCACTAAGGACGACGTGGCTGAATACAAAAAACAGGACCCGATCATAATCCTCAGGGACCGCATGACAGAAGCCGGCCTGATAGCCGATGACCAGTACGAAAAGATGGACAAAGACGCGAAGGACAAGGCCAGGCAGGCCGTGGAATTTGCCGAAAACAGCGACCCGCCCGGGCTCGAAACAATATACGAAGACGTTTTAGCATGAGGTGACAAATGCCGAAGACAGCGTTCCGAGAAGCCCTCAGACAGGCAATAGATGAAGAAATGACCCGCGACCCGAGCGTCATACTCATGGGCGAGGAGGTGGCCCAGTACAACGGCGCGTACAAGGTCAGCAAGGGTCTGCTGGACAAGTATGGCGACAAACGCGTCATCGACACACCCATTACCGAGGAAGGATTCACCGGTATCGGTATCGGCGCTGCGATGGCAGGGCTTCGCCCGGTCGTCGAATGGATGACTTTCAATTTCTCGATACAGGCCCTCGACCAGGTAATAAACAACGCCGCCAAGCTCCGCCACATGAGCGGCGGCCAGATCAAGGTCCCCATCGTCTTTCGCGGTGCAAACGGACCGGCTGAATGGCTCTCAAGCCAGCACAGCCAGGCTATCCAGAGCATCTACGCTCACATACCGGGCCTGAAGGTTATCTGCCCGGCAACACCCTATGACGCCAAAGGCCTGCTGAAGTCGGCGATCCGCGACGACAATCCTGTTGTCTTTGCCGAAGCCGAACTGCTCTACGGCACCGAAGGGGACGTCCCATCCGAAGAATACCTGGTCGAAATCGGCAAAGCGGACATTAAACGACCCGGCGAGGACGTAACTCTTATAACCCACGGCAAGATACTGAAACTCGCCCTCGACGCGGCAGCAGCTCTCGAGCCCGACGGTATCGACGCAGAGGTCCTCGATCTGCGAACGGTCCGCCCCGTCGATCTCGATGCGATAATCGAATCGGTAAACAAAACACACCGCTGTATCGTTATCGACGAAGCATGGCCGGTTGCGAGTGTTGGCAGTCACGTGTCATGGCTGGTCTCGAAACACTGCTTCGACATGCTCGATGCGCCCGTGGAACTTGTCGCCAGCGAGGACGTTCCGATGCCCTATAACCACACGCTCGAACTTGCCGTCCAGCCGAGCGTCGAAAAGATACTCGAAGCGGTAAGCAGGGTGCTGTATCTCTAACAAATAATTAGTTAACGACTGAACCTTTTTACAAGGAATAAAAAATGGCTGAGAAGATACCGATGCTCGCACTGTCGCCCACAATGGAAGAAGGCGCCATCGTAAAGTGGATAAAAAAAGAAGGCGACCAGGTCGCCGAGTCCGACGTTCTCTGCGAGGTTGAAACCGACAAGGCGACAATGGAATACGAATCCCCCGCCGAGGGCACGCTGCTTAAAATAGTCGCCGCGGAAGGTTCCTCCGCAAAAGTCGGCGATACTATCGCTATCGTCGGCGAAGAGGGGGAAGATGTTTCCGGCATGGGTGAACAACAGTCCGCCGAACAGCCCGCGAAAGAACCCGCGAAAGAACCCACGGAAGAACCCACGGAAGAACCCGCCGAAAAACAGCCGGAGAAAAAGCAGGAACAATCCCAGCCAAGCCAGCAGCCCCAGCAGGAAAAAGCCCGGGCTGAAGAACAACCGCAATCTAAAACCCAGCAGTCAGGCCGTGTGAAATCAAGCCCGCTTGCCCGCAAAGTCGCCGAACAAAAGGGCATTGACATCACACAGGTACAGGGCACAGGCCCCGAGGGGCGAATAATAGTCGCGGATATCGAAAAAGCAGCAGGCTCCGAACAAGCCCAAACCCAACCGGCAAAACAGCCGCAAGCCCAACAACAGCAAATGCCCGCCGCGGGTTTGACCGACACCGAAGAAAAAGTTTCCGGCAAGCGTAAGGTAATCGCCGACCGTCTCTCGTCGTCGAAGTTCTCGGCGCCTCATTATTACCTTAAAACGACCGTCCTTGCCGACGCGCTCATCGGCGCCCGACAGGCCATCAACAAACAAACCGGCGGCAAGGTCTCACTGAACGCTTACATCATGAAATTCACCGCCGAGGCCCTGAAGCGTCACCCCATCGTCAACGCAACCTGGGCCGACGACAAAATAATCAAACACGGTTCGGTTGACATCGCCCTTGCCGTCGCTCTCGATGACGGGCTCATAACGCCTGTTGTTCGCGGCTGTGAAAACAAAGGCGTCCTTGAAATCGACGGCGAAATAAAGGTCCTGATCGAAAAGGCTAAAAGCGGCACACTTAAAAATGAAGAGTATAACAATTCCACTTTCACCATAACCAATCTCGGCTCGTTCGGCATCGAGGAATTCACTGCCATTATCAACCCGCCCAACAGCGCGATTCTTGCGGTAGGCCGAGCCTTGCGGGAACCGGTTGTCGATGAAAACGATAATGTTAACGTGCGAACAACCATGAAGCTGACGCTTTCCTGCGATCACCGAATAATCGACGGCGCGGTCGGCGCGCAGTTCCTGGGCGAGCTGAAAGGTATAATCGAATATCCCGTTTACGGTATGCTTTAAGGTGCCCTTACGTCCCGTTAATACCCCTTCCCAGCCGGGGTGAACCATTCGATTTGTCCAATCTCCGCGGCAACGGCGGAAAAAGAACTGTAATAACTGCCCAGTATTTTGCGCGTTCTCGACAGGCACAAAAGCTCCACAAGCGCATCTTTTATTCCCGCAGGTTCGTCTCTCTCCAGCGTCTTTTCAAACGTAATGACCCGCTGACCAAACTTCTCAACCACCCGGGACTGCTCTTGGGGGCTGTCAGTCGCAAGAAAAAATTTCACCGAGTTGTCTTTTGCAATTTCCTCGCTGATGGCTTCCATAAACCACTCGGTCGGGTTGTGTTCGATGGCCTTTTTATGGTCGGTCCGCCTGATATGCACACCTACGATACCTGCAGGGAAACCGACTGAAATTTCACGCACTCTTGCGAGTATGTCCTCATTGAAAAACAAATGCTTATAACGGTCCTTGTAATAAAACCGCTCATAGCTGTTAATGTACACTGACCTGTATTTCTTCAGCGTGTTAAAATCGAACTTCCCCTCTTTAAGCTTTCGCAATTGTTTCTGAAATATCTGCTTATCATATCTCAGCTTACCTGATATCCGCTTAAAAAGGAAATACGCATTATCCGGCAAAAGACCGCTCAGTAAATCCGAGCCCTTTTGTTCAAGACTCGCGAACCCAGGCAGTGCAAAAAGCTCCCCGAAGCCGCAGTTGCATTCGGGCAGCAACGGCCAGATTATACGCGCCTCTGTCTCAAAACGTGCGGCCATCGAAAGCGCCGAGTCAACCGCCCTTATCCTGTTCGCCAGCCCGCCCTTAGGTTCCACAGTTATCATTATTCAAAAGCCCCGTAACAAAACCCCAAAAATAGAAAAGAAAGCCCAAAAATTCAATACAAAAACTCATCCTCAAACCTCGCGACCACACGCTGACGTTACGCTTTTATGAAAAAAATTAGACATTAATTGTCCGGTTATTGTTTATTTTTTGCAATAATGTTGAAAAAAAACAACAATTATTGTTGACATTAAGCCTCGTTTGCCTGATAATGTCTTACTATCAGTGCCGGGGCAGCAGTTTTCTCAAAAGCGGGGTGTAAATAGAAACCATTGGCAGGACGCCGTTAAATAACCACGGAGACTCTGGAGAACTATATCTAACAAAAGCCTGCCGGCGAAAGTGAATATAATCGCTTATATGGGTATGGGGCAAAAATGAACAGGGCATCAATACTTGTTATTGACGACGACAGCATAATTATTGAATCGCTTCGTGATTTTTTATCGTTCAAGGGGTACGACACGGACGGTGCCGGGTCCATCAACGAGGCGCTGACGAAACTGCGGAGGTCCTCTTATAATCTCGTTATCAGCGATATCAGCCTGCCCGACGGTGACGGGATGGAGCTTTTGTCCATCATCAAAAAGAATTACCCCCAGACGGTTGTTATCATTATCACCGGTTACGGCTCGATAGAAAATGCCGTTGAGGCGATCAAAAAAGGTGCCTATGATTATCTCACCAAGCCGGTTATCGACGACGAGCTATTGCTTACAGTAGAGCGGGCCGTCAAGCAGCAGTCGCTTTTGAGCGAGAATATCGAGCTGCGATCCAGGCTTAGTCATCAATACAATTTAGAGAACATTATCAGCCAGGATTACAAGATGGCCCGTATTTTCGAGCTCGTCGAAGCCGTTGCCGACAGCCGGACCACTGTGCTTATGACCGGCTCTTCAGGCACGGGCAAGTCTATGCTGGCAAAGGCTTTGCATTGGCGTTCTCACCGGCGCATGAAACCTTTTATCGAGGTTAGCTGCGGGGCCCTGCCGGAGAACCTGCTGGAAAGTGAGCTTTTCGGCCATGTTCGCGGAGCGTTCACCGGCGCGGTAAGCAATAAGGACGGCAAGTTTCTTGCAGCCGACGGCGGGACAATCTTTCTTGACGAGATATCCTCGGCCTCACCTGCCATGCAGGTTAAGCTGCTGCGCGTTCTCCAGGACAGGCAGTTCGAGCCGGTCGGTTCCAATAAGACTCTAACCGTGGACACCCGTGTACTTCTTGCCTCCAACAGGGACCTTGCGGAGCTTGTCCGCCGGGGCCAGTTCCGCGAGGACCTTTATTACCGCGTGAACGTGGTTTCGATCAACCTGCCCGACCTTTCCGACCGCATAGGCGATTTGCCGATGCTTGCCGGGCACTTTGTAAAATATTACAACTCATTACACGGCAAGAATATTGCAGGTGTCGACGAGGAGGCGATGGAGCTTATGCGTTATTACAACTGGCCCGGCAATATTCGTGAGCTTGAGAATGTTGTCGAGCGGGCGGTTCTGCTTTGCAAGGGCAGGTACATAACTGTCGCGGACCTGCCGGGAACCCTGCTGGATAATCCGCAAATGCAGGATAATTTGGAGTATAAGCGGGAAAGTTTGAAAAAAGCCCTTGAAAAGCCGGAAAAGAGCATTATCCGGGCCGCCCTTGAGACCAACGACTGGAACCGAACGCTTACCGCCGAAATGCTGGATATCAACAGGACTACGCTTTACAAGAAGATGAAAAAGTACGGCCTTGAGGAAAGAATCGGCGTAATGTAAGAGAGCTGTCTTGCCTGGGCGTTTTTGCCCCACGAGCTTTCGAGGTCTTTGTTTACTTTTCTTCGATGGCCGCTTTTTCCTTGAGGTCGTCGAGGTATTTTTCAAGCGCCTTTTGCGTTTTCTCTTCTTTCAGCTCTTTCTGGATAAGCTGTTTTACGTCCTCGATTCGGCAGGGCATTGACGGTTTTTTGTCGGTAACTTTCGCGATGTGGTACCCGAACTCGGTCTGGAATACGTCGCTTATTTGGCCGGGTTCCATATTGAATACGACCTCTTCAAAGCTCGGGACCATTTTGCCACGCGGGAAGTAACCGAGATCCCCCCCGGAGTCGGGGCAGTCGGAACCCTCGCTGGCAAGTTCGGCGAAGTCGGTGCCGTTTTTTATCCGCGTTAAAATCCCCTCGAGTTCCTGTTTTGCCTGTTCCATGTCCTCGTTCTGCTGGGGGTGTTTTACGATGTGCGAGGCGCGGATCATCTCGGGTATCGTGAAGCGTTCGATGTTTGTGTCGAAGTATTTTTGTATTTCCTTTTCGGAGGGCTCGGTGACCTTTGAGGAAACTTTTTCCATGAGTTTCTGTCGGAGCATCTGCTCTTTAAGCTGCTCCTTCAGCTTGTCGGCCTGGCCTTGTTCGAGCCCGGCCTGTTCGAGCAGCTTTTTTTCGTCGCCGGCCTGCTTAACTACGTTCTCGTATTCCTTATCGACATCCTTATCGCTGACCTGGTCGGCGAGTTTTTTAGCCTCCTGGAGGAACAGGACCTGTTCGATAACGTTCTCGCGCGACCATTCGCGAAGCTGGGTTTCCTGCTGCTCGGGTTTCTGGTCTGCAAAAGCCTGCTGATAATGCGGCCTTAGGCGGTCCATTTCCGCGGTTATCTGTTCGTCGGTTACTTTTTCACCGTTTACATATAGTGTCATAATCTGCCTTATTATTCGAATAACATTGGAAACGGGCATTATAACGGAAACCGCCGGGCCGGGCCAGAGAAAAACACGCTCATTTTTTCAGCGAGTTATTCAGGTCCTTGCAGAGCTGTTTGAAATAGTTGACTTTTTCGGCGCCGAGCAGCTTTATCGGAAAAAATGTTTTGTTGTGCGTAAGCGGCTCGTCGAGGTCGACGTATTGACGGCACAGTTCGCCGTCCGGTGTGCCGGGTATGGGCGAGAAGTCCGAGAGCATTACCCGCACGCCGAGCGAGTTGACGAACCGCATGGATTTTTCAAGTCGCTGGAGGTCGCCGAGCGGGTGACCGAGCATTTCGTAGGCTGTAATGTTTTGCCGTACCGCACCGGCGTCGAGAAGGTTCCGGACAGCCCGGGCCGTTTCGTCGTGGGTCACCTTCCCGCCGGTTTGCCTCTGGAAACTGTCGGAGCTTGATTCAACCCCGAGGTAAAAAGTTTTGAACCCTGCGCGAACCATTAGCTTTGCGGTCGGCCCGTCAAGGTGCCGGCAGTGCAGGGCGTTTGGGGTATGGAAGTTTACCTTTTTGTTTATGCCGTTTTCGATGACGTATTCGAGCAGCGGCCTGAAGATAAGCCCGGGCTTGTGCAGCAGCGCATCGTCGTAAAAGGCGATGTCCCTTGCGCCGATCTCGAGCAATTTGTGCAGGTCGGCTGTCGCATGTCCGAGCGGGCGGGTTGTAAAAGCGGGACCCATTCGCGGAGCGGCGCAGTAGGTGCATTTGCCCGGACAGCCGTGGGTAAGTTTCATTACCCCCGCATGCAGTTGCCGGTAAAGCCCCCATGCAGGCGGCCGGTACGGACCTGGCGAGGTTTGCAGGATATTGAACAGGTCGCGGAAGTCGTAGTCGGCTGTGATATGGTCGGCGCCGAGTTTTTCGGCATGGCCGGGACAGGCCCTTGCATAAAAGCCCGAAAGGATAATTCGACAATTCGGGCTGAATTTTCGCAGTGTCTTTATGACCTCCTCAAGCCCCTCGTACCAGTATGTCATCATCGCCTGGACTATCGCAAAGTCGAACGGGCCGTTTTGCCGCAGAAAGTCCTCGAACACCGCGCGGGCAAGGCCGTGACGTTTATAAAGCCGGGGGATATCGGCGAACACTTCAGGCTTTTTTATGCGCTTTGCCGGGTACGGGCCGCGGTTGAAGCGGTCGTTTCCGGCTTTGACTTTCGCCCCGGCCGCGGGGTAGAATCGGTCGAGAAAATCGAACAGCGATGTTTGGCAGTCGCCGCCGAAAAGACCCGCGGCGGTCAAAACGCCCAGCGGACGTACCCAGAAGTCATAGGCCGTGAAGTCGTACACAGGCGGATTTACAAGTAAAATACGCTTTTCCATAGTTGGGGTAATTATAAGTGAATTGTGACTTTTTTACAAATCGCAACATTGTTTGACAGTTTCCGGCAGCGAAAATCCGGGGCGGGGGTTTACAGGGGCCTCGAAAAGTAGTATTATAAGGTTTTGTTAATTCAGTAAGAGATCGAGAGAGTCAGATTATGGAAACAGCGGAACTTAGATCGGCGATCGAAGAGCTGGGGGCCCGGATCCAAAACGTCCGGGACTGGCTTTGACCTGCCGGGCAAAAACGCGCAGAAAAAGCAGCTTGAAAAGCAGATGGAAAGTCCCGATTTCTGGGACGACCAGGCCAGGGCCCAGTCGGTAGTAACCCAGCTCAGCACGATAAAGAGCATGATAGAGCCTGTCAACCGGGCCTGTTCGCAGTTTGAGGATATCGAGGAGCTCTACCAGCTTGCGATTGAGGAAAACGACACCGAGACGCTTGAGGAAGTTGAGAAGGACTGCGCGAAGCTGGCGAAAATATGCGACAAGATCGAGATCGCCGGAATGCTCAACGGGCCGGATGATATGCGGAGCTGTTTTTTCAGCATCCACGCCGGCGCAGGCGGAACCGAAAGCTGCGACTGGGCGAATATGCTCCTGCGGATGTATTCGCGGTATTTTGAGAATAACGGTTACAAGTTCGAGGAATATGACCTGACCCCCGGCGAAGAGGCGGGTGTGCGGTCCATAACTTTGCATGTTTCCGGGCCTTTCTGCTTCGGCAAGCTCTCGTGCGAGAGCGGCGTGCACAGGCTCGTGAGGATAAGCCCGTTCGACTCGAACGCAAGAAGGCATACGAGCTTTGTCGCCGTCGACGTGATACCGGAATACGAGGATGTTGATATCGAGGTCAACGAAGAGGACCTGCGGATCGACACCTACCGGGCCAGCGGCGCAGGCGGCCAGCACGTCAACAAGGTAAGCTCGGCGGTGAGGATAACACACGCCCCCACCGGGATCGTGGTGCAGTGCCAGAACGACCGTTCGCAGCATAAGAACCGGGCAGAGGCGATGAAGATGCTAAAGTCCAAACTCTACATGCTCGAACAGCAGAAACGCGACCGGGAGCTTGCCGAGCTTTACGGCAACAAGGGCGAGATCGCTTGGGGAAACCAGATACGCAGCTATGTCCTTCAGCCTTACCAGATGGTTAAGGACCACCGGACCGAGGTGCAGACCGGAAACGTTGACGCGGTGCTTGACGGCGATATCGAGATGTTCATCGAGGGTTATCTAAGGTACCGCGCGGAGAAAAAGAATAAGACAGCGTAAGGAAACCAAAGCAGTTAGAAAAGGAGCGAATAAGGCATGGAAAAGCAGTTGATAAAGATCAGCGTAAAGGCGGGCAAAACGGATGTCGTAAAGGCCAAAGGCGACGTGCTGGCGGTGGGCGTCTTCGACGACGGCAAACTTGCAGGCGACGCCATGTCGCTCGACAAGGCTCTTGGCGGCTGGATGGGCAAGATAATAAAGATCGGCGACTTCAAGGGCAAGGCCAAGACGGATTACTGCGTTTACGGTGACGGCAGGATCGGCGCAAAGCGCGTGCTCATGGTGGGCCTGGGCGCCAAAGACAAGGCCGACACGGACTGCATACGAAAAGCAGCCGAGCAGGCAGCGGCAAAGACCGTTTCGCTTGAGGGCAGCAGCCTTGTTTGCGCGTTTTTCAACTGCGGCAAAAAGTTCGACGTTAAAAAGGCTTCTCAGGCCGTTGCTGAAGGTGCCTTCCTCGGAGGGTATAAATATGACGAGTTCATGACCGACAAAGAAAACAAACGCCCCGGCAGGTTGTCGGTTACGGTGGCAAACGGCGACAACAGCGCGACGAACAAAGGCGCGACAATAGGGCTCGGCCAGCAGCTTGCAAGGACGCTTGTGGTCAGGCCGGCGAATATTATGTACCCCTCGCAGCTCGCGGCAGAGGCAAGGAAGATGGCAAAGTCGGTCGCCGGTCTTACGTGCAGGGTTATGACCGAAAAGCAGCTTGCCGATAAGAAGATGGGCGGCATATTAGCAGTCGGCGGCGGTTCGGCGAAACCGCCGAGGCTTATAGAGCTTAAGTACAGCCCGGCGAAAATTAAAAAGGACACGCCGCATATCGCGCTGATCGGCAAGGCGATAACATTTGACTCCGGCGGGATAAGCATAAAGCCTTCGGCGAATATGCAGGACATGAAAATGGACATGGGCGGCGGCGGCGCGGTTATCGGCGCGATGCAGGCGATTGCCAGGCTCAAGCTGCCGGTGAAGGTCACCGGGATAGTCTGCTCCGCGGAGAACATGCCGGACGGTACGAGCTATCGGCCGGGCGATATCGTCAAGACATACAGCGGCAAGACGGTCGAGATACAGAACACCGACGCAGAGGGCAGGATGTGTCTTTGCGACGGCATCTATTACGCGAAGAAGGACCTAAAGGCCGATATCATTATCGACGCCGCGACCTTGACCGGCGCCTGCGTGGTCGCGCTGGGCAAATACAAGGCCGGGCTTATGTCCAACGACGACGGGCTTGTCAAGCAGCTTATGTCTGCTTCCGTCGCCAGCGGCGAGGCTTTGTGGCACCTGCCATGCGGCGATGAATACACACAGGAAATGAAAAGCGAGATCGCGGACCTCAAGAATATCGGCTCGCGATGGGGCGGTGCGTGCACAGCGGGCTCTTTCCTGCGTGAGTTCGCCGGCGAGGAAGTCAAGTGGGCACACCTTGATATAGCAGGGCCCGGCATGTACGACCCCGCGGTTAAGTCCGGGTCGGGTTCGCGAGGCTTTGCGGTTCGTGTGTTTACGGAGTTTGTGGCACAAACAGCGGAAAAATGATTTTGTTAATTAGGGGCTGATATGGACCTTGAGAGAATTAAAAAAGCCGTGCATGAAATACTCGAAGCAATCGGCGAGGACCCGGAACGCGAGGGCCTGCTTGAGACGCCCGACCGTGTCGCAAAAATGTACGCCGAGCTGTTGTCGGGCATGACTTCCAGGCCTGAGGAATATGTCAAGAGCGTTTTCTCCGAGCAGTGCGACGAGATAATCGCCCTTCGTGACATCCCTTTTTACAGCGTGTGCGAACACCATATGATGCCCTTCATCGGCAGCGCGCACGTCGCCTATCTGCCCTCGGACAAGGTGATCGGCATAAGCAAACTGGCGCGGGTGGTCGACTCTTTCGCACGAAGGCTGCAGGTCCAGGAGAGGCTTACAACACAGATAGCGGATTTCCTGATGGCAGACCTTCGGCCTCGCGGTGTCGCGGTGGTTATCGAGGCCTCGCACAGCTGCATGACGATACGCGGGATAAAAAAACCCGGCTCGGTCATGGTTACAAGCGCGCTGCGCGGGACATTCAAAAGCGATCCGAGAAGCCGCGCAGAGGTGCTTAGCCTGATTCGGGATAAAGGATAGCCCGCTATGACCCACGTACTTACAAGAGAGGTAAGGTTCTCGATAAACCCCTTTAAGCCCACGGATGATTCGGGCAATAACCCTTATTGCTCGAAGCCATGCGGGCAGGGACTCAGCCTGTATTTCCCGCTGAGGGTTTCTGTCAGGGGAAGGGTGGACCCGGATACAGGGTTTATAATGAACGTTACACATATAGACGATATTGTTCGCGGCAAGGTGGTTTCTCTTTTCCAGCAGCTTATCGCGGCATCTTACATAAAGGGCCGGGAAGTAAGAATGTTCGACATGTACAGCCTGCTTGTAATGGCCTGGTCGGGCATACAGGAGACTTTGAAAGCTCAGCAGCTGGTCAGGCTCGAGCTGGGCCTTAACCCCAACAGGAAAATATACATAACTTCGGAGAAACCGGAAATGTTTTATTTCAGCGAGAAATTCGAGTTCGCCTCGATGCACACTCTTTGGAACGAAAAGTTCAGCAGAGATGAGAATTTCGAGGTGTTCGGCAAATGTGCCAACCCCACGGGCCACGGGCATAATTACGTTCTCGAGGTCGTTATAAAGTGCGCCGACAGGGAGTCGGTTTCGATACCGGTTTATCAAAAGACGGTCAGCCGTGAGGTTGTCGATGTGCTGGACCACAGGAACCTTAACCTTGATGTCGACTATTTCAAGGCTCATCTGCCGACGGTGGAGAATATTGCGAAATTCGCATGGGACAGGCTGGAAGGACAGTTCACAAATTGCGATCTTTACAGTGTTACGATCTGGGAGACCGATAAGACATGCTGCACGTATTGCCCTTCGCAAGGCGAATCATAGGACCGGCTGATTAATATTTCTTGACGCCAGCCGGGTTTGCAGATATACTTGTTTTTCGCTTTTGCCCCAAAGTGAAGGTAAAAGCCAAAGCGGGCGTAGTGTAATGGTAACACGCTAGCTTCCCAAGCTCGAGACGCCAGTTCGATTCTGGTCGCCCGCATATTTCGCAAAAGGCAAAATATACGTTTGTCTTAGATACGAGACTGTTATAAATTTCCCTGCAAACGCTCAGTTTGGATAATATATCCTTGACATATCGAGGGTTCTGCAGATAATCCTGTGCTGACCCGGTAACGCGAACGCTTTGAAAACTTCCCATCCAGACGCGGTTTATACTATGTAAAAGCTGAAAAAGTACCTCCAGATTTTATCTGTGTGGCTTAATTAAAATCAATTTTTATGAGGTCTTTATGACAGAAAAGGATAATAAGTCCAGGCCGAACAGCGCCGATTTGAGCAATACTGACCCCAATCACACTCTTTCAGATGATTCCGGTACAGACGTCCCCGCTGACCCCAGGGCGGTGGAACATATGCAGGAGGAGGTTCCATCGTGGTGGCATCTGCACCGGCGGCTTTACAACTGGATTCTGCACTGGGCCAACACCCGCTTTGCTTTACCTGCGCTGATTCTGCTTGCTGTTACCGAGCCGATATGTGTTCCGATGCCAGCCGATGTGATGGTTATCGCTCTTAGCCTTGGAAAGCCCAAAAATGGTATCCGGTACGGTCTTGTATGCGCGGTTTTCAGTGTGCTTGGGGGCACAATCGCTTTTCTGCTGGGGCTGGCTGTCGGTGGGCAGAGCGTGGTCTCTTTTTTTGATATGATGCATCTTGGGTCCAAGGCACAGCAGGCGCTGGAGCTTTATGAACAGTACGATTTCTGGGCAATCAGTATCTCGGCACTGACGCCGGTACCTTATATGATTTTTTCGTGGGTCGGCGGCATGGCAGAAATTTCAATTGTGAAATTTATACTCATCAGCCTTGTGTTCCGAACGATACGGTTCGGCTCTGAGGGGGTTTTATTTTATTTCCTCGGTGCCAGGGCAAGGCAATTTATTGAAAAATACTTCAATCTGCTGACCGTCATCGCTATGATCCTTCTGGTGCTTCTGGCCTTTTTGATGCACGCAATGAAAAAGTCAGGTAGTATGGGGTAAATACTCTTTTCGTTTTACCCACGCTGTTCAAGTTAAGTTTATTCCTATGGCCTTTTTCTATTCTAAAAGATATATTTAACCATAAAGAGCCTTTAATCTTGTTGTATTTATTGCACAATATGAATTTCTAACTATATAAACCACTCCCATACTGATTAGTATTGATAAGAAAAACAAAAATACTGTTATTATATTTTTTGCTTTCATTTGAGCACGCCTGTTGTACCTCTTGAACTGTACTGTTTATGGCACATATTTGGGATAAATACTTTTCAAGATTCCCAAAATATTTTCAGTATAACACAAGTGCTTATTTTTTAAGTCGGACTCATGAAATATATAACTACCTGGAATAGGTGGTTTTGTAGTCTCAATATGAGAAGGTATCCCTGTAAAAGTGTAGCAAGGCCATTTCAAAGGGGTGAGTTTCTTTTCATAAAAATCTGGAAGCAAATACGGCTTATATTTTTTTTCTTGGGCATCATAAATACCCCAAGAGCAAAAAGCAACTACATCCCAAAACTTGATATCATCCGGAACACTATCTGGTTTATTATCTTTTACAAGCAAAGACAAAGGGGAATAAAGATATTTATAGCCTTTCTTTCTTTTTGATTCAAATACCCAAATATCATAATTGGAATAGGGTTGCTCTTCCGTCAAAAAAATGCAATCAACACCCATATCGACCATTTTAGGTGATGGCATTTTTTCAGGACTTGACCTAAAATAAGAAGTCATATATTCACTTAATTCGAAAACATCTTCTATTGCAAAAAAAAGTGGATTTTTGGAATAATAAGCAGTTTTGAATAAACCATACCCTCTGTATGCCCCAATAGATAAATCTAATAATAAAACCATGAGCAAAATACATATTATAATGATGAAAGTCACGTAGAATCGGCTAAATACTCTTTTCGTTTTACCCATACTGTTCAAGTTAGTTTATTCCTCGATTTAATCTAGCTGCCACTTCAAACTCTCAATTTCTTGTTTGGGGACATAACGA
>CAZVPF010000039.1:0-28113 GCA_964628195.1 uncultured Pirellulales bacterium | reverse complement strand
TACTGGGGGAAATCTTTTAAAACGGGCATCGTAAATAATGAACCGTTAAATTTAATAGGCTGTTCCCCCCTGCCCGCTATTGCGTTCATATATCGTTGAAGGTTGTAGACCTGGCCTACCGTCCTGGCTTTTTCATTTCCGTCAATCAATATCCAGGATCGCACCCAGAAGTCTCGCCACCACTTGCGATGCGCTGCAATACGTTCATTAGTATCTGTTTCTTCCAGGTTATTGCGAATATCTTTTATCTTGTCCTGCCACTGCTCAATTGTGTCTGTTTTTGCTGTAAGCACGTAAACATTAAAATTATTTTCCCGTCTCGGCTTGACTGAAACAAGCCTTGTAGAGCTAACTTTTTCAAGGTCAGGGCCGTCGATCAGACCACCAAAGGTACGGTTAAGGAATGGATCCTCAAGCTTTGGAATGTTCAGCTCCGGATGTTCCGCAGCTTTCTTGTCATAATCCCAAAAACTCGTCGTATTCCTGTGACACCACATGACCTGGTCACCTTCAGCTTCCAAAATAATGTCAGGCTCTATTACCGCCGTACCACCCAGTGAAAGATGCTTTTCGATTCCAACAAGCTCGCGCCGCTCTGTTCTCCATGTTTCAAAGTCAACCTGCATCTTAACCGGAACATCGGAATTGCATTCGAATGCGATTACAGGGTTATGCATATCTATCCACATGCGCATTTTAAGATTATCATTCTCACCGCTTTTGACTCTTATTTCACCATTTCTCAGATCAAGTTCCTGCACAAAAGGCTGACTTGCCATAACAGGGACCGGGTCAAATTTAACACGGACCCTTCCTAATTTCAGCAATGCGCTGCTTTCGCTCCATGCGTCAGATTTGCTTATGTAAAAAATAAAATCACCGTTCGGTTCTACCCAGAAGTTGACACCGATATCACCGTTTCCAAGCGGCATGGAACCCCAGGCATTGTCGCTTGGACTGTCCCAGACGACATTACACCTGTCCAGTAATTTCAAAGCCTTCTTCTCGGATTCATCCTGAGCCGATACCGGGACGCTTAATAATAAAATAAGCAATAAGGATGCAATTTTGCTGGACATAACCTTTGCCTTTCTAAGTTTCAATTATTAAATTTTCATGGATACTGATAATATTATACATATCGAAGTCGGCGAAACCAAGCGGGTATCGCAAACTGGGTTTAGATTGGCGTAATTCAGGTTATATTCAGAAAAACAGGCATAAACAGCCCCAAATCTGCTGAAAATGAAGCCCTATTCAAGATGTTAAGAGCCTTTTATGGCGTAAAATGAGTCAAAAAAAACGCAAAGAGGGTTTGTAATAGTAAGCATAAATACTATACAATAATGTTGTAAAATTTGTATCTTAAATAAGGAGATACCGTATGAAATATCAAAGTCCCATGCTGCAACTTAAGGTCAAGAGGTCATATTCAAACAATCTTAGGGGTTTTACTCTCATAGAGCTTCTGGTCGTTATCTCTATTATAGCTTTGCTGCTTTCAATTCTCATGCCTGCTCTTCAGCAAGTGAAATATCAGGCCAGGCGAATCGTCTGCATGACCAATTTCAAGAGTCAGCATGTCATCCAGTTTCTTTATGCGCAGGATAACAATAAATTTGCTGCTCATATAAATCTTGGTCCGGACTGGTTCGATGACGGAATGTACGGCAGAGTGGATTTGATGGACAAACCAAGTCTTTTTGATTTAATCGATCCTTATGTTGATAATTCAAAAATTTTCGGCTGCACTTTGATGACCCGCCCGGCGAATAACGGCCTTTGGCCTCAGCCCCACCTGGCGGATGAAAGCGGCGGCTGGGACGCGATGCGTAAGGCAATGATTGAAGACCCGGATGATATCAAAAGCGCAATTACCACACCCTATTGCTGGTTTGCGAATTACAAAGACAACGCTAATAATCCTGCAGTTTTTAAGTTCACCTGGCTGCACAATGGGCAAATGGAGGATTTCAATCAAGAACCGTGGCCGATGAAACCCAGTGATTGTTCATCTCGCAAAGCTTTCATTGCACACCGGGTAAGTTCGACCGGTAATCATTTCTGGGATCTTTCTCATAACGGCGCGGGATATATTAATGCTCCATCCCCGAGTTATTTCGGGGAAACATCTCTGAGTGTGGATAATCCTGTGGGCTTTGCTGACGGACACGTGGTGTACTTCAAGAAAGAAAAAATGGAACCACGTGCTTTGGTCAGCGGTGGTGCTTACTATTATTGAGAGGGCCTCGTGGAAAAGATTGTCAGGCTGCCGTTACTTGATTTTATCAAGCTATGGCGCAATGGCATTGTTGGGTAGGCACAGGAATAGTTGCCGTTGCATTTTTGCGTTGATTTATAGACACCGCATTTTTCAATACGAACGTCAATAACGAACCAAATGAATTCCTCGAACAAATGTAAGAATATGCTCTCTATTTTTTGCAATAATTTGAAAAAATCTTCACTATTGTTTCTTTGTTTATCTGTTATCACAACAGCAATAGGCATAACCGGTGAGGCAAGTT
This sequence comes from uncultured Pirellulales bacterium, assembly GCA_964628195.1. GTDB lineage: Bacteria > Planctomycetota > Phycisphaerae > Sedimentisphaerales > Anaerohalosphaeraceae > CAZVPF01. The sequence continues at coordinate 25,585 of CAZVPF010000039.1, read as the reverse complement.
CTTTGGATATCGGGGATTACAGTCTCGTTTGGGATTATCCCAGTGTAGACCCCCGCGATTCCATGCCGGTAGGAAATGGAGATATCGGGGGAAATGTTCTCGTGCAAAAAAATGGCGATATACTGATCTATGTGGGAAAATCGGATGCATGGGATGAGTATTCTCGTTTGCTTAAGGTGGGTAAAATACGCATTAAGTTTACACCCAATCTATTTGAGGGGGCAGAAAATTTCCAACAGATACTTAATTTTGCCAAGGGAGAAATTGTAATTCGTTATGGGGAGGAACCGAATAATATCCTGATTAGGATATGGGTGGACGCTTTGAATTCTGTAATTCGAGTCGAAGCTCAAAGCGGCATCGAATTTCAACAGGAAGCCACTTTAGAGATGTGGCGAGTGGAAAGACGTGAACTCAAAGGGATAGAACTACATTCAGCTTGCGGCATGTACGGCAGGAACGCCCCTGTTTTTGTAGAACCCGATACAATTTTGAAGGACTCAAAAGAATCGGTGTTGTGGTATCATCATAATAATCATTCAATATGGCAGGAAAACTTATCGATAATCGGCCTAAAGGAAAGTAAAAACAAATTGAAGGACCCGCTCTCAGGCCGCATTTTTGGAGCATGCATGCGCGGGGACGGTTTTTTAAAAAAAGATGAATTCACTCTTGTCTCTTCGAAACCAAGAAAGAATTCATCTGTTGGAATTTATGTCAATACGGCTATTAATGTTACACCTTCGGAGTGGATAAAAAACCTCATGTCATTCGCACAAGCTGATGCTGAGAATGACATAGAGCAGGCAAGAGTTTTACACCAAAATTGGTGGCATAATTTTTGGAACAGGAGTTGGATATATGCTTCAGGATGTAAAGATGCTGAAGAGGCCACCAGGTTGTATTTATCCCTGCGCTATATGAATGCCTGTGCCGGGCGCGGGGCGGCACCGATTAAGTTCAACGGTTCCCTTTTTACTGTTGATGTTATAGAGGACAGCTATTATGCCAAAGCAGGCTTCGATTCGGATTTTCGCTTATGGGGTGGTGGATATTTTTGGCAAAATACCAGGCTCATTTACTGGACGATGTTAAAGGCCGGCGATTATGACATGATGCTGCCTTTATTTGACATGTATAGGAATGCTATGCCTGTTGCTAAAGAAAGAGTGAAGAAATTCTTTCATCATGGAGGTGTATGTTTTCCGGAACATATGTATTTTTGGGGAACTCAGCCGAATTCAGATTACGGTTGGGAGCATGACCCCAACGGGCTTGGGAAACACGAAGCCGTGCGTTATTACTGGCAGGGCGGTATTGAACTTGTCACCATGATGCTGGATTATTATGAACATACACAAGATCAAGGTTTTGCAAAGAAGTACCTCGTTCCGATAGCGGAGGCAGTCATAGAATTTTATGATTCCCATTATCCAAAAACGAAAGAGGGTGAAATTCTTTTTAAGCCCGCGCAGTCTCTTGAGTCATGGATCGAAGCGGTCAATCCTTTACCTGAAATTGCCGGTTTGAAATTTATTACTTCACGGTTATGCACTTTACCTGATACTATTATATCGAGTGAACAAAAGAAGGCCTGGATTCGGGTAAAGGAACAACTGCCGTCGATTCCAATGATAAACACATTTCAATTAAACAACTATAAACAGATATTGGCACCAGCCGCGGTCATTGGAAACCAGCATAACGTGGAAAATCCACAATTGTACGCGGTCTTTCCATATAGAATTTTTGGTGTCGGTAGACCGCAGCTCGAAATGGCACGGCTCAGCTATAAATTCAGGCATAACCGTGGGAATGTATGTTGGATGCAAGACGAGATTTTTGCTGCGCACCTTGGATTGGTTGAAGAAGCTCAAAGAGGTTTGTCTGTTCGCGTTTCCAATAAGGATCAAGCGACGCGATTTACCGGTTTTGCGAAGTCTCCGTGGGAAACGTTCCCTGACATTGACGGCGGGTCTGTGATGATGATCGCTTTTCAGGCCATGCTTTTACAAACCGACGGGGATAAACTATTGTTGCTGCCTGCGTGGCCCGGTGAATGGGATGTGCAATTCAAACTGCACGCACCGAATCAAACTACAGTAGAGGGGGATTTCATTGATTCGAAGTTAGTACGACTCCACGTTGATCCTGCGTCACGAAAGCAAGACATAATAGTGCCGGGAGAGTACTGAGTACAGGTTGGGTTTACGTAAATTGCTCCGTAAGTTTCTGTGCCACTTCTGCTGACGGGAAACAAATATTACCAACGCCAATAGTTTCCCATTATATTCCGGTAACATCTCACTTAATGTGGACTAAATTTCAGGGTGCATGCCATCTTTTCCAGTTCTTTTTCTTGGTCAAGAAGTGACTGCAGAAGTTTCATTTGAGTTCGAGCCCGGTCGAGGTTATGGCCGGGGCGGTGGGTTTTGTAATAAAGTTCGCCGACGAGATGATCGACGAGAAATCTTATAAGCTGCTCGTAGATAATAACTTTGCCGGCATTGACCAGGTTTTGTTTTTCAAAATCATTGAGATACCCGTTTGCCTGCTGCATATATCCCCTGGCAAGTTCATGGAAAAGTTCGCCGTTAAGACAAACTTTCGAGAGGTCCGTTTGGTCTTCTTCGGCGGTGCAAGTCGCAGTCCTAACCATATCGCCGAAGTCATAGAGCGAAAGCCCGGGCATTACGGTATCGAGGTCAACGACACAAAGGCCTTTTTTAGATTTGCTGTCGAAAAGAACGTTGTTTATCTTGGTGTCATTATGGACTATTCGAACGGGTATCAAACCTTTCTGAGCCGGCTCGGTCAAAATACTCGCAATTGAACTGTGCTCAAGGATGAAATCAATCTCAACTTTTACAGAAACCGCCCTGCCGCAAGGGTCATCTTCAAGGACTCTTTTAAAATCGGCGAGCCTTTTGGGTGTATTATGGAAGTCAGGTATGGTTTCCCGGAGAGTTTCAGGCGGAATGTCAGTAATCATTTCCTGGAACCAGCCGAACATTCTGGCGGCCTCAAAAGCAAGCCGCGGGCTGCCTATAACGTCATAAGTGACCGTATCTTCAATAAACTTGCTCATTCGCCAGAAGCTGCCCCGGTCGTCCCGGACCTGGTACCTGCCGTCCTTGGCCGGTATGAATGTCATTACCCTGCGGTCTATGTCACTGACATCTTGCTGTTTTAGTTTGTCATATATATGGCTGGTGATCTTGACGGCGTTTTCCATTAACACTTCGGGCTGCTTGAAAACGTTGTTGTTGATCTTCTGCAGGAGATATCTATGGATAGACTTCTCATATGAACAGCTAACGAGGAAAGCCTGGTTAATATGGCCCGTGCCATAAGGTGCAACTTCTTCAATTGATCCGGAAATTTCGAATCGGCTGCATATCTCTTTGATATTCGGGTCCAAATTATTCTCCTGTCGATTTATTCTGCCATAAGTTGCGGGGATATACGCCGTCTTGTATTAAGTTATTGATGCAGCTTTGTGCTATTTCCTTGTCCTCCCTGTATGTTACCCCGAACCAGGTGTCATGTGTCTTGAGGACCTTGACTTTTTTAATTCCTTTTTGCACTAATTCGTCCACGGCCGAGGGTATGTAAAATTCGGACTTATTTTCACCGGCGTGGTCTTTGAGGTAGTCAGTAAACTGGGCTTGAAGGTGGCCGAAAATGTCTGGGCTAAAACCCCAGAGGTTCATCGAAACAATCTCATCGCCTGTTAGCCGGTGCTCGTTTCTGTTTTTGTCGATGTATACTATATCCCCATTGTTTTTTCTTATGTCGGTTCTTTCCTGTACCTTTTTAAGGAACATTTGATCGTCGCATTCACATACGCCGCGCGAGACTTTACCGTATTCTGATAACGTGTTGCGAAGAATATAGCCGACCATTGCGTAGTCATTATCGGCCGAGGCATGCATCGTGTCAAGTCGCTCTGCCATTATCCTGTATGCTTCAGCGCCGTAATAATCGTCTGCATTGATAACCGCAAAGGGTTCATTCACCACATCTTTGGCGACGAGGACCGCATGGCCGGTGCCCCATGGCTTTTCCCTGCCAGGCGGCAGATGGAAACCTTCAAGGAAGCTTTCAAGTTCCTGGTATGCGTAAGCCGTCTCGACCAGTCCGTCGAGCTTACTGCCGACCTTTTCCTTGAAGGCATCTTCGAAATAATGCCGTATAACGAAAACAACCTTGTCGAAGCCTGCGCGGACAGCATCGTACATTGAATAGTCGATAATGATCTCGCCGTTTGGCCCGACAGGGTCGATCTGCTTGAGGCCGCCGTACCTGCTGCCCATACCGGCGGCTATAATCAGTAGTGTTTTTTTCATCTATAAATTAACCTAAACTTATTACCGAGCTTAATTAGAGATTAAAAAATCTATGCTATCACTAACTCATTCTAAAGTCAATATTTGCAGGTGGAGTTAATTCCGTCCTTACCTGGTTACGAATTCTCCTGCTGCCGGTGGGGGCTGCGAGTCTTGAGAATTATCGATTAGAATGTAATAAGCTTCCGTTTTACTACATTGCATTTGTTCATATCTTTGGTCGAATGTCCGCCGGTAAGGGTATAGCATAATTTCACTCCTGCAGGGGTGTCGAATATTTCAAGAAAGTCTTCTGCAGCCTGTTCGAGAACTTTTCCATCGGCAACCATGACATTGGCCCCGTCAAGGTCCGGTTCAAGAAGGACGCTGCCGCTCATTAAGTCGGCAACAGTACGGTAATCCCTTTTCAGATTATCCAGCCCATTTTGTGGCTTAAAACCATTGAAAAGTTCAATACGCAAGTGTTCTTTCCAATACTTAAGCAGCCTTTTATCCGGAATACAGGAGTGGAAACAGGGGTTTTGAGGGAAAGCGGCACAGAGTTTTATTTGGAAAGGCAGGATAAATTTTTCGTAAATATCAAGCGGCATATAAGGCGAGTAGTCGTCGGCAAGGAATATCCTGTCCGGCTGCTTGTTCATGTACTCGAAAGATTTATTTATTCGGTCAATTTCCTTTGCGGTGACTATACCCATCATCTCAAGGACCAGGTCGGGATTTTCATAACACCATATCGAGATACGGTCGATACCTGCTGTCATGCAGAGGATTGAGAACGGCCCTTCACTACCGGTCATCAATTCAACACTGTCGAGAGGATAGCTTTGCATCCCATCTATAAAAGATACCGGGTAATCGATTGAATGTTCTTTCATCCAGTTGTAATATTCATTAGCCTTTTTTTGAAAACTGCTTGAAAACGGGTCGATCTCTTTAAGCCTGTCAATATCCGATGCGGACTCGAACCACTTTTTAGTTGTCGGGACACTGCCGGGCTGTTCAATAAGATTACATCCGTATATCGAGCCTGTGAAACAGGAGCCGAAATCAATACCAACGGAGGGGCCGTCATTGTCGCAATCCACATTTTCAAGCAAGCGTTTCCAGCCTTTTAACTGCGCCGTTACCATGTTTTGCGGGTTTTTGTAAATATTTTCTATCGGCATTTCCGCAAGTTTGCAGTAAAAGGGAGCATCCATGAATACAATAACAGGCGACCTGTTGTTATTGAAACCGGACCATTGAGCCAGCAGCTGCCTGCGCTGCTGAATCTCTTCGTCTGCAAGTTTGATCCGGATCATTCCATTGCTCCGTAGTTTTCTTTCGGCAGGTTTCTGTACCAGAAGACATACATACCCGCCAGGCTGACTGCGAATATACCGAATGAAACAAAGAATCCCTTCCAGTTCCTAACCATAAGCAGCATCGGCCAAAGGAAAAGGGTTATCTGCCAGCCGTAAGCGAAGGGCAGAGCGAGAAGGTCGTTTTTGTGTTCTTTGCGTGTTTCTTTCCGCGTTTGAGGGTTTAGCGTATTAATCAGCGGTTTCCACAGGCCGAACGGACGTGTGGTTTTGTAGAAATGCTCGAGCACATGCGTTTCGGTCGGCTTTGTAAGAACTGTGCCGATGATGCATCCTGCGCCGCCGGTAACAAGGACCATAATGAATTGCCATATTTCGGAAAGGTCAGGATAATATATTCGCTGGACAAATGCGCTGACAAGGCCGAGTATCATCCCGAACGCAAACCCCTCACCGTTGAAACGCCACCAGTAAAAACGCAAAAACAGCGGTACGGTAAGCCCGCCCATCAGTCCCATGATTATCCAGCCCCATATATCATTGATATTCTTTACTGTGTAGCTAAGCAAAAATGCTAAAACGATAAGGATAATACCGACTAGCCAGCTTACACGGACGAGCTCTTTATTGCCTGCTTTCGGTCTTATGTACCGCTGATAAATATCACGTGTGAAAAAACCAAGCGACATATTCACCTGCGTATCGAAAGTCGACATGCTCGCGGCAATTAGGGCGATGAGGATAAGTCCGCGAAATCCCACTGGAATATCGAAGAGGACCACCGCAGGCAGTACACGTTCGGGGTTGATATTGCCGTGAAAGCTGACGAGGTTCAGCTTGGATACCCATGCCTCGCCGAGGACGGCTTTTAACTGTGCGACAAGCTGAGGGTATTCGGCGGGTTTGTTAATGATGCCGCTGATGGCAGTTATCCAGTGTCTTTCCTCAATATTTGGAAAATATTTATGTATCAGCTCAGCAGCAGAGGCAAGCTGCGACTGGTCGGCGAAAAAGTCACGCACGAGAAAAAGACCGAGTATCGCAAAGCCCAGCATGAAAGGCCAGCGGAACATGATGGTCGTTCCCCGAATAAATGAAAGCGTGCCGCACTGGCGGTCATTGCGGGCGCCGAAGTATATCGGTTCACCGCCGCCCATGCCCATGCCTCCGAAAAGATTCCTGAGCAGATAAAATGCGCAGAACATGAAAAGATTCTCATATACCTTATACCCTTCTGGCATGGTGGTCTTCCACTGCGGCGCTGCGCTGAACCACTGGCTGTTGCCGGTGACCTGCTCGGCAAGGGCGGCAATGTCAACACCGGAACTTTTTATTACCGCCATCGCCACAATGGCTATGACACTGAACAGGACAATGCCCGACTGGAATACGTCCGTAAAAACTACCCCGTAAAAACCGCTGGCGAGTGTGTAGATAGTCGCGATAGTTACCAGGATGATCGAACATACGAGCGGCGAAAAAGGCAAGAATACCGAAAGGAATATGCCCACTCCTTTTATCATATAAGCGAGCATACCAATAACAACCGCGAACTGCGCGAATGCCATCGTTATACGAGCGAACTGCCCGCCAAAACCTTCGCCGAAACGGTAAATCATCCATTCGGCAACGGTTATACAGCCGCTTCTTCGATGCCATTTACCCGTCCAGAGGAGTATGACGGGAAGTATCAGGACCGCCCCGCCGCGAAACTCAACGAACAGCCCCCTCGGGCCGAGCATGAACAGAAACGATGTAATTATCATTGTTCCGGTCACATCCAGCCACGCTGCCATCCCCGAAATACCAAGAGCCCACCATGGAAGTTTCCTGCCGCCTAGGAAATAATCTTCAAGGGACGCAGATGCCATCTTTTTAAGATACACACCAAGACCCACAAGAATGCAAAAGTAAATTCCAATGACAGTGTAGTCGACAGTGTTAAGATTCTGCATAAGCTGCCCTGATCAAAACAATTCAATATTTACCGTATGTCCTTGCGGTTTCAACCATCGCCCTGAGGTTTTCGTCCGGTGTGTCCCGGCCGCACTGGTCGCCGGTCGAGAGTATGAACCGCCCGCCTGCCGCGGCGGCATCGATGGCCTTTTTGCTCGCTTCTACCACATCATCCACAGTGCCGTTTAACATTATATCCGTAGTATGAAGGTTGCCCTTCAGCACGATCTTGTCTCCGTACTTTCTTTTAAGCTCCGCAAGGTCGCAGTCGCCCATCGGCGGGCCCTCGAGCGGGTCGATAACAGTGAGACCGGTCTCTTCTGCGAAAATCCGGACAAGTTCCGATTCCGGCCCGCAGGAATGGACATGAGTAGGCAGACCGGCTGCACTTGCAAGCTCAATCGCCCTTTTGACAGCGGGGAAGGTTATCTCCCTGAACATATCGACCGTCTGGTATACGAGAGTGCCGGAACCGCCGACACACAGGAAGTCGGGCCTGACCTCAAGTTCCATTATTGACTTGAAGCGTTTTTCAACTTGTTCGACGCGCTGCAGGGCGAGTTTTTGATACTTTTCGCGGTTATCATAATAGTCGAAAATATCCTCGGAAGTGCTGAAGATAACCGACTCTGTTATGAATATGCCCACAAGACCCTGGTCGCCCATTAGCTTTTTGAGCCTTTCGAGACCTTTGGGGCCGGTGTCGACGGGTTTGACACCTTCGAGCGGCTGGTATTTTTCAGGCACCTCGGGCAAACCTATCCTGGAGGGATGAATGTTTTCATTGGGCGGGTCGGCAACGTGAAATACATCCACACGCGGCTTCCAGACCCTTTTGCCGTTCTCTTTCGTTGACCACTGAGTAACTATCCTGTTCGGGCCTTTGTAAACGATAAATCTTTCCCAGCCTTGGTTGGGGTCCTGCTCGCCGGGGTAGGTGAAGCGGAAGTAACCGTCCATCAGCGAATCGATGTCGAAATGCTTGGCGCAATTAATATAGGCATCCCATATAGGCGGGTCATTATACAGGAAAAGGTCCCAGAAAGGCTTGCCCGTAAGACGAGCCGGTATCATGAATGAAAAATCCGGGGCCACCGGTACGCAGTCCGGCACCTGGCCCTGGAGAACAGTCAGCAATCTCTCTCGCGGTTTCATTGACAACTCCAGAATTATAAAGCATGTGAATTAATATCACTTAGAGGTTATTTTGTCAACTATGACAGAAATTCGACAGTAAATATTTTTTTGGGCACCAATTCCACCGAACACCAGCCGTCCGAATCGACCGGGAGTTCTTTTTGCGGTATTTCCTCAAGGGATACCATCCGGGCCCTTGTCCAGTATTCGCTGCTGGTACCGGGTAGGGCCATATTGCTTCCAATGCGGTCAACTGGTGACTTTCCCGCATCGGATGGTTTATTTCCGCCGTTTAGCCTGATTTTCGCTGACAATTTTTTGGAGCAGGGATTGAAAAGACGAACAATCCAGCCGCCTTTGTTTTCGCTTTGTTTTACTGCGCTTATAACCAAACGGCTGGAGTCAGTTTCGAGGAAAGTTTTTTCCATGGGTTCGGTGCCGTATTCCGTCGGTGCGACCTGTGCAGCATGGAGAGATAAGTTGAAACGCTCGGAGTTTTGCCAAAGGTCGGCATGTTCCCAGTTGCCCTTGTGGGGCATTATCGCGTAACGGAATTCATTTTTGCCGAGGCATTGGGAGCTTTTATCTATTTTGCTGTAGTCGGTCCATTCCGTTGTAGCGCAGAGTTTCAGCGGGAAAGCCCTTATCAGTGTCAGTCTGAGCTCGGGCAACTCAGTATCGGTTGCTTCGTATGCCTTTAGACCCTCGTTCAAAATGCCCAGGCCCGTTTTGCCGTCAGAGATATCTATGAAAGAGTTCATCGGCTGTTCCGGCTGGGAATCCTCGCGGTAGTTGGGTTTTTGAGGCAGCCGAACGCTTCGGTTTAAGACATCAAACTGCCCCTGGACTTCGACATGGTCGGTCTTTATTTCCGGCGGAAAGCATACCTGCAGGTAATGGTCCTGAACTGTGTTATAGACTGTCGAGGTGATATCGACCCATTTGCTGTCTTTTCTGAGTCTTACGGTATTGATGATTTTGAAAGGAATCAGCTGCTCACTTCTACCTTTATCGTCAAGGCTTCTTTCAGCTGACAGATGCCATAATAATTCCACATTATATGCCGCCTCAAGCGGGCCGTCTTCTATGAGGACAACTCTGGCATTTTCATTAAGAGTTGTGTATGTGCCTATGTTTGCACCGCTGTCATGCTCCCACGGGTTCCCCATTTCGGCAGTATCCATAAAATAACCCATGAGGTCATAAATGCGTTTGGTTTCTTTGTCGGTTATCTTCAATGTGCCGTTGGAATTTATCTCAACTTTCAGGTATTCGTTTTCCAAAACATGTGGGCCTGTTACAAGGCTTTTATGAATATTTTGGGGAACCTTTGAGGACGGTCTTGCTATAAAGGTTCTGTATCCCATGCCGGGTATTTCGGGAAGTTCCATCAGTATGTCATATTTTGCAGTCAATATCATATTGACTCCGTCATTGGGGGACTGTACATACTGGTAAGAGTTATCTTCAGTGCCGCAAATCTGCATTTTTACCGTTTCGCCATTCGGGTCAACTATTTCAAAACCGGGGGAGTCCCATTTTTTCGGTATCACCATCTCGGCTTTAAAAACTTCACTTCGGGCGAAAGGCGAGGGGTTATAGACGACGACCGCTATGTCGTCGACAGAATATTCCGACAGGTTAATCGAACCGGCGATATCCATCAGTGCATTTTCCATAACGCATTTTGCTATCTCGCGTGACTGCCTGGACCTGTACATCATGTCGTCGGCGACAACCCCCCTGCTGCAGCCGCCTATGGAATCGTGACCGTGGTTTTTAAGCAGTTCCAGGTATGCCAGGTCAATAAATTCTCTCGGATACGCAGCGCCGAGCATCGATGCAAAAACTGCCAATGGTTCTGCATAATCGATCAGTGCCCGTTCGGTTTTGAAATTGTCCTGCTTGAGGTCCATTCTCGCCGAACATATCCACCCGAGCAGCGGGCTTGTGCTCGGTGAGTCGGAGTAGTTACGCATCTCGCCTTCAGTCCGGGGAAGGTCCGGAGCAGCCGACTCAATTACCGATTTTTGAAATTCTTCAAAACTGCTGTGGAAGACTTCGGCGCATTCACCAAGAGCGTCGGATGAATCTTTAATCATTTCCACTTCGCGAATATCCGGACAGGACGAATCATGCCCGCATGACCAGAAACGGTGCGGGGTGGACCAGTCGTCGTCCTGTTCCCTTATCGCCTGTATCGCTCTTTCAGGAATGTTTTCCTTGTGGTACTCGAACGGCGGGTGGGTGTATTTTATGTCGATATCGCAGTACTCCTTGTTCATTAGCTTGAATGGACCATAGCCGCAGTCCCATTGAACGTCACGACCGTTTTCATCTTTCACGTTCCAGTAAGCAGGTCTCTGCAGGATGTACCAAACGTTATAACGGGGCCTTCTGCCGAGCCTTGAGCCGAGTATCTCAGTGCCGTCCGCACCCTGCCAGATGAATTCCGACCGTGGGGCAACCTCGGTGTTGACGCCCCTGTAAAATGCAGCCATGTCTATTCCGAAGCCCTTGTATATCTGTGGTAATTGCGATATCTGGCCCCATGAAAAAGGAGAATAACCGGTCTTGCTTACATGGCCGAAGCTGTTGGCGATCTTATGGCCGAGCAGCAGATTGCGTATGATTGACTCACCGGAAATGGAAAACTCATCAGGCAATGTGAACCAGGGGCCGACAAAAAGTTTTTTGTCTTTAACAAGCTGCTTTAGGATTTGCTCTTTTTCAGGCCTGACTTCGAGGTAGTCAAGCAGAGGGATGGTCTGTGAATCGAGATGAAATGATTTGTAGTCCGGCTGTTTTTCAAATATATCCAGCAGCATGTCCATCATGTATACCAGCATATAACGGGTTCTCTGCATAGAGAAACGCCATTCCCTGTCCCAGTGTGTGTTGGATACAAAGTGACACTTTACAAATCCTTTATGGACTGCGGAATCATTATTAATTTTGTTTTCCATCTCCAGAAATTGCCTTTCTTTTGTTCTTTTAATAAGGTCAAAATAACCTTAAGGTTTCCTCATTTCACCCTGCCATAACTTTTTGACCGTCTCCTCTTGGCCAAATCCCTTGGGACATGCCTCGGATTTTGTATTCAGCCTGTAGGCCCATATATCTCCTATCGGGTCAGGCGCTATCGTAATATAGCCCGGCATTGCCAAGTGGCCTACGCCGGGATCGGTCTCTTTTATCCACCTATAAGCGTATCTCAACCAATTATTACGATATTCATTTGAACAATGGGCAAACCAGCAGGTTTCGTCCCAGCCCCAAGGCCACCACCATTCTTCACCACCGCAAACACCAGGATTAGATACGTCAGAATTATCGAACTCCACTAAATAAGGCAGGGCTTCACACTTCCAGCCGCTCGGGGCAATCCCGCCCATACTGTTTTGATATATCGCATCATAATGGCCGACCTCAAGAACGGCATGGTAGGGCTGACCGCATATTTCCTTAGGCCTGAGCGGAAAACTGTGGAAGTCAAATAAGAGCCTGCCCTGCTCGTTTATGATACCATGCGGTTTGCCGCTGCCGTGGGAAGCTGGTACGTGCGCATCAAATAACACAAAGCGGCGGCGGGCGTTTTTGCGGGCATATTTTCTAATCCGATCAAACAGTTCGTAGCAAATCCTGTTTTCGGGGTCGTTGTCATTCATAAGCTGTATCTGCCCCATATGTATTGATTCACAGCCGGCATCAATATATCTTGTTGCCCGATAGTAGAAATACATTTGTGTTTCGATGGAGGCCAAATCGGGTACGGAAGCTCCTTTGACCCAGTGGTCGTGATAGAGATAGTCCTTCTCAGTCATCTTATTTTCGTCATACAGCATGGCGTAATAGTCGAAATTACGCTTTTCTACGGGAAGTCCGAATTCTTCAAATACATAACCAGGTACAGGTATATGATCAAGCCCATGATCACTAAGTTCGTTGCTGCTGTGAAAAATCGCTTCATATATACTGCATTGAAGAAGAAATTCAGGGTCTATTTGCAATGCCTGTTCGGCCCTTCTTTTAACAATCTCGAAGTGCTCTTCTTCCGACCTTAAAGGCGTCCAGACAAATGCAGCCCTCCTGATGAATTTCGCCCCGATGTTTCTGAGCATTCGTATGTTTTCGTAAAATTCCGCATCATCTTCGGTATGGCAAAGCTCACCCTGCACTACCGCCCTTGAAAGATAATTATTCAGTACATCTTTCGAAATACTTCCGTCAAAATAATACTTCTCGGAAATATCCGTTAAATTGCTGCTCATCCCTTCAGTCTTTTTCTGTTCAGTACATCCGTTTAAAAAAACCAAAAGACCGGTAATCAAAAACAATCCTGTAGTCCTAAACATAATTACACCTGTGATAAAAAAGTCCTGTTTATTTACGTAAAAGTTCCGCTTCTCTCTTAAAGCTCTCGTCCAGTTTGAATTCTTCCAACATTTTCTTATCACCGCTTTCGATGATCATTTTGGCCTTTGCGCGATCCTGAGGTGATGCAAAACCACCGTAAGCCATCCAGTAGACCTTCATGGTCTCGACGGGGATATCCTCCGACATATCGGGAAGTCTTACCCCCTGAACTGTTTCACCATCATCAAGATGCAATATAAGCCTTTTTGTGTTGTCCTGGTAGTTCGGATTTGACCATATTTCTTTTATAACATCTTCCTGGCCGAAACCGCTGGGGCATGCTTTGCTTTTGTTGTTGCAGTAATACATGGTCGTAATCGGGTTGCTCTGCTCATAGACCGGCACCCTGCAGACCCTTCGACCCGGCATGCTGAGGTAGCTGTTTTGAGCATGTTTCCAAATCCAGTCCCATGAATATTTCAAAAACTCGTCACGGTAATCCTTAGGCAGATTGGCAAACCAGGTCATTTCATCGGTCCCCCACGGGAATATTGTGCCGGGGCTGGTAAGGTTATTGTAGTAGTTGTCAAATTCTAGCAGCTTGGGCAGGTTTTCACATTTCCAGCCGGCAGGATGAATGCCGCTTATCTTTTTGTCGTAAACCGAATCGATATACCCCATCTCGAGACAGGCATGCAGGGGGGCGGCGGCGTTGCCTTTCAGGCGCAGCGGGAAAGGCAGAAAGTCTATCAGTATTTTGCCGTCCTTGACAATCTCATTGGGGCTGTCAAGGCTTACATGACCGCTTATCATTACATAGTTGCGTCTTGCGTGCTTTTGGCCGTACCTGCGGATTCTGTCCATCATCTCTGCCATGTGCTTATACTGGGGGTCGCGGGCGGCAAACAACTGTATCTGGCCGAGCTGAATTGACTCGTAACCGGCGTCGATATATCTTTTAGCCCTGTAGAAAACCCAGAGCTTTGCCTCCATCCGTGTCAGGTCCGGCACCGAGGCGCCCGGACACCAGCGGTTCCGCCACAGGCCGTCCTTATAGATCATGTCCTCGTAACGAAATGTTCTTTCTTCCGGCTCAAGACCGAATTCCCGGAAAGCAAAAGCCGGAATTTTGACATCTTCCACACCGCTGGTACTGAAATCACGGTTGGACGATTCCGGAGATTTGGAAGAGTACACCGTCTCGAAGATATCTGCTTCGAGAATGATATCCGGTTCGACCTCGTGTATCCTCCCGGCCCGCTGCTCGGCCTGCCTGAAATGAGCATCGTCATCAGCAGGGACATCCCACGCAAATGCCGCCCTGCTTATATATTTAACACCGGTTTTCTTTATCACTCTCAGGTCATCTTCAAAACATTCGGAACCGCCTTCGGGGCTGCCAATCGTTATGCCGCAATAATGAATTGACCTCGAAAGATAATTCTCCAGCACCTCCTGCGAGATGCTTCCATTGAAATAATATTTTGAATTACTATAGTCAATATTTGACCTGCGGCTGTCCGGCTCGGGATTGCTCATTGCAAATAAATTCAAAGTTATAAACGTGATAAAGGTTATACATATCATATTATTCATAAAGCAGCTCCTGTATTGTTTCCTTTTCCAAATCCGAATGTCAGCAGCTCGAAGCTGCTTCCGTTACTATTTTGATTACTTTCTGATGATAAAACAATACGAACATGATGTTTTGACAGCGGCAATCCTCCTCCGATAATATCTGTTTGGGCATAACCGCCCCATTCCTGCGGCCCCCAGCCGTCCAAAAGTGCCTGTTCTTTGCCGTCTATAAAAACCTTGACCCTGCCCATGTCTGCTTTTTCTTTCCAGTAGGTAAGAGCAAGAAAAGAACCGGTGTATTCAAATTCAAGCTCGGCTCCGGGCTTTTGGGCGTTATAAACTTTCTCGAACAAAACTCTGCCGTGCAGTCTCCAGGGCTGCTTTGCACTTTGTGAATGATCTTTCAAAAACCAGCCCTGATTGCTTTGCACCTCAATCTCACCCGCTTCAAAAAACTCCACATTTTCAAACTCGTCTGAATACAAGGGGCCGGGCAGAACATTGTCACTATAACCTTTTTTATAGGAAAGATTTGAAGCCTTTGCCAGGAAGTGAGTAACTATTTGAGCAGCTGCTTTATGGCCCTGGTCATTTGGATGTACACTGTCTGCCAGGATAAGTTCAGGCTTGATAACATTATTAGCCAAAAGAGGCTCAAACACAGACCTGAAACTCAGCATTGGAATTTGATAATGTACAGCGGTCGGCAGATGCTTTTCTTCAACGTTTTTGCCGTATGCGTTCATCATCGAAAGAATAATCACAGCAGGTTCAATTTCAGATTTGAGCAGTTGCCGTATAAGACCCTCAAATGTTTCTTCGGCGATTTCGTTTGCTGAATCGTTTATTGAATACTCAACGATAACTATATCGGGTTTATACTTTAATAAATGTTTCTCCAGCCTTAATGCCCCAAATTTTGAATCTGTCGCACCGATTCCGGCATTGTAGAGACTCACTTCAATTTGAGGGTATTTTTCGCTCAGCCAGTCTGCCGTAAGGTTTATATACCTCTTGCCGGGCTTTGAAGCCAGAGCTCCCATGGTTATCGAACCGCCGATTGCGCCTATGGAGATATCTTTGCCTGATCCTGCTTTCTTCAGAACCTTTTGTATTCTTGTAAGAGACCCCAGGTTAACAACCGACCTTTCTCTAACAGGTAGATCGTAACCCTTAGATTCGCAGACTGTTTGAGAGTTTGCTGCCTGAGAGCTTATTTGTAAAAATAGTAAAAGCGAAAGAATAAGTATCTTCATTGAATCGCCTATAGGACTTTAATTCCTCTCCAGCCTGTCATACCAGGTAATTTTTAGTATTGCCGAACAAACCAGGAACACACCTGCTGAGACAAGCATGCCTTTCCACATCTTAAAAGCTGCATAAGTTGGAATTGCTGCAATGGAAAGCTGCCATACGATTCCCGTGGCCAGGGCAGTTACGGTATGGCCCATGCTGTTTCCTGTTTCAAAGTCAGTGTCCTGCTCGATAACTTTTTTCCGTACAGGCCCCCAGAACCCCCACGGCCTGACACTGCGGTAAAAATCTATAAGAACTTTCTCATCGGTAGGCTTTGTCATCAAGCTTGCGATTATCGCTATAATCCCGCTGCCGAAGAAAATGAACGGAAAAGCGTTTATCGCCGTCAGGTCAGGAAACATCCTCGGATAAACAATTGCCATGATTATTCCCGAAATCATGCCGGCAAAGTAACCGTAACCGTTAAACCGCCACCAGTGCCACCTTATTACATTCGGGGGAGCAAAGCCGGCGTACAAACCAGCGATAAGCCAAAGCATTATCTGAAGGATTGAGTTAGAATACATTCCGAAAAGGATACCCATGACAACAATTATTATCGAAGAAGCATAGCCTATCAGAACATAAGTTGACTGCCGCGCTTCTTTTGAAATATATTTCTTGTAGATATCGTTGACAAGATACGCCGCCGCCGAGTTTACCGTCGAATCGAATGTGCTCATAAAAGCAGCCAGCAGCCCGGCCAGCATAACACCCACCAGGCCAACCGGCAGGAACCTGCCGATCACCATCGGCATTATCTGCTCGAAGTCGACATCAGGGCCCATCTCACGAAGCTCAGGAATAAAATATCCGAACGCGAGCGCGGCTATGCCGGCCATAAGAAAATATCTCGGGAACATTACGAAAATCGAGGACGAGCCGCTCATCAGGGCCGAATCGCGGGGGCACCTGGTCGCAAGAATACGCTGCATGTCATAATTCGGGCCGGGGCCGGCCATGCTTTTAAAAACGCCCTGCCATAAAGCCATCAAAATAACATACGAAAAACAGACAAACCCCTCTGAGGCAATCTTCTCGTTAAGCGCAGGCAGCCGGGACGACCAGTCAAGTCCAAGTTTCGCCCCAAAGAATATATCGCCCCAGCCTTCGGGAACTATCGAAGATATCATTCCCGGCTGAACCTTTGTTATCGCGATAAAACCTATGCATATTGAAACTATGGTCATCATTATATACTGCAGGATATCGGTAAGCACTACGCTGTACATCCCGCCGAAGATGACATAAACTGTTGTGGCACCTACGAATATGAATGCGTAAAGCTGCGGAGGAATGTCCCACGGAAAAAAAACTGAAGCGAATTTGCCAATCCCCACAAACGCAAGCGCAATCATGCAAACGGCACTGGATAAAGCGAACACAACTATGCTTATGCTGCAAAGCTCGGCGCCGGTTCCTGTCCCGAACCTGGTCTTTATCCACTCGCTGCCGGTCAGAACATTCGAACGCCTTATCCATTTTGAAATGTAGACCATCATGAATATCTGGTTAAATGCCGGCCAGAGGAACAGAAACCATGTGCTCTTAAGTCCGTAAGTAAACAAGACGTAAACCCCAAACATCGTGCCGGTTACGTCAAACATGCTTGAACCGTTGGAGATCGCAAGCATATACCACGGAATAGTATTGCCGCCGAGGAAATAAGAACCTATGTTTTCGGATGCCTTGCGTGAAAGAATCATCCCCGCAAACACAACACCAACTATATACAGACATATTATGGATATATCAACCCAATGCAGAGCCACAGCACGTCCTTCAATTGATAAAATGGAATTATTTAATGCAGCGAAATGCCGCTTCCGACCGAAAATTTAACCGCCGAAAACCGATTGGATTTCACTACAGTTCTGAATTTTCTTTAATAAACCGGACAACTTCGTCGACCCTGCAGAAAGCCAGCCCGGTAACCGTATCCGCACAGCCGTAATAAATAGCAATCCTGCCTGTTTTTTCATCATAAAGCGAACCACAGGGGAATACCACGTTAGGTGTGTTGCCGATACGCTCGTAATACATCTGGGGAGTCAGCAGGTAAGGTTTACAGCGGTAAAGCACCTTCCAGGGCTGGTCAAGGTCGAGTATCGCAGCACCCATGCTGTATGTAAAACCATTGCATGTATTGATCACGCCGTGGTAAAACATCAGCCAGCCGTCATCGGTCTCAATAGGTACAGGCCCTGCGCCGATCTTGGTGTTCTCCCATGTTACCATTCCACCCTTCGGGGACATAACGTGACGGTGCTGGCCCCAGAACTCCATGTCCGGGCTCTGGCTGAGGAAAATATCACCGAACGGCGTATGTCCGGTATCACTTGGCCTGCTGAGCATTATGAATTTACCGTTTATTTTTCTCGGAAATAAAACGCCGTTGCGATTGAACGGCAGAAATGCGTTTTCAAGTTTGTAAAATTTATCAAAATCGTATGTGTATGCAACCCCTATCGTATAGCCATGATAATTGTTGCACCAGGTTATATAGTAACGGTCCTCGATCCAGCAGACTCTCGGATCATAATCCTCGGTGCTTTTTAGAATTTCCTCATCCTCACATACAAACTCTATAGGCTCTTCGTCGATCTCAAAATTCATGCCGTCTTTGCTCACACCGGCGTGAATTCTCATATTCCTGCATTTGTCATCGACCCTGAACACACCGGCAAACCCGCCGTCATAGGGAACCACCGCGCTGTTGTAAATGCTGTCGGCACATTCAGGCGAGTCCGGAACGATAACAGGATTGTTGTTATACCTCCAGACAACATCTTTACACCCTTTAGGCCGATCCTGCCAGGGCATATTTGGACACAATACATCAGGGGTGCTGTCTTTTTGATCGGCTTTTAACATCTATAAAACTCCTTGAAATTCATATTAAAGTATTTTTAAAAAAGTCATCTCAATTATGGCTTGCCCAGTACTTAAACCAGTCGCCCCCCCAGTGCCAGTGGAAACCACCGTAACTGTTTCTTAAATCTTCCATGTAGTCGAATATATCCATGTCATTGTCGTGCCAGGAAACAGAGCCGTCCGTAAATCCTATGTGCCAGCCTTCGCCGTTTTCTGCAACCGGCCCACTGTTTTCATTTAAACTCAGTTTTTCATCACCTCCGTGAAAACTCCACATATGGTCACCGCAGAACCTGTCGGCAACAAGCGTCTTATATTTATATAATCTTAAGCATTCTTCGCGTATTTCCCAGTCTTCGTTCTTCCTGGCGACAAACAAAAGCTGTTGATATGAATATGTCAAGGTCAAATCGCTGCTATGGGTTTTTCCTTGTTCTATAAGGTCCCAAGCCAGTTGATTATCTACCATGGTATCTTCCCTGAAACTGTGTTCGAAGAACCCCATCGTATCTGGTTTTCGAGATTTGTCGCAGGGAGAGTAATACAAATCAATCGAAGGAAGATAGTTTTGAGTATACAATACACTCATTTGTATATTTGCCTGAGGCTCACCTTCAGGTGTTACATTATCCGGTCCAATATCCTGAGTCGCCTGAGACCAGTACCTTACCAGCGGTAATCGCCCGTTGTTAGCCGTTGCGTAGGAGTGTAAACCTATCGCGATCTGACGCACATTGCTTCCGCATATTGTTTTTCTTGCCATTTCCTTGGCCTTTTGCAGGGACGGCATCAATATCGACAAAAGCAGAGCGATTATTGAAATAACCACAAGCAGCTCTATCAGCGTAAAGCCTTTTTGCCTTTCTGTCTTTTTGTCATTAACCGAATCCATATTAACTCCATTTCAAACCGGAAATAAAAAAACTCAATATAAAATTTGGCTTTTAGAAGTCAAATAACCGTTCTTTTTCCCGAAAATATTAATAAATGCAAGCTCTCTCGATACAATGAATTATCCGCTAATCCAACAGCCAGTCAAACGCAATTTGCCTTAGATCAAACATATCAATCGAACAATCCGCATTAATGTCCTCTTCAGGATAGGATGCACAACTACCAAAGTTCACATCTATTTCCGCAATGGTAGTCGAATATTTATTGGGGCCGATTTCGGCATTTGCCGGGGTTGTCCAAATCCATACCTGGCTCACGTTGGCAGCGTTGATATCAGTAATCGCTATCTTCGTTCCTGTTCCAAGCGGGACGGTATCGTCGGCGATTACAGTATATGATGTAGTTCCGGTATTGACGGCGTCATAATATACCCCTGTCCCGTCATTCAATGTGTATTGTACCTGAAAGTTGTAATATCTTCTTTCGTCATTGGTTGGTAAAACATAGATGGTGATATCCTTCAAGACATTATCGTTCCACCAACGGCTGTTAATATTATGGCTGTATACAATACCGGTTGGCCACCAATCGTTAGTTGCGAAAGTCAGACCAAAGTCCCCAAAACCGACCGCGTCAGCGGTAGTATTACCGAACAGAACCGGCGGCTCTCCTGGGGGAGAAGTTTGAAAACTCTCAGCTACTATGCCCTTGTTGGCTGCAAGACCTGCCTGCAAAGAATCATCACCTTGAAAATCCTGAGTTGCCGGATCGGTATAATGAGTTATCGTTAGGTTTGCAGCCGTACAGAAAGACCCTGTTAACATAAATGCCAATAAAACGCAGAAAAGCTTATTATGATACTTCATTTTAATACCTCACAAATTATAAATAAATCTTACTGGTTATTTCGACTTAATCTAACAGCCATTTCTTTGCAAAAATCGCAAAGTCAAACATGTCAACGTCGCAGTCATCGTCCAGTTTTGCCGGACTGTAACCGCCGCAACCGGAATTCCAGATATCCTTAATTGTCTCTTCCTGGTTAAAACCTACCAGGCAATCACCATTGAAGGTATTCGCACGATAGTACCAGGTCAGGACTCCCAGTTGTCCTAATCCAACAGGAACAGGATCCGCGGATGGACGGGCTCCAAGCACCATAAACCATCCATTTTGATCGTTGTCTCTTACCCATTTGTAAGCGTACCATGTCCATTCGTTTCGGAAATCCTCGTCCTGATGTGAAAACCAGGAAGATTCATCCCAACCCCAGACCGTGAAATGATTCACGTCAGGATTATGAGCCGGGTCATACTCTCCCACGGAATTATCAACTTCTACCGCATAAGGGAGGGAATCACACGTCCAGCCGCTCGGGCTGGTTCCGCCAAGACTGTTGCCATAAATAGAATCAAGGTGCCCCATTTCGAGAACCGCGTCATAAGGAGAGCCTACTACTTCTTTAGGCCTCAACGGGAACATATGAAAATCAAAAAGCAGATTGCCGTTCACAGCCATACCGTGGGTATGAGCATTGATGAAAACCCAGTGCCTTCTCGCATTTGCAGCTGCATAGTCACGAATCCGCGTTAACAGGCTCTGCAATGCTGTGTGGTCAGAATCGTTTTCGCTCATCATCTCTATCTGGCCCAGGTGCAATCCTTCATAACCAGCATCGATAAACCTGCACGCCCTGTAATAGAACCACATCTGAGCTTCCTGCCTGCTGATATCCGGCACATCAGTACCAGGCAGCCAATGGTTTTCATATCTTCCGTCGGCATAGATCATGTCAGTATAACTGAAATTTCTCGGAGAACAGGGATCTTCACCAAATTCCGAAAGCACCCAGCTCGGAACAGGAATTTGCTCCACACCGGCGCCATTAAAGCCCATATCTATCCGGTCCTGCGTATCCGGGTCATAAGCTGAATAAGCAGTCTCAAAAATACAGCCCTCAAGAATAACATCTGGCATTTCAGTATGAATCAGGTTAGCATAATACCCCGCTGCATCAAAGAAAGCTTCGTCATCGGCCATATCAGGGTCACTTTCCGACGGGTATACATCCCACGAAAATGCCGCCCTGGCGATATAATTCGGCTGGATATTCTTAACCATTCTCAAGTTGTCCTTAAAATAATGACCAGCAACGCCTTCGCCCACCGCCATACCGGAAAGCGTGATCGACCTTGCCAGAAGATTTTCAAGCGTTGCCCTGTTAACACCGCCGGTAAAATCATTAGTCGCATTCGGGTCAATAGTCGTCAGGTTGACGTCAACTTCTGCGATCATCGGAGAACCCCAGAATTGCCCTCCATTAGGAGAACCATCATTTTCAAATGCCGCCTGCCAACCCTGTTCAACTGTAAGCCTGAAACCCCGAATGTTTTGAATATTTATGTCATCAATAACAATTTTTGTCCCAATGCCTGTAGTATTAGAACCACCCTCCAGCCATTCCTGAAGGCCTGCGGTGTCCGGGTCGAGGTCAAGAGCTCCCGGTTGACCAACCGCATAACCGTTATCCCACCAAGTCCAGTCATTATTCATGACTTGAATTCTTATCTTATAGTTGACCCTTTCAAGTTCCGGGTCATCAATTCCAACGAGAATAGATATATTTTTCAGATCCCAGCCGTCATAAGCCATATGAAATTCATAATCATCTTTCCACCTGTAATCAATGTAGCCTGCACCAATGCCCTCGACTCCGATCGTCGTAAAGCCATTATAAGCCCACCAGTCAGACCCGGCATCTTTGCATGCATCCTGGGTTGTCACACCACCCCACATCGGGCCGTCTGTAGGATACCACCCCGGCCCAGTCCAGCCGGCCACCACCCCATATTGATCCCAGACCATACTTTCTATCAGCAAGTGGTCCGGATGTGTCTTTTGAAGAGTGTCCTGGTCAGTTACAGAAGCATTTTCCTCTGTAAATTCACCTGCAACAATGTCAAATTCAGTTTCTGTAACAGTCAAAGCCCAGGACTGGCTAACCAATAAAATAAATAACAATGAATATAATAATTTCGATCTGAATTTCAGCTTTGTTATCAACATCTCAAAACACCCTTAAAAAGACACTATTCAGTTGGCATTTTACGACGGCTGCTGCCGGAAAGATTAACCAGCAGCAGCCTGATTTTACTTCACCGTTTATCTGTTTTTGCGTTTCCTCAGCAGTAAACCGCCAAGCCCCAGAATTCCTATTGTCGCTGGCTCCGGAACAAGATTAACATCGATTTCAGCTATCTGTGTAGCAGCCCAAATCTGGTTTGGATTCGCAGTGCCGTCATTGTTATATGCTGCTGTCCAGCCGGCATTAGCAGTTATTCTGAAACCACGGATATCCTGGATTCCGATATCGTTTATCTCGATCTTAGTTCCAACACCAATGGTGTCTGAACCACCAATAAGCCAATCCTGCTGCCCCGGTGTGCCTTGATCCATATCCAAAGTTGTCCAGCTTAACCAGTCATGTGAAAGCACTTCAATTCTGAACTTGTAATTGACTCTGTCAATAGCACCATCAGCAATGCCTACCAAAATCGAAATGCTGTCGAGGTCCCATCCATCAAATGCAGGATGGTATTGGTAATCATCTTTCCACCTGTAATCTAAGTATCCGTCTCCAATTCCATCTACACCAATAGTTGAAAAACCATTGTAGGCCCACCAATCTGAACCTGCATCCTTCATTGCATTCTGAACGGTCCAGCCGCCCCATCCCGGGCCGTCGGTCGGAACCCAACCGCCGCTCCAGACCATGCTTTCAACAAGCAAATGGTCGGGGTGAGTCTGCTGCAGCGTATCCTGGTCGGTTACAGAAGCGTTTGCTTCTGTAAATTGCCCTGCGACAACATCAAACTGTGTCTCAGTAATACTCATTGCTCCTGCAGAACCAACTGCGATCAAAACTGCGATACTGATTACTACAACTTTCCTTTTCATTTTACTGCCTCCAATCAAAAGGTTAAAAAAACATTAAATAAATCTTCACTTACCAAAAAACAATCCAACTTGGATTATCAATACGCTGCATAATTACCGCCCCCCTTTTGGGCTCGTACATGTACCCATGTCGTTAAACTGATATTCAAGAATTTTGGCCGGCTGTTTTTTACCACTTTCCTCTTTTGTGATATACAAATCAACTGCTGCACATCCGATTTCATATTCCGGCTCTATCATGGCACTTGTGTTCAAGCCAAGCTCAATTGAAGATTCCGCCGCAAAAGTGATAAGCGACAAATCTTCAGGTATATTCATGTTAAGCATGTTTGCTGCTTTATAAACCCCGCTCATGCAATGCGACCAGTATGTGAGCATCGCTGTCGGTCTCTCTGGACTGCACAGGAGATCATAAAAATACTTTACAGACTGCTCCCCGGGATAGATTGGCTTTTCCGGGCTGTAACGGACTGGCTCCAGTCCAGCTGAATGCATTGCCGCCAAATAACCTTCATACCTGTCAAACGCACTAAAATGTGCATCCGATGTATCTGCAGAGTGATAAATGTCCACGTAGCCTATTTTCTTATGCCCAAGCTCCAGAAGTTTTTCAGTCGCAATCTGAGCTGCTTTGTAACTGTCGGCGTAAACACTGTCAAAAGGCAGTTTAGTGTTCAGCCAAACTACACAAATTCCGATATTGTTAACTGTACAAATAAGCTCTTCCGGCATATGATGTGTATAGTTAATCAAAAGTCCGTCTGAAGACAATGTCCGGAAAACAAGAGGCACAGAAGACAACTCGTTATTGGTTCTATCGGGTATTTTGGCCAGCAGTAAATGTTTGTCATGCTCTTCGAGATGCTGACTGATAGCATCGGTAAGTCGGCTGGGCAAATAACTTCTCTCACGGTGGGTGCTGCTGACCAATGCTACACAATTGAACTTCCCGCTGCTTATCGACTGAGCATGTGAATTAGGCATATACCCAAGTTCTTTGGATATTCTAAGAATCTGCTCTGTGCGTTTACTGCTTATACGATACTCTTTGGCTTTGTTATTAAGTACCCGTGAAACAACTGAAACATCAACTCCCGCCTTTTTAGCTATAGTTTTGAGTGTTATTGCCATAAAGCATCTCTTTCGCTTATAACAGCTAATAATAGCATGCTCAACCACTTGAGCATAAAAACATAATAATCAAACATAAAGTGGATGTCAAGTGGATTTTCTTGCACAATCACTTGTGCACACTTGTGCAAGTGCTTGTGCAATAATAGAGTTCTTCTAAATCTATTTGAGGTAGTAAGTTAGGATTTTGAGGAAAAAAATTAAAAAATCCAAAAAAATGGTATTTTTATAATGCATTTCTCAGACATTTCTTCTTTTTGTGGATAAGGATTTATGAAAGTCATGCCGTTATATAAGCGTTGCGGCTAATAATGGACAGCATGTATCTGCTATTTTACAGATGTGCAACGTCTTCAATCGACGTTTGCTCGTAATGTATTATTTTTGCTGAAGATATACACCCCCGAACTACAAAAACGCACCCATGTTTCAACACCAACCACACACCCTCTATTGCCTGTGTTCTGATTCCTGTCTTCTGTGTTCTGATTCCTGTCTTCTGTGTTCTGTTTTCTGTTTTCTGTGTTCTGTTTTCTGTGTTCTGTTTTCTGATTCAATCTCTCCTCTCTACTTTCTCCTTTCAACTCTCTAATTCGGCTGTTTCCGGAAACGGAAAATCAGCCGAATTACGCTCACACTATCCTGCTAAACCAAAAAATTCCAAAAATTCTATCTCATTTCAAAAACTAAACTTACCGCTTCTGCCCTGCCCCCTTTTCGCCCGATCCGCGCCGATCCGTGCAAGGTTGAGGTCGC
>CAZVPF010000038.1:0-29181 GCA_964628195.1 uncultured Pirellulales bacterium | reverse complement strand
AGGTAAAAGCAGGCAACGTGAAAGTCGCCGCGTTATCCGGCCCGCAACGTGCTCTCGAAAAAACCGGTCCCGCTGCAAGGTGGAGACAGGGCATAGGCATGCTCAGCGAGAACCGCAAGGATGAGGGCCTGGCGCTGTCACTCAGCATCGCCGACAACGTAACGCTTTCGGACCTGACCGGTTTCGGCTGGAAGTTTTTCGTGCTGCCTTCGAAACAGCAAAAAAAAGCGGGAACATGGCTCGATAAACTTGCGATAAAATGCTCCGGCCCGGGCCAGGACGTTGTGGACCTCTCCGGCGGCAATCAGCAGAAAGTCGCGCTTGCCCGGCTGCTTGCTCACGATGTGGACGTGCTTATCCTCGACGAACCGACCCGCGGTATCGACGTCGGTTCAAAGGCGCTTATATATCAATTAATTGATAATCTCGTCTGCCCTGACCCGGCCGGCACAACGAAACCCAGGGCCGTGCTCGTAGTAAGCAGCTACCTGCCCGAACTTATGGGCATCTGCGACCGAATTGCCGTAATGTGCAAAGGCAAACTCGGTCCCGCACACGATATTAAAGAGATAAACGAACACCAGCTTATGCTCGAAGCGACGGGCACAGCGGCAAATCAGAAATAAAATAACGGCAGCGAATTACGGAACTTGAAATGACTGAAAATTTGAATAAGACCTCAACAGGCTCACGTATAGCATCGATTTTGAACCGGTTCGGCCCGGTCTTCGGGCTGATAGGAATTTACATTCTTTTCGTGGTCATCGGCCCGGACAGCTTTGCAAGTGTCCGAAACCTTGAGACCATCGCCAGGCAGACCTCTATCATCGCCATCGCCGCTCTGGGTATGACGATGGTTATAATACTCGGCGGAATAGACCTTTCCGTAGGCTCGGTTGTCGCTCTTAGCACAGTGGTTATCGCAACGGTGTTGCAGAAAATGGCCGGCGCCGCAGCTTCCGGCAATATTTTCGATGTCCACATAGGCGTTGCTGCCGCTCTGCTTGCCGGGCTTTACGGAGTCCTTGCCGGCCTGGCCGCGGGCTTTTTCAACGGCACGCTCATTACCCGCCTCAAAGTTGTCCCTTTTATCGTAACGCTCGGCAGCCTGCTTCTTTTTCGCGGCGCTGCAAAGGGACTTGCCCACGAACAAAAAGTCAACGCTCCGCTGTCATGGCTCAATGAAATGCTCGCCTCCCTGCCGCCGGACCGCCGATGGATGCTCGTCAGCCCGGGCGTGTGGCTGATGATAATTCTCGCGGTCCTTGTCGCGGTGCTGCTGCGCTGCACCCGACTCGGCCGTCACATTTACGCCGTCGGCTCGAATGAACTTACCGCAAGGCTCTGCGGCGTGGCTGTCGAAAAAGTCAAGATGATCGTCTATTCCCTTGCCGGAGCTTTCGCGGGACTCGCGGGGCTTATGCAGTTTTCACGCCTCAGCGTCGGCGACCCTACCGTTGCGGTCGGCCTCGAGCTTGACGTTATCGCTGCTGTAGTTATTGGCGGCGGCAGCCTAAGCGGCGGCGAAGGCTCGGTTATCGGCACAATGGTCGGCGCCCTGATTATGGCGGTAATAAGAAGCGGCTGTACGCAAATGGGCCTGCCGAACTGGGTCCAGGAAATCGTAACAGGCGCGATAATCGTCATCGCCGTAGCGCTTGACCGCCTGCGTCATAGAAAAATGGCTTGAAAAGCTTAACGCTCAACAAGCCATATTTATCAAACAAGATTTATGAAGTTTTTATGATCCGCCCTGAAGCTGTTATGCAAAGCTGACCATTATCGCCGCACCTTCGCGAGCCTTTATTCGCAGCATTCCTTTCTCGTACGCCCAGTCAAGAGCGCCCGCCACCGCTTTGGGCTTCTTATCCGAAACCACATCTACCGTAACCGGCCCGACAGCTTCGACAATTTCAAGACGAATGTCACCGCCAGTCCTGCTTGCCGGGTAAAGCCTGCACCTGCTTACCCGTGTCATCTTACTGACAAAAGGTTCCGCGGTCCTGTACATCGGCACGGTGACGATCTCTTTATTGTGCGTCCATGTGTTCGTCATCGGTCCGATATCGAGATACCCGCCCATGTCCGCTGCCGGTGCGTTGCGAACCTGCCACTCCACCCCCTCCTGCCGGATAAGCCACGTAACCCTGCCGCTGCCCCCGGCATGAACCCTGTAAGCGAAACGCTTTTTATTCTGTGCCGGCACAGGCATTGAAATTATATCACCCTGTTCGACCCTTCCTTTGTGCATATACTTTTTGCCCTCGATCTCGACACCGCAGTTTTCCGTGGCTCCTTTCGCGTCGGCGAAGGCAAAATAAAGTTTTTCAACTTTAACCGGCTCGGTGAGGTTGCTGAAGTTGGTCTCCATGCACAGATTGATCACATTGTCCGAAGATGAGTCGTTATAAATAAGCTCGTCACGTGTAAGCTCGGGCAGCTCTATTACATCGCTGTACTCGCCGGTTCCTTTCTTAAGCGTAACAGGCTGACAGTCAATTTTTGCAAGAGGTTTGGCGTTCCGGTCGAAAGCACGGAAAACCACCTGCACCTTTTGCCCGCCCGACGTCGAATCAGCCTTGAGATAATACCTGTACTTTCTGCCCGGCGGACAGCGGAAATACGTCCTGTCGTGGTGCGACTGCCTGGGCATCATTATCGAGGTCGTCTTGTCGGCGCTGTCCTGCGCGTTTATTTCAAGCCCCGGATCGAGCCACTTATACTGGTGCTTTCCGCTGACCGAAGAACCCATAAGCTGCCACTGATCCCCGCGCGGCGTTTTCCTTGCCATCCAGTTCTTGAAAGTCGGGTCCTCCGAGATAAGCTCGTCGTCCGTGCCGGTCATCAAAAGCGTCGCCTTGCCCCCGCCTGCATGGTAAATATACGCAGGCGTCATCTGCCCGTCCCTTGCACCTCCGTAACCGAAGCTGTAGGCAGGCTTCTTCCGCCGGTCCAATGTCGTGCCCCCGTCTACCACGCCCTTAAAAGTTTGGTTAAGCCCCAGCTCATCGAGAAAGACCTCTTTTTCCGCGCTGTAGCACCGCACGAGGAACCTGTCTTTCGTGAACTCAAAATATATGCCGCCAAGGTTCCCCTGTCCGTATTCCCCGTCCCAGCCGGTCGGGTCGAACCCGCCGATCCTTCCGTTGGAAACGAACAGTGTGTTGTTCTTTTTCACTACTTCGTATGTGTGATTATGTCCGTGAAGCCAGCCGACCGCGTTGGGATAACTGTCGATAAGGTCCATCAGTTCATTGCTGTTGACCAGCCCCCGGTAACCGTCTGCGTTCTGGTCGTAAGTAGTGCCGCGAATATTGTTATGCGAAAGCAGTATCGTAGTCTTGTCCTTGTTGGCCTCCATGTCAAGCCGCACCCACTCCAGCGTTTCCTTGTTAATGTAAACCGCCCGGACCATCTCCGGTATCGAGATAAAGTGAATACCCTTCAAATCGAAGCTGTAATAAGGCCTGCACGACAAACTGCCGAGCTTGTTGCAAGTGATCTCAGGTTCAAGGTGATTGGCATGACATATCTCATGGTTGCCCGGAACATAATAGAAAGGCACCGGGTTTGACATACCCATAATAATGTCCGTCCACTGCCCGCGCTCATAGTCCCGGTCCTTGCCGTTATGATGCGCATCCCCGGTGTCGATAAACACATCCAGGTCAGGGAAACGCCTGGATATCCGCCTTATCATCGCCGCCTGCATCTCCGGTGAGGGCTGCTGCTCATTTTTCCACCCGAAATGAGCGTCCGAAACTATAAAACCTTTAAGCGAGTCGGAGTCTTTCAGCTCGTACCCGCCGCCGGCCTGCATCTCGTTACAACCGGCAATAGGAACAAAAGCAGCGCCTGCCGTCAAATACGCCGTATCTCTCAAAAACTGTCTGCGGGTTTTAAGCATCTTTTAACCTTTCAGATATAAACTGTCTTAAAGCATCAATATATTATATTCAATCACCTTGTCTTTGTTTCCTTTTTTCTTCGCGTCGCTGTTTGCCTATCTCGGCTTGCTCTTTCTGGAAACGCTTCAAACCCTCTTCACTGTCGAAAGCGACCAGCGCCGGGTCGCCCGTTCGCACCATCCACTCCCGAAGCTCTGCACGTTTCTGCTTTATCTGCTCCTGGTAGTCCGGGTGGTCTATCAGGTTGAAAATGCAGTCCGGGTCCTTTCGCAGGTCGTAAAATTCCTCGACTGCCCTGTAAGTGAAAAACTCCATGCGCTTCTTAATGAACGGGTCCTTATCGGCATATTCGCCCATTGCCGCCCAGGTCCTCCCGCCCTGACCGGCGTGACGGAACTCCTTCTCACCGTCGGACCAGGGGTTGAACAGGTAACCGTATTCTTTATCCTGCACGCAGCGCATCGGGTATCTTCTCCGCGCCGAAGTCTCATGGAACTGCGTGTAAACACGCTCGAAACCTTGCATGTCCTCACCCCGCAGAAGAGGCAGGAAGCTTCGCCCGTCAAAGTCGTTAAACTGCTCCAGCCCGCAGGCCTCGAGTATCGTCGGGCAGATATCTATCGCCGCTGTCATGTGCCTGCTGTCCCTGGCGCCCGCTTTGGTAACACCCGGCAGGCGCACCACGAAAGGCGACTTGGTGCTGTTAAGATAACAGTTCGTCTTTGCGTAAGGCATGGATATCCCGTGATCGGAAAAATATATCACCATCGTATTTTCACGCAGTCCGTTTTCGTCAAGTGCCCGCAAAACCTCGCCGACCGTGTCGTCACACCGCCGAACCGAGTTGTAATACTCCGACATCTCGACTCGTATCTCCGGCAGCGAAGGTAAAAATTCCGGAACAGTAACATCTTCGGGCTTGAATATCTTGCTCGGCTTTGCGAAAAGATGCCTGACCGGGCCGTAGTTTTTGTTCTCTTTTTCACGCGGGCTGTCATAATAGGGCCTGTGCGGGTCCCGCGAGTTCGCAACGAACAGGAAAGGCCTGCCTTCTTTATTCGCGCGCTTGAAGAATTCGTCCGCATACTTGTAATAAAGCTTCGGGTCGCGCCCCATCGCCAGTTCCATTCCGTCCTTCCGCATATCCCAGTACGCGTCTTTTCTGCACTCCGTGTGATGTGCCTTGCCCGCGATTCCGACAAGATAACCCCACTCGTGCAGCTTGCCGTGCAGTGTCGGCACGCCCTCGTTAACGAACTGGAACGCCTCTGCCCCGCTGCGGTGCGGGTAAAGTCCTGTCATCATCGCCGACCTTGAAGGCATGCAAACGGCGATGTTCACGTGAGAATTTTCAAACACCATGCTCTCGCCGGCCAGCCGGTCGATGTTCGGTGTCGTATCCGGTATCTCACACCCGAAAGCACCCACAGAGTCAAAGTTCATATCATCGGCTGTAATAATAAGAACGTTCAGCGGCTTGCTGCTGTTTTTCATCCTCGCCGATGTCGTTTTGCAACCGCTGAAAAATGCTCCCGCTGCCGCTGCGCCAAGTGTTGTCCCCGCGTATCTCAAAAATCCGCGCCTGTTCATTTCAAACTCCCGTATAAATATCACTTTCTCGTTACATAAACATAATAAGCCCCGCAGAGCTGTTTGCCTTCCTTGTCGTAAAACCATGTCCTGAGCTTTGCCGGCCCTTTATTCAGCCTTAGCTTGAACACACAAGCCTTATCTTCCGGCCCGACAGCCTTGCGCTGGTCGCTGCCCTGTATCTGAACCCTCGCCTCGGTTATGGCAAGGGCGGTCCCCTCCTTTTTACGCCCGTAGGTGTAAGTGTCGGTAAAGGTAATATCAGTCTTACCGGCGATGGGGGTGTCCGCTTCCTTGGGCCATCTTCGAAGCTCGAACTCGTACTCGCCCGCACGGTCTGCCGCAATGTTCCAGTAACCGTTCGCGGCTCTGCCGTCAAGCACGTTGTCTATCTGCGTAAAGTAGGTCTTTGCCCAGGCACTCGCCGCCAGCAGAGACGGGTTCTCCGCGTCATTGCCTATAACGATAGGCCGTTCGATCTTCAAATGCGGCTGGACACTGTCCCACCATTTCTCGTAATGGGCCTTTAGCCTCGCAACCACTTCAGGGTGCCAGTCGATAACATCCCTGTCCTGGTGCGGGTCCTTTTCAATGTTATAAAGCTCCAGCTTGATAACCCTGTTGCGTTTCCTCTGCATGAGTATTTCCTGCTGCTCCGGGCTGTCTTTCGGGTCGGCGTCTATCGCGTTTACCAGCCTCCAGGGTCCCTGCATAATGCACGCGTCCCACTTTTGAATTTCAAGCCTCCGCTGGAACTGGATAACCAGCATCCTGTCCGGCATTGGAGCCTCTTGTTTAAGCTGCCTTGCGAGACTGTCCCCGTCGAACTGCGCCCTCGACGGGTACGGCACACCGCAAAGATCCAGCAGCGTCGGCAAAAGGTCCTGCACCTGCGCAAGCTCGTTTATGTCCCGTCCCCCTGAGATTTTTCCGTTCGGCCAGCGTACAAAGCACGGCACCCGGTGCCCGCCTTCCCACAGCATCGTCTTTAGCCCGCGCATCCCGGCATTGTACCAGTTATAACCGCCCGTCCCGCCGTTGTCGGTCATGAAGATAACGATAGTGTTGTCCTTCAGCCCTGTCTTTTCAAGGAAAGCGTCAAGCTTGCCCATGTTGTCGTCAAGGTTTACTATCATCGCGAAAAAAGTGTCAATATCGTTAGGCGCGTTCGGGATGTCAACCCTGTCGCGGTACTGCTGCTCGACAAAATACGGGCCGTGAACCACGTTGGTCGGCACCCAGCACAGGAACGGCTGTCCCTTTCGCTGCTTTTTCTTCATCCAGTCCATAGCAAGGTCAAACCACACATCGGTGCAGTAACCTTCATACTTTTTATGCTCTCCGTTATGTTCGTAGGTGTCGTCGAAATAATCGTTCCCCCAGTAATCGTTAACCGTCCCAACCTCCTGCTGCGGGAACCATACCACCTCGTCAAAGCCCCTGTCCTGGGGCCGCATCGGGTAATTGTCCCCGATATGCCACTTGCCGAAAAGCCCCGTACTGTACCCTGCCCCCTTGAATATCTCCGGCATCGCCGGGATATCCGTCCGCAGGTGGGTGTTCTCCGTGCCTACCCAGCGCGAGCCGTTTTTCAGAGCGTCCATACCCGAAATAAGCTGCCCCCTCGTAGGCGTACACATCGGAGCGGCATGAAACTGCGTGAACCTCACACTCTCGCCGTGCAGTTTATCAATGTTAGGCGTCTTAAAATACGGGTTGCCGTGACAAGACATATCCCCGTACCCCATATCGTCGATATTTATGATAAGAACGTTGGGCCTGTTTCCGGAAAGCTCCGCACCACCGTTCTTTGCCGCGCAGCCTGCCGAAAGCACAGCCGCCCCAGCCATCGCCTTTTTAAGAAAATTCCTTCTGTCCATGATAAACCTCTGCGTTTAACAGCATTAATTAAATATCATATTCTTTTCAAGCTCTTTAATATCAGGCCGTTTTTTCGCTATCTCAATGGACTGATTATAGAGCCCCTTCAGGTCGCCCAGGTCAACCCCTGACCCCTGCCTTACGAAAACAGGTATCTTATAACCAGGCGTCGCTGCCTGAACGTATCGCCCGCCTGTATAAACATCATCCCTGTTCCACGCGTCTATCCACTTTTCACCCGCAGGCAGGTAAACCCTTTGCGCTTTAACGTCTCTGCCGGTAACCGGGCTTACCAGAATATCCCCGCCGTAAAGGTAGCTCTGCCAGTGCTCCCAGGCCTGCTGCTGTTCGGGGTAAACCATAAACAGCGGCCTTATTACAGGCATGCCCGTCTCCTGCGCCTCTTTCGCGCAGTCGTAACTGTAATCCATCATTGCGGTATGCAACTTTGCGTAAAGTCTCCACGTCGCGATGAGCTCTACATCGTAACCGTCCTGCTGCCCCGTGTCCCAGTACGCCCGGTCGCGAGTAGGCCCGACTTCCATGATCGGGCAAAAGCAGCTGAACCCAAGCCACCGCTGCTGAAGCTCGGCATCTATCTTGCCCGGCCCGCCGTATCCGCCTGTGTCGCTGCCCCAGAACGGAAAACCCATCACCGCGCAGCGCTGCGCCGCGATAACCGCCGACCTCAAACCCGGAAAGCTCGGCCCCGTGTCACCGCCCCAGAAAACAGCGTACCTGCTTGAACCTGTGTATCCCGCCCGCGGCATTACGATAAACTCATCACCGTAATATTCGCTGCATATCTCGTTTACGGTTCGAGCGTACTGAACGGCATAATCGTTACGGTTCTCCCTCGCCGTCCGTCCGTCGAACGTCATTATATCCCTGCTGCCCGGTACGATCTCCTCGGCACGGTCAAGCTTGAAACCGCGTATGCCGATATCAAGAACCTTGCCGAGGCACTCCTTCTGCCACCACCGCCGGGCATCGGGGTTCGTAAAATCCATCAGCACCAGTTTCTTGTCCCTGCTCCGCTCCCATTCGAGGTTGTAGCCTTTTGAAAGGGCGTAGTCGCCGATCCTGCCCCTTACCCACGGGCCTATCCAAAGCAGTGTCATCTTACCCTCGCGCTCGAGCCATTTAACCATACCCTCGATCCGCGGAAACCTCTCACGGTCCCATTCGTACTCGTCAAAACCGATCTCGCCCACCGCCCAAGGCCGGTCAAGCCAGTAAACCGTCGAAGGTATATCCAGCGCGTCCATCATCAATATATCTTCCACCACCATGCTGTTATACGGAGCATCAACGTCCGACCCGTTATAATATTTATCAAGGTGCGAATGATTGTCCCGCCATCTCCAGTGTCCGAACGCCCACTTCGGCGGCAGCAGTGTCGGCCCGACCGCAAGGGCGTGCTTGCGAATTATTTCCCCGGGATTCGCACCGGAATAAATTGTCATATCAAGCTCAGGGCCCTCGAACTCGACCTGCACGATATTTTCATACTCGCTGCAAATATCGAAACTGCCCGGCCACGTCCCGCGTACAAAAAGCCCGTAATTGCTCGAAGAAACATAAAAAGGACAATAAAGTGAAAGAGTAGGGCGAACCAGCATCCGAACCTTTTGACCCCGAAGGTTCATTGCCTCCTCCAGCCCGGGCTTCCACGATTCTTTCTGGTCCCCGTCAACAACCCTCTCGAACAGCCCGGTGAAGTATTCTTCATCGGCGGCATTGAGATTAAATCCCCACTTGAGAACCTCGGCGCCTCCGGATGAGGAAAATTTCACAATAAAATCATCCCCCGCTTTCCTTGCGGTTAAGTAAACCTTTTTCTCGCCCCTCTCCCATACCGACTTAACACAGTCGTCCCTTTTTATAACTTTGTCAGGCTCGCCTTTGAGCCATGTTTTGCCCCCAGCGGTCTCAAAAAAAACGCTTCCTCGGCCTTGGACTGCTGCAAATGAAAACTTTTTCCTGAAATGTTCATTGGAGAATGTGAAAACAGGACAATTATCAACGCCTTCGAGCGAAAAAACAACCTTGCCAGCCTCTTTTACCGATACTTTTTCGTGTTTGCTCCCGGATTTTGCTGATTCACCGCAGCCGCTTAAAAACATGAAAAAAAGAGCGATTAGTACCTTAATTAATACTGAAAACTTGTTTTTACCCAATTTTTAGCCTCCTGTAACCATTTTCTGTCTTGTAATTAGCTAATAAAAAGGTATATATGCAACTATTTAATATTACCAATTTTTTTATATTTGTCAAATACTGTAAAGACAAATTGTATTCTAACATCTTTTAAAAATTTGTCAACAATGCACCTTGACATATATTTCCGCATTTGTTAGAATGCCCCCGGAAATCAAAAGTACTGCTAAAATCATCTTCACAAACAGTATAAGTTATCTATGGTTGGCTGAGTGTGTGTTTTCGTAAAAAACAATTAAATAGGGAGACATCGGCTTGAAATATCTAAATACCTTCGATTACGTGGTGATCAGCGTTTATTTTTCGATTCTCGTAGGATTGGGCCTTTACCTGAAGAAAAAGGCCTCGGCAAGCCTCGAAGATTACTGCATCGGAAACCGCAGCCTGCCATGGTGGGCTCTTGGTATGTCCGGCATGGCCTCATGGCTCGACGTAGCAGGTACGATGCTTATCGTTTCTTTCCTTTTCATACTCGGCCCGCGTGGTCTTTATATAGAATTCCGCGGCGGGGCGGGACTGCTGCTTCCGTTCATGCTCCTTTTTGTCGGTAAATGGATGCGAAGGTCCCAGTGCCTCACACCCGCTGAGTGGATGATTTTCCGCTTCGGCGACGGTTTCGGCGGCAGGTTCGCTCAGTTTGCCTCGGCCTTTGGAGCAATCGCAACAACCGTCGGAATGCTCGCTTATCTCGTAAAGGCGATAGGCTTGTTCCTTTCGACTTTTCTTCCACTCTCGCCCTTTGCCTGTGCGATACTGCTTGTAGTTGTCGCAACCGTATATACTATGGTCTCGGGCTTTTACGGGGTTGTTTTCACCGACGTCTTCCAGGCCGGCATTATTATGCTTGCGGTGATAATCGTTTCTACAATGGCCTGGTTCAAGATCGCGGGAACGGAAAACTTCGCCGCTGTTGCCGCCGAAGTAACAGGACAGCAAAACTGGATCAGCTCCGCTCCGCATTTCCGCGTGGACATGCCGGCCGGCTATACCGTCTACAAGGACCTGTTTATGTTCGCGGTATTTTACCTGCTTAATAATATTTTCCGCGGCCTGGGCTTCCCCGGAGACCCGAAATATTTCGGTGCAAGAAGTGACCGTGAATGCGGAACACTCACGTTCCTCTGGACAATTATGATGACTTTCCGCTGGCCGTTGATGATCGGTTTCGCAACGCTTGGAATATTCCTCGTTAAGGACCTCTACCCGAACCAGGGCCTGCTTATGGATGCGATGGTGCTGATAAAACAGCACGTCCCGGACGTAACCAAGCCCCAATGGCCGACACTGTTATCAAATATAATAAACAATCCGGGAAGTTTCCCGCCTGAAATGATCGATGGCCTTCGCGACATTTTCGCCTCGGACGACTGGGCAATGAAGATCAAGCTGCTGAGCTACGAAGGAACCGTCAACCCCGAGCGAATACTCCCTGCGGTGCTTCTTTTCTCGATACCAGCAGGCTTCCGCGGGCTTATGATGATCGCCCTTATCGCCGCCTCGATGTCGACTTTCGATACCCACGTCAACCTCTCCGCGGGAATTATGACAAGGGACATATATCAGAAATACGTAAGACCCAGGGCCTCCACAAAAGAGCTTATCTACATGACATGGCTTTTCGTGGTGGTTATCGTAGCGCTCGGTTTCCTGTTCGCCTACTCCCTTGAAAGCATAAATGACGTATGGGGCTGGATTGTAATGGGCCTGGGCGCAGGGGCGCTGGTTCCGGGCTTCCTTCGCCTGTACTGGTGGCGATTTAACGGGGGCGGCTTTGCCTGGGGTACAATTTTCGGAATGGCCGGGGCCGTACTTCACAGGATAGTCCTCCCTAATCTCGAACCCAATTCCTACTGGGACAACATCCTCCGCGACGAACGATGGATGTTCGGTATAATTCTCGCAATCGGCTTTGTCGGCTCGATCATAGGTACATATCTCACAAAACCGGAGGACGATGAAGTCGTCGAAAAATTCTACCGCCGCACAAAACCGTTCGGACTGTGGGGACCCTTCAAGGAAAGACTCTCAGAAGAAGAACGCAAGGAAATGAACCACGAACACCTCTACGATATCTGCGCCATACCGTTCGTGCTGCTGTGGCAGGTAACCATGTTCCTTCTGCCCATGCAGATAATCGTTCGCAGCTTCAAGGCGTTCGGTTTTACCTTCGTGCTCTTTGCAATAGGCATGACCGGCATGTATTTCTTCTGGTATAGAAAACTTCCGCCGGCATCGAGCCCGAACAAGTATCCCGAGCCGGAGCCTGCCCCTGCAGCGGTCGATGAGGACGCCCCGGGCCACGTGGCAGCAAAGCCCGAAAGCGATAGAACTTAAATGTCCGAGTGACATAAATTTAACTAACTGGAATATTAAGAGTAATTTACGAAAGAAAGGTAACAGGAGATTTTTATGGCTAAGAAATATGTTATGCACGTCATTTCAGGGACGCACTGGGACAGGGAATGGAGGCATACTGCCGAGCAGTCAAAGCTTCGTCTGAGGGACCTCATCGACGAAACCCTCGAACTGCTCGAACAAAAGGATACTTACGCTAATTTCTGCATAGACGGCGGAATGATCGTTCTCGAGGACTACCTCGCAATCAGGCCCGATGCTACCGAGCGAATCAAAAAACTCGTCGACACAGGCAGGCTGAAGCTCGTAAGCTGGTACACACTTCCCGAGACCTTCACCGTCGCACCCGAAGCGCTTATCCGCAACCTGCTCAAGGGCGGGCAAATGGCAAAACAGTTCGGCGGCGCGATGAGTTCGGGCTATACCGCCACTTCTTACGGCCAGACCTCGCAGCTTCCGCAGATATACCAGGGCTTCGATATCGAAACAGCGATGTTCTACCGCGGCACGAACAAGTTCGAGATGCCTTCGCTGTTCCTCTGGGAGGCGCCTGACGGTTCCACACTGCATACGGTCAGAACATTTGACGAGGTAACAAGAACCAACTGGTTCTTCTACGTCCATCAGCCGCTCGTTGTGGACAAGCCCGCAAGGGACCTTTCCTACACCTTCAACAGGGAAAACTGCCCCGTACACATGTGCGACTTCGGCAGCTACCAGAAGGGCTTCGAGCTTTTGCGCGAAACACCCGGCTTCAAAAAGGATAAGGATTCATTAAAGCAGGCCTTCGACACAATCATGGATCAGGCCCTGCCTTACGCGGTCGGAAAGCATATCCTCGCTTTGAACATGGAAGACAACCAGTCCCCGTTCGACCTGCTGCCCGAAATGATAGATGCGATGAACGAAATATCCGGCGACGTGGAGATAAAACAAAGCTCCCTCGACGAATACTTCGACGCAGTAATTAAAGACAGCAACGACGACGAGCTTTTCGTGCATGACGGCGAGCTGCGTTTCCCTGCTGTGATAAACGGCTTTAACGCTCTGCTCGGTGCCACGCATTCCTCACGCATAAAGCTCAAGATTCTCAACCAGAAATGCGAAACGCTTCTGATGAACCATGCCGAGCCCCTTGCTTCTATCGCTGCCATGTACGGCTGGGAATACCCCACAACTATCCTCAATAACGCGTGGTCATTCCTGCTGCAAAACCAGGCCCATGACAGCATCTGCGGCGCAGC
Organism: uncultured Pirellulales bacterium; assembly: GCA_964628195.1. GTDB lineage: Bacteria > Planctomycetota > Phycisphaerae > Sedimentisphaerales > Anaerohalosphaeraceae > CAZVPF01. The sequence goes on along the minus strand of CAZVPF010000038.1, from coordinate 15,983 downwards.
CGTCGACCAGGCCCACGAAGACATGCTCTACCGATTCTCACTCGCCGAAACAGTAGGCCAGGAAGTCAGTTCATTCAGCATAACTCACCTGTTCAACAAGATCGACACCGCCTCCGACTTCAAGCCCGAGGACTACACGATCACATTGTTCAACACAACTCAGTTCGACCGCGAAGAGGTCTTGCCTCTGGTAATCGATCTGCCCGACGGCCAGCAGGGCGGCATAGTGGACCCCGCCACCGGGGTCGGCGGAAGCGACACGAGCGTTGAGTACTATGACATCATAGACAAAGACGGCAAGGAGTACGAATACCAGGAGCTCAGCAAGGAAAAGGTGCAGGTAAGCGTGGAAAGACACCTCGACACCGCTGGTATCAAGGGCAAGTTCCAGCGCCGCAAGGTACTGCTCAAAGCCGACGTTCCCGCGATGGGTTACAAAACCTACGCACTTCGCCCCCGCGGCCCGAGATATGTCGAACTGCCCCAGAACGGACCCGACAGGCCCCTTATCGCAAGGCCCAGCGGCATTCTCGAAAACGAGCACATAAAAGTAAAAATAAACTCCAACGGCACCTTCGACCTTACCCATAAGGAAACATTCAAGGTAATGGAAGGCATGCACTACTTTACCGACAGCGGCGAAGTGGGCAGCGCGCACGTCAGCAGGGCCCCCCAGAGAAACAACATCAGGACGACCCTCGGCGCAGTCGCGGATATAACCATGCTCGAGTCAAATGAGCTTCGCGGGGTATACAGGATCGATATGACCCTCAAGGTCCCCGTCGCCGCAACTCTTGACGACCGTGACAGAAGAGCAGAAACAACAGACCTGCCTCTGACAACATGGTTGACCCTCGAAAAGGACTGCAAACATCTCAAGATAAAGACGAAGCTCAGCAACCATGCACGCGACCACAGGCTCCAGGTCAATTTCCCGACCAGGGTCAAGACCGACTATGTAAACGTCGAAAGTGCATTCGCCGTCGAAAAACGCTGCGTGCGATGGACAGAAACGAAAGATAACTTCGAAAAGTTCTTCCCGTTCCAGCCGATGCAGAATTTCGTCGAGCTCAACGACGGGAAATTCGGTGTCGCTTTCCTCAACCGCGGCCTGCGTGAATACGAAGTGCAGGACGACAGCGAAAGAACAATGTCCCTTACCCTGCTGCGTACTCACAGGGCGTACATGACCGCCAACACCGAGATGACTCCCGATGAATTCGATCAGTACACCGGCTTGCAGTGTTTCGGCGACCTCGAAGCGGAATATGCTATATACCCCCACACCGGGGACTGGGATAACGGCAGCGTCCTCGAAGAGGCCTACAACTATAAAGTCGACGTAAAGGCCCTGCAGGGCGTCGCAAAATCCGGCGAGCTTCCCTCTGCGGGTTCCTTCTTCAAGATCACTCCTGCCAACAAGATCATGCTCTCGGCGATCAAGCAGGCCGAGTCGGGCGACGGTTTTATAATGCGTGTCTGGAACAACAGCTCAGACGAAGTTGCTGCGAAGATAGGCTTCACCGTACCGGTCAAATCCGCAAAGAGGCTCAAACTTGACGAAACCGAACTTGAAGAGGTCAAGCTCTCAAAGAACGAGATTTCCTTCAAGATCGCCGCTCACAAGATAGAGACACTGCTGCTGCAGTAATTTTTTGCAATTTCAGGCGCGGGTTCTGTGCCCGCGCCTTTATCTTTTCCCGCAACTGTGCTAAACTTCTGTGTTATACCGGCTGAATTTATAATTTAACCAAATTATTAAAGGGAGTTAAAATGAAATCGAAAGCTCTGTTAATCTCGATAAGCTTAACACTGATTACCTTACTCGGTTGCGAGAATGTTAAAACCGGCGATTCAAAACTCGCTCATTCCGGCAGATGGTGGCCGACACTCAAAAAACCCGCCGCAATAGTAAGAACCACCGACATTTCGACCTTCACTGCCCAGACCTCCCCCACGGGCAAGATGATACCAGCCGGACCCGCAGGGACAACCCATATAATGGTGCAGTCTCTTGCCGGTCTTGCCGCAAAAGCTGTCGACCAGGGCAAACTTGACGAAATGGTCTGGATAACCGTTGAAAAGGGCATGTACGCCGAATGGCTCGAGGCCCTTAAAAACCGCGGCCGTCTTGAGGATCGCGGCCAATACGACCCATTCCAGTTGCTCAAAAGATACGTCGACAAGGGAATCGTAAAAGGCTACGTCCTTTATTCATACGATTTCTCCGAAGGTCACATGTACGAAAAACGCGAAAACATCGACCACTCGGCAAACACCGCGACAGTCGCCGCATCGGTTCTCGACGCGGTAATGATCGAGGAAGGTCAGCAGGATATCGCGAAAAAGCTCGGGCTCAAAATGCTCCTGGACGCCCGCGGCAAAGGCCCCCAGTGGTGCTTTGACAACTTTAAGGACAAGCTCGACAACGACCTGCTCTTGACCATCGATCCCAAAACCGGCCACAACCGTGCAATGGCTATAGCCCACCGCAGCATGGTCATTTACGGTGTTGAGGACCCGATACACGAGGTCCTCGCATGGCTCCAGCCGCCGGCCCCGGTAATGGGATGGAACTGCGGCAACGAGGACGAACACACCCGCCCGGTCACGCTGTACGGCCATTTCCAGACCGCCTCGAACTGGGCCCTTAACCTTCCAATTCTCTCTGCTGGCGCCGAGCATTACGACCCGATACCCGTCCCGCAGGTGGACCCTGCAACCATCGACTATGACAGCGGAAGCCATTTCACGTCCTTCCTTATGAGCGACGGCGACAACCTGCAGTGGATGATGGGCAACTTCGTCGACAACGACAGCTACTGGACGAACAAATACAACGGCCAATTCGGTTTCGGCTGGACCGCATGCCCCGGGCACCTCAACCAGGTCTGCCCGGAGGTGCTCGAATACATCGCGGTAACAAAACCCGCAAACGTTTCGGTCGTCGAGCACGGCGCAGGTTACTACTATCCCGACCTGTTCGCCGAGAAAAGACAGAACCGCGAGCAAATACTCGCCATGCACGCGAGAAATATCTCGAAACAGATGAAACAGCACGGTGTTAACGTGCTCTCGTTCATCTGCCAGGACGTACTCGGCAAAGAGGCCCGAAAGGCTTACGAAATATACGCACGGGAGATCGACCCGCTTATCGGAATGATCGCGCTTCAGTATTACCCCTACGACGGCGGCGACGGCGAAGTATTGTGGTTCAAAAACTCTCGAGGCGTAGAAATTCCCGTCGTGACCGCAAAGTTCTCTACATGGAACAACGCCCGCTGGCCGCGAGGCGGAACACCTGCAAAGGTCGCAAGGCTCACAAATGAATACGCGCAAAAAATGCAGCAGAACGGCGAAAAAAGCTTCAGCGTAACCGCTGCTCACGCATGGTCAACTTTCCAGCAGGCGCCCGGCAACGACGACATGGCAGAAAACGTCCCGCGCGACGCAGACAAGTCGAAAATGAAAAACGTCCACCGTGGCCTGACTACGATAAAGTGGCTCGTAGACCGCCTCGACCCGCAGGTAAAAGTCGTCAGCCCTGAGGAACTGATCTGGCGAATCCGTTATGACCACGACCCAGCCGCCACAAAAGCAGCAATAGGCCTTGAATAAAGACTTCCCGGCATTAGCTGAAACATAAAATACGGAGAATCGAATGAAACGCCGCTGCATATTTCAAGTTGCGCTTTTAACTGTAACCGTCATCCTCGCAGGCTGTCTGCCCCGGCAAAAACAGCCCGTCCGATGGTGGCCCGAACAAGCCGTTCCCGCAAAAGTCGTCATGTCCACCAACCACGAGAAGTTCGAACCGGTTACCGAGCCCTCCGGACATACAAACAGCGGTGCCTTTGGCGCGACCCATATTATGACACAGTCTCTCGCCGGACTGGCCGCAAAAGCGGTAAACCGCGGCACCTGCGACGAGATGGTCTGGATTCAGCCCGGCCATTCCAGCCTCGGCCTGAACCCTGAATACGCGACATGGTACGAGATGCTCAAAAACAGGCTAAGCTTCACCGAGACAGGCATGCTTGACCCCTGGAAGCTCGTTGAAAGGTTCCGCGACAAAGGCATCGTCAAGGGCTATGTCCTCTACTCTTTCGACGCCTCAACCCGCGGCATCTACCGGGACAAACCCGAACCTGACAACTCCGTCCAGGTCGCCACCTCGCTTGCCGCGATTCACAACGCGATACTGATATCCCAAGGCCAGAAGACAAAAGCAGACGCCCTCGGCCTCGAAATGCTCGCCGACGCGCGCGGCAAAACAATGCAGTGGCTCTTCGACAACTATCGCTCGCACTTTCGCCGCGACATCCTTATGCTCGCCGACCCCAAAACACCCAACAACCGTGACTACGCCATTGCCAACGACATAATGACATTCTACGGCACTGACGATCCGGTCCCGCAGGTGCTTGACTGGCTCGAACCTCTTTCACCAATTGTTGGCTGGAACGGCGGAGATGAAAGTAAACACACCGCCCAGGTCTCAAGATACGGCCATTTCCACAGCGCATCGGACATGAGCCTCAACCTGCCGCTCCTGAGCGCGGGCGCTCATAAATACACCCCCCAAAAAATAAAAACACTCGACCCGCGCACAATCGACTTCGACAAAAAAGGCACTTTCGTCTCGTTCATAATGTCCGACGGCGACAACATGCAGTGGTACCAGGGGGACTTCCTGCAAAACAAATTCTACTGGGGCAGTGAACACCACGGCAGCTTCCCGGTCGGCTGGGGCGCTTGTCTTGCAAATCTCACTCAAATGAGCCCCGATGTCGTCGACAGACTCGCGAAAACACAACCCGACACAACATCAATGATCGAATTCGGAGCAGGCTACTTCTTCCCCGACCTGTTCGCAGCCGAGCGTCAGGACCGCCCCGGGCTTCTCGCCGAACACGCCTCCCGCATCTCCCGGCGGATGGAGGTAAACGGCACCAATATATTCGGTTACATCTGCCGAAACCTTTTCAGCGACCGGGCCTCTCAGGCCTTCGATATATTCGCAAAGAACATGGACAACCTTATCGGCATGATAACAATCGACTACGCACCGTACAACAAGGGCATGGGCAAGGTCTACTGGGTCAAAAAAGCAAACGGAAATGAAATACCTGTAGTCACCGCCCGTTACGCGCTGTGGGACCATGACAACAAGCTCCAGGGAGGGCCCGAGAAACTCGCCGGCCACATCAACGAAGACGCCCGCGCCGCCGCTGAAAAAGGTGAAAACTTTTACGCATGGACCGTCGTTCACGCATGGTCCGGATTCAGGAAAAAACCTGACGGCACCATAGAAACCGCGCCGTATCTTTCAGCCGGCTCCCAGGCAGGCCTTTACCCCGTAAAATGGACTATCGACAGGCTCGATAAAGACATCCACGTCGTCAGCCCCGAAGAACTCATCTGGCGTATCCGCTATGACCGCGACCCCGAGGCGACAATAAAGGCAATCAAGTAAGTTCCCCGGCCTGAAGTTCTCTTCCTAAAAACTGTACCCGACTCCCAGTATATATTTCCTGTCCGTGTGCTCCCTGCCCTGTGCCGGCGTTTCGTCATAATCGATTATCATCTTCAGGTTCGTGAAAATATTCTTCTGGAGCATCAGCCTAAGCTCCGCGCTCGCCGTCAGGTAAAAATCATCGTATGACTCAATGCTTGGATAATAAGTCAAGTCGTTGATAAAGCTCAGCTTGTCGTTTATCTTCTTATCGAAGTGGTAGCTCGCCTGCGCAGAGACCTCGCGGTTGGTTGGCGTATTGCCCTCGAACTTCTCATAAACATGTGCCAAACCTGCCTCGATCGAGAAATTCATATCCGCCCGCTCTATCCACTGGTAACCGAATCCCCCGCCTGTTATTATCCTCCGCTCCAGGTCCGCCACCTTGTCGACCTCGTACCTCCCGTCAAAGAACGTGTACCATTTCTCATTGAAAAAGTAATCGTACTTGCCCTTCAGCTTCCACCAGTTCTCCGTCACGTTATCCTCTCCCGTGTTCGGGTTCTCCTGCTCGCTTCGAATATAATCCCCGCCCAGCGTTGTCCGGTCCTTCTCCCGCCGCTTCTGCATATTGAAACTCGCCGTAATATCCTGCGACTGCGAATTGCCCTGCACCGACGTCAGTCCCGCCGATATATCACCTTTCCACCGCGGCTTTTCCGGCTTGGGCGGGTTTATCGCCGTAATCTGCCCCGGCTCAACGGTGAAAGTCTCCATATCCCCCTCCGGCACAACCTCAACCGCCGTGCCGCCTTGCGCACCGGGAATTACCGACCCTTTAACAACCTTTTCCTGCAGGTGTATTTCCTGGCCGGGCTCGGTCAAAAGCGTCTTTATGTTCCCGACAGGTATCTCTATCTGTCCGGCCATCTCCGAGCTTACGTAAACTTTTCCGTCGACTAACTTTACGATCTTTCCCGTAATCCTGTCACCGTTTTTCAGTTCCACTTTTCCGCCCAGAACCGCAGGCGACCACACTAAAGCGGCTAAAAAAGTTACAAATAATTTCATTTTCATATTACACCCCTTTATAAAGATATCCGGCTTTGGTTGCATACCTTAATATGATTCTGCCTGTTTATCAAGCAGCCTTTCAAAATTCATCAAATGAAACAGGCCGAAAATATTTCCCCCCGCTGTTGCTAAAAACTGACTTTCAGTTAAAATACATTTACTTGATCATCAAGTGTATAAGGAAAATAAAATGCTTGAAAAACTTAAAGAATCGGTATGCAAGGCAAATCTCGACCTCGCCGCCAGCGGCCTTGTTATATTTACTTGGGGCAACGTCAGCGGCATCGACCGTGAAAAGGGCGTATTCGCAATCAAACCCAGCGGTGTCGAATACGACAACTTAACACCCGAAAAGATTGTCCTCGTAGACCTCGACGGCAAAGTCGTCGAAGGCGACTTAAACCCCTCCTCCGACACCCCGACCCATCTCGAACTCTACCGCGGCTTTGAAAATATCGGCGGAATTTGCCACACCCACTCCACCTATGCGACAATGTGGGCCCAGGCTGCCAAGGACCTGCCCTGTTTCGGTACAACCCACGCCGACTACTTTTACGGCCAGGTCCCCGTCACCGACAAAATGACACCCGACGAGATCGACACAGACTACGAAACCAACACCGGCAGGGTTATTATACGCAGGTTCGAGAACCTCGACCCTATGCAAATCCCCGCCGTGCTCGTCGCCGGACACGGCCCGTTCACATGGGGCAAAGACGCCCCGGCCTCGGTGGAATCTGCCATAGTGCTCGAGCAAATCGCCTTCATGGGCCTCGGAACCGTCTCGATCAACCCGAGCAAAATGCCAATCTCTCAGAAACTGCTCGACAAGCACTTCCTCCGCAAACACGGAGCAAACGCCTACTACGGCCAGAAATAACAATCAACCCCGCCGACACTGAGAGGAAACAGGCAAAAATCCCTTGAAAATCGACATAATATGGCATAATAGTATTATAGAGCTTCGTTCTTGACGGAAACTTATGTACAGCTGCCGTAAAAGGTTGTCATTTTGGTTTATTGTAACTGTGGGGGTTGCGGTTATTGTATGTCAATTGTTTGCCGACCAGCTTCAAAGCCAGGCCCGTTACAACAAACCACGCGTTCTGATTGTCAACTCTTACAACAAGGGCCTTAAGTGGTCCGATGGAATTATGGAAGGCATCGAATCGGTTCTTTCCGCCGAATTCGATATATCCGTCGAGTACATGGACTGCAAGCGATACCTCAGCGACACCTACTTCAAGGCCCTTTACGACCTCTATGAACTCAAATATAACGATGTGGACTTGGATATAATTATATCAACCGACGACAACGCCTACCAGTTCCTCCTGGAAAACCACCAAAGCCTGTTTCCCGCCGTCCCGGTGGTTTTTTGCGGGGTCAACAATTTCGACCCAGGCCAAATCGCGGAAAAGCCCCTTTTTACCGGCGTGCTCGAGCAGCTTCATCTCGACCGAAACATTGACCTTGTGATGCGCCTGCACCCCGCAGTGGAAAACATTATCGTCATTTCCGATGACACCACAAACGGCATTGCCAACAGCCGCAGAATAAGGGAAATCTCAAAATCCCTCCCCCGGGTCAACTGGCTGTTTTACGACTCAAAAATGGAGCTTGACGAAAAACAGCTGGTCTCTCTTGTTTCCAAGGCTCCGCAAAACACAGTTGTTTATTACACCGATTACTTTCGCGACCCCGACGGCAACCTTGTCGATTACGAGAAACTGATGCAGAAACTTTCACAAGTCGCCCCCGGGCCCATCTATACCCAAAGCGATATTTATCTCGGTTATGGAGTCGCCGGCGGTTACATGGTTTCAGGCTTTTACCAGGGCAAAGTCGCAGGTGAAATCGCCAAGAAAATATTAACAGGCACGCCTGTTGAAAAGGTGCCGATAGTCGAAGAGGGCGCAAATAAATACATGTTCGACTACCAGCAGCTGCAAAGGTGGAAAATCAGTGAGAACATACTTCCGCCCGGCAGCATTATGATCAACAGGCCGCAGTCTTTCTATTACCAGTACAAGGTCATGATCTGGTCGATATCCGGCGCTTTTGCATTTCTGGCTATTGTCATACTTGCCCTTTTTTCAGCGCTTCTGTATCGCCGAAAGATCGAGACAAAACTGCGTATCCGCGAAAAGCGGTACTCCTTCGCGCTTCAGGCCGCGCGGTCCGGAAGCTGGGAATGGGATATTATAACCAATGATTTGTTCTGGTCCGAACATGTCGAGCCTTTATTCGGTTTCGAAAAAGGCCGATTCAGCGGCACCCTCGAAGCCTTCATGGATTGCATACTCGAGCAGGACCGTCAAAAAGTCTCCCAGGCCATAGAAAAAGCCCTTCAAGGCCGATCGGACTACTATATTGAGCACAGGATAGTATGGCCCGACAAAACCATACACTGGGTCAGCGAGACCGGCACCGTAGAATATGACAAAACAGGCAGGCCTGTAAGAATGTTCGGCATCGTTCAGGACATAACGCAGAGAAGGCACTACGAAGACGAACGCGAAAAGCTCCTGCACAGGCTGAAGATAAAGAACGAGGAACTACAGTCTGTTGTCTACACCGCAAGCCATGACCTCAAGTCGCCGCTTGTAAATGTCCAGGGCTTTACCGGAGAACTGATACGCGACTGTGAATCGTTAATCAAATACTGTGAAAGCCAGAGCATAACACCCTCGGTTTGGCAGGAAATCCGTACAATGATAAAGGAAAATATCCCTGTATACATCAGGTATATTAAAACCAGTGTCGACAAAATGTCTATGCTCCTTGACGGCCTTTTGAAGGTTTCGCGTATCGGCACCCAGCAGCTCAATTTTGAAAACCTCGACATGAATGAGCTGCTCGAGAATATAAAGCGGGAGATGTCCTACCAGGTCACAAAGCTCAACGGAACTATCGACGTAGAAAGGCTGCCTCCCTGCATGGGCGACGCGAGGCAGATAAATCAGCTATTCACGAATCTAATCGACAACGCGCTCAAATACCGCTCTCCCGACAGGCCGCCCGCTATCCAGATCAGCGGCAAATATGAAAACGGTTTTTGCGTATACAGCGTCCGTGACAACGGCAGGGGGATACTGCCCGAGCACACAAAGCACATTTTTGAAATTTTCTACCGTCTGGACCCCTCATCCCCGGTAAAGGGCGAAGGCCTTGGCCTTACCATAGTTCAGCGTATAGTCGACCGTCACGATGGCAGGGTTTGGATAGAGCCTGTCGAAGGACATGGCGCATGTTTCTGTGTCGCCATTAAATCCACTCTCATGCTAAAATAATGAAAAATTTCCGAATTTTTTTTTATTACAGTTAAAAAAACTCCTTTTCTCTCATAATTAACGGCGTTTTTCAATATTTGCAAAAAATATTATTCTTGCATTACACTGCGCATAAAACGATAATGGCTTAATATTGAAATGATTGCCATATTCGTGTGTTGGTTCTAAGAATTATCTTCCGTGTTGGGAGTACATTCCGTCAACTGTCGTCATTTCTTTATTATTATATGTTATTTTGAAGAATTGATGGTGCGTTATTAAACAGATACCCGTATTAAAGATCGGCAACTTAAATATAAGCCCACCTGTAATTCAAGGCGGAATGGGGGTTCGTGTCTCCAGGGCCGGACTTGCCGCCGCTGTCGCCGAACAGGGCTGTGCCGGTGTTATTGCAAGCGTTGGCCTCAGTGATTATGAAAGCAATAACGGCAAGGATATACTCCAGCTTGACCGAGACGCCCTCCGGGACGAGATACGCAAGGCCAAAAGCCTCAGCAAGGGTGTCATCGGCGTAAATGCGATGGTCGCGGTATCCGATTATGAACAAATGGTAAAGGTCTGCGTTCGCGAAAAAGTCGACATGATAATCTCAGGTGCAGGCCTTCCCCTCCACCTGCCGGAATACGTCGGCGATGCCGATATAAAACTCATACCCATAGTCTCTTCCGCACGCTCGCTGAAAATAATCTGCAAAAAGTGGAAAAAGGATTTCAACCGCTTTCCCGATGCGGTCATCATCGAAGGCAGCAAAGCAGGCGGACACCTCGGCTATACCGTCGAACAGATCGAAACGGGAGTCCCTTGCCTTGAGGAGATACTCGAGGATGTCTTAAAATTCACTAAAACCCTCGATTCGGAAATTCCTGTAATCGCCGCAGGCGGCATTTTCACGGGCGCAGACATGGCAAGATTCCTTTCGCTCGGAGCATCCGGAGTGCAGATGGCGACAAGGTTTGTATGCACCGATGAATGCGATGCGGACATAAAATTCAAACAGGCCTACCTCAATGCGACCGCTGACGACATTACCGTTATCAAAAGCCCTGTCGGACTGCCCGGAAAGGTCATCGACAGCGAGTTTGTACGCAAAATAAAGAACGGCAAGACAATACCTTTCAGGTGCAGGTACAAGTGCCTGCGAACCTGCAAACCCTCAGAGGCGCCTTACTGCATCGCCGAAGTCCTCGCCAAAGCCTCCGACGGCAAAATGGACGAAGCTTTCGCATTCGCCGGTTCAAACGCGGCCCTGTGCAGCGAGATAATCCCCGTTAAAGCACTCGTAGAGAAGATTATACAGGAGTATTTCGCCGCTGTTGGCGACATCCCCAAAAACAGGGCGGTATGATCCGCGCATCTTTCAAGTTTGCTGTGCCGGTATCGACTTACCCTTCGGATTTTTTCATGGATTTACGGCTGAAAATATTGTAAAACCCACAACTATGCTTGTGTCCTTCTAATATTCATGGAAACTGCGAAAGGCCGCAAAAGTAATGCTGAAAAAACTTGGAAGCCATTTTTACGCCAAAGGCCATACCGGCCCGGACCCTCAGATAGACTTCGGCCTCGGCACATACCGTCTCGATAAGGTTCTCAAGCATGACTTCTTCGCAGCGACCGCACTTTACCAAAAAGCGGACCCTCAAAGCACCGGCCCGCAGAAAGTCGTCGCAAAATGGGGAAGGTCCCAGTGGTTTACCATACTGCCCACCGCATGGCTCGGCTGGTGCACCTCGCACCACGAATACATAAACCTCAAAAAGCTCAAAGGCCTCCCGCATGTCCCGCAGGTTATAAACAGGCTCGGCAAAACAGGCTTCGTCTATGAATACATACCGGGTGTTTCCCTTGCCGACAAGCCCGACATCACCGACGACTTCTTCGACAGGCTCGCCGAAATAATCGAACAGATTCACTCCCGCCGGTTCGTATACTACGACCTCAATAAACGCGGCAACATACTCAAAGGCGATGACGGCCTGCCGTACCTCATCGACTTCCAGATCGCCTTCTGCTACCCCAAGCGTTTCCTGCTGTTCAGGGGCCTGACAGACAAGTTCCTTAGCTTCCTGCAAAAAGCCGACCACTACCACCTCATAAAACACAAGCGCAAACTGAAAGAGCACATCATGACCGACAGCGATTGGCATATCTACCGCGACAAAATGGGCGGCCTCATCCACGCCCACCGCGCGATAGCGGGACCATACAAATTCGTCAGGCGCTCAATGCTCAAGTTCCTCTACCGAAAGGGCGTAATAGGCAGGCAGGAAAACACCGTCTACAACAGCGAAACGGACCCCGACCGCTACAAAAACAAAAACTGACTCCCGCTTAACTCGCCCGAACTCTTTTCGCACCCTCGATCATCGCCGCGTAACCGTCAGCCGGTACATAACTCGGTATCGAATTACCGCTGCCCAGGGCGAAACCCTTTGCCTTTTCCCGGAACCGCTTGCCCGATTCGTATACGATATCCTCTATCTCGCCCGGCTGCTTCTGACAAAGTATATCCACATCGATACCCCCGAAAAGCCCGATTCTGTCACCGTATTTCTCTATCCACTGGTCAAACCCCGCGATAGCGTCCTCGTTCGAGTGCTTCGCGTCTATCCCAAGCGCGATAACATCGTCCATGATCTCGAAAATGCACCCGCAGCTATGCCATAAAAACGGCTTGTCGTAACTTTTTATCAGGTCGATAACCTTCTTGTATTGCGGCACCACATGCTTGCGAATCACACCCGGCGAGGTCAGTGTCCCGCTCTTAAACCCCAAATCGTCCCCGAACCTGCAAACCGCGTAAAGGTCTGCGTACCTGTCCAGAAACTGCTTCCATATCCTTGCCATCAATTCGCCGATTTTCTCATAAAGGTCCGCGAAAAGCTCCGGGTCGTCAATCTGCATATAAGCCAAATACTCCAGCCCCACAAGGTCCTCGCTGATCTCGAACGCACCGTTTCCCACTCCGCCTATCGCCTTCATCCCCGCCGGCATCACAGCTTCGAGCGCATCGAAATTGGCTTTCGCCTCCTGCCAGTACAAATTCTCAAGCTCATCCCACGGGTACTTTTCAAAATCTTTTCTGCTTTGTATGGGCCCGGGCTTTCCGCCTTTCAGCGCGCCGTTGTCCGGCAGGATGGTCGTAATGCAGTACTCATATGTAACCGTATCGTAAGTCATGTTCTTGTAGAAACCGCAGCAGTTGCTGAAAAACTCCCTCTTATCCGCCTTACCGCCGCCGATAAGCTCCGCGAACTTGCTGCCCTCGATAATCTCCATCACCTCCGGGCTGATTAAATGTTCATAAACGGGCATCCGCTGCGGCTTCTTATTTATCGCCGCGTCGACTATATTCCTGTAATCCGGCTCAAAATTCAAAATAATCCCTTTCAGTATTATTCCCAAAATGTCGGTTAAATATTTTTTCTGTTTCCTGCAAAATCTCTTATCTCTCCAGCCGTTTCTCGAACCTGCTTGCTCCCGGCACGACACTCGAACGGTACTCCGCCGCCAGCCTGACCAGCCGCTCCACCACCTCCGGGTGCTCATCGCAAATATTATACTTCTCGCCCGGGTCATGCCCAAGGTGAAAAAGAAGAGGTTTTTCGTGCACCGTCTTTTTCTCTCCCCGTCCATACGAACCCTGCGTTATAAAATGAGCCTTCCACTCGCCGTCCCGAACCGCGTAAATTTCACCGCCCCGGTAATAAATAAAGCTTTTGCGGCCGCTCGCCCCCGTGCCCATTAGCGCAGGCGTGAGGTCATACGAATCCATCGCACGCCCGCCCGGCATCTCGGCGCCGCTAAGCCTGCAAAATGTCCTGTAAAAATCCAGCGTCGATCCGATATCCATCACTACACTGCCCGCCTTGACCCTGCCCGGCTGCCAAAATACCGTCGGCTCGCGCATACCACCTTCCCACGTTTGGAACTTGCCGCCGCGCAGCAGCCCCGCGCACCCGCCTTGCTCGTCCTTAGTCAGCCACGGCCCGTTATCCGAAGTAAATACAACAAGCGTATCCTTCTCGATCCCCAGCTCACCAAGCGTTTTCAAAATAGTTCCGACCGAAGCGTCAAGCTCCTGCACAACATCCCCGTAAAGCCCCCGCCTGCTCGTATCTCGAAACTCCTCAGACGCAAACAGCGGCACATGCGGAAAACTGTGCGCCATGTAAAGAAAGAAAGGCCCCTCGCGATTGGCCCTGATAAAATCAACGCACCGCTGCGTATACCTCCGCGTAAGAGTCCGCTGGTCGCACGGGTACTCAACAACTTCATCACCCTCAATAAGCGGCGCCCAGCCGTACTTCTTATTCGCCGGGTCCCGCATCTTCTCAAGCGTCATACCCTCGCGAAAACGAATATCATCGGCGACTTTCATACCAGGATCAACCCGCATATCATTCGAATACGGTATCCCGAAATATTCGTCGAAACCCTGCGCCTTCGGCAAAAACTCCGGCAGGTGCCCCAGGTGCCACTTGCCCACGCAGGACGTTGCGTACCCCTGCTTCTTCAGTGTCTCGGCGATTGTGATCTCCTCCGGGCTCAGTCCGTCACCCGACCACTCGAAAAACACATGTCCGTCCGTCCCCGTGCGAACCGGATACCGTCCCGTAAGCAGCCCCGACCTGCTCGGGGTGCATATTGACGAAGCTGCGTAAAAATTCGTCCACTTCTGCCCCTCTTGCGCCATCCGGTCAATATTCGGCGTTGCTGTCGTCGGGTGCCCGAAGCATCCGACATCGCCATACCCTAAGTCATCTGCGAATATAACAACAAAATTCGGCTTCCGGCCTGCCTCCTTTGCTGCGCTTGATAAACACCCCGAAAGTGAAAAACCCACGCTCGCTGCCCCCATCGCCTTGATAAAATTTCGCCTGTTCATTCCGGCCTGTTCCCTCAAACTGCGATTATAAACTTTCAGTCGGTTTATACCGAATAACATTAACTTTCTCCGTTGTCACAAGACCGTCGGTTATCATCTCGTCAATAACTCCCAGCACGGCTTCTATCTTCTCCTGCGTGTCGACCACCTCAACCACAACCGGCAGATTCTCGCTGATAGCAAGCAAATCCGCGCTGTGGATATGTGACTTCGCCCCGAACCCGGCACTGCCTTTAAGCACCGTTGCTCCCGCCAGCTTATGCTCGCGGAACACCTTCAAAAGCTGCTCGGCAAGCGGGCGGTGTTTGTACTTGTCCTGCTCGGCGATAAATATCCGCATAAGCGTCTGCGTGCCGGTAAGCTTTGTCATTGCCCCTGTCCTCCGGTCATAAGCTTCGCCGCTGCTATCCCAAGCCCGGCAGCAAGCAAACCCAAAAAAAGATTCGTTAATACATTAACAGTCGCCGTCACCCATGCCGCCTTTTCAATACACCGCAGTGTTTCATAGCTGAAAGTCGAGAATGTCGTAAGCGCCCCCAGGAAGCCAACCGTTATCGCAGTCCGCACTTGCGGGCTCATCCTGTCGCTTCCGACCCCGGCCTGCATAATAAAACCAAGCAAAAAACAGCCGATAAGGTTCGCGACAAGCGTACCCCACGGGAACCCCGCACCCAGTAAACTGTACGCCGCCCGGCTGATAAACCACCTCCCCAGCGCACCCAGCGCTCCTGCCGCTGCAATTAAAATTGTCTGCTGCATGCTTTCCTTTCCAAAATGCTTTTCGCCAATTATATCCCCCGAGACCGACAAAGTAAAGCATCCGCAGGCATCGTTAAACTGCCAAAGGGCCCCGGGCGAACACATCCGCCCCGGCTGCGTAAAAAAAGTTGAAAAAATTTTGAAAAAGGGGTTGACCAAATAATTCCCCGCCACTAATATATAAAAATCGCCTTTTCGCAAGGGGCCAAAAAGTAGATTTACAAGGGTGATTGAGTTTATTGAAAAAACTTTTGAAAAATTTATTTTTTATTGTTGACTGCTCATAAAACCTGAATTACAATTTTGGGTCTCAGCAAAATGTCGCTGAAAAACAGAGCAGCGGCATTTTTTATTGCTCTTTTAGAAAATTGAAGATTGTTTGAGTCCGAAACCGGCCAAAACTCTTATAAGGCGGTCGACGCGGCAGCGGCAACATAAATATGGGCTCGTAGCTCAGCCGGCTAGAGCGCACGCCTGATAAGCGTGAGGTCGGAAGTTCAAGTCTTCCCGGGCC
>CAZVPF010000037.1:0-29669 GCA_964628195.1 uncultured Pirellulales bacterium | reverse complement strand
ATTGAGGAGCAAGAGGTAACCCCTTACAATGACGGAAGTTATCATGAATTTGCAGCAGGTTGCGGAAACAGTCATAACACCCCAAAAACCGTAAAAATGGGCCGGGCTGGATTCGAACCAGCGAAGGCTCGCGCCAACGGGTTTACAGCCCGTCCCCTTTAGCCACTCGGGCACCGACCCATATTTTTACAAGAACTACAATATACAGATGACATCGGGTAAAATCAACCGCAAATCAAAAAATTTTAGCTATTTTTACGCTAAAAAACGGCATAATTGCTTTAGATTATGCAAAAAGGGCATCGAGTATTACCTCGACGCCCCATTAGATACATGCTTATACGGGCAAAAATTGATATCCGGTGGTTGCTACCTTGTGCTTTGCCACTTGCCGCTTACGTTGGGCTTTGCGTCTGGGTAGCTTTTGAGGATTTCCTCAGTCTTTTCGAGTTCCTGGTCGGGCAGCTCGTAAGGCTGGAGCTTGCCGGTCATAAACGCCTCGTAGCCGGTAAGGTCCATAAGCCCATGGCCGGAATAGTTGAAGAGTATAACCTTTTCTTTGCCCTGTTGTTTGGCCTTTTTCGCTTCCTGAATAGCACATGCGATGGCATGGCTGGTCTCGGGGGCACAGATAAAGCCCTCGGTGCGGGCCCATGTAAGGGCCGCTTCGTAGCATTCGACCTGATCGATCGAACGCGGTGTGTGCAGGCCTTCTACAACGCACTGGCAGACCAGCGGGGCCATTCCGTGATAACGCAATCCGCCTGCGTGGATCGGCGGCGGCACGAACGCGTGGCCGAGCGTGTACATCGCCATAAGCGGTGTTGTGCAAGCGGTATCGCCGAAGTCGTAGGCGAAAGGAGCCCTTGTGAGCGTCGGGCACGCTGTCGGCTCGACGGGGACGATCTCGATATCTTCGCCGTTTATTTTGTCCTGTGTGAACGGGAAAGCCAGGCCTGCGAAGTTGCTGCCGCCACCTGCACAGCCGATCACTACATCGGGTTTTTTAACCCCGGCATATTCGAGCTGTTTTTTCGCCTCCAGGCCGATTATACTCTGGTGCAGCATTACATGGTTCAGTACGCTGCCGAGCGAATAACGCGTTTTTCCGGATTTGTCGGTTACAGCCTGTTCGATGGCTTCGGAGATGGCGATACCGAGGCTTCCGGGTGTGTCGGGCATTTCTTCGAGAATCTTCCTGCCGGCGTTGGTTTCTTCGGACGGGCTTGCGACGCAGTTTGCGCCCCAGACCTGCATCATCAGCTTGCGGAACGGTTTCTGGTCGAAGCTGATGCGGACCATGAAGACCTTGCACTCGAGCCCGACAAGGCTGCACGCGAATGAAAGCGCCGAGCCCCACTGGCCTGCCCCTGTTTCGGTAGTCAGTCTCTCTATGCCGAACTGCTTGTTGTACCATGCCTGGGCGACAGCGGTGTTTGGCTTGTGGCTGCCGGGCGGCGAGGTCGATTCGTCCTTGTAATATATCTTCGCCGGGGTGTCGAGGTACTTTTCGAGGAACCTTGCCCTGCGAAGCGGGGCCGGACGCCAGCGGTAGAGAATATCGAGTATCTCCTCCGGGATGTCGATCCAGCGGTCGGTCGATACTTCCTGCTCGATAAGGTTCATGGGAAAAACCGGGGCGAGCATATCCGGCGAGATGGGATTGCCGTCCGGGCCGAGCGGGGGCAGCATCGGCGAGGGAAGGTCTGCCGCCAGGTTGTACCATTGTTTTGGTATGTCGGCCTCTTTAAGTAAAATCTTAGTGTCCATTAACGCTTCTCCTAATTAGAACCACTTCCAAATTTTTCCTGCAGCAACTTTCTGCTAACCGAGTTTTTCGTCTGCAAAACCTTTGACCCCCGTGTTATCTTGCAAAGGCTTATGCCGAGCTGCTCGGATATTTTTCGTTGTGTAACGCCTTTGTGCAGCATTTTTACGGACTGCCATCTCAGTTCGAGATCCCGCCTTTCGGCAGGGGTGAATATCTCGTCAAAAAAGGCGTTCATTTGTCTTGTATTTGTTATCGAACTGAATACTTTTACTATATCGTCCATAAACTGACCTGCGTTTCTGTTAATAGAAACGTACTCTACCTGATATTCTCCCATAAATCAATGAAAAAACACAGGCTTTATCAGAAGCGGCGTTACAGGCCTGAAAACCCGGTTTGGCAGGTATAAAAAGATGGGCCAAAGTTCCCCCGAACTTCAGCCCTATATCTATCACCCCCCGAGCACCCTCCTTCGTGCCTCGGCGTTACAGGCAGGTTAAACAAGCTTTAGTTTAACACTTCTCAGGGGCCTGTAAATATTTGCGCACTCACAGCTTTAGCAAAATACCCTTAACTTGTTTACTTGCCTCCCTGCCTTACAGCCTTTCCCTGAACAATTTAAATAATACAAAGGAACCGGGCCTTGTCAAATCGATTTGATGAATTAAATCAAATTAGGGAATTGACCCCACAATGAAATGGAAGCTGCCATGGCTGGGAGTTTCCTGAAAAGCAATAGCTCCTGCAGCATCGGCAGTGGGAAATAATTTATTCGCGCGTTGGTGTTTCCGGCCGGCTGTCAAGAATTGCCCATAGTACGAGGAAATAAATGCGGTCGTTGTATTGTGTTGATGCCGCTATTTGGGGAACGTCATATTTGAGAGCGGCAGTGTTTCGCCAGTGAAATTCCAGCCGATTGAATATCGAGGAATCAAGGTCCTCGTCGAAGTACATGTCAGGCTTGGACTGTTCGTATGTGTACTTGATCACGACGCTCTGCGGGTCGTTTTCGACTATTCGGGCCTCGAACTCGACGGCATTTATCATATCACGATACTCGATAATGTGATATTCGTCGTTTTTGCCGGTCACCTTTTTCTTTAGCGGCATTGAAGTTTGTTCTTTAGTTACGGCGGCGCTTTGCTCGAAGTTGTAAAGTGTGAGCATACATTCGCCTGCGATCCGGGCGGTTTCCTCTGCTTCGAGGCACCATATCAGTTTGGGCAGGGTTATCGCCTCTGGTCCCTGGTCGAGCTGGGCCTGGGGGTTGTCGAAAAGCGACTCCGTCGAACAGTCCACCACGACGGCCTCGATTTTGACTGCGAGCCTCTCGGCTGTGGTCGGCGTACAAATAACCATCAATACTGTAAGAACTGTAACAAGGTAACCTGTGGTTTTCATATTTCACACTCCTGCCTTGTGGCATTGAACCATTTTCCCAATATTCCCTATTTTGCCACAAGTGATGCCACTTTGTCAAACAATTCCTGTCTTTCCAGGCCGGAAACCACCAGCCTGCCCTGCGGGTCGATAATGTAGGTTTTGTCCCGCATGTATTGCCATTTTTTCATTGCTTCATGGTCCATTGTCTCAATCATCGCTATAGGCCAGTCGATACCGTTTTCTTCAATGTATTTCGGGATAAGTATTTCCATAAGCGGGTTGCTGCTTTGAGTGAGCATAATATGAACCAGTTCGAGGTTTTCATTTTCCGCAAAGGCGTCTCGCAGGTCCCTGTACAATTGCGTGGTGCTGGATTGTCCGGGCTGTCCGTAAATACTGCCATGAACCAGGACCACGTATTTTCCGCGTTTTTGAGCAAGGCTGCTTTTGGACCCGTTTTCGTATTCAAATGTAAGGTCAGGCACCGGCATGCCGGGTTCGAGTTTGAGCTGCTTTTCTATCTGCACGACGCCTATATCGAGCGGGTCGTCTCTGTAGCCGTTTGGCATTTTCGGAACATCAAACTCTACGGTCGCTTCGCCTAAAACTTGTCTGTAATCCGGCTGATCATATTCACCCAGCGCCATGAGCTTGACATTCATTCTGTATTTACCTTCCTCAACACCCTCTGCGAAAAATGTCCCGTCATTTTCAACAGCCGCGCTGTAATTCCGGTTAAAGTCGTTCCCGTACTTCTGCCGTATTTTTTCCTGGTACTCCCGCCCTTCGTCGCTTTGCGCCCAGTCCTGGTACCATTGTGTGACCTCGGCTATGGTCATCGTTTCAATATTGGCAGGTCTGGGCAGATCTGACATATCGGGCGCAGCCTGGGTATTTGCAGTGCTGGAAATATTGACCTGTGCCGTGTGCCATGCCGTTACGGTCACTCCGGCAGGGGGAACAAGTCTGCCGATAACCGGCCTGCCGACTCCGCCCAAAACTACCTCCACCGTCTGGCCGGGATCAATCTCGACTTCCTTGCGATACGAGTTCGCTGTGCTCCTGCCGTTCGAGGCCCTGGTCCGCTTTAAGAAGGTCAGGTCACCGGGGCGGATTTTCTCAACCACAAATTTGCCTTCATCGTCGGTTATCACTTCATAGCCGAAGTAGCAGTTGATGTCGTCCCTGTTATTATGGCTTTGGGGGTCATAGATGTGTATGTTTTCGTTAGCGCCCGGTTCGCTGCCGACGAATAGCTGCCCCTCGACCCTGGCCCACTCGGTGAGGCGAATCGCGTTTTCCCGCTCGAACTGTTCCTTGTCTATTTCCCCGATTCCGCTGTCATGCACCGCGACAAGCTTATAAAGGTAGTCCTCCGGTTCGGGCGGGATGATGAACTTGCCATCGGCGTTTGTGGTGTAATAGGCTTCATTTCTTTTATTATGTTTTTCATTATTCTTAAAATTCGCCCAGTTGCCTTTGCGGATAATGAAAACTTCGGCGCCCTGTGCAGGTGTTCCATTGGGCTGGTACACTACAGCCCCTTTGCCTGTACCTTTCTCAAGCTCGAAGTTTGCGACAACCTCGCCATCGTCCATTGTGAACTTTCGCGAAATTGCGGGCACGTAACCTTCTGCCTCTACTCGCAGCAGCCTGAACGGGTAAGGGTATGTAAATTCAACGCGGTAATTACCGTCTGCGAAATGCTTTATATTGTGTTCACGCTCCCAGTGGGGGCTTCTGCTGTTGTCCCACTTGATACCCGGTATTACCTCGAATTTGCTTATGGGTTCTTTGGTCTCGGCGTCGATGACATTTCCGGTTATTACAAGCGGCCTGCCGAGGGCTATCTCGTAGACCTCGTTCGAGGCGACAAGCTCTAAACCACGCTCATCCTGGTAGCCCTGCTTGAATATGTCAAACTTAACTGTATCGGCTGGGGCCTGGTTCCATTCGAAATAACCCTGGCTATCGGTAAACAACCTTGTCCCGATTGTTCTACGCTTCTGCCATTCATCCGGACAGACATGTGCGCCCTGAAGGGGATTTCCCGCCAGGTCGACAACCCTTCCCTTTATAGTGTAACCGTCTTCGAGTGTGAAGCGAAGCTCTTCCATGCCGGGTGACACGTCAATATCGACCATTTGCGGTGCGTGACCGTCGGCGGTTACGGTAAGTATCATAGGCCCGGGCTCCGAGTTTTTGAATACGAACCTGCCGTGACTGTCCGTTTTGGTTTTGGGGCAATCACTGTAACGATCCTCACACTGGCTGACCTGGGCGTCTTTAATCGGGAAACCGTGAACGCTGTAGACGTAACCGGAAAGGTCGATGCCGTTTTCCATCACCAAAACCGCGGTAAGGTCGGTAAAGTCTTTGGTAAGCAGGTTGGTACGGTAGCTTTGGGTTCTGTTGACCCATATTTTTTCGGTGTAGTCCGCGTAGTCCGGGTGCTTCAGCATAATCCCGAACTGGTCCATGTCATCGGGCATTACATCGCAGTACCAGAACCCTTGTTCATCTGAAAGGACCTGGTAGTCATCCACACGTTTTTGTAAGCCCGTTTCCTCTTGGTCGCCATAATATGAAACTATAACAGCGGCATTGCTGATCGGTTCGTTTTCGGTGTTCACTATATATCCGCCTACTTTTGTTCCCGGTTCGAGCTCGAAAATGAACTCATTGGGCAGTGTCTCATTAGCCTCTTTAACTCTGAAAGTCCTGTGAAGCGGCACTTTAGCGGGTGTCTGTGCAAAGATGCTCAGGTACTCAATTTCACGCCCTTGCCTGAAGTCGACAAGCACATATCCATGCTCGTCGGTCTTGAGGGTTCGTCTTCTATTACGTTTTTTGCCAGGGTTGTAAACCTCATATGTCTTGATGTCACAGCCGGATACAGCCTGGCCTGTGTCTTTATCATAGACGTAAACATGAAGGCCGTGGACCGCGGGTTTGGGCTCTGGTTTGGGAGCCGCAGCTTTTTCGAGCTCCCGGTCGGGCTCGTTAGGCTCAGCAGGTGCGCTGACCTTTGCCGCAAGTGCCATCATAGAGGCGGTGTAAGGATTTTCGCCATCGCCGGTCCAGCTGGCTGCCTTGTCTTTGAGGCTGTCCAGGGTATCGGTATTTCCTAACAGGGCAAGGGCCTCCTGGGCGAGCATTCGGGCTGCGAGGTTCTCACTCTGGAGTGCTTTTATAAGCCCCTCGATGTCTTTATTCAATACGCACTGCCTTACAAGTTTAAGTTCGGATGGTGTTTGAGATTCGCTGTTTGCGACTGCTTTGGTTTGCTTAGCTGGTGCAGGTTGAGCTTGGACCGCTTTTTGTTTTTCCTGTTCTGTAGGGGCCTTGCTGATTTGAATCTGCCCGTCTGTATCCTGATTCGTAAAAACAACCCCTGCTGTGATGACCGCTGCAATGAGAATGACCGCCGCTGCGGCTGTTATGATTCTGCCCGATGTCCAGAGTCCTTTGCCGGATTTATTGCCCCGGCTGTCATACCGTTCCATGACCCTTTGACGCAGGGTTCTTTTGTGGTCCTGTGAGATAGAGCGGTCCATCTTTAGCGAACCCGTGTAATCCCTGAATTTGCTTTCAAAATCACTCATTAGGCACCTGCCTTCGATTTTGTAAGAATGTTATTGATCTTCTTAACGGCCCTGTGTACGTCAACCCGCACCGTTGCGGGCTTTTTGTTCATTATTTCCGCTATCTGGTCGTACTCCATCTCTTCGAAGAATCTCAGCGTGACCGCTGTCTGATAGTGAGGTTTCAGTTCGAGTATCGCCCCGTGCAGTTTTGTCCATTCTATGTATTCACCATCCTGTTTGTCGCTGTGGCGGGCCGATTCGAGGTACTCGGCGGCGGATTTCAGCAGTTTTTCCCTGCGGTGTTTTTTTCTCAGATACCCGTTTGCCTCATTGGCGGCAATGCGGTAAATCCATGCCCTGAACTGGGCTTCGGTGCTGCCGTTGAATCGGTTTATATTCTCAGCTGCTTTGAGAAAAACCCCCGATGTAACATCCTCAGCGGCCCATCTGCAGTAAACCCTCGAAATACAAAACCGGTAAATCCTGTCGTAGTAGGCATCGTACAGCCGCCCGAATGCCTCCCTGTCGGTAACCGCCTTGGCGATGATATCTTCCATGTAGTCTCTCATATTTATTTTTACCGAAGCCATAGTCATTTCACTTTATAAAATGCGCATACACCAACTTTGTTACAATATTATTACAAATAATGTAACTATTATTTTAACGGTATAAAGTGAAATTGATCACATTCGGGTGTGATTTTGCAGTTCCTGCTGTCTTGCGGCGCGGTGTCGGACTATCTGGCCCTTGATCATGTAAATGATATCCTCGGCGATGTTTGTGGTGCAGTCGCCTACCCTCTCTATGGCCTTTGAGGTGCTCAAGAGATAAATAAGAGGCTCCACCCTTTCCGGTGTCGCCTTTATCTGCTCCTGCAGGCGATTAATCATTTGCCTGTTAAGATCATCCACGATGTCGTCTTTCAGGCATGTATCCCTTGCAAGTTCCGCGTCAAGATTAACAAGAGCGTCAAGTCCCTGCCTGAGCATTGTCTTTGTGATCTCGGCCATTTCGCTGAAGTCAACCTGGTATGCCCACTCCCCGTATTTAGTTAATGAGATAGCCCGTTCGGCGATATTGGAAGAAAGGTCGCCTATGCGCTCAAGCTCGTCGTTTATCTTCAGCACCGCGACTATAAAGCGCAAATCGTTTGCCACCGGCTGATGAAGCGCCAGTATTTTTAAAGCTTCTTCTTCCACGTCCACTTCGAGATAGTCGATTTCGAGGTCCTGCTCGATGACCCTTCTTGCAAGGTCCCAGTCACAATGCTGAACGGAATACACCGCGTCCCTGAAACTCGTTTCGACTCGGCCGCCGAGTCTCAGTATCATCTTCTTAAGCTTTTCAATTTCTTTTTGCAGGTGAACAGCCATTTTTGCAACTCCAGTGTTCGGTTTAAACGTAACATTATACTGTCAAATATATGTAAGTCAATGAAAATTACCCGAACCTTCCAGTTACGTAGTCTTCGGTTTCTTTTATCTGCGGATTGCTGAAAATGTCGGTCGTGGTCCCGTATTCTATTAATTCGCCCAGGCAGAAAAAGGCTGTTCTCTCGCTGATTCTTGCGGCCTGTTGCATATTGTGTGTAACTATTACAATAGTGTACTGGTTTTTGAGCTGCAAAATAAGGTCTTCGATCTTGCCGGTTGCCACCGGGTCCAATGCAGAGCAGGGTTCGTCCATAAGCAGGACTTTGGGCTTGGTCGCAAGAGCGCGGGCGATGCAAAGCCTTTGCTGCTGACCGCCAGAAAGGGCAAGGGCCGACTTTTTCAGGTCGTCTTTCACTTCATCCCATATCGCTGCCGCTTTTAACGTGCTTTCAACGATGGCCCTGAGCTTGCCCCTGCTTTTGATGCCCTGAAGTCTCGGCCCGTAAGCGACGTTGTCAAAAATGGTTTTCGGGAATGGGTTGGGTTTCTGGAAAACCATACCCACCTGCTGGCGAAGATTTACAAGGTTGATCCTTTTGTCGTACAGGTTCTGGTCGTTGAGCATCAGTTTGCCGGTTACGCTCGTATTCAGGATCAGGTCGTTGATCCTGTTTATGCTGCGCAGAAAAGTGCTCTTACCGCAGCCGCTGGGACCGATTATAGCCGTAACGCTCTGGGGATAAATATCCATGGTAATATCCTTCACGCCGGCTTTTTTGCCATAATAAAAGCAGAAATCCTCTGCTTTAATGATCGCTTTGCCGATTTGCCCGGCTTCTTTGTCGTCCACGGACAGCGAACTCGGAGCAGAGAAGTCCATCCTTTCTGTCCGGTCTCGACGAGAAAAGGTATTTTTGTTTTCGGGCCTTTTAAGAACTTGTTCTTCGCTCATTTTATCACCTGAGTCTGAATTATCATTTTGCATTACTGCCCCCTGAGCCTTTTGAACATTCTCGAACGAAGGTAAATTGATATCATATTCAAAAGCAGTATAAGCAGTATAAGCGTAACCACCATTCCGTATTGGTTGTGAGGAACTTCCTGGGCGAGCCTGTCCCCGACTGCCATGTCCCAGCTTCCGTAAGACAGCGTCCTTGTCGGCTCGAAGATGCCGCCCGGGATTGGCCCCAATGCAACTGCGCCTGTAAACAGGATGGGCGCTGTCTCGCCTGCGATACGGCTGAGACTCAAGATAACTCCCGTGAGTATCCCCGGCATAGCAGCGGGCAGGGTTACTTTCATAAACGTCGTGAACTTCCCTGCTCCCAGGCCCAAAGACGCCTCCCGGTATGTCATCGGTACCGATCTTATAGCTTCTTCGCTTGCCCGTATTATAACCGGAAGCGTGAGAACCGAAAGCGTCAATGCCGCGGCAAGAACGCACGGAGTCGAAGGAGCGCCAGTGATGGGAAATAAATACAGTACGAAAAATGCCATCCCGAAAAGACCGAACACAATGCTCGGAACGCCCGCCAGTGTGTTTATACACATCCGGATGATTCTCACAGGAAGGTTGTCACCTGCGCATTCGACAAGATATGCCGCCGCTGTGACGCCAATTGGAACAGCGATG
Source organism: uncultured Pirellulales bacterium (assembly GCA_964628195.1). Lineage (GTDB taxonomy): Bacteria > Planctomycetota > Phycisphaerae > Sedimentisphaerales > Anaerohalosphaeraceae > CAZVPF01. Next base: position 19,919 of record CAZVPF010000037.1, on the reverse strand, counting down.
AGCATCCCGAGGACTGTTAAAAGCAGCGTTCCGAATATTTCCGGGCCTATGCCGCCGAAATAATGCCCCGGCGTGCTGTCATCGATAAAATACTGCCAGTACACCGTGGGTTCAGGGCTGAGCATCGCATGGGCATTTTCGTCGATATAAGTTATAAGGTCTGCAATTACCGTCCCCTCGAAAGACTCCTTTCGCGGAACAAGCGTCATTTCCATAGGCTTGTCCGGCGAAACCTGGCGCCATTTTTTTATATACTTGATCCTGTGGAGTGTCCGCTCGGCCATGTCCCACCTTGTCGCCCCGAACCTGTTCATTGCCATCGCGGGCGGTTCGGTTCCCGGCCGGGGACCCAGAAGTTTGTCGATAAGGGTTTCAAGCTCACCGAGCTGGACAGTATATTCTTCGAGCTTTTTTAGATCGGCGTCTTTGATATCTTCTCGATAAGACAGAGCGATCTCAAAAAACTCCTCGGCGACAGTGTCTCTGAAAAATTCCTTATCTTTCAAATCAAGAACAGCAGCCAGGTTCTCTTCCACAACATCCCTGTCGAAACTTGCCAGGCTTTTTTCAAGCATATCCCGCACTTGCCGCGCCTCGGAACGGTACTCACTGTATTTTTCGCCTTCGATATTCTTAAACTTGAGCTGCCTGCCGTACTCGCGGTATATGTTGCGGACCCTTTCGGTTATCGCCGTACGGTCGCCCCCGCTTTTGAACTCGCTTAGCATCCTGTAGACATTATCCCGGTATTCAGCGACTTGCTGCTGCTCGGCATCTATGGCCTGCGGGTCACCCCTTTTGAAGAGTTCGAGCTGCATTTTTCTAAATTCAACGGTCCCATCGAAAAACACCGCTCCGCTGCCCCGCCAGATCATCGGTGCGAGTATAAAAAGCAGCATTCCAGTCAGCAGCACGACCGAAAGGCAGGTTAGCGAGGTAAATAATTTATCAAGCAAATTTCTCGGCGGTCCCGGCCTCACTTGGTCCCTCCTTTGCCCTTTTTAGCCTGGGCAAGAAAATATTCGCTTATCGTGTTGAGAATAAATGTAACCAGCAGAAGCAAAAATCCAATCGCGAACAGTGCCTGGTAATGGTCCGAGCCTTTGACCGCTTCGCCCATTTCACCTGCGATAGTCGCCGTCATCGTTCCCACCGACTTGGACAGGTCCCACCAGGGGTGAATTATCTGCCGGGAGTTGCCCGCTGCCATCCACACAACCATTGTCTCGCCGACCGCACGCATCATTCCAAGTATAACCGCTGCGATTATGCCGCTGTGTGCCGCGGGTATAACAACCTTTATCATCGTTTCCATGCGTGTAGCGCCAAGCCCGTAAGAAGCCTCCCGAAGATCCCTGCCTATTGCCGAAAGGGAGTCCTCGGCTACGCTGATGATCGTGGGCAAAGCCATTATCGCCAGGATGATGGATGCGTTAAGAGCGTTTATGCCCGAGGGGAAACCAAAATATTTCTGCAGAAGCGGGCCGAAAACGAGCACTGCAAAAAAACCGTAAGCTACCGAAGGAATTGCAGCCAGCAGCTCAATTATAGGTTTTGCTATTCCGCGTATCCTGTAAGAGGTCACATCGCTCAGAAAGACCGCTGCAAGCAGACCAATCGGAACGGCGATAAGCATAGCGGTTATGGTTACATAAAATGAGCCGACAATAAACGTCAGTATCCCGAAGTGCGGCCTCGCCTCTTCAGGCCGCCAGACAAGTCCTGTAATAAAGTCTACCACATTGTGGCTTGACAAAAACCCCACCGCCTCGCGGATAACGAAAACAAATATCAGCAGCACAGCCAGGACAGATGTGCAGGCAACTGTGAAAAGTACTGCAGATCCTGCCCGATTAAGAACAAAGCCTTTAAGGTCCTCGCTCGGAGTCAGCAGCAGGGGCCTGTCGAAATCCGATGCGCCCGGCAGTGTCTCTGTCAGATTGTGTTCAGCCATAAATTATCTTTATCAGAATTTGACCGCTGTATATTTTTGATCAATATCTTGTGACCGGGACAAAACCCTTTGCTTCAACAATCTCCTGTCCCTTTTCTGTAAGGTAGAAGCTGCAGAAAGCATGAAGGTTCGAACCGAGCTCCGGGTAACCATCCGTGAACAGGAACAAAGGCCTTGCTACCGGGTACCTGCCGGAAACGATCGTTTCCCGCGTCGGCATTACGTTGTCTATTTTAAGAGCTTTTACCCCGGGTTGCAAGAATCCAAAGCCTACGTACGCTATAGCGCCCTGGGTTGTCTTAACCCTTGAAAAAGCCTGCGGGTTGGTGCTTACGTACTCCACCGCCGAACCCATGGGCTTTTCATCCATGACAAATTTACTGAAAGTTTCAAATGTTCCCGAAGCGCTGTCCCTGCTTATGGCGATGATTGGCATATCCGGGCCGCCAAGCTGGCTCCAGTTCGTAACGCTGCCCTTGTATATATCAGCAACCTGTTTGCTCGTAAGCTCCGTCACCGGGTTCGAAGGGTGGACAACTACACACACACCATCCATTGCCACAACATGGGCAACGGGCATTACATTGTTATTGACTGCCTGTGAAAATTCCTTAGTTTTCATAAAACGACTCATCATGGCGATATCGCACCGGGAATCAACAAGAGCTGCCGCCCCGTTGCCGCTGCCGGTTTTGTTGACAGTGATCTGCAGTTCAGGATTAATGTCCTTAAAAGCTTCCGTAAATGCGTCAACGATGGGACCGACGGTTGTTGACCCCTCGATCTGCAGTTTGCTGTCGTCGCGCGGCGGCTTTGGTTTGTGCGTCTCAGCCGCAGGGTTTTGCTGATTATTGGTCTCGGAATCAGGCTTTTTGCACCCCAAAGCCAATAAAATCAGAGACAGTACCAAAACCATCAATAATAACCTTCTTAATCCCTTCATAGAATTACCCTTAAAAAAAACAGCAGCTTATATCGGAGAAACCCGTAAACTTATAAGTCTAAAGACAATTGTTAGGGTTTTGTTAGAGAATGCTAATATAAGATAAAAATAATGTGGTTAATGCAACATTTATTTTATTTTAAGTGAAAAAATTCTAATTACTAAAAGCAGACGCTGAAAGTGTTTAAAATAGGTAATTATTTCGGGAGATTACTTATTCAACTATTTAGAAGCTAATCAGCACCTTTCCTTTGCCTTTTACTTCGACCCCTGCGGTCTTATTGGAGCCAAGATAGCACCTGTGACCTACATTTTCGAGTTTTCCGAAGCTGCCGGGCACATTTCTAAGCTGCAATTCCTGGTATTTTCCCTCCACCTCATCCACATGTACAACAAGCTCTCTTTTTTTCGTGTCGTAACTCTCTATTCTGCATTTGGTTATCCCGCGCATCCGGTGAATATACGGGCCGTTAGGTTTGGACAGCGGGGCCAGTATAACCTCCCTGTTTGTCTCAAAACGGTTGCGGAATGGGCCGATCTCGATCATTCCGTCGGGATGAACCTTTGCAGGTGCATTGCGGACCTGGAACGTGAGATTATCCTGCTTCACGAGCCACGTGGCAAGGCCATTGCCGCCTGATTCAGCGGTTATTACTTCTCTTCCCTCAAGAGGACCGTTAATTGCGAAGTCGCGTATCGTTTTTTCATCGACGACCCCAGCGGCTTTATAGCTTTCCCCGGCTGTGCTTACCTTGATATCTGCCGAGACTTTGCCGCCGGCTGCTTCCATCAGGCTAAGCTCCTCGACAACAACCGGTGAGGTAAGGCTGCCCAGGCTCGCCTCAACGAGAAGGTTCAACTGTTCGTCACTTTCCGGGTTGTTATAAATGCCGGTATTAAAGCCATTTAAGGGAACATCGAAAGAAGCTTCGATCAGAGTTTGAGAAGAATTTATTTTTTTCGTCTCCGAGCGGTTTGAGTGAACCATTTGTCCGGAATTATCATAAACATGGAAAAACAGTGTGCAGTCCGGGCCCTTGTTCTGAGCTTTTGCCTTTATCGCTGCTTTATATTTACCTCCCGGCACACAGCGGTAATAAGTCTTGCTCGCACCGCCTTGCGGTGAGTAAATAGACCTGGCCGTGCCTTTATCGTCGATCGGCAGCACCTTAACCGCTGACTCCAGGAAGACGATGCCGTCAAGCTCTCCCTCAACGTCTTTTTTAGGGGCAATATTCAAACCCGATATCGCTCTTGCACGCGACCAGCCCTCGGTTTGTTCGGCAAGAAAACTAAGATCGCTGTTCTCACTGAAAACCGGTGAATCAACGCCTGTCACATATAAACGAGCCTTCTCTTTCGGGCCGGTTATAAAATGCTGATAAGCAGGCAGCTTTTGGCCGTTACGCATACCGCCCATGCCCCAGCTTGTCGCACACGGCGCCGACGGGTCAAAGCTGGTCTTTATGTCCATGGTTTGCGACATGTGTTCATAGCCGGGAATTTCGTCGAAAAAGCAGTTTTGCGTTGCGCTGTATCCCCTTACCATGAACTTGTTATCGCTAAGTTCGAAGTATATACCGCCCAGGTGTCCGGCGCCGAAATTACCCTTGTAGGGCGGGGAGAAACCCCCGATACGACCGTTGGAAACGTAGAATCTGCCGTGCTTTTTCACGAGCTCCCAGGTATGATTATGCCCGTGCATCCACGCGACAATATTGGGATACCTGTCCATGAACTTAAAGACCTGCCCGCTGTTTGCAACCCGCCTGTAAACTTTGCTGTCATGCGTAAGCGTCGTATCCTCAAGCGAGTTATGAGTAATGATGATCGTTGTTTTATCGCTGTTTACCCGCATATCAAGTTCAAGCCACCTTAGCGATTCTTCTGTGATCAGGTTGACCATCTGAAGCTGCGGAAGGGATACAATATGTATACCCTTCATATCGAAGCTGTAATAAGGCCGGCAGTTAATGCTGCCTATCGCCATTGTGCGCTTTTCCGGGTCCTCGCCCTCGGCATTGCCGAAATTCGCAATCTCGTGGTTTCCCGGTGTAAGCAGCAGCGGCAGTGTCCCAATGCCTCCTGCGATAGTCTGCGTCCAGTCGACCCTGCCCTGGTCGAAGGCGTTGGAGTGATGGATGTCGCCGCTGTCGATAAAAACGTCAAGGTTCGGAAACCTGCGCATAATATTTCCGATCGCCTGTGATATACGGTTATTGGATGGCTGCCTCGGGTGCCGCCAGCCGAAGTGAGCATCAGAAACGATAAACGCCCGCATCGCCTCATGTGTTCCGCTAAGGGAGTACACATCCCCCCATGCGAGGTTGGAAAATGGATGACCAGATGCGCAAACGGCACCTGCGAGTATTGAGCTTTTAACAAATTCACGTCTGTTCATAAAACAACTCTCCGAATTAATGACAAGAGCATCAGGGGGCTCATTATTTATTCATAAACTGCAAATTTGCACTGATATCTTACTGAAAATAAGACAATAACACAAATAAAGAATTTACATTTTATTTATATTTATGAAACATTGACAAGCTATAATAAACACTTTTTAGGCAAAAAGGGTCGTATTTAGCTGTTTTCGGGAATGGAAATATAAAAACTGCTTCCTTTGCCGGGCGCGGACTCAACCCATATCCTTCCCCCGTGCATTCCGAGTATTCTCCGCACATATGTAAGCCCTATTCCCTCACCGTCACTGCCTTGGTTTGGGTTTAGCCTGTGGAAGACCTCGAATATCTTATCGCTGTGCTCTTTTGACATTCCGATGCCGTTATCTGTAACTGCATAAATACATTGACCGTCCTGTTTTTCACCTGAAATCTCAATCCTCCCTTTTTTTGCCGGGTCAAGATATTTCAGCGCGTTGTCAAGAAGGTTCGTCAACACCTGTGTCAGTTGTGTAATGTCACCTTTACATCCGGGAAGGGGGGCAACCTGGACATCCGCCCCGGTTTCCCTGATCTGGTATTGCATGCTTGAAAGAATACTACTGCAAAGATCGTTCATGTCAATGTATTCTATATGAAGTTCCGACTGGCCGAGCCTGCAAAGCTTAAGCAGCGCGTTCAACAGCAGATTCATCTTCTCGGCACTTGAACTGATATATTCCATTGACTCTTTAAGGTCCTGCTCAACTAAAGCTTTGATCTTTTCTCTTAATTCTTGCGGATCATCACAGCTTCGGATTACTTGTTCAAGTTTTTCGCAGCCGCTCTTCATCTCACCGGAGAAACCAAGAATATTCACCAGCGGCGAGCGCAGGTCGTGTGAACTTGCATAGATGATGCTCTCAAGCTCTTCGTTTTTCGATGCCAGCATAGCAAGCAGTTTTTCCTTTTCTTCATAAGCCTGTTTCATTTCAGTTATGTCCGGGAAGACCACAATACCTGCAATAATTTTTCCGTCCTGGTCCTTTACCGGTGATGCGTTAGTGAGAACCCACCTTTTCTCGCCGTCGGATCTTTGTATGATGATCTCTTCGTTTTCCGTCACCTCGCCCTTTAAGATGGCACGTGAAAGCGGCAGTTTCTCCGGGGGGTACTCCGATCCGTCCGGGTAATATGTCTGCCATCTTTCGAAATGCTTTTCAACCGGTATGTTTATCAATTCTTCCCTTTGGCGGCCTCTTATTCCAAGGGCCGCGGAGTTGACAAGACGTATACGCACATTTGGCGCATCGGCGATAATTATGCCCGCAGGGCTCTGCTCAAGAGCGGTGACAAGAGTAGAACGTATGCTTTCTATCTCTCTCTGCGTCCTTTTCCTGTCAGAAATGTCACGCACAACAGCGAGAAGAAGCTTTTCGTCTTCAGTATCCATCCGGTTAAGGGTTACCTCCGCGTCGAAAGTTGAGCCGTCGCCTCTCGTGTGCACCCACTCGAAATTCTGCGCCTCACCCCTGATCGCCGCGGAAATTTTCTCTGCGGCAAGGTCGCTCGATCTGCCCCGGCCTGGCTGAAACTCCGGAGAAAGCTCGATCGGGTTTTTACCGGTTATCTCTTCTTTCGATCTGCCGAACATTTTCTCTGCGCATATGTTACAGTCAATAAACTTATCGCCTCTCATGATCATAAAAGCATCCGCGGCATGATCGAACAGTGCCTGATACCGCGACCTCGTGTCCCTCAACCGCTCCTCGAATTTAACCCTTGCAAGGCAGTTGGCAAATATGTCACCAAGCAGTTTCATGCGGCCGACAAGTTCATCGCTCCAGTGCACATCGCTTGTAATACTGTCAACAGTCAAGGCACCTATAAAATTTTCTTCAAAGATAAGTGATATCGAAAGATGCGATCTTATCCTGTGCCGTTCGGCATAGTCTTTCTCACCCTCAGCATTGCGTGGTAGCGAATCAGGTAACCCATTAAGGGCCAGATAATCCTGTTGCTGTAATTTTTCATAATACCAGTTAAGTCTGCCGGCGTATGTTTTGTTGATATCATTATCGATCGGTTCGATGCCGTCCCCGGACGCTGAGTGAATAAGATTGAAGTTGACTATCGAAAGCGTCTCCTCCACGGGATTATACGTATAAAGATTGACCCTTTCGAGCCCGAGTGTGTTTTTTACGAGTTCCAGGGCCTCCCTGAGTTTGTCTGTTATCATCTCACCGGGCAGATTCATGAACATTCCTGAAACAGACGAAAGAAGCTTTTCAAACTCGAGCCTTTCACTTAGCTGTTTCTGAATATTTTTAGTTTCGGTAATGTCAAGAGCCGTAAATGTGACGCCCTTTGCGATATCATTCAAATCCAGCGGTGTTGAGCTGAGCAAAATATCGACTACTCTCCCGCTCTTTGTCTTCCACCTGGTTTCAACCGTTCCGGTCCCGAATTTGCTTATTTGGCTGTATTTTTCACGGCCGACCCATTCATACTCTTGCTCGTCCGGGTAAAGCAGCCTGGCATTACGGCCGACCATCTCCTCCCTGCTGTAACCTGTGATCTCAACCAGCCGGTCATTGACCTGCCTGATAATCCTGTTCTCGACAAGACCGATTCCTATAGGTGCGGCACGGAATATACTGTGAAGCCTGTTCTCACGGTTGATAACCTCCTGTGATGTTTCTATACTGTCGGTAATATCCCTGATAATCGAAATATAATAGTCCGGATCATTTTTTTCATTCCTTACAAGCGACACGCTCAGGTCGACCCAGACCGTAGATCTGTCCGGGCGGATATATCTTTTCTGCATGTGATATTTGTCTATTTTCCCCGAGACAAGCTGTTGTAGAAGGTCCAGGTCCGGGCGAATGTCATTTGGGTGGGTTATATCCTGGAAAGTTTTTTTTAGAAGTTCCTCTTTGGCATAACCGACTATCTCACACAGACGGTCATTCACATTCAGCCACCTGCCCTCCAGCGAAACATGCGCCATCCCGACAGGAGCCAGCTCAAAAGTCAGTTTATAAGGGTCTTGACCCATTTTCCCATATTAGCCGTATCATTGATACCTTGCCGTAAAAACGCCCCGTTTTGTTGCCGAAAATCCCCTGAATCCGGTTTTCAAATTACAAAATATTATACGTTATTTTAAAAAACATTTCATCTGAATCAAGAATATTTCCATAGAATAGATAAGGGAATACTGCAGCGCCAAGCTGAAAGATGTTGCGCCATTTCCACCCGGCAATGAGGAACAATTGTGCCTTTAATAATCTTCGTCGTCTTCGTCAAAGTCCAGGTCGTAATCTTCGTCGTCTAAATATTCCTCATCGTCTTCTTCTTCGTCTTCATCATCATCATCGTAATCGTCCTCATCCTCGTCCTCGTACTCATCATCTTCGTACTCGTCCTCATCGTAGTACTCTTCGTCGTCGAGTTCCTCGAACACATCGTCATCAATGTCGTCATCGTAAACATCTTCGTCGAATTCCTCGTCGTCAACGCAAAGCGGCAGTGCCGTGTCTTTTACACGCTCTAATTTTTTCAAAACATCAGCTATCATGGCATCTCCTATATTAAAAAGCCTTTCGCGCTTGAGATTAATAAAATCGACACCGGTGTCAAGAATAATTCTAAACAAAATCTCGGACATTTTTTTGCCCCGGTTTGACAAAAAAAACGCCTTTTTGCCGCCCCAAACGCACTTGTCCGCCCGGCTTCTTTTTAGCTGCCTATTTTAGCCGAAAAATTTGCCCCCTCCGGGCCCGGCGTGTTATAATCGCCATTATGCAGACGAAGGTAAAAAGCATTTATTTTCCGCAGACAGCACCGGGCCGATCGGGCCCCATGTTCGTCGAGCGGGTCTCGGCAGGGTTCCCGTCGCCTGCTTCGGATTACGAAGAGGACCGCCTGGACCTGAACCGCTACCTTGTAAGGAATCCCGCGGCCACGTTTTTCGTTCGCGTAAGCGGCGATTCCATGCTTGGCGCGGGTATCCATGAAGGCGACATACTCGTTATTGACCGCAGCCTCGAGCCGCGCGACAAGAGCATCGTCATCGCCAACATTGACGGTGAGCTTACTGTAAAACGCATGAGAATACGCGGCAAAAAGGTGACCCTCGAAGCTGAAAACGAAAAATACGAACCCACCGCCCCGGCCGGCGAGTCCAGTCTTGAGATATGGGGCGTGGTGACAAACGTTATTCACCCGGTATGACATGGAACAGGTATTCGCATTAGTTGACTGCAACAATTTTTATGTCTCGTGCGAGCGTGTTTTTCAGCCGCGCCTTGAAAATCGGCCCGTAGTCGTGCTGTCCAACAATGACGGCTGCATTGTCGCACGGTCGAACGAGGTAAAGGCCCTGGGCGTGGCGATGGGCACGGCGTTTTTCAAGGCCCGCGAGGTGATCGAGAAGAATAATGTCGAGGTCTTCTCCTCAAACTACGCCCTCTATGCCGACATGTCCTCCCGCGTTATGCAGACGCTTTCGCACTTTACGCCCAATATGGAAGTCTACTCCATCGACGAGGCGTTCCTGTCGCTTGCAGGCCTTGGGCGTGATCTTGACGCTTACGCCCGGCAAATACGTGCGACCGTGAAGAAGTGGACAGGTATACCGGTTTCAATCGGCATCGGCCCGACCAAGACGCTCGCAAAGGTAGCTGCAAGGATAGCGAAAAAGTCACCTAAAGCCTGCGGAGTGCTTAACCTTTACCGCTCACCTTGGACGGATCAGGCCTTGAAAGTGACCGATGCGGGCGACGTATGGGGCGTTGGCTGGCGGACGGCGAAGAAACTGCGGGCAAGGGGAATCGAGACAGCCTGTGACCTCAAAAACGCCGATATTTCATGGATACGCAAAAAGTTCGGTGTTACCGGGCTGCGGACGGTTTACGAGCTGGGCGGCAGGTCGTGTTATATGCTTGAAGAAAACCCGCCGGCTAAAAAGTCCGTGAGGGTGACCCGCTCTTTCGGCAGGGACATAGAGACACTGGAAGAGCTGCGGATGGCGACGGCCAATTATACAGCCCGGCTGGGTGAAAAGCTCCGTGCCGAAAAGCTCGCCGCCGGTTTTATAACTGTCTTTGCGATGACCAACCGCTTCGACCCGGAAACGAAATACTTCCGCTCGCGCACCGCCGGTTTCCAAACAGCGACCAACGACACATGCAGTCTGCTCCAAGTAAGCGACAGGCTGGTAAAGGCTGTATATGCGTCAGGCAAAAAGTTCAAGAAAAGCGGTATTATGGCCTCGGCGCTGGTGCCGGAGGACAAGGTTCAGCTTTGCCTGTTCGATGCCATCGATCGCGCTCGCTCAAAAAGGCTCATGACCGCCGTCGACAGGATAAACACGCACACACATTGCGGTATACAATGGGCCTGCCAGGGCCTGGCTCGACCGTGGTCAACACGCGCAACCAGGAGAACACCGCACTACACAACATCCTGGCAGGAACTGCTCTCTGTAGGATGAATCTTTTCCGGCAATTTGTCCTGATCACATATATTTATGCTATGCGCTTTTGCATATCCGAATCTTGCCGGGTTCGCTGAATATCTTTTCGATACTCTTTGAGACGTGATTTTCCCAGACCGTGTCCCAGTTCATCTGTTTGGCCAGCGCGCAGCCCTGTGTAATCATTTCATAAGCTTCGTCATCATTTCGGGGCAGACGGGCGGCGATTTCGAGTGCGGTTTTTTCGCTTATCCTGCGTTCGATTTTTTCGCGGCTGTGTGCGTCGATCTTCATGAGATCTTCGATGTCGCCCCATTCGTGATCGGTCAGGTCGGTATAATCGGCTACAATGACGTTTTTAACGCCGCTGCTGTTCGTAAGCCTCTCGAGGAAGCCTATGCAGCCGCATACACTGCTGATAACGCTAAGGCCCCCGAATGTGAGAGTTTCGAGTTGGGCGATGCCGAAAGGTTCGTATATGCTTTGACCGAACTCGACATCGCTTGCCTTACGCAGGTCCATGAAAGTGGTTTCCGCGGGCAGACGGGTTCCGCACCAGCCGGGAGCGAATTCAAACTGGTTAATGTGCACGACTTTTATGTTCCTGCTGCGTGCGTTGAACTGCTGAATAGCAGTGTAAAATTCCGCTTCACCGCCGACCAAGTCGGGCCATCCTTCGCGATGAGCGACGGGCCAGCCGTATTTTTCTTCCATCTTGAGGATGTCGTTTCTGCTTCTTGTCCCCGCCTCGCTGCTGAGCAAAAACATAACGCCGGTTTTGCCTGTTTCGGTGAACTCTTTGTCGAGATGTTCGAGGACGAGCAGGTCGCGCCACAGACCTTTGCAGGGAACAAGCCGGGTTACGTGCGTGAAGATATGATCGGGCTCGAAGCCGAGAAGGTTCCGGCTGTATTGTTTGAGCTTTTGCCTGGATTCCTGTTTTTCGGCAAGCGAGATGTCATACGAAGGTATACCGTTGTAGGCGAGGTTTATGTCGCAGATATTGAACTCAGGCGCCATGAATTTCAGCTCCTCAATGACCCTGTCACCGACGGCGAGGATCGTGTCGCAGTAGCGCGAGGCCTCGACAAGGGCGTACCTGAAATGTGCGGACTGGTCGCCGAATACTTCATTGATGCTCAGGCCGTTTTCGGCGGCATTTTTGAGCACATTGTAAAACATTGTGTCGTGGCCGGGATGATGCTCGACTATATTCCTGATCGCGGATACTTCGTGGGCGTAGAACACAGTTTTGAAGTTGAATGTTTCGTCCAGTGCGCCTGCAAGAGCGGTAGGCATCCCCATGTATTCATGGGCGAATATTACGGTGCGGCAGTCGTTTTCGCAGCAGCGAAGAGCCTTTATGGCGGCGATTGCGGGTACCGCCAGCCTTACGTACTGCTCGTACTCCCATTCGTGTTCGTAAAAATTGCTGCGGATACCGAACTCCTGGAAAAGGCGTTCCTTAAACTTGTTGACCGGAGAGGTTTCTATCCGTGAGATGTCGATCTGAAGGACCTCACAGTCGCTGCTTCCGCCCGTGAGTGGGTCCGTGAGAGTTCGAGTTCCGTAAATAATATTAACGTTGTAAAGGTTCTCTATCCGCCGAAGGGCGGCCAGGTAATGCGTATTTGAATAGCCGTCAATGGAGGAATACAAGACCTTGCCGTTTGGGCCCAGCCGGTTTGTTATGTCCCCTTCCACGCTGTAGAGTGGCGATATGAGTATTGATCTGTGGATGTCTTTTTGATATGACCCGCTTGTTATTAACCCTTCGAGAACTGCGCCGATTCCGCTTGTTTTGGCCGTTGCCTCGCTTGTGACATGAACTGCCGTAGTTTTCATACTATTTCCTCTCTTATGCGAGTTTTGATCCTTACCGGCTGTTTCCTACTCCTGCCGTTCGATACTTAATATATAATAAATAAAGCTGCGGCTTGCAAATAACGATCAGCCGGGCATAAGATTCTAATTATTTTAGTTAACAATACTATTTTCGGTCTTATAATAATCCGGGTTTAGGGCAATACTTGTCCACAGTACTGGAAAAGCGTGCCGTAACGATATAATCATAAGTATTAATACTGATAATCGGGCAGAAAAAAATTAGAAAAAAAAGAAAAAAACCTGCCGAAGTCCTTAAACAACAGCAGGTTTTATGCGTAAATTGAGGACAGCAAAAGTCGCCTATTGGCCGTTTGCTTCCAGTGCGTCCATTACCATCGGTGCGTGCGTGAAGCCAGGTCCGCCTGCCATCATCGCCGCGACACCGCAGACCTCGAGTATCTGTTCCTTTGTGACCCCTGCGTCCAGGCACTTCTTGACATGCAGCAGAATACACGGCTCGCACTGAATTCCGAGGGCTATGCCCAGTGCGACCATCTCCTTTTCCTTGACGCTCATTGCTCCGTCACCCATAACTTTACCGAAGAAAGCCATAAAGCCGTTGATCATTTCCGGCATCTGGGCCTTCATTTTTTCCGAGTCTTTTGCAAATTTCTGATAAAATTCTTTTACATCACTGCTCATGTTAACCTCTCTTTCTCTGAAAACTGAATAATTAAGTTACATCCTCGAAAGCCTCACTCAGACATTCGATTATTTCAATTGCCGTTATGTAGTTTTGACCATATTTTTCCGCAGCTATGTCACCGGCCCTGCCGTGCAGGTAAACACCCGCAACTGCCGCGTCAAAAGCACAAAGTCCCTGCCCCCAAAGTGAAGTTATTATTCCGGTCAGCACATCTCCGCTGCCCGCCGTTGCCATGCCGGGATTGCCGGTCCGGTTTACATAGTATTGATTTGAACCTGCTGCAACAGTGCCGGCGCCTTTCAGGACTACCACGGTGCCGGTCTCGGCGGCGGTTCGCAGAGCCTGTTCTTTGCGGTCGGACGGCAGGGGGGTACGAAACAGGTTTTTCCAGAGCCTTGCCATTTCGCCCGGATGCGGTGTGAGTATCATTTGGGCCCTTCTGCGGCTTTGCCAGCCTTTGACCTTCGCCAGGCAGTTAAGTCCGTCGGCGTCGACGACGAGCTTGATATTTTCTGTTTGCGTAAGTTTTACTATGCAGTCTTTAACTCCCGCACCTGTCCCGCATCCAGGTCCCATTGCTGTTATGTCATGATCGGCGGCAAGGTTGGACAGCCCCAAAACCGCCTTCGATGAGAATTGCCCGTTACGGTCTTCCGGCAGGGGGGCTGTGGTATAGCAGCACTCACTTCCGGCGACAATGGGCTGGGAGGATTTGGGCGTCGCGACTTTTACCAGCCCGGAGCCTGCGTGCAGGGCGGCTTTACCGACGAGCACTGCCGCACCTGTCATTCCGTTGGAACCGGCGGCGATCAAAACCTTGCCGAAGGTGCCTTTGTGGGAGTCGGCTTTGCGGTTTGGGATTTTCGGCACTTCTGTTATTTGCTGCATTTTCCCCTTCATTTGCTGATCTTCCTGTTGATAAGGCTTGCACTGTAAGCCGCGCCAAAGCCGTTGTCGATGTTGACAACGGTCACACCTGAAGCGCAGCTGTTTAGCATAGCGAGAAGTGCCGCAAGGCCGTTAAAGTTCGCACCATATCCGACACTCGTGGGCACGGCAATGACCGGGCAATCGACAAGTCCGCCGACAACGCTTGCCAGGGCGCCTTCCATTCCGGCTACGGCGATGACGACGTTCGCTTTTTGCAGTGTCTCAAGACATGGCAATAACCGGTGCAGGCCCGCAACGCCCGCGTCACAGACCATTTCTACCCTTTGGCCCAGAGCCTCAGCCGTAGCCTTTGCCTCCATTGCGACAGGTGTATCGCTTGTGCCGCCGGAGACAATGGCGATATAACCTTCACACGGCTGCATCTCGGTTTGCTTATAGAAAAGTGTCTTTCCAAGCGGCTCGTATTCAATGCCTTCGTATTTGCCTGTTTCGACAAGATTTTCGTAAATATTCGCATCTGCCCTGCTGGCCAGTACATTTGCACCGCTTGCCGCGAGCCTCTCGAAAATCGTGAGTATTTGCTCTATACTCTTGCCCGGGCAGTATATAACTTCCGGGAAGCCGCAGCGGAGTGACCTGTGGTGGTCAAGCCTTGCAAACCCGATATCCTCAAAAGGCAGACGTTTTATCTTTTCGACGGCGGAGTTAATATCGACGCTGCCTGCTTTGACGTCCTCAAGCAATTTTTGTATTTTGCTAATGTCCATTTTATATAAAGTTTGTCTACTTACCCCTCTGCCGATGCACTCGGTTCGAGTGAAAGGTCCGAGAACCTGCCCGCCCGGTAATAGTAATATCCGAGCGAGGCAATCATTGCCCCATTATCCGTGCAAAGGGGCCGGGGGGCAACCAGCAATTTGAATTTTTCACTTTCGCACATCTTTGCCATTTCCTCGCGAAGAGCGGTATTTGCCGCTACACCTCCGCCAAGAAGGACGGTTTTTCCCTCGCAGCTTTTCGCTGCCCGGCGGGTCTTTTCGACCAGAATTTCCACCACCGCCGACTGGAAGCTTGCAGCGATATCGGCAATCTCGCTTTCACTCATGGATTCAACACCGTTTTTGCCCTTCATGTCCTGACCTTTGCAGTGGTACAGCACAGCCGTCTTAATGCCGCTAAAGGAAAAGTCGAAGTTCTCCTTGTCGAGCATGGACCGGGGGAACCGCACAGCGTCGGGGTTGCCGTTTCTCGCACATTTTTCAATGCTCGGACCGCCCGGATAGGGCAGCTTCAGTATGGACGCCACCTTATCGAAGGCTTCTCCGGCGGCGTCGTCAATTGTTCTGCCGATAAGCCTCAGGTCGATCGCGTCTTTGCATTGGTAAAGATTGGTATGACCGCCTGATACGATAAGTGCCACCCCGGGAAGTTCTATGCTCTCTTCGTCAAGCATGGCCGATTGAAGGTGTGCATGAACATGGTTGATGCCGATAAGGGGTTTATTGATTGCAAATGCTAAGGTTTTTGCTGCCATGACTCCCACCACCAGGGAGATGGTAAGCCCCGGCCGGTTCGCAACAGCTATTGCATCTATATCAAAGAGATCGACCTGTGCCTTTTCAAGAGCCTGTTTGACGACCGGGTAAATCTTTTCGATGTGGGCTCTGGAGGCTATCTCGGGAACTACCCCTCCGTATTCAATGTGCAGATCGACCTGTGAGGAGACGACGGAGGATTTGATCTCCCTGCCGTCGGTGACCACCGCCGCCGCGGTCTCATCGCAGCTTGTCTCGATGCCGAGAATGTTTACTTGCTTCTCCATGCTTATCCTTTTTTGGTTCGTGTGGTTTTTGGCCGGTTTTTAAGCAAGAGTATAACCTGCCTTGATATGCTCCTGCAAACCCTTATCAATGAGAATTTGATAGGTATCTGCTCGGCCCATAGAAAATCCGTGCATTTGAGGTTTTCAATACGGTCCCCGAGAATATCTATGCTTTCCAGGTCGGGACAGCCGAATTCCATCTGCCCTGCGGTTCGGATTATTGGTAATTTCGCGGGGTCGCAGTCCAATACTTTGCAGCAGACAAGTTCACAGGCAACAGGATCCACACCGCCCACGATAAAGCCCAGCTCTTTTGGATACCCGTTAATTGGTCCCGGCCCCTGCATTGCGACCACACCGTCTATTATATTGACTGCAGGCGGACAGGCGCGGTAAATATCTATAAGCATTCGACAGAAGCGACTCTCGTCCCCGCCGCGTGAAAAGTGAAGAAAGGCTTTAAGTTTACCGGGAACAATTCCGAACATATTCTTTATAGCGAAACTCGCCCAAAGCTGCTGGTGACTTTTTAGCTTGGGCAAGTTAATTATTTTGTCGACGCTAAGAGCGGTTTGGCAGATATTAATGCTGCCGCCGTCAATTGGGACATTTTTACCGCGACCAAATTTAACCGTTTCCACCCCGATGTTTTCCAGCTCGTCCTTAATGCCAAGCGCGTTGATACAGGTGTTTATATCGTTCCACGCCGGCGAGTCGCCGAGCAGAGGACTTGCACCCGCTTCTTTGACTATCCGGGCAATTTCGCAGATTATCGCTGGGTGTGTCTGGGCCGGTTTTTCGGTGGTTTTCGCGGCGATAAAGTTGGGCTTCAGCAGCACGGTTTCCCCGGGGAGTATGAACTTGCCAACTCCTCCAAGCAATTCAAATTGTCTTAACAGGGCCTGCCTTACATTCTGTCTTTCGTAATTTTCACAGGCAGTGAGGGCGACTTTATACTCCTGCATTGCCGATCAGCCCTCCACACCTGTACAGATGAACATATACATGTAAACTATATCCATTTCCTGGGACGTAAAGAACAGGTTCGAGAGGTTCAATTCATCTGAAACTGCCTGTGGGCCGATAAGCATGAAATCCCCCACGCCCATGTTCAGAGCCGTTGCCATTGACGGGAATATTACCTGGCCTGTTTCTGCTCGGGCCGGATTTATAATACCGCCGTCGCTGCCGGGCTTGTATGCCGGGACTATTTTAACTTCCGCCAGTCCCCTGACCTGTTCGCTTGGTTTGGCCTTTATGTGGAAAACGAGTTTTCCGAACTCGAGGTCGCTTCCGCGGAAAGCCCCGCTCTTGTCGGTGTAAAAAACGGTTCTTGGTTCAGTTATCCTCCTGGCGGTTATGTCATCACCACGAGCGTCAAAAAAAATGAGCATGTTGTTTGCTCTCCTGTGGGCCCCGACCTGTTCCAGTTTCTCCAGCAGGCTGTTTAGCATTGCAAAATTGCCGTACCCGGCCTTAAAGCCGTTTTTGTCAAAAGACTGCTTGTTCATAAACCTCAGCGGCTCGGTCATCAACTCTTCATAGATATTGTCAAGTTTCGTAAAATCTGCCCTGGCGATTTCGTATATATTGAGCTGCATGTACACGGTTTTCACTGACTTTGCGGACAACCTGGGTTTTATATCCTCAATTGTCAGTCCTTCCACCGATACCGGGTCGGGTTTGCTTTTTTGGGCACCGGCACAGCCTATAATGGCCAGTGCCGGCAACAATATGATTAAAGGTGTATAACGAAATCTGCTCATAGAACCTTCATAATACCCGCACAAAAGATTACTGTCAATTCAAGTCGAAAATTCATGGTTTATAATACGCTTTTTATTATTTTCTGTTTTCTAGAAAATTAACCTTGCACTATCTTGCTGAATTTGATATATTAAATTTTTGCTGTTACTGGAGTAACACAATATGGCTAAAGCAAAATATGACAATGACCTGTTCGATCACCTGACTAAGGAACATTTCAGGCAGATTGAGACCGTTTTTTACAACAATTTCGCCACCAGCCTTGAAACCACCCGGATTGACGGCAAAACCGTGCGTAACATGTGCAGCAGGGGTTGCTACCCGGAATTCTGCCGCTTGGTCAAGGGGTCGGCTACAGGGGCTGGTCGATGCAAACAGGATCGTATCCGCAGTCTCAATATCTCCATCGAGACCGGCCAGCCATACATATCTCTCTGCCACGCCGGTGTCGTGGTCGTTTGCGTCCCCATCATGGACCGTGACAACCCTCTCGGGGGCATGTTCTTCGGACGCTGCCTGTGGGAGCCCTATAACGACGACATCGAACAGGACATACTCAAACGTCTTCGCGGCTTGCGTATAAACCGACCGGAACTCATCAAAGCGGCCCAGGAACTGCCCACGATAACGGGCAGACGCATTCACGAAGCCGCCGAGTTTCTCTATATCCTGCTCTACCAGACCGCCCAGCTCGACCCCCGCGTGGCCAACTGGCGAAGAAAAATTGCCGAACAGCAGGCCGAGATCAATGAGTTCATACAGGAAAGTAAAAAGATCGGTATCGACAATAAGTACCCTTATGACAGTGAACGCGAGCTTATCGGAAAGGTCAAAATAGGCGACAAAACCGGTGCCCGCGAAATACTAAACTCGATGCTCGGCACGATTTTGATCCACAACCCCGGTGACCTTAATACCCTAAAGGGCCGCATGGTTGAACTGCTCAGTATCCTCAGCCGTTCCGCCGCTGAGGGCGGGGTCGATATCAACCTGCTGCTCGAAAAGAACCTGCACTATATCAACACCGTTTTGAGCATAGAAACACAGGAAAACCTTTGCGCCTGGATCAGCAGCGCGCTCAACGATTTCATCGACAGTGTCTACAACGCCCAGGACCGAGGCAAGATGACGCAGATAAAGCCCGCTATTGACTTCATCGAGGCCCACTACGACCAGCAGATAACCCTTGCTGATATCGCCAAAGCTGCTTTTCTAAGTGTCTCGCGGCTTGCGCACCTCTTCAAGGAAGAAATGGGAATCACCCTTGTAGACTACCTCACCAGCGTGCGGATATCCAACGCCAAACAGCTTCTGCTGGCTACCGATAAAAGCTGCACACAAATTTGCTTTGAGGTCGGCTATAATAACCAGAGCTACTTTACAAGAACGTTCAAAGAGATCGTCGGCATGACACCACGCAAGTTCCGCGAAAAGAACAAACGACCTATCCAGCTAAAGCCCCCTCTAAAACCTCCTTCAAGAAAGACAGCCATCGGCTGACGGTTCTAAACCCCGAACTCCTGAAACCGAGAACAGCCCGAAAAAATCTATTCGCCATTTTTTATGCGCTGCTTTTTGCTTTGCACAATTTTCCGGCCAATAATAAATAGGTATATCAAGATTGCCCCCGCCCAGAAAGCGAGACATAATTCCTTTATACCATTCGGATCTATCTTCCCGTATATCCACCTCGAAGGCCATCTGCCCCACGGCCGCCAGAAATTCAGATCGAAATGGTCAAACGCGTCTACTATCACATGCAGCAGCGCACCCAGTATTCCCGAAAATACGGCCTTAACAGCACCAGGCCTGTACTCGAGCCCGAACAGTCTCATACCCCATCCAAAGAAACGCTTCACAAAGGGAATATAATAACAGCCAAGCCCCCAAACCGCGCCGACAACTATCCCACCGAACAGGCTGTGCGCCCACCTGTGATACGGATAATTTCCTATAAACAACCCTATCCATAAAACCTCGACATCAATTGCGACGTTCGCCAGAACGCAGATCGGCAAATCAACCCACCGTCTCAGCAGAAGTCCCACCGAGCCGTTGACCCCGAAATGATAAGGCGTAAAAGGCAAATTGTAACCATTCACAATTATTTTTGAAAAATTCACAAAAAAGACTTGCGCGATAC
>CAZVPF010000036.1:0-30121 GCA_964628195.1 uncultured Pirellulales bacterium | reverse complement strand
CCGCATGAGCTGTTAGATACATATAAAAAATGTCGCCGTCTTTGAATATTTCCGGGTCCCTGCAATCGGCCCATCTACCCCTTTCCCAGTTTGCCCAGTCAAGGCCTTCTAAATTAAAAACAGGATTATGCTTATGCTTTTGCCATTCATATAAATCCTCCGAAACAGCAAGGGAAATAGACTGAGATACATAGCTGTTCGTGGAAGTGTAAAACATGTAGTATTTTCCATTATGAGAAATCACATTTGGAGCCCATACGCCTTTGTCTTCATAGTATCCGTCCCCGTCTGAATATTTTTTTTCTGAAATGCTCAGAACCGGTTCGTGGTAGGTCCAGCTCCTGAGGTCCGTGCTGGTTCCATGGCTGAATGTTCTCTCATTGCCGTTTACTATCCAGTCATGGCCTTCAATAAATTCGCCGGTTATGGAAAAAATGTGCCATAACCCTTTGCTGTCGCGGATGATCGAAAAATCCTTTACGTACCTGAATGGTGTTTCATAAACGTAGGGAAAGTTTTCATCAATTACCATAAAGTTATGGGTGTCGGTCAATGTAAGACCGGTCATCTGGTCCTTTGATTCGGCGTGTAAAGTATAAGCACCGGGTTTTAGTTTATCCGGTGAAAAGCAGCAAAAAAGCTCTTTTCTCTTCTCAAGATCGGCAATACCATAATGCCGCAGCTTTTGGTGTATTATCTTTCCGTTGAGGTCGGTTATTTTTGTTTTGAGAATTTTCGAGGACCTGGTCTCGGGATAGTTTTTTGACAGGAGAACGGTTTTGTATTCAATATTTTCACAGGGCAGGTAATGCAGCTTTGAAGTAAAGCATTTCATTTCCACAAGATGCCTGAAGTGTTCGTGCGGGACCTTATCTTTGCTTATGAATTCAGCCGTTTTTATGTCGAAACTGAAATTATCCGCCGTGACCGGGCCGATGCGGACTAAGTCCGCTCCTTCAAATCTCCCATACCTGTCCAGGTCAATAACTTTCTTTACATAGGTTCCCGGCTGAGATATGTTGACATTGTGCATCCTTGAAAAATGCCCGCCTTGTCCTTTTTTCCACCAGTATATCTGAAAGCTCATCGGCCTTGAGACTTTAATATCCATCAGGAAGTAAGATTCTTCTTTCGGCGCCGTTTTAGAAAAAGTTTCAGAAAGCAGCCAGGGGTCAAAACCTGTCACCTCGAAGCCGTCTTGCGTTTTACTTATAGCGTTGAGTTGAGACCATTCAATACCAACAGCGGTCAGCGGGAATGAAAACATAACAAATATCAGGTATGACCTCAATATAAATTTCAACATCACAAAAGGGCCTTTCACATGAACAATCTGCTAATCCGGAAACCTATTATAAGTTATTGTTTTCATTTTGTAAGTTTAAAGCGGCGTTATTGTTTATTAAAACTATGATCTAATAAATATTGACGAGGTGGCCAATCCGTATAATAATGTCATCGGCTTGTTAAAATGACATTGTCCACCCACACGCAATCATCGCCCGAGGACACCGAATGATCCTTGATGTAGGACCATTGAAGCGTATGTGTGCCCGGGGAAAGAATGTTCTTCTGCATAAGCCAGGCTTGATCACCGGAATTGCTGCATTTCTCCGAACCGTCAATATAGAAACGGAACCAATCATAATTTTGCTCACTTGACACCCTGTAATGAAAACGCAGGACCGCCTCTTCAGTGACATTGACCTGAACTTTCAGCGAAGTTATTTCGCTGTGATTGATCGGGCCGGATTTTACCGAATAAATCCCTTTGTTTGGTTTGTCCGAAGTTACAGACCATTCGGGGCTGCCTGTCAGTTCCCAATCATTACCTGCAAGGTCACCAGTTTCAAAACCGTCATCGAGCAGTAATAATGGAGATATATTTTCCGGCAAGAAAGACACCCCCCACTCTGACGCAAGGGTGGAAAAATCAGTCAAGTCACTCGAATAAAGCCACTGCAATGCCATTTGAGCAAGGTCATCGCCGTCGATATCACAATCGCCGTCGGTATCGGCGGCAGGGGGGCTTGTCCCGGCGAGCAGTTTTTGACACTCCCGCTTGCGAATCGAGCTGTCATACCGGTAATTGAATCTTCTGTCGGGTGCACTATCCCCGCTGATTGCAAATTCGATTATGTCAAATTGGTTTTGAATGTTATCAGCCCAGTGGAAATCGAACGCGACATCCTGGCCTGTCTGGCCGATCTCGCTGCGGGGCAGGCGTATTTCAATTTCATTGCCCGAAACTTGATAGTCGATACTGTTATTTACGGTTGTCCAGCCTGAGCCTGATGAAGTAAACTTAAGCGTAGTAACGGTACGGCTTAGAACCTCCGAATTAACCACGTAATCATAACCCTCCCAGCCGGTACTATGGTTCATATCGGAATCGATGAACAAGAGCATCCAGTTCGAATCTGCATACTCTGTTATGGGATGCATTGTTTTGGCGTAGAAATATACAAAACTTTCGTCATAAACAGTTTTTGTAATGACGAAATCATTCCTGCCAGTTGTGTTTGTGTAAGTTGTAAAGTCGCCCCAGCCAAGTTCATTCCGATGCATAGTGTCTCTTTTGTAATCCCTGTATTCAGGCTTGACTGTTTGCCATTCGGCAAAATCACCGTCAATTTCAATATTTTTCGGCCCGCTCGGCACATCCGGCGAACGGACGCCCTTAAACAGCCTGATATTTGCCGCCATTTGATAATAATAATTATCCGTATGTCCGTCTTTCATCGGGTCAATATCCCTGCTGTATTCGTGATTGTAATTATCTCCGAACCATGTTTCACCCTCGACCATGTGATGGCCAAGGAAATGGTCCAGGCCGGGCCACACAGGTTCGGGCCATATATACCGAAAGGAGCCCCACTCGTTAAAAGTGGAATTAAAAATAAATTCCGGGTCAAGTTCAATCGCTCTTTCGAACTGCTCGTCAAAATACAGTCCCTGGTCCTGAAGGCCGGTGTTATGATATACGTCGATAGGAGGCTGCGCACCGTCGTGATAGCTTCTTCCAACGTTTGTTGTTGCGTGCCTTGCGGCGCCGACTGATGTCTGCTCGGCAATGTCCTCAGCGTCATGCCAGCCGAAATCCTGCGGAGGGAAGTCGCCTGACTGCCACATATCCTGTCCGTCAAACTGATCCCAGCACTGCCTGAAAGTAAAGTAATTTTTAATATAATTCGGCAAACCCGACCAGTCTGAAACAGGCATTATCAATGGTTTCCCGTCGAGATAGAACCACAAGTCAGGGTACCAGCCCCTGCTGTAGAAGAAAAGGTAAATATCCTGCTCAATTCCGTTAGCAGGATTGGTCCAGAAACATATCTGGGGGGTATCGGTTCCCTTGGCCCTCAAATCTTCCATCGCGTCGCACATTATCATATTAGCCTGGGGGTAAGTTTCCGCATTTGTATTCTCAAATGCGATTACATCCACTCCTGCCGCATCGAGCATGTACATGTGCTTTCGCATGACATAATCATCTACGGACTTATAATATCCCAGCTCAGGCTCGCCCCAGAAGTGGAATGCATAATGAAATCCCCAGTCCGGGTCATACGGATTATCGGCCATTATCTTCGTAACATCGTAAGGCTCATGATACATTCCGGGCCCTGTTGCAAGCCAAAAAGTGTAAGCGGAAATAAATTTCCTGTTTTTGCGCGGTGGACCGCATTGGTCGTAACCCGGCAGTTCCCTGCCCAGCGCATCGACAGCTACCCATGTGTCCGCCTTTACGTCCCAGGGTTCAGGGTCGGCTTGAATATAAACCGCCTGAATGCTTTTGCTTGAATCCATAATTATTTTGGTCTCAGGCTGATACTTGTACTGCACATCGCCAACCCAATGGTCAAATACGTATGTTACCCCGCTGTCTTTGTATCTGTATGCGGCAATGTCAACCTCATCTCCGTTTTCAAATTGATAAGTGCCGGGTCCGGGCCATATTCCCGCAGCGGCTGGGGATGGGCCGCTGACCGTTAATTCCACAACGTCAGCAGGGTCAGCGGTTTTTGTAAGTACAACGTTATCCAATGCCGTATTATCTGACCAGAGGTAAACCAAAAGCGGGTAACCGACCCACTGAGGGTGGTCGTCACTGTTAAACTGTAAAGTGATGGTCTGCCATATACCGGACAGCGGGTTTGTTTCGTGCGTGGCTTCTGTTATAAGAATCGGTTGAGTTTCATATTTGTCCGCATGGTCATAAGCCCCTAAACCGAATCTGTAGACCGGTGTATATGTTCCGTATTTAGCCGCGTCAATTTGCAGGGTATAAGTTTTTCCCGCTTCAATTACAGCAGGCAATTGAAAAAGCTGCACACTGTTAAACCACGCATAGTTATCGCCGCTCGACGCCTGAACAGAGCTCGAAGGCGAGGGGTTTCTTACTTCCGGGCATCTTTCCGCCGAGTAATCAGAGAACCAGGACTGCCAGCCGAAGATGTGTTTATACCACTGCCCCTCACTGAGAGCGGGATGTTCAAAATCCGCGTTAAGCAGATTTATGGAAACAGTTTGACCGCTTAGTTGAAATGAAAATAAAAGAATTATAATAATGACAACTTTTTTGTCCGGTGTTTTTGTTTGGATTAAACGGAATAATTTCATATTATAAAATTTTAAAACCAGAAAAGTATCTTGTCGTTGGCTGAATATACGAATCGCAGCCTGTCGTAAGACAACGGACTTAATGTTCCCCAATCTTCCTGCATGCTCCTGAAATCTTCCCATGTTACGCTGCCGTCATTTTTGAGTACACAGCCGCCTTCCATAACGCCGGTTTGCTTATGATTTGCGAACCTATGGGGATATTTGAATGCATCGGAAAAGTCCCCAAAGTCAGGTAATTCAAATCCGTTTATCGCTATTATATCGGTCGCGAGAACTTTGCCGGATCGGTCGGAAGGAGAATCGGCGACACTCCTTTTCAGGTTCCTGTCTTCATGCACTCTGCCTGTTTTATAGTCCACCCAGTAAGGATAACTGAGGAAAAGATTATACCAGTCTATGTCTTCAACCTGGTTGGTTTGCAGGTAATCCTGCTGGTATTCTTCGAACATGGCTTCATAACTGAGAAAGTCGGATTTTCTTAGAGAAGGACAATAGAAAAATTCGGGGTCAGTGATATATTCTGCAGCGAGCAGGCAGGCCTGGCCTGCGGGTTCATATTCACTTCCGCCCTCTGGGATATGTGCCATTCCCCCGAACGGCCAGTGAGAACCAACTAAACTGCCATTTTGCCAAAGCTGGTAAACATGCGGCGGGTATTTACCGAAATCTGCGCCGTAAACACCGAAAGCAATGCCCTGCTGCCTGAGATTGGACGAACAAACCACCCTCCTGGTGAGCATCTTAACCCTTTGAAGCGAAGGAAGCAGAATCGAGAGCAAAAGGGCGATGATGGATATCACAACAAGCAGTTCTATTAAGGTAAAACCTTTTTTCGTTCTCATAATGTCACTTCCCTTTGTATTTAACAGGGACGGCGCCGCGTATTTCGGCCATACACGGCACCTGTCCATATTATACACAATTATATAATTTATTTCCCGCGTTTTCTTAAAAGGACCAAACCGCTCAAGCCAAGCAGGCTTATAGTGGCAGGTTCCGGAATAAGCGTAGCGTCTACGCGAACATTGTCATACCAGACCCTGTCAGAATTAAAGTTTAGTTTCAGAGCTTGTCCGACAAAAATGCTGCCTGTACTTTCCCAGCTCATTGAGAATGTGCCAAAGCTGCCGGTTGGAATTTCTGTATTTGCTGAAGGACTGCCAAACTGAACTTGTTTTAAGAGATTAGAATGATCTGTGCCCGCGAAAAAGCCGACGTTGCTCCATGCGTATTGAGGAAAAACATCAGGGTGTGCCCCTAAGTCCACTGTAACAGTGTAAATTGTGTTATCCTGTATTGGCGCAAGGTCCTGCCACATAAGAATTCCACCATTAACGTAAGCTACGTTTTCACCGTCGGTGGCCTGCAATGGGTAAGTTGCATCAGGGTCGATAACCTGCAAATATGAACCGGTTGATGAGGGCCAGTAAGGGATAGTAGCTCCGCCGCCAAGATATCCAACCGCTCCGCCATCGTCCAAGGCAGGTTCCTCAAAGCTTGCGTTCCAAACCGTTACAGGATCGGCTAACAAAGTCGAGCAACAAAAAATTCCAATAACCATTAACAACATCATTCGAGTTTTCATTTTGAAACTCCTCCATTAAAAAATTAATTTTTCATAAGGCCCCGGCAACACACCGGTACACCTGCTTCACTTTCCAAATCCATCTTTCGTTAAGGCCTGTTATCATCAAGCCAGTAATATACGAACTCCGCAAAGTCCTCCAGGTTCACGATACAATCACCGCTGAAGTCCATTACAGGCTCGGGGTGACACTCGTCACCGCATTGGTTGCTGGTGTCGTAAAGAACGTTTACAGCGCCGTCATCGTCGACAACGACCGTTGCCGCCGCACCTGTAAAGTTACCGTAGCTGGTTTCTATCGCACCGGGTACATAAGTGTTCGGGCAAGTTTGGAAACCTCCGACTGTGATGTCAATGCTTCCGCCGATTGCTACCTGGTAGCTGCCTGGAGAGGGCGAGACCGAAGGCCGACCGCCTGCAGTGCTGAAAACGGACGGGTTCGAATCGATAGTAACATCTGCCGCGATGCCCTGCGTGAATTTGCGAATCTGGAGATTGTCCATTGTAACTCGGTCACCATTAAGGTATATCTGCAGGTACTTTCCAACATGAGGACTTCCGGTGCTGTCCCAGGTGAATGTTTTTGTGTACCACTGATCCGGAAGTGGGTTAAGCAGTTCGCTTGCGACCCATCCGAAGCCCTGCTGAACCAAAAGTGTGCCGTCAAGCGTCTGGGTTGTGTCATTCTTGGCGAAAAGCCCAAGAATAGCCCAGGCAATATCCGGGTCTGCGTCTGAACGCGACGCCATGTCAATCTCTACTGTGTAAAGCGTATCTGCTTCAATTACCTCGCCCGGGATCTGGTGAAGCTGGCCGCCGCTGCCTACAAATATCATCTGGTTGCCGCTTGAAGTAAAATCGAGGTCTTCACTGGTTGATGGGTCCGGCGGTCTCTGCACCCAGGTACCAGTCGGTGCTGCGCCTTTGGACCAAAATGGAATAACATAGCCTTCTGCGGACTCCTCAAAATCGGCGTTGAATATTTCCACCATTTCACCGCTCCAGACCATGCTGCAGCCAGGTGAAGTCTTTGAATATGACGCACTGACAGCGGTATTTCCGTTTATAGTAACATCTGTCACAGGATCGCTGCTGTTTGCCCCGGTCCATGATGTGAATGTGAAAAGATCGGGACAGGCGACATAATTTTTCAATGCCTCAAGAGGCACCGTCCAGCCGTCACCGACAGGGAATGTGCCTGTGCCGGGGACGGTAATCGCTTCTTCTGCACCGGCTGTTGCACTAACGGTAAGATTTACCGAAGTACCGGTGGATGAAAGCGTGAAATTATCCACGTAATGCCTGTCACCCTGGGCAGAAACCGCAAGAGTTTCGCCTACATAAGGGGAATTGGCAGGGTCGGAGCTGTCGAACTGGCAATTGACCCTGTACCACGTGTCCGTCTGCAACCCGGCAATATCATCAGCAATTACATAAGGGTAAAGGCCGCCCCAAAAACCGAGGGTGACATCGCTCTGAGCAGCTTTTAGTTCTATCAATGCCCATGCTTCGTTTGGGTCGGGTTGTTCAGATGACACAAGGATATCTGCTTCAAGTGTGTATACAGTGTTCGGCTGGATTGCAAGCAATGCCGGAACCTGGCTTATCGTCGTGCCAACCTGTCGTAGACAGTTCGAGCCGTCACTTGCGATAAATTGGTTTGCCGCAAAATATGTCACGGGGCATTGCACTCCGTTATAGCCGTAATAATTCAGCCAGCCCAGAGCGTCACATTCCTGTTCCTCTGGGAACATAGCTGGTTCTTCAAAGCTCGGGTTTTCGAGGTAAGAAGTCAGATCAATGTCAGCCGATATGACTCCACAAAACACAAAGAACAGTAAAAACATAATTTGAATTCTAACTTTTTTAATCATCTCTAACCTCCAATAATACAATTTACACCTCATTTAAGATTAACAGAACGGGTGGTTTTTCTTACGATTAATTCACTGTATTCTACGATTTCATGCCGGGCGGTTTTATCCGGGCGATTTATAAGATCAAGCACCATTTTCGCGGCTGTTTCTCCCATTTGGTGAATAGGCTCGACAATACTGGTAAGATACATGTTGTAATTGAATAAGTTTCCGATACCGATGATCGATACCTGTTCGGGAACTTCAATGCCCATATCTGCCAGGGATTCCCAGACCCGCATTCCGATATCATCGTTAATCGTTAATATTGCATCCGGAAAATCTTTTCCCGTAGCGAACAGCGGCTCGAGAAGGTACCGCCAGAATCCTGCAGAATCCATTTTAGAGGCATTGTAAACAGTTTGAGAGTACCTTTCCAGGTCAAGGTGGTCACTTTGTGCCCAGATGCACCAGTCTTCTCTGAATTTAAGCCCGAGAGAATTCATTTCTTCTCTGAATGCGTCGAAGCGGGTTTTGTCGCTTGTTACTCCGTGGTGCGATCCGACAAAGGCGATGTTTTTACATCCCGTTGTCGTGAAATGTTCAAGAGCATTTCTGATACCCGGCCTTTCATTCCATAAAACGGTGTTAATACCTGTAATATCCTGCCATGAGTCAAGAACATTACTCACAAAAACTGCCGGCGGACCATTATCAATCAGAAACTTGTATATATCCTGAGATTTTTCAACACCAACCAATGAGCGGTTTGCCTGGCAAATTACCCCCTCATCATGGCGCTCCATGATGGATTTAACTTCCTGTTCCAATATCAGATGATCGCTCCAGTCTACGGCAATAAATGATGTGTAGCCCTTTTCCCTGAAGACTTTGTTAATCCCGAGCATTAAATGGTTTGCCCAGTTCATTCCAAGCGACCCCACAAGTGAAGTAACGATTTTGGTACTTTGCCTTTTGAGGCTTTGAGCCCAGTAATTTGGGACATAGCCCATTTGGTTGGCAACCGATTTTACCTTTTCAATTGTACGCTTTGGAATTCCCTTTTGTTTGGCTCTTCCATGGAGAACGTAAGAGATAGTAGATGGGGACAGTTCGAGCTTGTCGGCAATGCTCTTTATGGTTATTTTTTTATTTTTAGTAACAGCCATATCTCTGAAAAGAGCCTCAAGTAATAATATCTAACTCAAACGTATGAGTAGATTTTACAACTTCGTAAAGCCTGAGTCAAGAGAAATGCTCAAACGTTTGAGAAAAATTACAATTTCTTGAAAAATAGAGTAAAAAACTTTTTTATATCCCATCAAATATATGAACGACGCCTATAGCCTACAAAACTAACCTACTAACTCTTCTTTGTAATAATAGCTATAACCACCAGTAGTTCTATCAGTGTAAAACCGTAACCAACATTTTTTTTGCGTATTCGCATGTCAATTCTCCACAAATTAATAATAGTGGAATAATGTACTCAATCTCATACATTATTTCTTGAAAGTACATAATAACCATAAAGTCGACTAAAAACTCACCCTTTTACGAATTATTATCCACCATTTTGCGAATGGTTTATGACGATTTTTATCGTGTTAATGAGGCTTAAATATTCATAAGTATCATAAATACCTGCCTTTTCAGAAACGGCCCAAAGTCGGCAAATCCATAAGCTCTTGCAATTAAAGGTTTTACGCGGCGAGCAGCCACTGATCTAAAGTTTGAAAGTTGTACGTCTCGGGGAGTTATGCACCACGTAGGTTGCATAACCCTAAACCCAGCGTGGTTTGGGGTGGTTTCCGCTGAATTCCATGTGGTTCATGGATTATGGCTTT
The DNA here is from genome assembly GCA_964628195.1 of uncultured Pirellulales bacterium. Classification (GTDB taxonomy): domain Bacteria; phylum Planctomycetota; class Phycisphaerae; order Sedimentisphaerales; family Anaerohalosphaeraceae; genus CAZVPF01. Next base: position 20,207 of record CAZVPF010000036.1, on the reverse strand, counting down.
TTGAGGAGTTTGCTTTTCCAAATGTCCTATGTTTATGTTCTGCTGAGCCTTAAAGATCATAAGTTCTACATAGGATATACTAATGATCTCAAAAGACGGTTAAATGAGCATAATGCAGGGAAAAACATCAGTACAAAACCGAGGCGGCCCCTGAAACTGGTGTATTATGAGGCGCATCTATCCAAATCCGATGCCATGAGACGCGAAAGCTATTTCAAGACCACAAAAGGAAAATCTACCTTGAGGCAAATGCTGAGGGATTCGATGAATGATCCCGGAATTTACCATGAACTCGATCCGGCTCATGAGTTTTCATGAAACGAACACTATTCACCGGTTTGCCGTGAACCCAACGTGGTTCATGGGTCTGAATCTATAAAACAGTATGGTTAACTGGAGACTTGTCTTATGTCAAATCAACAATTCGATGAGCTATTGAAACGAATGCCCAAAATTGCTGAAGTTGTAAATTCATTTAAATCGGAAAATATTCAAGAGCGAGTTTTTGAGGTTTTACTTAGTTCCATTCATACCTCACACCAAGCACCGGAAAAAGACAAATTGGAAAACAGAAATAAAAAGGACAAATCACCCGACTCTAAAAATACCAATGAAATCCCCGGGATAGCAATACTTGAAGAAGATGGTTCGATTCGTTTTACAATAAGAGATATTAAAGCCAAGAGTGCCATTGATGCTGGTCTTAGGCTTTGTTTAGTGGCCGCATTTGTAAATGAAAAATTTAATGGCCAAGAAGAACTTGATCGTCAAAGTATATTGAAACCTTTATTAGATGATTGGAGAGTAAATAATGGCAATACAAGGGATGCAATAAACAAACATCGAGGTATTATCAATACAAGATCGACAGTTAAATTAGATTCACATGCCAAGAAAGAAGCAGAAAAAATAATTAACGAAATTCTGGATGATGAATATGAAGGAAAATGGAAGCCATCTGATGTGGGCAAATCTGCTAAGAAAACGAAGAAGAAGGTAAAAAATGACAATTGAAGATTTTTGCAAAAGAATTTCGGTCATTCGATCTTTGTCAAATGCTCAGAAAGCAGTATCTCTACTCTGGTTTTTCGATCAACTAGAAGTAGGAATAAAAATGACTTCTAATGAGTTGGCAAGAATAATTAAAGAAAACCATATTGGAAACCCTAATCCTACAACTCTTTCAAAACAAATTAAAGCTACTGGATGTGTATATTCTTCGAAAAACACCTTCCATCTTCGCCAGGATAAAAAAGCTGAAGTTCGATCATTGATTGAGGTGGTTCTTGAGGGAGTGCCAACAGAAGTCCCTTTGGAATCTCAGTTTCTAAATGAGCAAGTCTGGAAATCAACAAGGGGATACATTGAAAAAGTATGCGTTCAATTGAACGGTTCCTATCACGAGGGATATTACGATTGTGCGGCCGTTATGGTACGAAGAATCATCGAAACCTTGATAATTGAAGCATTTGAAACCTTGAATCGTTCTGCTGAAATTAAAGATAACGATGACAACTATTTTATGCTTGGCAAATTAGTAATAACTGCAAATGCTAATGGAGGTTTAACATTAGGCCGAGAAGCCAAAAAAGGACTTGAAGATATTAAAAAACTCGGCGATCGTTCTGCTCATAACCGAAGGTATAATGCCAAAAAATCAGATATTGACAAAATTCAAGATGCTCTCAGGTTATCCTTTGAAGAACTTGCGAACTTAGCCAATCTATACCCGTAATAATTCTTGTTATCCTCTTTCTGTTAACCACAAATCACATAATTTTTCTAAAACAGCTGGTTAATAACTTTTTTAGGTATCAAATTTCTCTCAGTTATACACTCGAGTTCGGATCGGTGGGCGATCCTGACCGGCTTTCTAGCGGACGTGGGGGGAATTTAAGGTTAAGTCGTTGTCAGATAATCACATATCTCTTGGTTAACAGGTTCGAAATCGGGGGATTGAAATGGTCTCAAATGAATGTGTTAGAACTGGTTGGGTTCGGGGAGTTTTGTAAGTTTCGCCGAGGTCGTAAGTTACGGCAACCTGCCTGAATCGCAGAGCGGCTTAAACCCTTTTTTAAAGAAGTATAACTACTCTTTTTTGAAAGGAAAAAGTCGTGACTGTGAAAATCAAATCAAGAAAACCGAAAAGAATTCCCAAACTTCGCCACCACAAAGCGTCAGGCCAGGGTTATGCCGTACTCGGCGGAAAGGCAGATTGCCGACAGCGGCGTTGAGACATTGTATATCGAGCCGGGCAGTCCTTGGGAGAATGGTTATGCTGAGTCCTTCAACAGCAGGCTGCGTGATGAACTATTGAACGGTGAGATATTTTTACATATTGATGAATTAAGATATGTTGCAGAACGGTGGCGAATGGATTATAATCATTATCGTCCGCACAGCAGTCTGGTTTATATGACACCTGCTGAATATTCGAAATTGTGTGAAGATGTCGGCTGTCTCAAGCAGCCAAAGCATAAGCCTGAACAGCCTGAATTGTGTGAAACCCTCTCACAAGTGGTGGACTAAAAAACAGGGGCAGAGCAAATGGCCTTACCTCTTACCGTATTTTTTTCGAAAAGCCAATGGTGTTATTTTCATTTCTCTTCGAAAAAATCTTGTCATATTGTGATCATTCGCGTATCTCAGCTTTTCGGCTATTTCTGAAATAACCATATCTGTCTCAAGAAGCATGCTTTTAACCCTGTTGAGTCGCGCATGCTTAAGTTCATCCCGAACAGACCATCCAAGGGTTTTCTTAAACTTCTTTTCAAGTCTTCTGAGGCTTATGCCGGTTTGATCTGCTACAACTTCTGCACTGGTGTCCAGCGTAACATTCTCTCTTATATGAGCGATAGCACGGGCTACATCGTTGTCGTCAATAGCCATAACATCAGTCGATTGTCTTCTAATTACAGTCGTAGGCTCAACAAAAATTTCTGCTTTGGTATTTTTTTTATTTTTCATGAGGATATCTAACATGGCAGCAGCCTCATGCCCGGCTTTTTCTCCGTTGAGTTCTATACTGGAAAGAGGAGGGTCAGAAAACTCGCAGATTAATTCATCATTATCCACGCCAATAATTGCAACTTCTTCCGGTACAACAATATCCGCCAGTCTGCATGCCTCAATAACATGTTCGGCCCTGTCGTCATTGCATGCCATGATTCCCACCGGTTTCGGCAAAGATTGAAGCCATCCGGCAAGGGTATTTTGTTCTTTTTCCCAAGATAGAGTTTCCAAAGGGCTTGGCTGATGATAGACCGATATATTACCTCCGGCCTTTCTGGCGGCATATGTGAAAGATTCACAACGTTCTTCAGACCAGAACATCTCCTTTAAACCGCAGTATCCAAAATTACTGAATCCTCTTTCAAGCAGGTGCTCAGCCGCCATCCGGCCTATAGCAGAGTTGTCAAGAGAGATCTTATTCCATCCAATTTGTTCATCAAGTATCTGCTTAACCACTACTATAGGGACTTCATTTTTTACCTGGGTCTCCAGGTTTTCGGGAGTCCTGGTGATTATACCTTCAGCTCCCCACTCGCTCAGCCGACGGTCAATATCAAGTTTTCCAGACCCAAAATCTTTAAAAAAAGGGTCCTCTTTGTCAAGATAAAACAGCCATTCCTTATGTTCTCGGGCATAGCGAGCTACTCCAAGCATTATCTTCCTTTCATATCCCCTTATGGGGACTATCAAAACCGCTACTTTTTTCTTCATACTCAGCAAACTCCGCCTAATCAGCTCGCGAATTCTAAAACTTCACATCAATAAATAACCTAAGTCTTAACAAGAGGCCAAGTTGTTCGGTTAATTTAAGTTATAATTTGAGTTTATGTTATATGCCTACAGTATAATATATCTCGGTTTTTTTTGCGAAAAAAATGATTGTTTTTAGGCGCAAAGTGACTTTGTTAGTAGTTCAAAATTAGATTAAACTATATAAAAGCAGTACTATTTGTTATAATTGGTAATGGCTGGACAGGAGTTTTCAATAGTAAGATTCAAATTAAAACCTGACGTTCTCTCTGCAATTAGGCACTTCTTAATTAAATCTCTAATGGCGTTTTTTCTTATACGTTGTTGCAGTTTTGTTATAGCTGATGACAGCTTCTGGGATGGTGAAAGCTATACCGACAGGTGGTTAAGCGCTCAAAACTGGGTTGGCGATACCCTTCCCCAGAGTTCCGATCGAGCTATACTTGATGAAACTGACGGTCTTATACTCATAGTAAGTGGAGATGATATACACATAGATAAAATTCTTGGTCCCGTTCACCAGACAGTAACTACGTTAACTATGGATATCAGAGGCGGGAGCTTGTCAAACAGGGCTTATTGGCAGTTTGGACGTGTTCCGGGGGGGCAGGGGGTAATTAATATTTATGATGGACAGGTAAGTACCAGGGACTTTACTGTTGGAATTGTGGGGGGAAATGCTGTTTTAAATATGTACGGAGGTTCGCTGACAGTTAACGGGACTGACACAAGCGGGCTAACTATTGCTGGCGACAATATCTCAACAGGAAGCATAGAATTATCCGGAGGTACAATAACGGCAGGCAACTTCAGTATTAATTCGGGGGGGCAAATTAATATTAAAGGCGGCAGGATTTACTTAAACGGAGATTTCAAGGCTTTAGTAGAACAATATATATCTGAAGGATTGATCCGGGCTTATGATGGCAATGGCCTTGTTTTTTGTGATTACAGCCCAGAAACGGATACTACTATTGTTTCTGGTGAGCCAATTAGTTCTGTTGGATTGGAATTTGTTTATATTCCGCCTGGAAGATTTACAATGGGCTCCGATATCGACAGCGGTGAATTTGATGAACATCCTTCACACGAAGTAAATATTACTAAACCATTTTATATGTCAACGACCGAAGTGACAAACGCCCAATACGAACAATTTGATCCAACTCACTCTGAATTCAGGGGCAAAAACGGTTTTTCTAACGGAGACAACGAGGCCGTACTTTATGTAAGCTGGGAAGATGCCAACGCCTTTTGCCAGTGGCTTTCGCAAAAGGAAGACAGGAATTACCGTTTACCCACAGAAGCAGAATGGGAGTATGCCTGCCGGGCCGGAACGGAAACAGCTTATTATACCGGAGATGACCTGCCTTTAGAATACTGGAAAAACCAGCAGATCGATTGGTTTCAATTACCTGTCTCTTTAGAAGTCGCGTCGACACCTCCCAATCCATGGGGGCTTTATGACATGCATGGTAATGTGGAAGAGTGGTGTTACGACTGGTACGGCAAGTATCCGGTTGGACCGCAAAATGATCCTCTCGGAAGGATAAACGGGCAGTTCAAAGTAACACGTGGTGGAAGTCACGGAACAACGCTGTTTTTTCTCAGGTCGGCCAACAGAATGGGGACCGTGCCGAATGATAAGCAATGGATGACGGGCTTTCGGGTTGTTATGACAAATCATTCATTGGGTGATCCTCTTCCTGAAACCCAAAAACCGTTAAACATGAGACATGTTTCTCAGGAGGATTATCAATGGCCCCCGGTGACGGATATGAATCAGCCTTACTTTGAGGGACCCGTTAGTTTTTATGTTCCCCCGGCAGAAGGTTCATACCCGGAAAACTGGCCTAACAGCCATGCCTCGACTATTACATGGTGTGATAATGGAGATCTCCTTTTGTGCTGGGTTACCAATTTTCAATGGCGAGAGATATATACAATTGCCAGCCGATTAAGGTGCGGTAATAACCAATGGGACCCAGCCTCGGTTTTCTTTTATACACCAGACAGAGACGGAAGCGGCGGGGCCTTGATCAATGATGGAAACGGCAAAGTCGTCTATATGCGTGGTATTTCGGCATCTGCGAAGTGGGCAACCCTTGCGGGAATGACCAAATGGAGTACAAATAACGGCGCTGACTGGAGCAAAGGCAAACTTGTATATCCGGATCATTGGGATGGACGTTTTTATCATGCTCATTTTGGTTTTGTAGCTTCAAACGGAGATTTGGTAATGGTTGGTGACGGGGGATATTTAGATACTGACGGATCCTTTATACATATAAGCCAAGATGGCGGACAAACGTGGTATAACCCAGGATACGGTAAACCGGAGCCTGATTATGCCCAGGGGGCAACTGGGGGAAAGATCGCCGGTATTCATGCAGCTGTTGTTGAAACAGAAGATGGAAGTTTTATGGCATTTGGTCGGAAGAACAATATAAATGGAATGATGCCTAAGAGCGTTTCTGTGGACAAAGGGCAATCATGGACTTATTATGCAAGTGTATTCCCGGGTCTGCAGGGTGGGCAACGGCCTGTTATGATACGTTTGAACGAGGGGCCGATAGTGCTTTTCTCATTTTCCAACCCTGGAATTGTTGTGGAAGATGCTATTGATAAGGAAAGATTGATATTCGGACTTTTTGCTTCTGTATCATATGATGAAGGACAAACTTGGCCTGTCATAAAGCCTTTAACGACAGACGAACAGCCGCAAAAATACGATGGCAGGGGACGCACAGGTATTTTCACTATGGACCAGGCACACGCAGAGCCTGCAGGATATCTTGGCTGCACTCAGTCACCTGATAATATAATCCATCTTGTTAGCAGCGGTTTATATTATAAATTTAACTTAAAATGGCTCGAAGAGCCAATGGCAATGGGTGATATTGATGATATGGAGTTTTACTCACCGGCAGGAGCAGCAGATATTACTTCTGTCTGGCAAGTGGGCGGAGGCTCGAATATTCATATTGAAACTGATGATGTACACTGGGGTCAGCAGGCCTTAAGGCTGGATTATGACAATAGAGTCGAACCACGTTCTTACGCTGCTGTTTCTTACCTACCGGGAAGGAACTGGGATAGATTCAATATAAAATCACTTGATATCTGGTTCAAGGGAAAATTAACTAATACACCAGCTGATATATTCATAAAATTAAAAGATGCGATGGGCAGGGAAGCAACATTTACAAATAATGATGTCGATCAAATCACTGAGCAAACGTGGGACCTTTGGCGGGTAGATCTGACTAATCTACACCTTTCGCTCGATAATATCGTAAGTTTCACAATTGGTGTTGGGGATGCAAACGGTTCACTGCCTGGTGGAGGAGTGGGGACAGTTGTTTTTGATGACATAAAGCTCTATCCTCAGCGATGTTTATCTGAAGTTGAGCTTAAAGGTGATATTAATAATGATTGTATCGTTGACATGAGCGATTTGCTCGAATTTTCACAACAATTTTTGCAAGATGGGGTATTGACTATAGATTGATCCTTGGTGCTGTAATCGAGAGATTGATTTTGACTGTTCGCAAAAAGATTGTTTTTAGTCGAAAAGTGGTAATGCCGATTTGTGGATCAGTCAGTATCATTATTGTCTGAAGTAATTGTATTTTGATTTATTTCTTAAAAAGGAGTTGCGTAATGCCGGCAAAAATTAACCATACAGTAATGTTCCTTTTAATGCTATGGATAATCGGCTGTGCCCCTGAATCCACTGTGACTGAAGAAAGAGCGGGTGTTAAGGACCAATGCCCCGAGGGCTGCATTGAAAATGTAGTAGTTTACGATGAAAAAGGTAAGTTTTGCGGCTGGCCTGCAAACGAGGGGATGTGGTCATGGGGTGACGAAATGCTGGTCGGCTTTGAAATATCCGGCTATAAGAAAACAGAAAAAGGGCACAGTATTGACCGTGAAAGCCCCAAGTACATCTATTTCGCCAGGAGCACCGATGGCGGACAATCATGGAGTGTTGAAAAACCAGAGGAAATATTACCGCCGGCATATCTTGAGGACCCTGATAAGTTTAAGCAGGGACCAGATGTCGTAAAAACATTGACGAAAAGGGTACGTTTTGGCCACCATAATTTTGCTATGAAGTTCCGTTCCAACAGGTACTATTATTCATATGACAGGGGAGATAGCTGGACCGGTCCTTTTGAGTTGCCGAATTTCGGGCAGAAACTTATTATGGCCAGAACAGATTATATTGTTCTTGGAGAATATAAATGTCTCGCTTTTATTTCTTCGTCTCCGACCGATGGCAAATACGGCAAAACTTTTGGAATATTAACTGAAGACGGTGGACTGAGCTGGAAGATACAAGGTTGGGTAACCGATAAATTTCCTCCACTGGAATATAAACGATTTTCTTTTTCAATTATGCCCTCTACAGTTCGAATTTCTGAAAACACTCTTGTTACATCTCTTCGGCAGCGGTTTGAGGGCGGTAAATGGATCGATATTTATCGCAGTGATGACCTGGGTAAAAATTGGACACATTTAACCAAGGCTGTTGACCGGGTAAATAATCCCCCGTCATTAGTTAAACTCCCCGACGATAGACTTGTACTGATCTATTGTTATCGCCTGAAACCTTACGGCTTACGGGCTAAGATTAGTAAAGATAATGGTCAAACCTGGTCTGATGAGATTATATTGAGAGATGACGGGCTTAGCTGGGATATTGGATATGTCCAGAGCAAAGTTCGGTCCGACGGAAAAATAGTCAGTGTTTATTATTATCACACAAAGCAGAAACCCCGTCAGCATATTGCGGCCACAATATGGCAACCTTAAAAGCATCCTAATATAAATGGTACTGTTATGAAAAAATGCTTATCGCTTTTAACTCTGATTTGTTTATTTAACTTTTTTGCCCTCGCAGCCGACCGCTACTGGGACGGGGGCGGAATGGACGACCGCTGGCTGACAGCAGAGAACTGGGCAGGGGACGTGCTGCCCGATCCCGGAGACAGGGTGTTTTTTGATGTTCCCGGTCAAATACTTGTGGAAGAAGGTGACAGTGTTAATCCGCGAAAAATAATTGGACCTTGTGAAAATTGCACCGGTACTGTTGAACTTACATTTACGGGCGGGACTCTTGTAAATGACAGTTACTGGTATATCGCAAGACAGCCCGGTGGATATGGAATACTAAATATAAACGGGGCAACTGCGAATGTCAGAACCCGCGACTTATATGTGGCCCAGCAGGGTGGCACAGCAACAGTTAACATTGTCGCCGGCAGATTGCAGGTTTATGGCAATACCGCTGGGACAGGCCTTTTTATTTGTGATGATGATGTAAGTTCCGCAACTGTAAACCTCTTTGGCGGACTGATGGAAATTACTCAAATATCCGATATTGGGTTAGGCGGGGTAATAAATATCACATACGGGCAATTAATTATGCCGGGCGACCAGAGAACATTAATAAATTCATACATCTCAACTGAAAGGATCATCGCTTTTGAAGGCAACAGTCAAGTGCAACTGGATTACGATAATATTAATCCTGGAATGACTACGGCATATGCAATAGGGAGCATCCAGCAGGCTGTCAGTTCAGCAACAGAAGGTTCCACGGTTTACATACCTCCGGCTGTTTATAACGAAAGTCAACTGAATATCGACAAACCCCTGACCCTAAAAGCAGTCGAAGGGCCCGAGAGCACTGTAATTAAAATTGCCGGCAACGGAATTTGCCTCATTTCCGACAATGTTAAAATAGATGGATTTACCATCCAAAATCAGGATACTGCTACAGTATACCTGGTGAGAGTGGCAAGTTCTACTGACAATGTATATCATCCTGTGAACAGCTGCACTTTAATCAATTGCATTCTAGAAAGTGATAATAACGCTGACGGCTTAACGATATACAGGGATTCTAATGATATCAGTCTTCTAAGCAGTGTGGTCCGGAACTGTGTCAATGGCGTGGTCGTATACGATAATGCTTCAAATATTTCGATAATAGATAATGACATATACTATAACAGTTACGGCGTACGTTTACTCGGTTCCGAGCCGGTTAAGGTTCTTGCTAATGGGCTTTACTGGAATGCAACATACGGTCTTTTGAACAGTGGGACAACTGTCGTAAACGCCGCAAACAATTTCTGGGGTATGGACACTGGGCCATATAATCCCGTATCCAACCCTTCCGGTCAGGGCAATGCTGTTTCGCAGGAGGTTATTTTTGAACCTTATTTTGAGGGCTGTTCTGACGACAGGTGGCACATCTGCCCCCAAGACGACTTAAACGGGGACTGCCGGGTTGATTTTTCGGATATTGCTATCTTGGCCGGACAGTGGCTTGCCTGCAACGGTCCGGATTGTAAATGACAGGGAGATTTTCAATGGGTATTTATAGTAAATTTATTTTGGGCCTATCTGTTATAACCGCACTTACAGGTCCAATTTGGGGCATGGAACACTTGATAGTGTACCATGACAAGGAAAAATTCTGCGGCTGGCCTGCGAATGAAGGCGTTTGGTCATGGGAAAATGAAATACTCGTCGGGTTCAATATGGGGACCTATAAAAGAGTAGAGCGCGGCCACAACTACAACAGTGATTATCCGCTGGAGACTGTGCAGGCCAGGAGCATCGATGGAGGAAGAACTTGGTCTTTTGAAAAACCCGAAGCTTTTATGAAAGAAATGCAAATCGTTAAAAACCCATCCCGGTTTGGAATTGAAAAACCTGTTTCAGGTTTATCAGAACCTGTAAACTTTACTCACCCTGACTTTGCTTTTAAGTGTCGCGGTGACAGATTTTACTATTCTTATAACAGGGCAAAGTCGTGGGAGGGACCTTTTAGATTTCCTGATTTTGGGTGTATAGAGGTACAGGCAAGAACCGATTATGTTGTACTTGACGAGAAACAGTGCCTGATCTTTTTAACTTCAGATAAGCCCGATGGGATAGAAGGCGCCATATTCTGCGTTCTTACTGAGGATGGCGGCAGAACTTTTGATTTTCTCAACTGGATCGGACCGATGCCCCCGATTATGAAAGGGGGCCATTATTACTGTGTTCAACCGGCCACGGTTCAAATAGATGAAAAGACTTTTGTCAGTTGTGTAAGACAAAGAAGGGCTAAAAAGAAATGGATAGATACTTTTGTATCAACCGACCGCTGTCGAACCTGGGAATATTTGAGCACTCCGGTACCCGAAAATTCATGGAATCCGCCATCCCTTATTAAACTTGCAAGCGGACATTTACTGCTGACTTATGGTTTTCGGGCAAAACCGCAGGGGATTAAAGCTCATATTAGTGGCGACAATGGAAAAACATGGTCAGATGAAATTATTCTGCGGCAGGATGGGTTGCTGTGGGACCTCGGATATGTACGATGTGTTCAGCGTCCGGATGGAAAAGTGGTGACTATTTACTATTACTGCACCGAAAAGATCCCGCAGCAGCATATTGCAGCTACTATCTGGGATCCATCGAAATATTTTAAATAAGGTTTTTTCAAGTATGTTTAATTCTGTAAAAAAAATTACTTGTATTATATCTGTATTAATGACAGCTGCTTTTGCCCTTGCAGAACCGTTGCATATTACAGTTTATGAGCAGGAGGGAAAATTCTGCGGTTGGCCGGCAAACGAAGGTATATGGTCCTGGGGCAATGAGATATTAGTTGGTTTCAATATTGGCGATTACCTTTATAACCCGAATGGCCATAGCATTGACCCGGCATCAACACCCCCGGCCATGGTACAGGCCCGGAGCCTTGATGGAGGCCAGAACTGGATATTGGAAACACCTGAGGCGTTTGACCGGTCCAGGGATATCCAGCCCGCACCGGGCAGAATTAATTTTACCGATCCTGATTTTGCTATGAAATGCCGTAATAGTAAATACTGGTATTCATATGATCGCGGAAGAAACTGGCGGGGACCGTTCCTTTTGCCCGCGATGGACCAGGTCGCATTGCACAGCCGTACCGATTATATTGTGAATTCGCAATGCGAGGCTTTGTTTTTTATCCCTTCTGCCAAACCTGACGGAGAGGCTGACAGATGTATGGCATTTATTACAAAAAACGGCGGACGCACATTTAACTTTCTCTCTTACATTGGACCCTGTCCTCCCATTGACATGGGAAGTAGTGAGTACTGTACCATGCCTTCAACTGTTAAGCTTTATCCGGGGATATATATAACAGCTTTACGACAAAGACGTGCATCCGAAAATAACAGAAAGTGGATTGATATATATAAATCGCAGGACAACGGCAAAAGCTGGACTTTTTTAACCAAGGCGGTGGACCAGAACTGGAATCCGGCAAGTATGATAAAATTAAACGATGGAAGAATCTGTCTTACTTACGGCTGGAGATATCCTCCACAGGGCATAAGGGCTAAAACAAGCGAAGACGACGGTGAAAACTGGTCCGAGGAGATCATATTGCGTGACGACGGAGGAACGTGGGACATAGGATATCCGAGAACTATTCAGCGACCGGACGGTAAAGTGGTTACTGTATACTATTACTCTACAGAATCAACACCCCAACAGCACATAGCTGCGACAATCTGGCAGCCCTGAGTGTAAATCCTTAAGGAATAAACTATGCAATCAAAAACAGTTAAGATAATAATTATTATTGCCTGTTTGTTATTGGCCGGAACTTTGAGTCTCTACTTTTCCGGAGATTCTGAAAATGAAGGGCTTGAAAGCGTCGAAGGACAGATGCTCGAAGTGAAATGTACAAATTGCGGGGCAGAGTATGAGATGCCGCTGACTGAGTACTATGAATTTCGCCGCAATAATGCCAACCCCCAGACTCAGACCGTTATCCAGCCTCCCTGTAAAGAATGTGGTAAGAATACCATACAGGAGAAGGAGCTGCTTGAGAACTGATAAATTGTGTTTGAATACTAAACAAAGAACTATGCCAAATAAATCTATAATTGTCATCGGGAGCTGTAACATGGACCTCGTTGCTTCCGCGCCGCGCATACCCGAGATAGGTGAAACACTGACTGGCTGCGATTTTTTCATGATTCCGGGTGGAAAAGGAGCAAACCAGGCTGTGTCGGCGGCAAAGCTTGGCGCAGATGTGGTCTTTGTTGCAAAACTCGGCAGAGATATCTATGGTTCCAAATTACTTGAAAATCTCAACTCGGAGGGTGTCAATACAGCATACGTTGAACAAATAGAGGGGGTTTCTTCCGGGGTGGCTCTAATATCTATAGATGAATCAGGCAGAAATTCAATAATTGTTGTACCCGGGGCAAATCATTCGCTATCGGTTGAGGATGTAATAAAAGCCGAAAATAAAATTGCATCTTCAGCGGTCGTAGTATGTCAGTTGGAAATAAAAATGGATGTGGTACTCCAAGCTGCCAAAAGTGCCAAAAAGTATGGCATACCATTTATACTTGACCCGGCGCCGGCTGTACCTCTCAGTGATGAGCTGCTGAAAATGGCAGATGTCATCAAGCCGAACGAGTTAGAAGCAGCTGCGTTAACAGGGGTCAGGGTTAGGGACAAAAACTCGGCGGCCGAAGCGGCTGATGTTCTACTGGGGAGGGGTCCGAATACGGTCATAATAACGCTCGGCGAAAAAGGGGTGTTATTGGCCGAGGCTGACGGCAAGGAATTTATCGAAAGCAGAAAAGTCAATGCTGTCGACAGTACAGCGGCAGGTGATGCTTTTACCGGCGCACTTGCATATGCTGTGTCTGAGGCTCTGTCGATGCGGGAGGCGGCAGTTTTTGCAAAAGACGTTGCGGCCTTGAGCGTAACCAAAGTGGGGGCCCAGTCCTCTATGCCGAATCTGCAAGAAGTAAATAATCTTACTCGAGAAAGTGTCGAGTGACCAAAACTTCAAGGTGGTTTGCATGTGCAGCTTTTAATTGTGAACTTGAAATTCAAAGGATAGATTATGGATAGAAGAACATTTTTGAAAACGGTAGCGTCGGGCTGTGTTTTTACCGCAGTGGCCGGCCCATCGGTCCTTGAGGGTTCTGTGAAAAAAAAGCCGAATCTGCTGTTTGTCATGGCCGATCAGTTTCGCAATCATTCTCTGGGCTTTATGGGCCAGGATCCTGTTATAACCCCCAATTTCGACCGTATGGCCAAAGAGGGGCAGTACCTGACCAACGCGATCAGCTCTTATCCGGTTTGCACTCCTTTTAGAGCTATGATGGTCACAGGAAGGTTCCCCGTCTCAACAGGAATGACTTTCAATTGTCTCGAAGGGCTCGGGATGGAACTTCGCAGGGGAGAGTACTGCATTGGTGACGTACTGAAAGAGAAAGGGTATCGTACAGGATATATAGGAAAGTGGCACCTTGAAATGCCGTCTAAAAACTTGTCTGAAAATCCTAAAGACAAACCAACAGAAGGCTCAGACGCATGGACACCCCCGGGACCCCGAAGGCACGGTTTTGATTTCTGGTATGCCTACAACACGGGAAGAGCGCATTTTAATCCGAATTACTGGACGGGTGACAGCCCCGAGAAAATCGTTAAAAAAAACACTTGGTCTGTAGAGCATGAAACCGATGTTGCAATAGACTTTATAAAAAAAGGAGGAAAAAAACAGGACAGGCCTTTTGCGCTGTTCGTTTCCTGGAATCCGCCTCATCCGCCATATGTCGCGCCCAGAGATAAAGCATCGCTTTATGATGAAGACAAGATTAAATTCCGGCCAAACGTCAAAGAGGATACTGTTAAAAACCTGAATCTGGTTCAAAGAAATTATTTCGCTGCGGTAACTTCATGTGATGAAAACTTCGGGAGGCTGCTTAATACTCTCGATGAACAGGGGCTTTCGGAAAACACGATCGTTGTATTTACTTCAGACCATGGAGAGATGCTCGGCTCTCAGGGAATGATGCAAAAGGATATATGGTACGAAGAAGCTATAAATATTCCTTTCCTTATCCGCTGGCCAGATAGAATTAAAAGAGGTGAAAATGACATGCTAATGGGGCCATTTGACATGATGCCTACATTGCTTGGCCTTATGGGGTTTGAACCGCCCGAATCTTGCCAGGGTGACGACATGTCTGAAGCCCTGAGCAATGGGGTGGATTTCAACCGTGAATCGGTACCATTAATGGGCTGTCCATGTGATGGAAGTAAGTATTGGGAAATGGCAAATCCGGTCCCCTGGGTCAAAAATGGCAGGCATCTTTTCATGAAAGGATATGACTGGCGCGAGCTCGGATACCGGGCGGTGCGAACAAAACGCTATACCTATGTTGTGGACAGAAGCCTTAACATCAAGGGACATAAATTTTCATTTGATGCGTATGGAACTCGTAACACCGAAAAGGTTAAAAAGCTGCCGGATTATGCAGGTCCCAAAAGCATTAAAACCCGGAGATACTTATATGATAACCTTAAAGATCCTTATCAAATCAACCCCGTTATGGCAAAAACTGCTGAAAACAATGAGATGATGATGGAATTGGAAAAGCAGCTTCAATACTGGCTGGATCGTATGAATGATACTTTTCCTCTTGTTTAAAGCCCAGTTTGACCAAAAACAGGGCCCAAATATCATTATTAAGGTATATGCAAATGTATGCCGTTCGGAAAATGCTTGTTTTTTGTCGAAAAGTGGTATCGTATGAAATGAAAAATATCCTATAATAAAGGTAATAGTTAAAATTGAGCAGTGTGTGCTCGTTTTCGTGTATCTTTTACAACCTAATTCTTAATTGGAGGAGACTAAAATGAAAACAGTCAAAATTATTTTGGGAATTCTGATGGTGCTTCTGGCAGCAAATCCGGTTTTGGCAGATAAATTCTGGGACGCCGGAGGGTCAGACAACAGTTGGCTGACCCCCGAAAACTGGGACAATGATACACTGCCTCCTGATGGAGAACGCGTGTTCCTTGATATAGCCGGTGCCACTGTCTGGGTTCCTTCTGGCGAAACGGTTTTGCCCCGTAGAATTATAGGACCCTGCTGGGATTCCACTGGTGTTGGAACCGTAACAGTTGACGGGGAGCTTACAAATGACAGCTACTGGTATATGGGTTATGAGGCAGGAGCAACCGGGGTTCTTAATGTTAACGGTACGGTAAACACGCGGGATCTTAAAGTGGCAGGCGGAGATGGATATGCCGGAATTATAAATGTTACCGGTCTGTTGAATATCTACGGTGACATCGCTGACACGGGAGCGTATTTTGGAAATGACAGTGGCACACTGTACAACGGTACGGTAGATGTCAACGTTGACGGTGGAACTCTTCAAATAACGCAGTTAGCCGATATGGGAGCAAATGCTGTTATGGATATTGTTAACGGAGGTCAGATTATATTTGTTGGTGACCAGACAAGTTTGGTTAATTCATATATTGGAACTGACCAGATTCTTGTAAACGGGTCATCTTCAAATGTCCAGGTAAGCACTTTTGAAGATGGTGGAGTTACCTATACGCGAGTAGTGCCCGAGCCGGCTTCAATGTGTTTGCTCGCAACGGGACTGATTTTTTTGGGTCGCAAAAAGTAGAATGGGAATAATTAATTGAAAGGGATTTATCATGTTAAAAAAGTTAACTAATATGTTTTTGGTTACGGTGATTCTAATCAGCGGTGCTGTTATGGCTGATACTGTTTGGGACGGAGGCGGTTCCGATGACAGGTGGCTCACCCCGGAAAACTGGCAAGGCGATACTCTGCCTCCAAACGGCGACAGGGTTTTATTGGAAGAAAGCGGAGGCACTATACTTATTGAGGCAGGTGACACCGTTATGCCCAGGAAGATATTGGGGCCGACTTATCAGAGTGAAGTTACAACGACTATGACTTTTACCGGCGGCAGCTTGGAAAATACCAGTTACTGGATTGTAGCTATGGTTCCTTTTGGAGAGGGCATAATTAATGTTACAGGTGAAACTGCTGATATCTATACAAGGGATTTAAAACTTGGGCAAAGTGGCGGTATTGGTACTCTTAATATAACTGACGGTGTCGTAGAGGTTTATGGAGATGGTGATAATATAGGCTTATATGTTCCGTCCGATGACGGAGCTTTCAGCGAAGGGTACATCAATCTCGATGGCGGAACCCTGATCGCTTATGATGTGACAATTTATGACGGCGGAAACATCGATATTGGCGCAAGCGGTTTGCTCCAACTCGGTGGAGACCAGAGAACAATTGCAAATGACTATATAACCGGAGGATATATTACTGCCGAAGACGCCACTAAAACTCCGCTTGTTCTTTATGACGGCACCAACACGCTCGTCTTGTCACCCGAAAATACTGACTTCCTGCTCAAGGCATGGGCTCCTTCTCCGGGAGATGGAGAATTTATCCCCGAACCGAGCGTGACACTTTCATGGTATGCCGGAACAAATGCCGCACAGCATAAGGTTTACTTTGGAGACGATCCCGGAAACCTGGCACTTGAGGCAACACTCAATGCAGATGTTAACAGTTTTGATCCGGGCAGTCTTGATTTTGGGACAACTTATTACTGGCGTGTAGATGAAGTTAACGGTACAGATGTATGGACCGGCGATGTCTGGTCTTTCACCATCCGGGGCACCCTTGCCGTCGAAGAGTTCGAGACATATGCCGACACTACTGATATGGTAGCTGTCTGGAATGCGGCAAGCGGAACTACAATTTCACTGGTAAGTGCACCTTCCCAGGGAGCCAACGCGATGCAGATGACTTATGACCATTCACTGGCCCCGTTCTACTCGGATGCTTCTGCAATTCCACTCTATTCAGACTTTTCGATTTACGGAGTAGTTTCCCTCGATATCTGGTACTACGGTGACCCGGGTAATTCAGCTGAAAAGATGTATGTTGCCCTTTCAGACGGCACTAATACAGCTGTAGTCGTCAGTGATTCCACGATTACTCAAGTTGCGGACTGGAATATATGGAGAATCGCGCTGACAGATTTTACCGACGCCAACGCCGCTATAAATATGAACAGTATCGACAACATCAGTGTCGGGTTTGGCGACAGGCAAAATCCCTCGGCAGGTGGTTCAGGAACCATGGTTATTGATAATATCCGACTTTGGGAACCACGTTGTCTTTTCCCGCCGGAAAGTGATATCAATGGTGATTGTGTAGTTGATCTCGAAGACTTTGCACAAATTGCCTTGCAGTGGGCTCAGAGCGGTATCTGGCCGTAGTGGTTGTTTATAGTAAATGAAATGGTTGTCGCTGCACGCTTTCGTCGGCAGCGACAGCCATTATGATACGCAAACATAATCTAATGTGATGGAACTTTGATTATGAATAAAAATTTGGCACAAAAAAAAGGGTTTACCCTCATAGAATTGCTGGTTGTTATTTCTATTATAGCCCTGCTTCTGTCTATTCTTATGCCTTCGCTCAACAGGGTGAAAAAGCAGGCGCAACAGGTTGTTTGCCAGTCCAATCTCCGCCAGTTGTCTACAGCATACATGATGTATCTTGAAGATAACGAAAACAAGTACCCCACAGCTTATTATTTTGTAAAAACCATAGGTGATACGGAATTGGCAAACTGCTGGTATACCGCCACGCAACCCTATCTTAGTGGGGAAAAGGAGATATATCTTTGTCCAAGCGCCAAAAAGCCCGAAAGTTCGGACGGTTCGGGGCATCCTTATGCGGCATTCGACGCCAGTTATTTCCATGAGGACCTTCCCCTGTTCAGTTATGGACACAATGACTGGGTTCTAAGCGGCTGGTTGGGGGAACCCGACTCTTATCCTTCAAGTACCGCCGAGAGTCTGGCCTGGAAAACAAACATGGTAAAGCGAAGCTATAAAGTGCCTGTTTTAGGTGATGCAAGCTATCCTATTGCAACCGATGTTTGGTTCTATCCGGCACCGCCTAGACCGCCTCGATTTAAAGGTGACCATGGCTGGAAGGATACGACGTCACGGCTGGATCAATTAAAGAGATTTTGTCTTGACAGACATAACCTGGGAGTGAACTGGACTTTTATGGATAATTCAGTCCGAAAGGTGGGCTTGAAAGAACTTTGGAAAATAGAATTCCACAAGAGGTGGAATAGAAAAAATGTTGATGTAGATGAATATGTCGAATGGCCGGCATGGATGAGAAACTCGCTTTAATCTTGTATTAAAGTAGGTTTTTTGAGTTTGAGATTTAAACTTTATATAGAGAAATGAATATTTTAGATAAATTTATGGTTTGATAAATTAAGAAAACTTTATTATGGCTCTGAAACATAATCCGACATCATTAATTATTGATACTGATATTGGCAACGATATTGATGACCCTTTGGCTCTGGCCATCGCATATACGCTTGAAAGACAGGGCATGTGTAAAATTCAGGCGATTACTATATCCAAGGATAACCCCTGGTCACCGGTTTATATGGATCTGCTGAATAATTTTTACGGACGCGGAGATATCCCTGTCGGCATGGTCAAAAATGGTGTAACTGAATACGACGGTAAATATGCTCCGGATGTTGCCAATTTGAAGCGGGAAAACGGTAATCATCTCTTTGCAAGAAAACTGTCTTTATCTAATCAGCCGGAAGAAGCCGTAAAAGTGCTTCGAAAGACTTTGGCCCGGCAGTCGGATAATTCTGTGGTTGTTATAATGCTCGGTTTTTCAACAAATATGGCACGTCTGCTGAAGACCGGACCTGACGATTATTCAAGTCTTGACGGCAGGAGGCTATTTGAGAAAAAGGTGCGTTTCGTCTCGGCCATGTGCGCAGACTTCAGCGATAAAGTTCAAAAAAACCCTACAATGGATAATCGTGAATTCAATATCTGGCGTGATATTCCGTCTGCACAGTATTTTTTCTCCAACTGCCCTGTTCCCGTCGTTTTGACCGGCTATGAGCTCGGATGCGCATTACCCTATCCGTCTGAAAGTATTGAAAAAGATTTTACCTGGGCACCTGAACATCCGATTGTAGAGGCGTACAAGCGTTTTAGAAAAATGCCTTATGACAGGCCTTCTTGGGACCTGATCGCTGTTTACTACGCTATATGCGGAGCTGTGGGCTTTTTTAATGAATCAATGCCGGGGGAACTTAGCATTGATGATAATGGCTTCGCCTTATTTAATCAAAACCCCGATGGCAGACACCGCTACCTCACTTTAAACTCGACTGAAAAAAGTGCAGTTATTTCGACATTTCGCAAACTCTGTTCCAGCCCGTACGGCACGGGAGCTAAATCTCTCGAAAGAATAAGGGGAGTTAAACCAAAAGAAAAAATAACCAGCAAAGATGAAGTAAGCGCGCTGCAGCCTGACCGATGATATGAACTGCATAACTCCTCAAAAAGTCGATCTTGGGGTGAATGTATACTTTTTAGTGATAAATTTCAAATAGATTTTTACTACAGGGAAGTTATCTATGGAGACAAGTCTTGGTGGAATTGATTTAATTATACTCGCTTTGTATGCGCTCGTACTTGTTGCTATGGGTTTTTATTAT
>CAZVPF010000035.1:0-30285 GCA_964628195.1 uncultured Pirellulales bacterium | reverse complement strand
GCTCATTGAAAGTCTTATTTTCATTAGCGATTGATGCATCCAAAGCAGCCGGCATCAAAAAACAAATAATACCAGCCAATACCGATCGTGTCTTATTTGGGAAAATCCGCAAGGTTATATCCTTTCTTAAAACCAAAGTTTTTGTTACCGGTATCATAGTGTATTAAAATCAAATTATTAAATCAAGAAATTTGATTAGTTTTGAAAAAAAAACAGGAATAACCGTTATTATCTGTATAATACGGCGCTTTTTCAAAAGATTTTATAGAAACTTATTTCAAATAATGCTTAGATTTCTATTTCAATCACCCGGATGTATTTTTGAGGTGGACAGCAGAGCATTTTGGGCAATAGTCTCGATAAATATCATCACGTTTTTCAAATTCTATTTTGGGATATAAAGCGACAGTCTCTCTTTAACAGAATTATATTTCGCGTTCTCTGCCAGGTTGTACCATTCAAACGGGTCGATGGAATGATCGTACAGTTCTTCATCTCCGTTCTCATAAAGTATGTACCTCCACCTGCTATCCCTTATTGCAACCTGGTCGGCCCTTCTGTGTGTAACTGCCGGATAGGACCAATCCGCATCAGGGTCCCTGAGAAGCGCGGATATATCCCTGCCCTCAAGACAATCCGGCCCCTCCAGGCCGCACAGGCTGGTAAGCGTTGGATAGAGGTCTAAAAAGCTGACCGTTCGATCACAAACACTTCCCGGTCTGGTAATTGTCGGCGCCTTGATAAACAGCGGTGCCCGACAGGTTTCCTCCCAGAGGGCGTCTTTGTGCCACTTATTCTTTTCACCGAGGTGCAGGCCGTGGTCACCAAGGATCACAACGATAGTATTGTCCCGGTATTTGCTCTTTTCGAGTGCGTCAAGAATCCTGCCGACCTGGGCATCGACAAAAGACACTGCCGCAAGATAAGCCTGGACAGCCTCGCGTGTTTTTCCTGTTTTTTCAACTTCGCGGGTGTAGTTAAGGTTTGCACATCTGACACCTGCCGGCGGAATATCGTCAAGGTCATCTTCTTTGACAATCGGCATGGTAATTTCGTTTATCGGGTGCATATCGAAATATTTTTGCGGGGCGTACCACGGAACGTGGGGCAGGTAGATACCGCATGCAAGGAAAAAAGGCTTGTCGTGGTCAGCATGGAGTTTGTCTATGGCATATTGCGCCATTCGATAGTCATCCATTTCACTGTCTTTTACATCAAGCGGGCCCCAGTCGAATATGCCCGGTATCTCTGTGCCGTTTTTCTTAGGCTCGCCGCGATGATACATACGCGGCGCCCGTTCGAGGAAGTCATGCCAGTACTGTGGAAAGTATCCGTGAAAGACTTTACCGGAACCGCAGGAATAATAGCCGTTATGCATGTAGAAAAGCGGCATGTTCTCGGCATCGGCGAGTTTGTCCATATAATGATCGGTATTGTTATATATGCCAGTGGTCGATGCCCTCATACCGGTTAAAAACGCCGCACGTGAAGGCCCGCAAAGCGGGGATGTGCAATAAGCGCTGGTAAAGGTCATGCTCTTCCGCGCAAAAGCGTCAAGGTTCGGCGTCTTGGTATCCGGGTGACCGCCTAACGGACCGACCCAGTCATTCATGTCATCAAGTACAATAAAAAGCACATTCGGCTTGTCGGCTGGAAGCCCCTGTTCAGTTACAAAAGAAGCAGATGATTTTCTTGCTGATTTGCTGCTGCAGCCTGAAAGACCAAATGCCGAAATGGCCGCAAAGCCGCCCGCTCTTAAAAAAGCCCTCCTTGAGATCATTTATAGCTCCATAATAAATTCACATTCTCAATTATCGCCTTGCCAGCCTTTTGAAAGCTCTGAAAAATCCAGGTAGTCCACGAAATCATTTCCCGTGGCGTCGCTTTCAAGTGTGCCGGCCTGTCCGGACAAGAGCCACTCGGAAGCTATTATACCTATGTCAGCCAAGTTGACAAGACCGTCCCTGTTGAAGTCACCCGGCGCGGCTTTGAGGTTTATCTCAAGTAATGACCATGCCGGGGTCTCAGGCAGTGAAACCGCAAAGCCGGCCGAAGTCTGTGTAACCGCCAGCTGCTTAGCTGGATTTTCCGGGCCAAGCCACCTTACCGATTCGACCTCTCTTTCACCGATAATACTTCCGTGCAGTTCAATATTACAGGCCGTCTTATCCACTGAATCCGAAGCGCTGTCATAGCTGCGGTTGACCACATGAACAACCACAGGTGCCAGCGGCAAAGTCTTATGCTTTCGAGGCAGCACCCATATATCGGGTGCATTAATTGGTGAAACATTTACCCAGTCGTCAGTCAGTGACAGGCTGTAAGGATGGGAAACAATATCAACTTGTGCACCAAGCTGATTAACTGTAACCTGGTTCTCAGGACTCCAGCTCGAAATATCGCTTGCGTTTACTACCTGGTCATATCTATCGGCAACCCCGGGCACGTCAATCCTGCTGTATGGATACCTGTCACCAAGCGGCACGATATCATAAGGCACATTAAGATTGAAAAGCATCTCCCCGTAAAGGTCAATCTCGCTGATCGGGTTATCACAGTTCCACAAGAGCCCAACCTGGGACAAAGGTTCATAATCGTCGAACAGTTCCGCGTTGTTCCTTACAAAATGGGTAAATGCGCCATGCCTGTCCCAATGGCTGTAATAACGCGGACCGTCACCTGCCCAGAGGTTCCACGGACAAAGCATCACACCGCCGTTGGCATAAACAGCCGAAATAAGACTGTTCATATATCCCGGTTTGTCATTCTGCTGGATATAATAAGACACATGCAAGTTATTTACCATGTAGGCCGGAACATCAAAAGCTTCGGCAACTTTGCACCTGACAGCGTCTGCCTGATCAAGTCCGCCGTACTGCTCTGCAGGTGTCAGCTCCATATTCAGGAAGTCAGCAATGGTTATCAAAGGCCGGGAATACCACCGCATTGTTGCCATATTAAGTGAAAGTTTTGCCGGCGGGCTGGCTGCATTGCATACAGCCGTCAAAGTCCTGAAAGTATCGCTTATCTCATCTTCCATGAAATATTCAAAGTCTTCCGTAAGCGAGAACGAATGATATCGAGCGAGATAATCGTCATTGTCAACCACGGAATACTCACTTACAAGCCAGTCGCGATAATTGAATGTCGTGATGTCACTTATGTTATAGAGGCTCAGCAGTTCGGGACCGCTGTATTTATTATCGAGATACTGACGAAAACCTTCAAGCGTCGCATCGTCAAAGCCCACACCATAGCCCAGGTAAGCGGCATGTCTTATCGAACTTGGCCCGTCGAACTGGACATTATAGGGTTCAAGCGGCAAAAGGGCCTCCATAACCCGTCCAAAAGTATCATCCTGGAAAGCCTGTGAGGAAACAGAAGGGTAATATATATCGTCGGGATACCCGTTTTTCTGCACCAAATTGCCGTCAAAATCTCTCGTTCTGCTCGGCCAGGTCGGGTCATTTGTATAATATTTGCCGTCAGCATAATTGGTCCCGCCGTCATATGCGGTCGCCGTAAAGTTCATAGTCTGCGAAGCCGCCACTCCCAATGCCTCAAAACCGCCTACAACACCGCCGTGGGTGTCGTAATTCCATACAACACGGTTGGCGTTAAATCCATGAGTTGCCACTGCCGAGGAAGTACGCATTATGGCAACGTCGCTTTTCCTGCATTCAAAATCCGGAAGCGGAAAGTCAACTGTTGCAGCATGCTCGTTTTTATAAGCGCCTATCTCGGAAGTACCCAGCGAGGCGACCCCGTCGTCTTTACTGACGAAAACCTTGACGGAATCAATATATCCGTCAAAGGGATAAATAGTCCCCCTGTTGCCGATACAAGCCCCACCGGTGTCACCGCTGATAATGCCCGGTCCTGTCGTATGCACCGAGTCCACAGTAACGTTGTCCGTGCCGTCATTGTTGCCGAAGAAGAAAATAATATTACTCGTTGCCCGCGTGCCGTCATAGCGAATAGCGAAAAATTTCCAGTCTGTGCAGTTGTAATTACCGGCAGTGCTTGAATCGTAACCGATACCGTTAATATAAAGCCTTAACCTGTTAGGCTGCTCGGCAGTGACCTCGAACCCGTTACCCGAACCGTCTATGTAGGAAAATATTCTTGCACCGCCACCAAGTGCATCCGAAGACTTTATCCACCCCATTACGGTAAAACTAGCCGCATCTTCGAGCATAGCGTTAACACCGTAAGTCTCGGCAAAAGAGAAAAACGGTCCCCGCCCTCCCATAGTATCAGCAGTGGTCATGTCAAGGCACAGGCCCCCGTCAACGCCGCCGGACGAATAGGAAGGGTAAATGCCGTTATACTGCCTCAAAAAACCGATGTCGTTTATACTTCCTTCGCTGACGACATTGCCCTCAAAACGGGTATCGAGCACCCTGAAGCGGTCGACATCTGCTTGATGAGAGTTCTTCCACTGCTTTATCTCATCGATGCCAAGCGAACCGTTGTCGTCGAATTTGCTGCCGAAAACCCTCACACTGTCCATGAGCCCGTCAAAAGCGCTCGTACCGGAAGTGTTAACATTGCCTATGTAGAAAAACTGCGGGTTCATGAAGACTGTGCCCTTGTCGGAAGAAACGACACTGTCGATATTGACATTGTCCGTTCCGTCATTTGAACCATAATAAAAAATGACATTATCAGCCGAGCTGGTTCCGTCGTAAGTTACCGCAAAAAATAACCAGTCCGAAGCGTCGTAATTTGCAGCAGGGCTGGAATAATAGTTCGCCCCTTCAACCTGCAATACCAGCCGGTTTGTCGAGTGGCCCCTGACACGAAAATCCGTATAACTTACAAGACCCGCCAGGCTGCTCAATGGCGAATCCGACTTGACCCAGCCCATAACCGTAAAACTTCTGAGATTTGTAAGTTTTGACGAAAGCTGAGTGTCGCTGGCAAACCTAACCGATCCGCCTGATCCGCCCATGCTTGCCGCCGATGTGTTATCAAGACACCTGCCGCCGTCCGGCCCGCCCGCTGCATAAACCGGAACAGCCCCGCCAACATCTATAAAATCACCAAAACCGCCCGATGTCCCGTAATTTACAAGGCTGTCGTCGAACAGCATCTCGACTAGGGGCTCAACAGAAAAGACCTCTACAGCGAACAGACAAAGAATTACCGAGGTAAGAATACTTAAACGAGTCATATTAAACATACTATTATCCTGAACGTAAACTAATATTATTACGTATCAAAAGCGTCGCCGCTCAACGTAAAATCCTGAAAAGCTGACAAATCAACTTTAATTTCTAAAGCTCCTGCATCCACTCCGGCCAGTCCGAAGGCTGTACACCTCCCGCTTGTGTGTAACGATTCCGCGTGTTAAACTTTTGGTGCCATTTCAGTTCCCACAGTTCCTTCAAAGGCACTTCCCTTGCCCCGCCGTCCATAAATGCCATGTTTATACTGCCGTTATGACGGTCTATACAGTATCGACCAATATAAGCGTTTCTCTTACCCCTCGCACCGTTTGAGGGCGGAGGTGCAAGGTAGTCAGATGAGAATGAAGCATCATCCTCATCGTATGGACTGCCCTGAAACCACCAGCCGTCTCCAAAAAGAGGAACCTCGTCAGCCCTTTTGATATTATCAGGGCTTCTCCAGTAAAACGCTTCGGTCAACTCGTTAATATCGTCCGGCTCAGGGTCTCTTGCCCAGCCGTTCAAACAGTAACTGCCGTATTCGTATTTAATAACTGAAACGTTATCAGGGTCGCGATATTCAAAACCCCAGGCTTCATAGGCTCCATTACCTTCAGGGTATGGCTTTTTAGCCATGGGGCAAAAACGTATCTCGTCATCGCCGTTATGGTAATCTTCTAAAGCAAAGAACCATATCTTTTCGAACTCGTCCGGGTTATTGGCATTTGCTGCAGAATAACCTTCGAAAAATTTACCGCCATTGTCCTGGGTAAACATCTTGAACATTAATCCCCATTGTCGAAGTCTTGCCCTGCAGGTAACATTGTATGCAAGCTCCTTAACCCTTGCCAGGGAAGGCATAAGAATAGACAAAAGCAAAGCTATGATCGATATCACGACCAGCAGTTCTATCAAAGTAAATCCTTTTTTACCGCCTGTGCCTGTTTTGAAAATCTTTTTCATAATCTTCCCTGTCAAAAATTAATTGACCGAACAAAGGGGTATACGGTTGAAACAAGTATTTGTTTGCAATTGTACACCCCTTATGTCCGCAATAGTATCTATTTCCTGCGACGAAGCAGTCCAATAAGCCCCATCGACAATAATGCCATAGTTGCAGGTTCCGGTGCTACAAGGAACTGGCTGGGAGAAAGTGCCTCATCCGAATAACGGATCTCATCGATGGCACCTGCGTATCTAAGACTGCTGAAAGTTCCGTCACCGAGGTCCCTGGCCCCGAATGCAAGGGCTCCGCCCCTGTGAAAGGACCAGTTGTCCGGGATGGAAGTTGAATCCTTTAGTTCGTCTTCAAGGTACAGGCGTATGCTGTCATTGGCAACATCAAAAACTACCGCGAAGAAGTTGAGATCATCGTACACACAGGGTGTTTGAAGCGAGATCGAACTTCCGCTGCCCGCGTAACCGTCAGCATGGAACTGCAGCGTATTGCCTCCGTCAAGAGTATTGACCCTCCAGCCCTTAAAGTTGTTACCCAATTGACCGACATCCGGATCACCTGCTGCATGCTGGTTGCCCACGATAACACCCGATGCAAGCGGCCTGAACCAGCCTTCGACTGTAAACGACTTTGTCGGGTCAAGATCAAAAGTGCTGTCATGCAATGACGAATCGCTGTTATTGGGACTGTACAGAACATCACCAGAGGTAAACCATGTTGCGCTTGTGTTCCCGGCAGAGTTGTCACCCTGGCCGGCCCACGGTGTTGTCCCGTCCGGGTTCGGGATCGGGTTTATTTTAAGCCCGCTTGATCCAACCGTTCCAATAGCTGTAACAAGGTCATGAGTGCCCACAGCATCTTTGCCGATGATCGCATCGGTGCCGTCAAACTCCCAGTAACCCACAGTCGCGGCACTGAGTGACATACCGCAAATTGCAATTAACATTAAAATACATACATTCTTCATTTTACCACCTCCGTTTTAACAAAAGTACCATTTACAATAAATATCATCAGAAAGCTCTTTTTTACTGGTAAAGCCAGTTTGTCATCATGCTTACAAGGTCAAGAAAATTAACATAGCAGTCCCTGTTGAAGTCGGCCTCAAGATAACCGTAATCACCGCACTGAAGTTGATCCTGGAAGGAGGGACTGAGGAACTCGGAAGGCTTGAGAGCCCTGTTTATCAGCCTGACCTCATCGATAGCGCCGATATAGTCTGTCGCGCCGAAAGTTCCGTCGCCGTCGTCTCTGCCGCCCATAGCGACTGAACCGCCGCGGTGCGCCGACCATGTACCCGGAACCGTCGCAGAATCAATAAGCAGCCCGTCAAGATACAGCCTCATCTCCTGGGCATCGGCGTCAAATACAGCCGCAAAGTGCTGAAGCACATCCTGCTCGCACGAACCGCTTAGCACAACATTTCCGCCGCTTGCAGCCTGTCCATCAGCGGCAAAGTTCAGTGTTACACCGCCGTCCGTAGTATAGACGCGCCAGCCTTTGTAGCTGCCGTTTACCTGGTGGCTCGAGTCGGCGTGGTGCTGGTTGCCAATAATTGTGCCGGAATTTGTCGGCCTGAACCAGCCGTCTACCGTGAAAGACTGCGTGGGGTCAAGGTCGAAGGCGCTGTCATGCAGTTCGGGGTCGTTCGTGTTGGGCACGTACACCGCGACACCGGCGTTAAACCATGCCGCGTTTGGATTATAAAATTCATCGTCACCGGTTTGGCCCCACCAGGGAGCACTCGTTTCCCGGTTGGGTATAGGGTCTACGACCAGGCTGCTTGAAGTAAGCGCGCCTGCGAAAGTCATGTCGCGGTCGCCGACAGAATCCCTGCCGTCCCATTCCTCGCCGTCAAGTTCCCAGTAAGCTATAACCGGCTCAACATAGTTCAGCAAGTCCTCTTCCTCGAATGCGTATGCGCTGTATCTCAGTTCGTCAATGCTTCCGGTAAAAGCGTAATCAGTTATCCCGTTACCGTCACCGGCGTCGCGCGCGCCTATTGCAAGTGCACCGCCGCGACTAAAGCTCCATGAACCCGGAACATCGGCGCTGTCGACAAGTTTGCCGTTAAGGTAAAGACGCATTTGCTGCGCGTCGGCATCGAATACACCGGCGAAGTGATAAAGCACATTGCTTTGGATTGGTGTTTCCAGTCTTACATTATCGCCTGTTGCCGAGCCGTCGGCGTCGAATACGAGGTTTGTCCCGCCGCCTGTAGTGTAAAAACGCCAACCCGTATACCCGCCGTTGATCTGGTGCGAAGCCGCAGCCGAATGAGCATTACCTACAATCGCCCCTGAATTCAGTGCCCTGAACCAGCCGTCAACAGTAAACGACTTTTCAGGGTTTATATCGAAAGTGGTGTCATGTGTCAAAGGGTCGTTGGTGTTGGGGATGTAGAAAACGTCCGCCCCGTCACTGCTTGTAAAAAAGGCCGCCCCGCCGTTTGCTGCCGCGTCGTCGCCCTGGCCTACCCACGGAAGAGACCTGTCCGGATTTGGTATCGGGTCAACATAAAGAGCGCTGTCGGCTATAGCGCCGTTGTAAACCAGCAAGTGATTGTCGCCGACCGAGTCGTTCGGATCAGCCGCCCAGCTTGTTCCGTCAAGCTCCCAGTATGCAACGGTCCTTTCGGCATTGAGAAAATCCTTCGGCTTGATCGCGACATTGCTGTAACGTATCTCATCGATCGCACCAGTATAAAGAAGGCTCGTAAATGTTCCGCTTCCGGAGTCCCTGGCTCCCATCGAAAGCGCTCCGCCGCGATGTACCGTCCAGCTGTCAGATATCCATGTTTCGGGTACAGCGGCCTGGCCTACAAGCTCTCCGTCAACGTACAGTTCCATCTTAAGTTCATCTGCCTTGTAAATTGCCGCAAAGTGATGAAGGTTATTGTAAAGGTGCATATTAGGGTCACTGAAGCCCGAGGGATCATAAAGAATCTCCACGTTATCATCAAAAGCGGCTCCGTCGATCTCGAACTGAAGCGTATTACCGCCTGATAAACTTGTCAACCTCCAGCCGTTGAATGACCCGCCAAACTGACCGGGAATGGGGCTGGAAACTGAGTGCTGGTTGCCCACGATAACACCCGATGCAAGCGGCCTGAACCAACCGTCAACCGAAAATGATTTTTCCGGGTAGAAGTCGAATGTCCTGTCGTGGAGATCCGGGTCGCTGTCGTTCGGAACATAATAATAATCCTGCGTAAACCAGCCTGCATACGGATTGGTAACCGAATCGTCGCCATCCCCCAGCCACGGCAGGGATTTATCCGGGTTAGGAATAGGGCTGACTTTTAATGCGCTGTTTTTGACGATCCCGCCGGGTGTGACATCATACCAGCCGACCGAATCCTGCATGTTCCAGAACTCTCCGTCAATTTCCCAGTATGCGACTGTGTCGGCATATGAAAACGACGTAAAAATAAAACTTATCACAATCATTAATGAAGTCTTTTTTATTATCGTATTTATCATCCCACAACACCTCCAACTATTAAAAGTTAATTTATAACAACTGCGTAATTAAAGCTGCACCGCATCGGGCTGTGATGGATCAGTATTCATCTGCCACTGCTGACCGAACAGTGAAAAGTCTATGATGTCCACATCTCCGTCTATATCAATGTCGCCGTCACGAACAATATCTTCTGTCGGCTGATAAACTGTGCTGCCGTTAAGGAACTGGTCGGGCGTTAATGCCTCATCGACAAACCTTACCTCGTCAATGCTTCCGCTGAAGCCCGTCTGCCCCCATATAACACCAAGATTGAGGTCGTTCTCATCGACCCAGATATTTCTCTGGGCTATAGCCCACGAACCGCCGGTAAACCCGCTCCATGCCGCTGAACCGGATGAAGAGGCAGCTTCCGTACCGTCAAGGTAAAGCCTGAGCGTGCCATCCGCACCGTCGTCATGGTCCCAAACAACTGCAGCATGATACCATGTTCCAGGGGTGATGGCCGCGTTGAGCTGAACATCCGCGCTGTCGTCTCCCTGCACTCGTCCGGGGTCGCCGTTTGCAAGCAGTGTTACAAAAGTTCCGTTAGAAGTTACCCAAAGGTGCCATCCCGTATACCAGCCGGAAGTCTCAAGGTAGCTGTCTGCATGACGGTTACCGAAAATATAACCATTCGATGAGTTAGTAGTAAACCAGCATTCCGCTGTAAAAGAGCTGTCGTTATCAAAATAAAACTGCGGGTCCGCTGGGGAAAGATACCAGCCTGCACCGCCCCCAAAAGCCTGTGAACCTGCGTTATCAGCGGCCGTTCCGTCCCCGGCCTGCCACCTCCACGTAGCCCCTGCAGGATTCGGAACCGGGTCAACCGCAGCATTCGATTGATTTACAGTACCGAAGACTGTCAGGTCAAGATAGTCATTAAGCCCATGGGCCATAACGGCGTCAAGGTTATCACTTGATTTGTCAAGCTGCCAATAGCCCACAGTACCTGCCCAGGCAAAGGCAGAAATAGCGGAAACCAAAAGGAAAACAGGAATGCATTTCATTTCTCACACCTCCATTATTGAATTAAAAAACAGAATAGGATTTTGGACATATCACATTTGACCGAATTGTCAATGCATACGAAGTTAGTGTGCTTCTGTCTTTCATAGTAAGTACTATTATAGGAAGTAATCCAATTCAGTCAAGATTTAATTTGAAAATCGATAGAGAAATCAAATTTTTTCAAATATCGATATAAATTGATATTGAATTGTTGACTTTCATATGGTATAGTATTATTCATTAAGTATCTGATTACTAACCTGACAGACCATAGGCGAAACGGCATGGAACAAAAGACAAAAGACTCAAGTTATTCTTTACAAAGAACTTACGAACAAATATCCGAAGAACTCTCTGGTAATAATTACAGCATCGGTACGAAACTTATGCCCCTGCGGGCAATGGCTAAAAAATACAATGTCTCATATCTGACCGCACAGAAGGCGATAAAAATACTCCAGATGCAGGGAGCGCTGGAAGCCAAACCAGGCGACGGCATTTACGTTACAGGCAGACCTAAAAAAGGCAGCCGTGATATTAGGGATTTTATTCAGAACATGCCCGGCACGGGTAATAACAACCACAACATAACAAAAAATCACTCAATATGTGTAATAATGCCTTTCTGGGCTTCCGTGCGAGGCAGCGCATCGATCTATACTATTATAAAAGGTGTGCTCAGCGAAAGCGATAAACACAACTGGAGAATCGAACTTCTGCATAATTCCGGCGATGAAAGTGACAATGAACCTTCGCATCCCGAGTTTCTAAAGAAGATCGATGACAGGAATCCCGATGGTGTCATTTGGCTTCAGCCTGTTCCGACACATAAAATGAACATTATGCGGCTTGTGGACAAGGGTTATGAAGTGGTTATTACCGGAAGAAACTTCAAGGACCTTCCTGTCAAAAGCCTAAATATTAATACACGAGACATGGCACAAAAATGTTTAAGCTATTTATCCGCTAAAGGCTCACAGAATATTGCCATGCTGACAGGCCCGGTCGGAGGCATCTACAAGGACCCTTATTCAGTAGATATTGTTGACGCATTCAAAGAGGCCATGGAGCAGAACAATCCCGACTTTTCAAACGAAATGCTTTGCCAGGCAGGTTTCTCCCAGCAGCTTGAAAGCATCCTTATGCATTTCTTCAGCAGCAATAAGAAATTTGACGCAATCATATGTCTCCATGAACATATTCTCGCCTGCATAGAAAAACTTGAAAATGAAGGTTATATAAAACTCGAAAAGAAAATACCCTTGATCGATATATCCGGCATATTTAATTTTGAAGTGCACAGATTCAAAAACTTTGAGATAAAACAAGTGCAATGGCCCCTCGAAGAACTGGGAAAAGCGGTTATAAACGAATTTGAAAAACAATGGATCAAAGATCATAATCCGGCTGAATATAAACTTGAAGTGCAGATACCAGTTTAAAATTGATATTAATT
The DNA here is from genome assembly GCA_964628195.1 of uncultured Pirellulales bacterium. Classification (GTDB taxonomy): domain Bacteria; phylum Planctomycetota; class Phycisphaerae; order Sedimentisphaerales; family Anaerohalosphaeraceae; genus CAZVPF01. The sequence goes on along the minus strand of CAZVPF010000035.1, from coordinate 18,188 downwards.
AAAAATATGAAAAGGAGTTCCAGTGAAAGAACACAAGGCCCCCCTGTCTAAAGTTGCAGCAATTTTGTCTATTTATTGTTTTATTGCCCTTGCCGGTTATGCATCGGATGACGGCTGGTACGAGGACTCGTATATTCACACACATGTGTCTCTGAGTCTTCCTGTCGAACACATCGATTTTATCAAAAAGCAGATCGAGGAGGTCCGTCCCGACGCGATACAGTTTCATACGCATGACCTCCGGCTGGTCAAGGAGATAAAGGACGAGAATATCGATGACAAGCTCGGGTTCAAAGTCGTAGCAACAATCAACCATGCGGGGGTGTGGTATCCGCATTATGCAGATGACGACAGGTACGTTTACCGGATTAATGCCGACGGCACATTCGCCGGCAGGTGGACCCGCAAACACCTGTGCTTTAATACTCCGGTTGTTTATAACAAGATTATCCCGGAAAAGTACACCGACCTGCCGCGTGAAATTCAACCGGACCAGATATGGATAGACGAGAGCATCATCACGGTAAACGTTTGTTACTGCAAAAACTGTATCGAAAAATACAATAAGCAGTACGGTAAGGAACCGCCGCGGGAGCTTACTGACGAAAACTTCGGTGAATGGGAGCAGTGGGTCAAGTTTCACCGTGATACTTTTGTAGAATGGATGAAGGCGATCGTCGAAGCAGCGCACAGTGTGGACCCGGATATACTGGTGACGATTAATCACGCTTATTTTGTCGAACAGCCGGAGCCTTTGCCCGATTTTATCGAAAACCTTTCCGGCGATGTGCATAACGACCCGCTGGAACTGGGGCTTTATGCCAAGTATGCCGATTCAATCGATGCCCCCTTCGATCTAATGCCCGGCCTGGGCAGCGACATATGGGCGGGGATACGGCCTAAGACCGTCGAGCAGATATATAACGATGTTTCGCTGATCGCGGCATACGGCGGAAGGTGGAACATCGGCGAGTTTCCGACGGACTTTTTAACACTGCGTAAGGAAGAGAAGTACCAGGGACCGGGCTACAGAAGAGCGGATATATACCTCGACCTTGCCAAAAAAGGCGCAGACTTCGCCCGACAGAGGCAGCCGTTTTGCATGGATTCGCGGTCGGTTCCTTACGCGGCCATACTCCACAGCGCCCGGACACATTATTCACACGTGATTTTCAATACCAACAGGGTCAAAGATAAAGCGGAGATGGGCAAAACGTCGGACGGAACCTTCCGGAGAAGCGATACAGGCAGGATCAACAGCAGGGTTTACTGGCCCGACAACAAGCCCATTATGGATGACCTTGTCGGCGCATATGAGGCGCTGGTGGAAAATCATGTACAATTCGATATCGTGCACTCTAAATACCTCCGCGATAATATTGACAGGTATAAAATGATCATACTCGCCGAACAGGCGTACCTTGAAGACGAAACAGTTGAGGCTGTTAAGGATTTTGTTAGAAAAGGCGGCAGCGTTTTAGCTTCCGGGTCGACTGTAAATGCCGATCTTAAGGACATGCTCGGTGTTGACATTAAACAGGACCCGGACTTCAAAAGGGCCGAATACATTCTCGGCGATGAACAGATCGCGTTCAGTAATTTTACAACAGTAAAAGCAAACGGCGCCAGGGTGATGCAAAAAACCGCGGACCACGCCTACCCGGTGGTGACAGCCAACAGGTACGGTCAAGGCGTGTGTTTTTATATCGCGGGTGATATTTTCAAGGAATACTACAGACGCAGCGGATACTCTCATAAGCCGATTCGAAATAATGCCAGTATTCGTAAGTTTGTGAATGATGTGCTTGAAAAACTGCTGCCGAGAGGCAAAGACGCCATCGATTTCAAAGCCAGTCCGTGGTTTGAAATTACACTTATGCAAAACAGGGATAACTATTATGTCCATGTTATAAATCGAAGCATAAACTGGAAACAAAAAAAGGACAGCGACCAGCCGGTAATAATTTCATTCCCGGCAGAAACAGAACCTAAATGGGCCAAACTCCAGCCGGGCGATGAAAATGTGGATTTTTCTTATAAAAACGGTGAAGTTAAATTGGTTTTAGACCCGTCGCTGGTCAAATTCCATAAGATCATACAAATCAAAAAATAACAGTGGATGGCCTTGAAACGTTCGATAAATCACGAAATAAGGCTGCATAGGGTTGAACAGGTTGCGAAAATGCTTTTGCAGACCAATATGACTATTTCGCAGATTGCCGATGAACCGGATTTTAATGGCTTGCACCACATGGGGCGGCTCTTTAAAAGTGTCAAGGGAGTCACTCCTTTCGATTACAGGCAAAAACATATCAGCTTATAATCCTTATCAATAAGTTCAGGACTTTTCGGGGTGTACTCTCGCAAGATGGCGTTGCTCGGGAAGTTACTGTACTCCCACGGAATGTTTCTAATTTTTGGATAACAGTTTCAAACTTTAATACAAAATTGATTAAGTGAAAGTTTATTCCCCTAATTTAAAATTATTAGAGGTGGCCTTATTAATTAAAAATTAGTACCTGTATGATTTTGAGATTGAAGTAATTCTTTCAAAGTCTTCGGGGCGCAAGTCTTCAGGCACACCGCTGGAGTCCATAAATATAAAACGGCGGTACTTTTTGCCAAGCTCTGCCATCTTTTTCAGATACGAATCCTGTTTTTCAGCAGGCCAATACCAGAAACTGCCAGGAAAGCCGCCGGTTACGACAAATTTATCACTGTAATTCTTCAAAACCTGCTCTATATCATATCCCTCTTCTGGGTCGAATGGATTAATGAAGTCAAAACCGCAGTCCACAAGGTCATCCAGCAGGTCATGTATCGCACCGTGTGAGTGCAGGTGAACCGCAGCGCCTTTTGAATGGGCAAGATCGCAGAGCTTTTTATGCCAGGGCTTGAAAAATTTCCTGTAATGCTCCGGTGCCATTAACAGGTTCTGTTTTGAGCCGAGATCGTCACACACTGCTAGACAGTCAATCCCCGATTCGATCATTTTTTCCGCCGACGCAAGGTTCCACGGGCCCAGTCTATCGAGACAGGCCTCGATCAATTCGGGTTCGGTCATAAGCGCCATCAGCGTTTCCTGGTAATCCATAAGGAAGTAATGAATACCTGAGAAGAAACCGTTAAGAGAGCCGAGAACGTATTGGCCCTTACTTTTAAGATAACGGGCATTTTGTTCGAGACCAGCATATCTTTGACGGTTTTGGGGATCGGGCAGTTGTAGTTTTTCTATATCCCGTATTGTTTTTACAGGATGGTCAAAACTGTGGACAAAATGCGGGCTGAACTGGACCTTAGTCCGGACACCTGTTTCATATTCGACAATTACATGATTATCAGCGCGTTCGACGAGTTTTCTGAAGAACTCACCCGGCCCGCCGTGACCGAACATTATCGCAGCACCCTTGCCCAGGCATGCGAAGCAGCGGTCGGTATGAAGATTAAATTCTATCATCCTTTCGAGCGAGTTTTCACTCATCGGGCTCATGTCAAAATCTTCACCAACCTCGAAAAGGCTCATTCCCTCAAAATGGCAGGATTGGGGCGTTAGCTTCCTCGCGGTATCGGCGTTGAAGAATGACATCCAGTATTGGGGCACAGGCGCATCTTCACCTTTTAACACTGCTTTTATCCATTCTTTATTGTTAAGCATAATTATTTCCTTACAAATTAAATAATCTCGGCAGGAACATACTTATTTGGGGTATATATGAGCATATCAACAGAGCCGCGACCATTGCGGCGAAAAAGAGCATCAAGTGTTTCAATATTTTCGATACAGTTGTCTCCGCTATGGAACATCCTATGAACAGCGATGTTCCCACAGGGGGTGTGCATAAGCCTATGCTGAGATTCATTACCATTATGATTCCGAAATGGATCGGGTCCATTCCAAGGTTTTTTACAACGGGCAGGAAGATCGGCGTGAATATCAATATCGCCGGGGTCATGTCCATAAATGTTCCCACCGCCAGCAGGATCAGGTTTATAATCATTAAGATCAGGTATTTGTTTTCGGACAGCCCAATGAGGGCCCGGCTGATCTTTTCAGGAATATTCTCGTATGCAAGCACCCAGCTTGTAGCCATCGAAGTTCCTATGAGCAGAAAGACAATTGCAGTCATTGTCACGCACTCAAAGAGTATGCCCGGTATATCCGTAAATTTCACCTCTTTATATACGAACACCGAAAGCACGAACGCGTAAATAACCGCAATGGCAGATGCCTCTGTCGGTGTGAACACCCCGGATAAAATTCCGCCGAGGATTATCACCACCAGCATCAACGCAGGCAACGCCTTTACGAGCTTAGCCAATGCTTCGTTCGCCTCAAACTTTTCACCTTTACCATAGCCTTTTTTATACGAGATCACCCCGGCGACGAGCATGAGGAACAATCCGACAATTATTCCGGGCAGGATACCGGCTATAAAGATCGCGGAGATGGAAACCGCTCCTCCCGTAGCGAGGGAGTAGACGATCATCGCATTGCTCGGAGGTATCAACAGCCCCGTAGTCGCCGATGTTATAGTAACCGATGCGTTGAACTCACGTTTGTAGCCCATCTTGTTCATAAGGGGGATCATGAAACCGCCTACCGATGAAACCGCAGCAGCGGACGAACCGGATATTGAACCGAAGAGCATGCATGTCAAAATGTTTACAAAGGCGAGCCCGCCCGGTAAACGTCCGACCAGTACGTTGGCAAAGTCTATCAGCCTTTTTGCAATGCCGCCTTTGCCCATGAACAGCCCCGCGAGAATGAAAAACGGTATTGCAAGAAGTGTAAAGCTGTTCATGCCGTTCATTATCCGCTGGGCTACTATCAGAAATGCGGGTATATCGCCAATGGCAAGAACCGCAAGCATGGATGATATGCCGAGGCATACGGCAATGGGAACCTCAAAGACGAGCATGATGACAAATGATATTATAAGTACCCACAAAGGCGACATAGTTTTATCCGTTATTAAAAAGGTCTGAATAGCAATAGTAGGCGTTCCGTATCGAATAGACGGACATAAAAATACCGCTGACGGGCACGGCTAAATAAACGTAACCCATGTTGACTCCCATCGCGGGGGATATCTGGTTAGTCGCAATTGTGTTTACGACCAACTTTATCCCCCCTACTGTTAAAATACCGATAGTGAAAAACAGGGTAAGGAAGTTCACAATTAAACGAATGATGTCCCTGTTTCGCCTGGAAAACTTTTCGACAAAAAAGTCTATTCCGAGATGCGCCTTTCGCCGATGTGCGACAGCAGCTCCGAGCATTCCCGCCCAGATCATCAAAAACCCCGCCAATTCCTCCGTCCATGCACTTGGAGTTTTCAATATATACCTGCTGATGATCTGCCATGTCACGTCCAGCACCAGCATCGCCATTATTGTTATGGTAACCAGGTCAAGGGCTTTGTCGATATTTTTCGCAATGGCTTTGAAGGGCATTTATCTGACATCCTGAATTTTATCAATCAATTGGCCGGTATAGGTTCCTTCAAAGCTTTGCCATAATGGCTTAACGGCATCTATGAAAGGTTCTTTATCCGGATATATTATTTCAACGCCAGCTGCCTGTACCTTTTCAAGGGCTTGCCTCTCGACCTGCCTCCAGAGGTCTTTCTGGTAATCAGCTGAATATTTCACTGCCTGGCGAACTATTTGTTTTTGCTCTTTCGAAAGTTTCTTCCAGTAAAAGGAGCTTATAAGCAGTGTGTCGGGTATTCTCAGGTGTTCATCAAGGCTGTAATATTTGCATATTTCGTAATGCATCGAGGTAAAAAAGCTCGGCGGATTGTTCTCCGCGCCCTCAACGACTCCCTGCTGAAGTGCGGTGTAGAGTTCACCGAAGTCGATAGGTGTCGGAGACGCGCCAAGGGCCTTCATTGTCCGAATGCTCATGTTGGTTTTCATTACGCGTATTTTCATGCCCGACAGGTCATCGGGGTTATGGATGGGCTTTGCCTTGGTATAAAAGCTGCGGGCCCCGGCATCGTAAAAGCAAAGACCTTTTATCCCGAATTTCTCGCCTTTTGAAAGCAATTCTTCCCCGACAGGCCCGTTCAGGACATCGAACATGTGCCTGCCGGAGCGGAAAACGTACGGCACTCCGAATATCTGCATTTCAGGCAAAAAGCTTTCTAAAGGGCCGCACGAACAGATCGTCATCGGAAGTATGCCGTATTGAAGCTGTTCAAGGCATTGCCTGTCCGAACCGAGTTGGCCGTTAGGATATATAAGGACGTTCATTTTTCCATCGGAAAGTTCACGTACTGTTTGTGCAAAGTGTTCGAGCGACTTGTGAAGAGGGTGCGAAGTATCAAGCGGATGAGCTACTCGCAAAGTATTAAACGTATCACCTGCTGTGCCGGCGATTGATATAACAGCAACAATGCCGATTACAAGCAAAACTATTGATGAAAAAATTATGTTTTGGCGTTTATTCATAATTATTTTCTTATACTATTGACGCACCGCAAAAAGCCATTCTCTGCCAGCCTCTCGATTCACTGTTTCTCGGCGGGATTCCGAGAATTTCTCTGCCCAGGTCGACATAGTACCTGTAGTTATCAAGCGGTGTGCCGTTCGGTATCCTGTGGTCCAGCCCGAATATCATACCGCCCTGCCGCATCAGCGGCTGCATTTTGTATTCGAGTTCGCGTCTTATATCTTCCTTTGTGCCGCGAAGAACATGTTTGTCGATACCTCCCGCCATTGTAAGTTTATTTCCGTATTTCTTCCTTGTTTGCACTATGTCCATGCCCGCCGCGGGCTCCATTGGATAAACCGAGTTAATGCCGCAGTCCAGCAGAGCATCAATAACAGGGTTGATATTGCCGTCACTGTCCACCTGGAATATTTTTGTGTTCTTGCCCGAGAATAAATCCCAGACCTTTCCATAATACGGTTTGAAGTGCTGCTCGATTTGAACAGGGCCTACCATAGGGCCTGATTTACCGGCCATGTCTTCATGCGTCTGTAACTGGTCGATCTCTATCATTTCGAGCGCCCGTTCAAACACCTTGATTGTCATATCGGTTACAGTCTGGGTGACATCATGGACCAGTTCCGGCTGGGTGTAATAAGCCATACAGCAGTTCTCCTCGCCCATAAGCATCCTTAATGTATCGAATGACCCGAAAATGTTGGCAACTGCCACATAACCCTGCTGCCTCAGTCGTTTCGCCTGTTCAATCTTTTGTGAATCGATCCTGGACTCGTCAAACTCGAAAACATGTTTAATCTTCAGCCAGTCGTCCATGTTTTCCACAGGATAGCTCTGCGGCAGGGCTATAGTCGAAGTGCCTTTGCACATCTTGTTTACCCTGCCGAGTATATCACGCGTAAGGACATAATCCCCGGTTTCCTCAATTATTCCCGGCTCGGCGACCCTGCCGTGGAAAAAAGCATTTGCTCCGCAATCTACAAAGGGAACAAAATCCCAGTCGAAGGCGGTCATATCAAGTTCTTCCGGAGTTGCGCCCTGAGCCTTCCATTCCTCTTCAAGGCCTATCAACGGACCAAAAAGCTCCACGAACATTTGCCTGTCCGCTTTGCGAAAAAGCATTAAATCAAGATACTCTTGTCTCGTAAATTTCATAATATTTCAATAAATCTCTTTAACAAAAACTAAAAACTCACCGCCATTGCGAAGCCAGGCGTGAAAAATCACTAAGATCCACCATATTATCATCATTTATGTCCGCTCTGATATTGTCTCCCGGTTCGAGCCATTGCTCACCCATAACAGTTATATCTTCAACATCAACCTTTTGGTCATGGTTCAGATCGGCATAAGCACCGCCTGTAATATAATCGACCTGGAACTCCGCGGCGGGGGCATTTGAAACCGGATCGAGTCTTATTAAAACGATCTCCTTGCCGTTCCACAATGGGTGTGCCTTCATGTCAAGAATGTACTCTCTAATCTGGCCGTCGGCTGTTACGTTAATGTTTACTACCTTTTCCGCTGTCGGATAAGGCTGCTCCGAAGTGCCCCAGAAAAACTGTGAAACCGGGCTTTGGCCTGAAACAGCCATTTTTATATATATCCTGTCAATCTGTTCCGGCATAAAGAAGACTTTACCGTTTTGAAAAATCGGATCGTTCCCCGTCGCTTTTCCGGTAAGGAGGCCCCCTGATACAGCGGCATCTTCAATCTGACTGACGACCTGCCATTGCTCAAATTCGGAATCAACATCAAAGCGGTAATCAAAAAATGTTTTAGCCGGCAGTGCCTGCGACCAGTCGGTAAAACCGAGAACGGGTAAATACTGGTCAAAACTGTCGCGCCAGTAAGGAGTCTCTGCATCATTATACACATACCATATATCTTTTTTCTCGGTGGGCGTGTAACCGTTGAGACTATTCCATATTCCAAAGTCCAGCGACGCTTCATTGGGCCAGTAAACGTGCCTGTGGTACATATAGCCTTTTACGCCTGGTATATTCGAGATTCTCTGCCATGAATAAGCATAAGCCGCAGCCTGTATCTGCTGTCCGTCCGGGGTGTCAAGCGTATTAAAACCCTGCTCGGAAAAAATTATATCACGCATGTTTCCTTTATGAAGAAACCTTTTTTGCGACATATACAACGGCAGCAGTTCGAGGTTTTTCATGGTCAGTTTCGGGGTGTCAAAGCTCATTTGAGCCTTGTCGTCGTAAAGCCAGAAACGCGGCTCGTAAAGATTTTGAGGGTATGGGTGGAATGCGAGGTTCCAGTCGATATCACCATGGGCGGTAATATTCTCGCTGACAGCTTCAAGCATCGGCCTGGAGCCTGTGCATTTGAAAGGTTCATCGACAACAGGAGAGGTCCAATTGTGCTCAAGCGATATAAATGTGTCGGTGCCGGGTGATACGCTTTTAACGGCAAGGTCAAAAAGCCTGACCGTACGGCTGTATTCTTCGGCAACTTCCTCCATTGTCGCAAGTCCCATATTGTACCACCACCAGTGTGAATTAATCTCGTTTCCTACTATATGCCCGCGTATCCAACCTGCGGGTGCATCGGGGTGTGAATACCGGTGTGCCAAAAACTGCATCGCCGACAGAAAGTGTCTCTGGGCGTTCCGGCTGGTAAGATTGAACGCTCCAAGCCCGTTCGGAGCCTGAGCAAGGTCGGTCATCGGATGGATCAAAATGCTTCCCGTGTCGTATTCCGGGACTTTGTTATTTGAAACGTAATATATTGCCGCTCCTATGTCTGTATAAGGTTTCACCTCTTTGTCAAGATAAGTTATATACTGCGAATTGATCGGGATTTTGTGCCCTTCCATTTCCCATAGTATATAAGAACCTTCTTGCGGCACTTCAAGCAGTTCATTAAAAGTCAAGTTGGACGTAATGTATTTTGTGTTCGTCTGGTTGGCGTCAGAAACGCTCATCGGGCAGGTAACACCTTTGATGCCGTTCGGCTCGGGGAATGTGAAATTACGGTTGGCAGGGTCTGAAAAGTCCCAGACTATATCTGTAGCGTCCGGATTTGTCCCGTCAAAGTCAGCCTTGTCTGTTACCGCAATCCAGTCGATCACAACTTCGCTGTTTTCGTATCGGTTAAAGTTTAGATGCTCACCTTCTGCGGGGTCGAGGCGCAACTTTCTCTTATCGGCCCAGCCTATCCCGCCGATTTGACTTAGATCGTAACTTACAATATGGAATTCACCGTCGCCGGGTACATTAAAAATATCAGAAACCGTGGCATTTTCATCCCGGGTGTGCAGGTACACACCAAAAGGAACCGGGCCTGGTGTGCTTAGCCCGTCAATTCTCAACCTCAAACTCAGGTATTTATCCTGCATGTTTGTTTCTATCAACGTGGGGTTAATAAGAATGGGGTCGAATGGTTTTTCCATTGTTGGGAAAAAAGTTATACGAAAATAACCATCCGTAAAATCACCAACAGTTCCCCAAAATGCATTGTACCAGCCGTGTGTATCGAATAAGGGTTCAGAATACTCGATTTTTGTAACGTATCGGCAACTGCCTGCGGGCTGGCGAGACTGGGCGTCGATAAGCAAAAACTTGCTGTAAAGACGGTCATTGCCGGTTTCGAACCTGTCAATGGTTACTGGGTTAATCGGTGCGCCCTCCCATATTATGGGGTAATCCAGGTTCGGATCACAGTCAGCGTAAGATGGCATCTCGATAATTTGGTAAATCCCGTCTTCAGCACAGTCAAAACTCATCTTCAGTTCGGATGATGTGGCGGCAATGTCTGCAATTCCACTGTAAGCGCAAGAAGCAATCACAAGGAGCAATGAACATTGAATAAAAACTTTTTTTTCCGCTGTCAAGAGTTTCATGTCAGTTTCTCCGCCGGTTTTTATGCAGAGAATATAAAAGACTTGCCAGGCCCACTGCGCTCATTGAAAGGCCTGCTATTATATCGATAACAAACTTTGCTCTGTTTTCAATCTCTATAGTGAAAGGCGTAGCAAGTATTAAAAGACCAATCATAAAAAGTATAGCTCCGTTGATTCCTGCCATAGGAACCCCTGTCTTTTCTCTGTCACTATCATGCATTTTATTATCCTGCTCAGTCATAAATCACACTCAATATTCCATTTTTAACAATGTTAATCATTCTCAATGGTCAGGCGAAATAATATGACCAGAAAAGGTACATCCCTATGCAGGCGACTATTAAAATCCCTGCCATAATCAAAGACTTGACTGAAAAATTATTTGAAATATCTATCTCCTCTGAATCAGAGTTCCAGCGTGTCTTAGCCGTTTTGTGTTCGTAACCGGCTCTTATATCCTGCGGGACCAGGGTTTTTGTTCGCTTGAAAATATAGCTGAACAAGACAGTAACAGAGGTGGTTATGACAATTGTGATAAAACCACGGTAAGTAAACGTGATATCAACGCCGAGCAGATGCCTTAACAATCTGACAGTTTCTGTCTGTGCAGTACCGTTTTCGACGATCGTTACCTCGATGGGGATAAGGTCCATAACTATCAAGGTCACCGCTGTAACCATGCCGGCGGCAAGACCTGCAATGGCTGCCTTGGACCCAATTCTTTTCCATAAGGCGCCCAGGATTGTTATCGCACCAAAAGGCGGCATTATTGTTACAAGGATCGAAAGGGCAAAAATAGTCATGCCCTGTTTTTCATTCTCATGGTTCCACATGAAGACAAGAGCCGTGAGAATGGCAAGGAGAGTAAAAGCCACACCTGCGAACTTGGAAGCCTTTACGTAATGGTTTTCGCTTTTATTTTTTACAATGAACCTTTTATATATATCCGGAATGAACATGCCGCAGAAAGCGTTTATCTGGGAATCGGCGCTCGAAAAGAAACCCGCAATTAAGCCGATTATCGTAACTCCGTATAAACCCGGCGGGAGAAATTCGGAAATCAGGGAAGGCATCGCGTAGTCAGGATTTTCAAGATTGGGAAAAAGTTTTATCGCCGCCAAAGCCGGTATTAAAATCAGCAGCGGGACGAGAACGGTGAACCAGAAAGAGGCGCCAAGGTAACTCATTGTCGCATCCTGTTCGCTTTTAGCCGAGAGCGGCCGCTGGATTACCTGTGCCTCCGTCGACCAGTAAGTTACATTCATCATGACCGTCGCGACTATCAACAAAGGCAGCGGCCCGAAAGGAGTATCGAACTGCCACAGATGCGCCTTATCGGGATAGTCCTGCGAAAGGCTCTCTGCAAGGCCGGCCGGTCCGCCTATGGCAATCCATGCAGAAGCAGCAACAAATATAAAAGGGAAAAACATTAAAGCTATCTGCAGCACATCTGTAGCCACTACCGCCCTGAATCCGCCCAGAAGTGTATAAACGGCTGCCACGATGGACAAGCCTATGATGCAAACTTTCATATCCCACCCGACAAGCTGGTTAAGCACAAGTGCCCCGGCGAATATATAAAGACCCAGGTTAAACATCATCCATACAAGGGACCATGATAAACTGTAAGCGACACCTACAGTCGTGCAATATCTTTTCTCCAGCCAACCGCCCAGGGTGAAAACATTCAACCGCCTGAGTTTTTGAACAAGAAACAGTGAGACAATGACTAAAGCTATACCATTTAGAAAATGGCCGTGCACCATCACCATCCCTATTCCGTAAGCCATACCCGCGCCGCCGAAAAAGTCATTAACATTCAAGTTCGTCGCAACGGTGGACAGAGAAGCGATAAATCCCGGGACATTACGGTCGGCAAGGAACGAACTTTCCATTGTCGCTCCTGCTTTGCGCATGTGCCAACCCCAGAATATAACCCCTCCTATAAATATGAAAACCATCAGCCATTCGGTTGGAACAAGTTCTGTTGCAGATAAAATCCAAGTCATAATATTCTTTCGTATTTAGCCTTTCTTTTTTTTTGCCGATACCAGGTTTATCTTCTTTTGGCTGCAATGCAACCGACGTCTCTCGGGCCTATTTCTACATGGAGCAGCGCCTTATCACCTTTTATCTCGGCGGTGACAGGGCGATCATTCCAGAGATCATAATATTTCATTCCGTATTCATGTTCAACTTCAATTAAGTTTGCCCTTACAGTCGACCAGCCGCTGTTGAACAATGTCCAAACTTTACACCCCCGCGCCGGGAAATAGTTGGCGAACACTTCCGGATGACGTGTTTCAACCAGCGGAACAGGCGAATCACTGCAAAATGACTCTCTGTATTTTCGCAGTATCCGGTGGGTCTTTCGTATAAGTTCACAGGCTTTATATGAGTAAAACTCAGGAACCATGCCTTCCAGCCAAATACCCTCGCCATTGAAAAACACCGCTTTGATGGCTTCGAGATCATCACCGACAGGCATATCACAAATGATTATTTCAAATGTCTTGAAGTCTGGAATCGCAAAGCGTGCCATATTGACCCGAACAGGGGTGAATGCTTCGACAGACTGATTCACAGCATAGGTAAACGCTCCATCCTGGTATTGTGTCGTAACATCCGAAGGTATTTCTTCGGTATAAAGCGCTGTGTCTTCGGGCAGTTTCCTTCGCACATTTTTAATAATTGCAAATTCGCCGTCAACCCTGCCTGCCGGGACCTGATGACCATGATCTGCTGCATAACACTTCCACGGACCCATGCCGATAGAGTCAATATAAATGCCGTTGGGGCCAAGCTGTGTTTCGATTCGGGAACATGTTTGTGCTATATAATCCTGCCAACCAGCCACCGAAGAACAAATTGTATATACGTTCGGGTAAACAACATAAGGATTTCCGCTGCTGTCAAGTGCCTGCCACTTTTCACCTTTAGCTTTGCCTATTTCCGTTGTGGACTGGACAAAAACCCCCTGCACGTAAAGACCCACGGGTATGCCCATTTGCTGAACAGAATTTAACTGCCGCTGAAAAGTATTTACGCCGCCGAGGTAATCCCAGGGAGCGTAATCACCGGGTCCGTATGAAAAGTCGTACCAATCGAATATATGCAGGTAGTCGATTCCGCCAAAATTCTTTATGTCCTCTTCGAGAACTTTTTGGATGTTGTACTCCTTGGTATGCCTGTCAAAGGCACCGCTTGGTCGCGGCATCGGGTGTGAAAGAAACAACTGCCTGAAGTTGAATATTTCCCTGAACCAGTCCTTTCTCTTTGCTGCCGGTTTGTACCATGTTTTAAGCCAACCCTTGTACGCTTTAAATGCGTCATGCCAGTCATTTTCATGTGTTCCTATAATTACAGCGGGCAGTTTCCAGGTTTCTCCGGGCCGCAGTGTTCTGGGTAAATATTCGACGGATATATTCACGGCATCCTTTTTATTGACATGGAAATCTCTCGCATGATTTTGCATATCACATGTCAGAATATAGACCCCGCCTGCCCGTTCGTGATATACGTCTATGTACTGCAGCGGAAAGTCGCCGCCATACCTGGCCTTGAGATCGAGCTTAGCGTTACTTATCACTGCACCTCTTTTAGGGAAGCAGTAAAAAAGTTCTTCGGTGTTTCCGCCGGGCGAAATGCCTTTTAAATCCGGAAAAACAGGGGCAAGTTCAACAGGTTTTGCGGTATTGTTTGTTATCTGCAAATCGAATCTAATCTGAGCCGGGCGTATAACTGAAGCATCCGCTTTAACGTCAAGTTCGGCCATGCTGTTAATTGAGTATACGCTCGTCGGCTGCTTCAGCCATTCAGTGTTCGTCAGCCTGTTGCAAAGACGCCCGATTTTGTTGGCCTCTAAATCAGTTTCACAATAAATACCACTGCCGCTAAAAGTTTTAGATTCAAAGGGCTGGGTTGCCCTGTTCAGAGGTTCTTGCTCTTTGGGAGCTTTTGCTTTCTGAGCCATGGGTTTTGATCCCGTCGAAACAGCCAGTACAATAAATCTGCCGTTATCCATATTGTCAATAAAACTCAACTTGTCGACAGAAGCATCTCTGGCGGGCTTAACAGTATACACGAAAAGTCCCTGCCTTATTCTGTACCTGCCGTCATTCAGTCGTTTTGGGAATATCCTGTCCACAAGCCCGTCGGCATAAGTCAACTCCACATGAAACCTGTGAGGCTGTTCTATGTATTCGATATCTCCGCCGCCGATCGAGGGAGTCTCTTTGCCTGTAAACCTTGCCCCCATTAAAAGGTAAATAATCCCGGGCTCTTCATCAATATCCACTGACAGCGTTTCCTTGCCCTTCAATGTTGTAGCCATGGCCTTTTTGCCTGTGCACAAGTTGAAATAAACATTATCAATAAGTACATCCTCATTTTCAAACCAGCTATCACCGAAACCAAGGTTTGCAAGCCAACCGGCTACATTTGTATTCGACTCGAGCTTTACCGGGTTGTACTCTTTTATTTCTGTACCTCCAGGAATGTAATTAAGCGTTTCTACTATGCTTTTGTCTGCGTTGGTTTTGCCGGTTTTATAAAAGGATATGTCCAAAACTTCGACATAACATTTTTCCGTTGCCGCCTGCACCTGGCACGCAAGAGTATTTATATTCATTGGTTCGATCTTCACGACTGCCTCATGAACATTTCCGTCACAGATAAGTGACGAAAGGCTTATGGGCATTACATCATTGGCAGCCATGCCCGAATCGATCTCTGACATGTAGAGAAAGTACTCGGAGACAGGCAGAACGTCTCTCGCCCTGTATCGCAGCTTCAAATACGGATACTTTGATGTGTCAATCCGCCTGTCAAGTCTTCTTCGCCATTTCATACCCCTGCCGGCTTCGGATACCGTAAACATTGTTCCATTCCCGGCGGAAACCTCGTATTTACCAGCAGGATTTCCAATCCAACCCGTCATAGGTTCCCAGTCGACGGGGTCGGACATATCTATTGAAACATAGTCCGATGCTGTGCGGGCTTGATTGAACTGCTCAGCGGCAGAGTTTCCTGGGTGTGCCAAATTCAGCACAAGAAGAGAATTGCTGATCTTAACTCCGTTTGCTTCATTGCCTGCCAGGTAAAAACGGAGCGTATTGTCGTTTGCTAAAAAATCGGATACATCGATTTCAATATTTCCTGCAAAATCATAACTGCTGCCCGTTACAGGCAGGGCATAGTCTGAGGAATTGACACTAATTTTTGCAATATCTTTTTTCTCTATGCCTGTCGCAGTGAAAACAAAGTATGCCGATCTTATATCATCTTTCTTATAAGGAACTCGAATGCTTTTTTCAACCTGCCTGTTATCGCTTGTTAATGCGATTGTGTCATTATTAATCACAACCTGTGAAAACTCGTTCTGTGGAACTCTGCCAGCGGCACGGGCGTACTTTGCAAGTTTTTCTGCGTGTTCGGCATGAACCTCCGGCCTCAGTGACCATAAACTGTATTGCCACCCGTTATGCATTTGCCCCCGATACCAGTTTTTCCATTTGCCGTGTTCGGATTTTTGCCTCTCAGATTCAATCGTGTACATAGCCTGGGCGGCATGAGTAAAGTGCTTCTCAGCGGCGCAAAAATCGCCATCTGCCGCAGCCGAAAAACCTTTAATAACACTGTCCGCCCAGAGGTGAATATTTCGTGAAATCTGTATTTGCAGGATCATATTATCAAAAAAGAACTGCCTGTCGCTGCCCTGCAATAACTGCATAACCTTTAACGCATCGAGATACAGCTTATTCCATTTTTCGAGTCTGCCTGGTATGCCTGAAACATCCACAACCTGCCCCCGCCGCTGCCTTGCTTTCTCAAAATCGACAAGAGATGCGAAAGGTTTAATAAACCACGGTGACGGGCCTTTTTCAAGAAACTCACCAGCAGATGTCGTTTGCCAGAGAGAGTAAAGCTTGTCACTGTGAGTATAAGGTGCGACAAGCTCTACAACCCATGTGCAGGAAACCGGGTACTCAAGTTCGAAATATCTTTTGTATATACCAGCTGCATCCAGTCCTGCCGAACCGAAATAATTGTCTGTCCATTTTTGCAGATAATTTGACGCCCAATTTTCATTTAACACCTGGGAACTATCCCAGGACACATCCATTGCGGCTTTTATGTTCAGGGGTATCTCCCTGATATCACCGACATTGAACAGCGCATAGTCGGTTGCCCCGGAGTAAACGATTTTTTGAAACTGCTGCTGGAAATGATGCAGATCCACCCACTGGCTCCACTGACGGTCACAGTTAGCCAGGTGAAAATACACCCCGTTGCCCCCCGGATGCCGTGCATGTAATTCACCCGGCAATTGCCTCATTTCGGCGACCCAGCCGTTATCACACCAGATCATTATTATATCGTCAGGTATATTCAAATGGCCCGTTTCATACAGGTCGAGAATCTCTTCGTAAAGAGCAAGCGAGGCGGTGAAGTCTTTGCTGTCGAGGTTCTCCCGAAGCAGGTCCAACTGGAACCCGATCGCATTTTCCACAAACTTTGCCCTGGCCTTGTCCGTTTTAGGGGCATGGGGGTCGCTTCGCCAGAAAGCGTAATCGGTTATTCCGCGAAGCCCTACAGGCCAGATCGCCTCGTGATCTTTGTGTCTGTTTATAGAATCCTGCCAGAATTGCTTCAATTTATCAGGGTGCATCGAAAACGAATAAGCCAGTTCTTTCCCCCAGTTTTTCCTGCAGAATTCTTTCCAGTAAATCTGAGGATTTGAAAGCAGTATCTCCAGGTGAGACGCCGTATAGATCAAGTGCCTTTCCTTGAGCATCTTTATGCTTTCGGCATCCATGTATTCGGCGTACATGGCCGGAGCGATCATGTTCCCCCTGAGCCTGCACAGTGCTTCAAGTATTTCTTTATAAATTTCCGGTTCGACAATACGGTCGGAGGCCCGGCCTTTCCATCCCATCAGGAAATCTTCGTCATTGATAAATATGCCGCGGTACTTAAAACTCGGCGGACCTTGAGAATAATTACCTTTGTCCCATGCGGTTCTTCTTTTATGCTCGGGGTACATGCCGGTCCAAAAGTGCATAGGTTCAACCCCGAAAGCTTCTTTGCTGATTTCATAAATCCCATACATTGCACCTCGCGGGTCGCTGCCGGCGACTATGAGCAAATCAATGCCGCCTCTTATGTCCTTTATTCTGCGTATCTCAAAAGCTTCCCTTTTACCTTCGAGCCCGGACAAGTCAAATTCGTATTTCATTTCCAGCCTGTTTAAAATCATGCTTTGGCCCGAAACCCCGGCTGCTATATAAGAACCTGACACAAGATAAGGAAATTCATGAAGCAGCTCAAGCCTCTTGCCCGTTACAGCTTCACTGTCTTCCAGAAGGTCATCTACTGCAACTGTAAGGCACGATGGAGCATCGACGTCGATAACCAAACAAGCATCGGTTTCTGAAGGACTTGTAATTACAAAAGATGAATCATACACACCGGAAACTCCCGGCCCGGCGAGCAAAACAATAAATGCCGAAATATAAGCTGCCATTGTAAAATTAAGGTGACTGTTAAGTTTAGTAGAAGACATTGTAATCTTTCTGGACTATATTATTATTGCATTAACTGGAAAATATATAACATCCGTATTAAATATTTTTTCGGGCGGTCTCTTTAATAATTACTCTATCGCTGTAAGCAGAACATCGTCCACCCAGATAATTTCACCGGGATTAAGGGCTTCGCCGGCTAAGTTTATTCGGAAATAATCGTTAAAGAACTGTCCGCCCAGGGCGGAATTGCTGAGTGTCTTTTTGTAATACAGCCATACATTCTGATCGCAGCCGCCGATAGAGTCAATAATCACCCATGAACTGCCGTTATAGCATTGGACATAGATTTTAT
>CAZVPF010000034.1:0-33003 GCA_964628195.1 uncultured Pirellulales bacterium | reverse complement strand
AACCCTCAACCCCAGCTTTACGAAAGCTGTGCTCTACCGTTGAGCTACATCGGCAGCAGAAGTACATTATTGTACAATTTCACGGTATGGCTGTAAACCCGAAAAATGAAAACCAAGACTGTTTTTGGCACAGACCACGCTGTGCAAACAACATAAAAACATAGCCGAATGCGGATTTTTCTTGACAATAAGCGCATTAACCGGTACTATGTGCGGATTGAGGCACATGGACAGAGATGTGTTTTTGACGGCTCGCAAGACATTCTGCGCAATTGGTGCGCAGTTGCAGCGTTTTATTCATGTTACAGGAGAGAGAAAAATGAAAAATGTAATGTTTGTATTGATGGTTGTCGTCGCTTTTACAGTATTTGCCGACGCTGAAATGGTGGTAAGCGATTTCGATGACGGTACGACACAGGGATGGCAGCTCACCGAACCGGCATATTCGGATCTTTTAATTGTTCCGGACAGCAGTGGAGGTAAGGCGCTTTTAGGTTATGACACAACTGCTGGACATGGCGGGCCAGTACTGGTAAGTCCGGCTTCGTACACCGGAGATCTTTCAGGTTACACCGCTTTGGAATGGGATGAGTATATTTATTATTTTGGCCAGGATAATGCTTATCGTGATACAATTTTTCCTGTAATACGCGGACCGCAGGATACCTGGTTTTTTCCTGTTGATACACCTTCCGGAGGCCCGTTTGAAGTCTGGACTCATCGTTCAATTCCACTTGAAGCGAGTTATTGGAGGAAAAAAAGTATTGATCCGGGACCTTTGAGTTTTGAGGAAGTTATAAGTAATGTTCAAAGTATAGAGTTATCTATGGTATGTAATTGGCTTACTCAAGAAGAGGCGATTATCGACAATATTACATTGGTTCCAGAGCCGGCTACACTTGTAATTCTCGGCATGGGTGGTTTAGCCATAAGAAGACGAAATTAAAATACTTAATTGTCTTATATTAAGCGGCAGGAAAGGATATTTTCTGCCGCTTTTTTTCTGCAGGTATTTTTTTATTAAGTTAAGGGGGGGTTCTGCTCGATTGGATAAATATACCTATATGGAAGCACATTTATATGCTTGACTTTTGTGGCTAATAGGTAATAATCCAGATATAATTTAAGGGTAATAAGGATGAAAAACCCCGAAGAACTGTTAAATCGAGCCCGCAAGGCAAGGCAGCTTCTTGAAACGAGCAGCCAGACAATGGAGGAGCTGGACAAGATGCTCGCTGATTTGCAGGATATGAGCGTCAATAATGTCCGCTATGACAACACTATTGAAGAGGTTTGCCAGGGCGAACTTTCCGAACAGCCTCAAGATGCCGAACAATCACCCCGCGAACAATCCCGGTCATTGGAGACTGAGACGGAAGACGGGCCAAGAGACCTTGTAGCAAGGCTTGCCGACCTCGAGAAGAAGATACAGCGGATAGAGAAATTCAGCAATCAGTTCAGCGGCGATGACGCTGAGCAATATTATGACGATCAGGACACCGAACCGGAAGATTATTACGAAGACAGCGCCGAAGATCAGGACTATGACCAGGACGAGGACGAGGACGAGGACGAGGACGAGGACGAGGACGAGGACGACGACGAAGAATATACCCGCGAGTATGATTACAGTGCCGAAAATGAAGATGAAGACCAGGACGAATACGAAGATCAAGACGAGAACGTTGAATACGAACTCGACGAAGACTATGACGATCAGGAATATGACGATCAGCAGTGCCGGGACGAAGAGGCTGGAGCTGAAAAAGCGGAAAATCAGCCTTAACAGTATTAAAAACCCATAAAGGAGGCGTTGTGGCGAAAAAGGCATTCAGGTGGCAGGGCAAGGTTGGAAATCACCATCAGTTAGGGGGAATCGAGACATCCGTACTGGATAACGGTCCCGGCCGAGGGGTCCGAATCGCGTGGATAAACACCGGCACGGGCCTGCGCTACAAGGTAATGATCGACCGGGGGATGGATATCGCCGAGGCTTTTTATAACCAGCACAGCCTGGCCTGGCTAAGTCAAGGCGGCATGCACGCCCCCAGCGCAGATGCTAATAAGGGGCTGGAGTGGCTTTGGGCATGGCCGGGCGGGTTGGTGACGACCTGCGGGCTCACGCACATGGGCGCGCCCCGCGAACAGGGCAGGTACGAAAGACACGGCCTGCACGGCAGGTACAGCAATTTACCCGCCGAGATAGTCAGCATAAAACAGCCCGATATATGGAAAGCAAACATGGACTTTTCGATAACCGGCATCGTGCGCGAAATGAGAATGTTCGGCCCGAATCTTGAACTGCGGCGCACAATTAGCGGCCGGATCGGCAGCCCTGCGATTTTTATACAGGACACGGTGACCAATCGCGGAAACTGTCCCGCTGAGCACATGCTGTTGTATCACTGCAACTTTGGCTGGCCTTTGGTGGACGAGGGCACCGATATTTTGTGGAAAGGCAAATGCAGGACCTTCGCAAGGCAGGGCGACGAAGAACTGTTCAAGGACACCCGCGGCAGAATGAAATGCAAGGCGCCTTTGAAAAGTCACAACGGCCCCGGCGAGAGCTGCGGCCTTATCGACGTTCCCGCCGACCGCGCGGGGCTTTGCCATGTGGGCCTGAATAATAAAAAGCTCGGCCTTGCCGTTGGCATCGTTTACAACAAAAAGCAGATGCCTTATCTGACCAACTGGCAGCACTGGGGTGCGGGCGAATACGTAAACGGGCTGGAGCCCTGCACGCATCCTCCCATGGCACCGGACGGTGACGACGATTTGCGCGAACCTATCCGGCTCGGAGCCGGCACAAGCAGAAGATATGACATGGAAATTAAGGTTATGTCCGAGGCTTCGGATATTGAAAAATTCGTCGCCAAAGCACTCGGCTGAGTTTCCGCTGTTGAGTTGACACCGCTTCATTTCATATCGCAATTTTAAATCCCATCCCGTTACTGCTGCGCAAAAAGACCTTAAATATCTCATTTATTAAAGGGTTGTTGAACTTTTGCACGTTCTTAGGGTATAATTACAGCCGGGGTGACGGTTTGTTGTGCTGTCGCTTTTTCGATTTGTAATTATGTTTGCGAGATCAATATGAAGCTAAAGAGTCCCGAGCAGGTCGGAGCCGAGTTGTCGCAGCTTATCAGCGGTGATGTGCTGTTCGACATATACAACAGGCTCGCGTTCAGCAGCGACGCGAGTATTTACCAGGTGATGCCCCTTTGCATCGCCGCGGTTCGCGGCATCGACGATGTTATGCAGGTTATTCGTTACGGCCTGCAGAACGATATCCCCATCGTCGCCCGAGGCGCAGGCAGCGGTGTCGCAGGTGAGTCGCTCGGAACTGGTATAGTTATAAATTTTTCGCGGTACATGAAACGTATCATCGGCGTTGAACACGACGGCGAGGTTGTGGTCTGTGAGCCCGGTGTTGTCCTCGACGAGCTTAACGATTACCTTTCAAAGCTTGGCAGAATGATCGGACCGGACCCGTCAAGCGGCAACCGCGCGGTTATGGGCGGTATTGTCGCCAACAACGCAACCGGCGCCCATTCGCTCGAGTACGGTTACATCGGCGATCATATCGAGAGGATAGAAACGGTTCTGTATGACGGTTCGGTGGTCGAGTTCACGAATAATTATGACCCCGCAGCCGACGAGGGCTCGACAGCCAGCGAAATAGCGATGGGCTGCATGAGCCTACTTCAGGGCAAAGAGCAGCTTATAAAAAATGCGATGCCTGCCACCCAGCGCAACCGCAGCGGTTATAACATCGCCGGAATTTGCAAAGACGGCAGGATAGACATGGCCCGGCTGCTTGTCGGCAGCGAGGGAACGCTTGGCGTTTTTACAAAAATGGCCATACGGACCGTCGAGCTGCCCGGCGCAAAGGCTGTTGTTCAAATTGAGTTTGACAGCTTCGAAAACGCCGGAAAGGCCGTGCCCGTTGTGGTCGAAACCGGAGCATCGGCCTGCGAAATGATGGACAGGACCCTTCTGGACATGGCAAAGCAGGCACTGCCCCAGTACAGCGATATATTCGCAGGCGACTGCGAGGTCTCGCTTCTGGTCGAACACGTAGGCAGGTCAATGCAGGAAGTTGCTGATAAGATTTCGGTTACAGAGAACGCCGTGGCAAATCTTTGCAGCGGGCTTAGGCGGGAGTTCGACCCGCAGCAGCAGAAGCGTCTGTGGAAGTCGCGTAAAGATGCCGTCCCTTTATTGAACAGGCAGCCCGGACCAAGCCAGGCAGTCGCTTTTATAGAGGACGTCAGCGTCGATCATCGCAGGCTGTGCGAGTATATGCAAGGCCTTGAGCAGATCGGCAGAAAGTATGATATTCCGATGGCGTTTTACGGCCACGCCGGTGACGGCGAGCTTCATATTCGCCCTTTCCTCGACCTTAGCGACCCCGAGCAAGTTACCCGGATGGTCAATATCGCAAACGATGTCTTCGAGCTTGCCTGGAGCCTCGGAGGTTCGATAAGCGGTGAGCACGCCGACGGGCTGGTAAGGGCGGCGTTTATCCGAAGACAGTACGGCGATGAATATTACCAGCTGCTCAAAGGCATCAAGGACGTTTTCGACACGAAGGGCGTTTTCAACCCGGGCAAGATAATCAACGAAGACCCGGAGGTCATGACCAAAAATCTGCGCCCAGGCAGCGGAGTAATGCCGGAAAGGCTCAAGACAAAACTTAATTTCACGCCGGAAGAATTTCGCACCGAGATAGAACGCTGCAACGGCGACGGGGCCTGTCTTGCCGACGGGCCCGGCAGGATGTGTCCGGTTTTCCGCGCCGGCGCTGAAGAGCTTGACAGTTCACGCGGCAAGGCGAATATGCTCCGCGCCTGGATATCGGGCAGACTCAGCGACAAGGAAAAGAACAGCGCTGAATTTCGAGAGATCGTCGGGATGTGCATAAACTGCAAGATGTGCTCGGTTGAATGTCCCAGCGGTGTGGATATATCCAGGCTGCTGATGGAGGCACGAGCCGAGATCGCCGAAAAGCAGGGACTCTCAAGGACGGAAAAGACCCTTAGTATGAACCGCTTTCTCGCGATGCTAAGCGGGGCCTTTTCACCAGTTAGCAACTGGGTCAGTTCGCTCGGTGTTTCCCGGTGGTTTATCGAGAAATTTACAGGCCTCGACCGCAGGCGAAAGCTCCCTGCTTTTGAGCGGGGCAGTTTCGTAAAAAAGGCACAAAAGTGGCTCGCCGAAAAAGGCCCGCTGGAATATGCGCAGGATTCGGTGGTGTATTTCGTTGACAGTTACGCAGGCTTTAACGACCACAGTCTCGGCTGGGCGGTTCTGAAGGTTTTGCGTAAGAATAATGTTGAAGTTGTCGTGCCGGACCAGCGGCCCGCGCCGGTGCCTGCGATGGTGTACGGCGATGTGGGCACAGCGAGCAGGGACCTTGAGTACAGCATCAAAAGCATAGCACCCTGGGTGAGGAAGGGCTACAAAGTTATATGCTCCGAGCCGACAGCGGCCCTTTGCCTCAAGGACGAGGCCAGGCTGTTCGTTAAGGGCGAGGATGTCGACCTTATCGCCGCGAACACTTACGAGCTCATGAGCTACTTGTGGGAGCTTCGCTGCGAGGGCACGCTCAAAGATGCCAAAACCGCAGACCCCCGCCGCTACGCCTATCACTGTCCGTGCCATATCAAGGCCCAGGGCGTCGAGGCCGCCAGCAGCAAACTGCTTGCAAATGTGTGCCGGGCAAAGCTGACGGACGTAAGGGGCGGATGCTGCGGCCTTGCCGGCACCTTCGGAATGCAGAAGAAAAAGTACGCGATTTCGATGAAGATCGGCGAGAAACTGGCAGAGGCGATAAAGAACCGCCCCGAGCAGATCGTCCTGACCGAGTGCGGCGCCTGCAAGATGCAGATAGAACACATGACCGGCAAGAAGGTCATGCACCCGGTCAAAATCCTTGCCGAGCATTACAACTGAAAAAACTGCAGGAAGGAAAGGGGACTTAAAAATGAAACAGGCTGTACTTTGGGACAGGCTTGATGGTAATAACGTAAGCTGCAGATTGTGCAGTCACCGCTGCACTGTCGCCGACGGTAAGCGGGGCTTTTGCCGGGTCCGTGAAAATAGACAGGGCACGCTTTACAGTTTGAACTACGAACATGTCTGCGCTGCCGCTTGCGACCCTGTCGAAAAAAAACCGCTGTTTCATTTCCTGCCCGGAAGCAGGAGTTTTTCGATATCCTGCCCCGGCTGCAACTTCCGCTGCGATTTCTGTCAGAACTGGCAGATAAGCCAGGGCCCCCTCGACGGGCGAATGGACGGCAGCGGTTATGAACCCGCCGAGATAGTGGACGCAGCACAGAGGTCCGGCTGTTCGAGCATTGCATACACTTACACCGAGCCGACAATTTTCATGGAGCTCTGCGCAGATTGCGGAATAATCGCCAGGCAAAGGGGCATCAAAAATGTCTTCGTAAGCAACGGGTACATGACCCGCGAAGCGGTTGATTTCGCCGGCCCGTGGCTTGACGCCATCAATATCGACCTCAAATCATTCCGTGAGGATTTTTATACGAACAGGTGCAGGGGTAAACTCGAACACGTCCTGGATACCATCGAGTATATAGGCCGAAGGGATGATATCTGGCTGGAGGTAACCACGCTGATCGTCCCGGGCGTAAACGACAGCGAGGAGGAGCTTTCGGACATTGCGAACTTTATTGCCGGCAGGGTAGGCCAAAACGTCCCCTGGCATATAAGCAGGTTTTTCCCTAACTACAAGGCTAACGAGGGCGCCACGCCTAAAACGACGCTTGAAAAGGCCTGCAGCCTCGGCAAAGAAGCGGGCCTGAATTATATCTATGTCGGCAACATGCCGAACAACGATTACGAAAGCACTTTTTGCTGCCACTGCCGAGAGCTGATAGTCAAGCGCGCCGGTTACAATATTGTTTATGATGAACTGGACAACGGAAAGTGTAAAAACTGCGGCAGCAAAATCGCCGGTATATGGTCTTGATTATTATTTCTTGCTTATAAGTGGTTTAGTCTTTTCGTGATCGACCTTGACGGCTTTAAGAAACTTGGCGGTGATATGTTTGGATATTTCGTCTAATTCTTTTTTTGTACCTTCGTTGATTGGTATCTGTGCCCCGGAATAGGTCGTGTGTCCGCCGGCCGTGCCCTTTCGAGCAACTGTTTTTTTAGCGACCGCTTCGGCGCTTATGTCCGGTTCCGAGGTTCGTATCGAAATGATGGCCTTGTTCTGCGAAAATCCGTAACACATTGCCCACGTTGTTTCATCATCTCGCAGCAGCAAATCAGCGACTTCGGCGATCATATCGGGGTTTTCTATCCTGCCAAGACATGTGAACACGCATCTGCCGCAGACATACGCGTTGGAAAGGGCGTCGGCCAGCATCTGGTAATACTCCCGGTGCACCTTTCCTCTCTGTATCTCGCTAAGCATTCTTTTGTTGGCAAGGCTGAACAGTTCGGTCATCGCCTGGATGTCGGCGTTTGTTGTCTCCCTGCCGAGGTCCTGGGTGTCGGAACGTATCCCGTAAAGAAGCGCAGTGGCAGTCGGAACGTCCGGGGTTAATTTCGCCGCGCAGAGGTATTCGAAAAGAATAGTGGCTGTCGCCCCGTAGTTCCTTCGTATATCGATAAGCGGGGTGTTCGATGTTGTACGGCGGAAAGAATGATGGTCGATAACAATATCGGGCATCGCGGTTTCCGGCAGTGAGTTGTTGCCCGTGCCCGGCTGGGTGTCGACCATTGCGATCAGGTCAAAATTTGCCGGGTCAAGCTGCTCGGGGGTTCTAAGGTTGAGCTGGAGGTATTTTACAAGCGCCCTGTTCTCGGCCCTGCCTACCCTGCCGCCATGGACAATCGAACACTGAACCTGGGCCAGATTATTCGCAAGCATACGCAGCGCCACCGCCGCGGCGATCGAATCGGGATCCGGGTTGTCCTGCATAACGATAAGAAGCGAACTGCTTCCGGTCAGCATCGACTTTAGCTTTTTAAGCCTCGAAGTTGTTTTATCCGATGGTTTCATCAAACTCGTCCGGTTTTATTTGACTATTCTAAAGGGCCTTGAAAATTTGAACTTCACCCTGTCTTTAAGGAGGTTGCCCGAACTGAAAGTTTCTTTCTCCACATACCCGATTTCTTCTATAGTGTAAAATGCCTTCGGGTTGAACCTTTTTATGGTGTTTATAACCTTCATGGCGTTTTTTCGCTGCACGATTGTGAAGATCAGCTTTACCGGCCCGTCCCTGCCGTCACCGTCGATGGTGGTAACCCTGTGGTTGGCCGAACGAAGAGCGTCCACAAGCATCGGGGCCTCACGGTTGGTGATGATCCGTATCATTACCACCCCCAGTGAAAGCTTCTGGGCTATCGCAATGCCCGCGTAGGTTCCTGTCGAAAATCCTGCCGCGTAAGCGATGTAGCACATCGGGTTGGAGAGATTTTTCATTATCTGCCCTATAGCGACTATCCACACAAGCACCTCGAAAAAACCTATCAGCGGGGCCATGATTTTGAAACCGCGCGATATGAAAATAAAGCGTATAGTTCCGAGGCTGACATCGATTATTCGCGCAAAAAATATCAGCAGCGGTATAATAACCCACGTAACTAATTTAACATTTTCGCTTTCTGCGAATATTGCATCCATTAAATAAGGCCCAAATAATTAAGACGTTGAAACAAACCCCTTTTGACCGCCCGAAAATAATTTAATATATATTCCAAATCAGTCAAGAAGTTCTCTTATATTGTGAAATATCGGCAAGAATGGGGCTTTTCTTTTTTATTATTCCATTTTTAAGCCTGTTAGGGGTAAAAACTTCTCCCCCTCGCAACCCCCGGCGACAATCAAAATGGTCACACTCCCCCCTTCCCCAGTGGATAATACCGATTATGCCCCAAACCCTGACAGTTTTGTTATGAAATTACTTTTTCCCTGACGGTGCCCGTTTTACGGTTTTTTTCTGCTTGCTGGTCTTTTTTCCGCCGGAATTGAGCACTTTCATAGCCTTCTTGACATCGGCGACTTTCAGAACCCCCGTGGTCCTGCCGCCCCTCGCCCCCGCCGTCGCGTAAGCGTAAGAGATATTGATATGGTTTTCAGAGAGCTTCTGCGTCACCTCGGCCAGGGCCCCGCTGTGGTTGGCAATATTCACACAAAGCACATCGGTCTCGTTATAGGGCATGTTGAGGGCATCCAGCACAGGTTTTATTTTTGATGTCGGCCCTACTACTCTCAGCACCCCATGCTCCACCGAGTCCATCATCGTAAGCGCGGTAATATTAACCTTGGAGTCTGCGAACTTGTTAAGCACCTGGCTCAGAACGCCCGGCTTGTTAACCATGAAGATAGAGTATTGTGTTCCGATGTACATGCTTTCGTTTTTCATGTTGATCAGCCCTCCCTTTTGAGATTTGAAACCGCTGCTTGTTTGTCCTGATAAAAATCGAATATCTTATCAAGGTTCGTAATCCTGAACACCCTGTTAAGCTGCGGGTTAATGCCGCTTATGAGCATTTTTCCGCCGTATTCATTGAGTTTTCGCCATGAATGAACGAGCAGCCCGAGCATTTGCGAGGAGATGAACTTGACTTGAGAAAAGTCGATAACCAGCTTTTGGGGTTGATGTTCGTCGATGTAATTACGCAGGTCCGCCGACACCTGCTCAATGCCGCTCATGCCGCTGATCGATGAGATCATGAAAGAAACAACTGTTATATCTTGATCAAGCTCAATGTCGAGTATTTTTGTACCATTCATGTCGAAAACCCGCAATTGTCACAATTCATCTATTATACGTCCAAAAAACGGATAAGGAAGTAAAAAATTAAGGGCACCTTCAGTTTTAAACGGCATATCCGGCTCGGCCGGCTCTCACGTTTTCCAGCATGCCGCCAGGTGTTCTGCCGAGCCGTTTTTGGGGATAAGCTGCTGGTCCTGCTCCATGCATCGCTTTTCCGCGAGAGGGCAGCGGGGGTGAAAATGACAGCCTTTGGGCGGGTTTGACGGGCTCGGAACCTCACCGCCGAGCACTATCCGCTTTCTGCCCGTTTTCGGGTCCGGCTGGGGTATCGCGCTTATAAGAGCGCGCGTATAAGGGTGCATCGGGGACGAATAAAGCCTGTTCCTGTCGGTATATTCCACGATTCTGCCCAGGTACATCACCGCGACATAATCACTTATGTGCTCGACCACCGACAGGTCATGGGCGATGAACAAAAATGTCAATCCCATTCGGTTCTGAATATCCTGCAGCAGGTTGAGTATCTGGGACTGTATCGATACGTCCAGGGCGCTTACAGGCTCGTCGCAGACGATAAACTTGGGGTCGAGCGCCAAAGCGCGGGCAATACCTATCCGCTGCCTCTGGCCGCCGGAAAATTCATGCGGATACCTCCCCGCGTATGCAGGCGACAGACCAGCGGTCTCAAGAAGATTCGCAACTTTGTCACGCCTTGCCGGCCCCTTGAGCTTCAAATGCACCGAAAGCGCCTCGCCGATAATGTTTTCGACCGTCATTCGCGGGTTCAGCGAACCGTATGGGTCCTGGAATATAAGCTGCATCTGCCGCCGAAGCTTTTTCGTTTCACCGCCGTCCGCTTTAAGTACGTCCCGCCCTTCAAAGATAACCTGTCCTTCCGTTGCCGGGATAAGCCTTAAAATCGTTCTGCCTATGGTAGTTTTGCCGCACCCGCTCTCACCGACAAGCCCCAGCGTCTTGCCCTTTTCTATGCAGAAAGATACACCGTCAACTGCCCGCACATGACCTGCGGTTCTGCGCAGCAGCCCCCGGCGGATCGGGAACCAGGTTTTAAGGTCGCCAACCTCAAGCAGTGCCCTGTTACCGGCGCTGACATCATTGCCTGCCGGCGCAGCCTTTTTTTCACCAGCGTCATTCATCGGGATAACCTTTCGCGAACCAGCATGCGACATATCTGCCCGGTGCCGCTTCTCTCAGCGGCGGTTCGTGTTTGTTGCATTTTTCCTTGTCACGGCCTATCGGGCACCGCGGATGGAACTTGCAGCCCGTCGGAAAATGAAGCGGATCCGGAACCGAGCCGCCTATAACTTCGAGCCTTTCCCGTCTCTCCCCGAGTTTCGGAAGCGACCGCAATAGACCCTGCGTGTAAGGGTGCAAAGGCTCGGCGAATAATTCTTCCACAGGAGCTTTTTCCGCGATCTTTGATGCGTACATGACAACGACATCGTCCGCTTTTTCTGCCACCACACCGAGATCATGCGTTATCAGCAGAATACTCATACCCGTTTTTTCACGCAGGTCATCGAGAAGCTCCAGTATCTGGGCCTGTATTGTAACATCAAGCGCGGTTGTCGGTTCGTCGGCGATAAGCAGCGACGGGTCGCAGCTAAGTGCCATCGCTATCATAATTCGCTGCCTCATTCCGCCGCTGAGCTGATGAGGGTATTCGAGCACGCGCTGTTCCGGATCGGCGATTCCGACCATTCGCAGGGTCTCAACCGCCCTTTCCCATGCCTGGTCCGATTTAACGTGCCTGTGAAGTTCTATGGCCTCGACGATCTGGTCGCCTATGCTGTAAACCGGGTTCAGCGAGGTCATAGGCTCCTGGAAAATCATCGATATGCGGTTGCCCCGGATGGTTCGCATCTGCTTAACCGGAACAGAAAGTATATCCGTGCCCTCGAACTCTATCCGCCCGCTTAAAATTTTGCCCGGCGGGTCGGGTATCAAACGAAGTATCGACATCGCAGTTACGCTCTTGCCGCACCCGCTCTCGCCGACAAGGGCAAGGGTCTTACCCGAACCTATCGCCAGCGAAACCTCGTCGACGGCCCGGACCTGGCCCTGTTCGGTGAAAAAACTCACCGTCAGGTTTTCAATTGTAAGCAGGTTGTAGTTCTCACTTATCATACCGCTGTTATTACACTGCCTTTCTCAATCTTGGATCGATAGCGTCCCGAAGTCCCTCACCGATCAGGTTGTATGACATTACCGTTAGAAATATCGCCATACCCGGAAAAAGCGACAGCCACCAGTAAAATCTTCCCGTCGTGCCGACCGCCACGCTGAGCATCTGTCCCCAGCTCGGAGTCGGCGGAACCACCCCGAAGCCCAGAAAGCTAAGCGCAGCTTCGAGGAAGATGGCACCAGCAACTCCGAAAGTAGCGTTAACCAGAACCGGCGCGATCCCGTTGGGTAGCATGTGCCTGAAGAGTATGCTGTTTATAGGCAAACCCAGTGCGCGGGCGGCCTGTACAAAATCCTGGTTGCGAAGTCGCAAAAATTCCGCGCGGATGAAACGGGCGTCGCCAGTCCAGCTTGTTACCCCGATAACCACCATCATTATGAAAAGGCTGCGAGGGAAAAACGCGATTATCGTGAGTATCAAAAGCAGCACCGGTATCGCCATCATTATCTCCACGAACCTCATGCCCACAAAGTCCGCCGCCCCGCCGAAATAGCCCATTACCGCACCGAAGACAACACCGATTATCGTCGAAATGCCCACGGCGACAAAGCCCACCGAAAGCGAAATCCGCGAACCGTGGATCAGCCTGCAAAGCACATCCGACCCTACGTCGTCGGTGCCCATCAGGTGCTCTTTGCTCGGCGGCTGTTCCCGCTCGGACAGGTTCGTCCTCGCATAACCGTAAGGAACCGGCGTAAAAAGGCCCCATTCGGCTTGTCCCGTCTCTACCAGCTTTTTGTAGTTTGTCGCGTCCAGCCTTTTAGGCACCAGCGAGTAAAGCACTGCGATACCAACAAGAAGTATGATAACACACGACCATAACTGTTTCGAGAACACCTTTCCGCGGGTCGAAGGGTCCACCTTGCGCACGTTTCGCCCGTAAAGCAAAACAAGAACAACACCCAGCGCCGCCGCCAGCAGTATGCTGTAATCGGTCGCGGTAAGTGCGGCAAAAAGTGGAAACTTAAACCCGCCGTCCATCTTTATGACATAAGGTTTGTCGTTGGCGATAAACGGCGCAAAAACTGCAAGGGCGAACAGGAAAAGCACATACCAAAGGCACAGCCGGTTGACCCTGCTTTTGAAAAACTCCCGCCGGACCATCTCACCGAACGAAACGCCCCAGTCCTTTTTGTCTATCTGTATTTTTTCCGCTGTCATAAGCAGCTTCCGTTGAAAATTAACTCA
This sequence comes from uncultured Pirellulales bacterium, assembly GCA_964628195.1. GTDB lineage: Bacteria > Planctomycetota > Phycisphaerae > Sedimentisphaerales > Anaerohalosphaeraceae > CAZVPF01. The sequence continues at coordinate 19,851 of CAZVPF010000034.1, read as the reverse complement.
ATCAAAATCATCCCGCGGTCGACTCGAAACTTATCCGCGGGTCAGCCATCGCGTAGGCGATATCGGCGAGCATGAGCCCGGCAAGGTTCAAAAATCCGGCGATTGTCGCCACGGCCATTATCACGTTGTAGTCCCGCGTGGTAAGCGCCTCGAACGCGAGCCTGCCCATCCCCGGTATGCTGAAAATACTCTCGATTATGATAGAGCCTCCTATCATAGCAGGCAGTATCGTCGCCACAATTGTTATCACCGGCAGCAGGCTGTTGCGAAACGCGTGACGCATTATTACCGTCCGCTCCGGCAAACCCTTCGCCCGGGCCGTGCGGATATAGTCCATACGCAAATTGTCCAGCATCCCTGCACGGACCTGTTTTGTCAGGTACGCAAAACCTGAATAAGTAAGGCACACAACCGGCAGGACGATATGCCATAACCTGTCCCCAAGCCACGCAAAGAAAGGCATCGTAGACGCCTGGTTGCTCGAAAGCCCCGCAGGCGGAAAAAGCTTTAAAAAGTCCGGGTTCGCAAGGTAACCGATGAACATCTGTCCCGTCCACATTACCGGCATGGACCACAGCATGATAACCACAAAAGTCGTCGCCACGTCGATAAAGCGTTTGTGATTCACCGCCGACAGAGTCCCCAGCGGAAGCGATATAAGGTATATCAGCGCAAACGATACAAGGTTAAGCATTACGGTTATCGGCAGGCGCTCGCCGATAAGCTCGATCACCGGCCGCTGGTGTTTTATGGACATCCCGAAGTCGAGCCTTGCGACCTTGCCCAGCCACGTCAGGTACTGGATATGCACCGGCTTGTCCAAACCGTAAAGTTTGCGCCGTGATTCCCGTACATCCGCTGCCCGCTGGGCATCGAGCTGGCCCCCGAAGCCCGCCCCGATACTCACCGGGTCCCCCGGCGCCGACCTGCTGACAGTGAACACCACCAGCGTAATGCCGATAAGCGTCGGTATCATCAAAAGCAGCCTTCTTATAACATACGTTGTCATATAAAGTTCACCCGTGAAGCTTATTTATATTTCTGGTCCTCAAACGGCACGTACCATTCCATCGCGTCAAGGCCGAGAGTATGCTCGATAACGTTTTCAAACCGCCTGTCCAGAAACACATGGGTAGGCCGGGTTATCAAAAACGTGTAAGGCTGCTCCTCGTGCAAAATAGCATGAAACCTGTGATAAAGCTCATACCGTTCTTCCGCGTCGAGCGTTACCCTTGCCTGCTCGATAAGCGCGTCTGCCTCGGCGCTGTTAAACGAAACGAAGTTGTTGCCCCTGCCCTCGATCTGCGAAGAGTGAAATATCTGGTACGGGTCCGACTCGATAGTGCCCCCCCATCCGAGCATCCCCGCGTCGAACTGCCGGTCGTTCATCTTGTTAATGAAAATCGACCACTCGTAAGGGTCGGCTGTAACCTCCACACCCGCCATGGCCGCATTGTCCTTCAGCAGCTTGGCAAGCTGTTCTGCGATGAAGCTTCCAGTAGAATACGAAAAACTGAACGAAAACTTCACACCCTCCCTGTCCCGTATCCCGTCTCCGTCGCTGTCGACCCAGCCCGCCTGCTCGAGCAGCCTTTTGGCTTCTTCGATATCGAAAGACCATGGCTGTATCTCGCTGTCATACTGCTTGCCGTATTTGTAAAACGGCCCGGTAACCGTTTCTGCCTCGCCGCGCAAAAGGTCCTCTGCTATCGCCTCGCGGTCGACAAGGTGCGTCATTGCCCGGCGAACCATTTTGTCCTTGAAAAACGGCCTCTGCTGGTTCCAGCCGATGAAAAAGTACGGCACCGAAGGCTCCCAGAACGACATCAGCCGGTAGTTTTCCGCAAAGTCTTTGTCCTCCAGCATGTCCGCGTACTGCTGCGAGGTCGGTTCCATGAAGTCAATATTACCCGCCTTTATCGAAGCCAAAGCAGCCTTTTCGTTGGTGATTATCTTGTAAACCCGCTTCTCGACACGCGGTTTCGGCCCCCAGTAGTTCTCGTTCCTTCCGAGCACTATCTGCGAACCGACGTCCCACCGCTCGAAAACATAAGGCCCCGAACCGACCGGGTTCGACCTTCTCGTATTGAACTCCGTCGCGTCCTCATATTCATAGATATGCTTCGGCAGCACCTCGAAGATACCCACCGTTTCAAGCGTCTTCCAGTATATCTCCCGGAACCTGAACTTGATCGTCCTTTCATCTATCTTTTTCACATGCTCGATGTTGGAATAATAGTTGCGAATATCTGCCGCGTCGACTTTCGGGTCCATGATAGTCTCGTAAGTAAACACAACGTCATCGGCTGTTATCGCCACACCATCGGAAAAATGAATGTCATCGCGCAGATACACGGTATAGGTCAGCCCGTCGTCTGAAATATCCATTCCCGTTGCCAGCCAGGGCTTTAGCTTAACCCCGCCGTAATCGAGATCATAATCGAAAAGCCTCTCGAAAATGGTGTTGGTAACAACCTGCCGGGTGGAGATGGTCCCTTCGACGGTGTAAGGGTTAAGCGTCTTGGGCTCCCCGGAAATATGGTATACCAGCCAGTCACCGAAATCGCCTTTATAATCGGCAAGCCCCTCTGCGCCGCTGCCGGCCGGACTGTCCGAATCGCCCCCGCCGCTGTCATAACGAACCGGCGTTCTCTTCCAGCTTTCCGCAAGGTAGTTAAGCCTCTCGTAGAGCCTGTCCGACTGGATCATCGAAAGCACCTGCAAAACGATCATCACTGCAATCACCGCGAATATCAAAAAGGTGACCGGTCCGCTGCGGTTCATATCACACCCCTGAATTTAATCATACTTCTGCAATCGCTTCGGCACGTACCACTCGAAATAGTTCGGGCCGAGAGGATATATTTTAACATTTTCAAATCTTTTATCAACTATCCGAAAAGTCGGGCGGGTAAATACAAATGTATAAGGCTGGTCATGGTGAACCAGGCCGTGAAACTGCCTCGCTAATTCGCGCCTTTTGTCCTCATCAAGCGACCGGCGGAACTCCTCGAGCAGGGCGTCGGCTTCCTCGCTCGCATACCCCACGTAATTGCTGCCCCGGTTGCCGATCTGTGACGAGTGAAAAATCTGGTAAAAGTCCTCGAGTATATCGCCCCCCCAGCCCATTATCATCGCCTCAAAGTTCCTGTCGGTTATCCGCGTGATAAGCACGGACCACTCGTAAGGATCGGCCACCACATCGATGCCGACCTTCCGGCAGTTGTCCGTCAGTATCTTCGAGACCTGCTGATAAAGCACACTGTCAGCCGCGTAAGCGAACTTAAACGTGAACTTCCTGCCGTCCTTGTCGATGTAACCGTCCCCGTCACTGTCGGTCCAGCCCGCCTCGGCCAGGAGCTCTTTAGCCTTATCCAGGTCCCACGGGTAAGGCTCGATATCCGGGTCGTTCATGCCCGAATGGATAAAGAAAGGCCCGGAAATAATCTCCGCGTGATCCTTGAGCAGTATTTTTACGATCTTCTCCCGGTCGACGATATGCGTCATGGCCAGCCTGACAAGCCTGTCCGCGAAAGGCGGGTAGTCCTGGTTCCAGCCCATGTAGTAAAACGGAACAGCGGGGTTCCAGTATTCAAGACAGTGAAACCGGTCCTTAAAGCCCGGCTCTTCCACAAGCTGGGCGTACTGTTCGGGTGTGGGGATTATCATATCAACATCGCCGGACTTGAGGGCCTGAACAGCCGCTTTTGCGTTGGGTATAAACCTGTAAACGATCTTATCAATAGGCGGTTTCCTGTCCCAGTAATTTTCGTTGCGGGTAAGCACAACCTCCCTGCCCGTCTTCCAGCGCTCGAAAACATATGGCCCCGAGCCCACCGGGTTCGACACCTTCGCGTTGAATTCCTTCGGGTCATCGTATCGGTAAATATGCTCCGGAAGCACCCCCACGTCCCAGAAACCGAGCACCTCGATAAATTTGAAGTACGGCCTCTTTACCCGGAACTTAACCGTCCTTTCATCGATCTTATGTGCCGATTCAACGTCAATGTAAAGGTTTGACAGGTTCGCCGCGTCTATCAGCGGGTTGACTATCGTTTCATAAGTGAAAATAACATCGTCCGCGGTAACCGGCTCCCCATCCGAAAACCTCGCCTTTGGGTCAATATGAAAAGTGTATTCAAGCCCGTCGTCGGAGACCTCCCACCAGTCAGCCAGCTTCGGAACCATCTCAAGCGTTTGATGATCATACTCAAGCAGCGGCTCAAAGATATACTGCACCGTCATCCATCTCGCGTAAATATCGGTTTCCGTCGAAATAGGGTTCAGCGTTTTCGGTTCCACCCGAAAGGCCCAGACCCGCCAGCCGCCAATATCACCGGGATGAAAATCCCCGCTGACCTGTTCAGCCCGGTAAGTTTTCGCCCTGCCCTGTCTCTGCTCGGCAACTTCGGTTATAACCTCCTCGAGCTTTTGGTTGAATCTGCGGTTTTTGTTCAGCAGTACCCATTGCAAAAGTATTATAACAACCAGCAGAAGTGTTAGAAAAAAAACGAATTTTCCGTCTCGCTGTCTCAATCAAACCTCCGTTGTTCGATTATTCGCGGCCAAGCCGCCTGAGCGAACTTTACTCAGCAGAGGGCCCCTCGGCACCTTTAACGGGCTCATCCGGCAGCTCCGCAGGTTTTGAACCGCCGTCTGCATACTTAAAGTTGAACTTCGCCGCCAGCAGCGCAGTATTCTCACCGCCGCCCAGCAGGTCGTTATGGTCCCGCATCAGCCTTTCGTAATTCGACTGCTCGACATTTTTCTTTATGGTAAGCCCCGTAATGCCGAACTTTTCGTTTATCGCGCTCTGCTCGACTGCCACGATAAGCGACCGCAGCCCGGCCAGGGTCTCTGCATCGAGATTCTCACCGCCCTTAACGAGCATTTGGATCGCATAAGAGTAGTGCTGCGCCAACACCCCTGCCAGTTCCGCCTTTGACTGTGAACCTGCTTTATTTATCTTTTCGGCAATGGCTATCAGCAGTTCCTGGTCCAGGAGCGCAAACTCCACATCCCAGTTCCTGTAATTATTCATACGAAGCTGTGCTGTCGAAACCAGCAGGTTTGTCGCCTGCTCGCTGTCCTGCGCCTTTGCGAACCTGACAACAGGCAGCAGAACCTCCGGCTCGGTTTGATCGTTTATAACCTTTTCCAGCGCAGGCAGTACAAGCTGACCCTGTTCGCCCCCCTCTGCCGCCTCCGCTGCGGCATAACCGCCCGTCAGGTTCTTAACCGCCCAGTATTTAACCGAATCTAACGGAGAATCAACAAGCTCCGCTGCCAGCGGGATCATCTCACCCCTGCCCAGCCGGTAGGCGATTATCATTGAGTCCCGAAGAACCTGTGCTTTCCGAGGAGAATTTTCCCAGTCTTTGGCAGTGCTTATAACATTTTTAAGGTTCTCCACCGATGCCGCGAGATATGCCTGGAAATATGCGCTTTGTTTGTCCGGCGATATCCGTTCGACTATCACATCTCGCAGGTCCGCGAGGTCCTTGACGTTTTCAATAAGAAGCATATCCCCGTAAGCCAATCTCAAAAATTCCTCGATAACCGCCCGGTCAGCGGCACCGAGCGTGTTGCCCTGCTCTACAACCCTGCTCCTAACCTCGTCAATGTTCTGGGTATTGATGAAAACTTCAGCGTAAATATTGACCTGTAATATCGCCAATAACAAGGCAAACCATATTTTCGACTGCATTTTTACTCCTGGTTCAACGGGATTATTTCTAAATCTTAACAGAAACAGTATCCGCACAATACCGGCTTGTCAAGCTAATTCACACCTGCCAGCCGTTTAATTGCCGGATTGCTCATAACTTCGGGACTTTCTTAAAATACGGTGCCGATTCTGGATTGTTCTTCGACCCGCCCGGATTTTATAGTTAAGTAATCCCCCTGCCCTGTCGAACTATCTTTGGCGGATAAACTATGTGATGACTTAATTTTTCCCGGTAGAAATGGCAGCAGATTCGATAAAAAAAATCTCCGATAAAAAGGCCCGCGTAATAGACCTGATCGTCGTTACAAACCGACAGCGGATAGATGAGGCTCTCACCGGGCTGCTCCGCGAAAAGGACCTCGAGTGGGTCGAGGTTTCCGTCGACAAATTCTACCGCAGTGTCAAGGAGTGGGGATTTATCGGAACAGCGCTGATCGACACCGCCGATATCGACCCGCCGCAGGTAAACAACCTTATCCAGACAATTAAATATCTCGAACAGAAAAAAGTCGCCTCGATACTGCTAAACGACTTCATACAGTTCCCCATCCAGCAGTTCGATAAAGTCTCAGACGCTGCCGGCGAAACCGCCCCAGAGATATGGAACAGAATATCCTACAACCTCAGGTCCCGTAAAAAAGATATAAAAAAGGACATGGTTGAACAGACCCGGGATAACGCTTCCCCCGAAAGGCAAAAGAATAACGCTCCGGTCCCGCTGCAGAACCTTCGCCTCACTGACGACAACCTGCTCGAGGAGCAGACAGGGGCAAGTGAACGAAACGCCCCTCCATCGCCGCAATATTCCGAGATGGCCGAACAGCTTAAAATGGCCGGAAAGGTGCAGCGGACCTTTCTGCCCGAAAAACTGCCTCAAAGCGAAAAACTCCGCTGGGCGGTATTGTTCGAGCCCGCCGACTGGGTCTCCGGCGACATCTACGATGTCACACGTCTTGACGAACAGCATATAGGATTTTACATCGCCGACGCCGTCGGGCATTCGATGCCCGCTGCCCTGCTGACAATGTTCATCAAGCAGGCGATAACAATGAGGCAAACGCACGGCAGTGACTACGAAATATTTTCTCCCCGGCATGTTGTATCCAGGCTCAACGACCGCATGGCAGAACAGAATATAACCGGCTCGCTTTTCGCGACCTGCTGTTACTGCCTGCTCAACTTCAAGACGCTCCAGCTTTCGATCTGCCGGGGCGGCCACCCTTACCCAATCCTTATTCGCAAAGACCGTCCCCTCCAGCCGATCGAAACCCGCGGTGCCCTTGTCGGTGTTTTCGAGCAGTCGCAGTTCGAGCAGACGACCATACAGCTGACCGCCGGCGACAAGCTGCTGATATACTCCGACGGCGCCGACAGCCTTATCGGCAGTTGCGACGATAACGGCACTTTCCGTTACAGCGAAAAGTTCACAGCGATAACTAAGCTTCCCGCAGAGAAGATGATCCAGGAGTTTGGAAATATTGCACGACAGACCGATATTCCCCCCGCCGAACACGACGACATAACCGCAGTGGTTCTTGAAATACTTTGACCCTGCTGAAACTTCCCCTTCTCAAGTGAACCCGCTGAATGTCACTCGAACTGGATATCTTCGATGACGAACTGCAGGTTTGACGAGCCGTTGTAAGAATTGATCTGCGGGTTGTATGCCACGCTGAAGCAGTCCGCTTCGAGCAGTTTCTTCTCCAGGTGCCCCAGCCGAAAGCCTATACACCTCACCGAGCCGTTGTCGTCGGTTATCGAAATCTGAAGGTGCTCGCCCTTTGCCCCGCATCTTCGCGGGTTTGATATAAGACTGACCCCGCGCGTGGCGAACATGGGCCTTGGGTTGCCCGGGCCGAACGGTTCGAGAAGCGCAAGCTCACGCATCACCGGGCCGGTAAATTCATTAATACCGCACTCGGCGTCGATTTCCAGCTTCGAGACGATCTGCTCTGTGCCTATATTTTCTGCCGCGTAACTCTCAAACGCCTCACGAAAGGCCGCGATGTTCTGCTTGTCTATCTTCAGCCCCGCCGCCATGCTGTGCCCCCCGAACCCCGCAAGGTGTTCCCTGCACGCGCGAAGACCGTCGTGAATATTGAAGCCCTCGACCGAGCGGGCCGAACCCTGCCCTATGTGGTTGCCCGTGTTGATCAGTATCGCCGGGCGGTAATACTTATCCACGATGCGCGAAGCGACTATCCCGATAACACCGCTGTGCCAGTTCTCGCTTTCCAGCACAATCGTTCGACGGTCAGGGTGGTCCATTCCCATCGCCGTTATCATCGAACAAGCCTCTTTGAATATATCACGCTCTATCTTCCGCCGCTGGTCGTTTTGCTGCTTGAGGTACTGCGCGATCTTGTAGCAGCGCATTTCGTTGTCGCTGGTCAGAAGTTCCACCGCCAGCCGTGCGTGTCCCATTCGCCCTGCCGCGTTCAGCATAGGCGCCAAACGAAACCCGATATGGTAACTGTCTATCGATTCACCCGCAAGCCCCGCAGTGTGGATAAGAGCCTTAACCCCTTCCAGGTTTGTACCAGAAATCGCCTTCAGCCCGTAGCTTGTAAGTATCCGGTTCTCGCCGCAAAGGTCGACCACATCCGCAACGGTCCCCATCGCCGCCAGTGTTGTCGCGTTAATAAGGAACTGCCTTACCGCCGGGCTGTTCTGGCTGCCCGTCCTGAAAGCGTTCGCCACACCCCATGCCAGCTTGAAAGCGACCATGGCGCCCGCAGAGTCCGGGTTCGGATAGTTATCCAGCATCGGGTGAACAACCGCGCACGATTCCGGCAGTGTCTCACCGGGCTGGTGGTGGTCGGTTATTATCATCTCCATGCCAAGCTCTTTAACAAGCTCGGCGGTCTGCACAGCGGTAATTCCGCAGTCGACCGTTATAAGAAGCTCCGTCCCCGCTTCGGCAAGGGTCCGAACAGCAGATTCGTTAAGACCGTACCCTTCGTCGATCCGGTGAGGGATGTAAAAATCACATCCGCAGCCCAGCAGGTCAAAAAGCTGCGACAGAATCGCAACCGAGGTAATCCCGTCCACGTCGTAGTCACCGTATATCGCGATACGCTGCTTCTTGCCGACCGCATGCGCGATCCGCGAAACAGCCTGCTCCATGCCCGGCATTTTTTCGGGGTCGATAAGCTCCGTTAGCTTTGGTGCCAAAAAAACGCGGGCTTCTTTTTCGGTGCTGACCTTGCGGTTTAGAAGAACCCTTGCGAGAACTTTCGATATCCCTGTCGTCGAGGCAAGCTCCTCGAAACCCCGCGCCGGGGGACGAATATTCCATTGCTTTTTTTGCATCCTTGCCGTAAGAGCCATTATAAACCCGCATAACTGATCATTAGCATGGGATTATATACCCCTCGCCGCTGAAAGTCAAGGAATGTTACAAAATGCGCCCTGCCCGTAAACCCCAAACCTACTCGGCGAAGATCGCGTCCAGCAGTTCATAAAAGCCCGGGGCCTCGAGCTGCCAGGCCTTATCCACCTTGCCGTCCATCGCCACAACCACCAGAGGCGTCCCGATCACCCATTCCTTGCCGTCCTCACGTGCGGTAAGCACACCCGTCGGACAGATGTTGTCCTCGGGAACCGGCGATTCCTTCTCGCTCTTGCCGTGCGGTATCTCGATAAACGAAAGGTTGATGGGATTATCGCCCAGCTCGTTGATCCCGGCGCTGTATTCAGGCAAAAGCTCCCTGCACGTCGGGCACGTAAGGTGGTAAAAAAAGAAAACAGCCGGCCCTTCCTTGTAATCCGCGTAAATGTCCACATAAGTTAGCACATCGTTGAGCAGCGCTTCCTGCTGGTCGTCGAGTTTCAGCGGGTCAGGCCAGGGCTTTTCACTGTCTGCCGCAGCGGTTTCGTCGTCATCATCAGAACCGTCATCTTCACCATCAGCGGCATTTGCCTTTTGAGTCTCCCCCGCTGGCTCGACCTGCTCGTTATCTTCGCTTGTTTTCCCGGTTTGCTGCCCGTCGTCCACATCTTCTCCAACAGCCTCCGGCAATGCCTGCCCATTATCGTCCGAACTGTCCGCTGCCTGGGTTTTTTCAGGCTCCTTCTCGCCGGCTGGTGGTGTTTGCGTCTCTGCAATCTGGGCATCAACCGTTTTTCCGGTCGCTGGCTCGGTTTGTTTTGCCCCCTGCGTTTTGTCGCTGTCTTGCAGGGGCCGCTGCGAAGGGTTAGTTGTAAAGGTTTGACTGCTGTCTACCGGGTCCTGAATTTGTGGTGTCTTTGGGTTTGCGTTCGCTTTGCTGATTGCACCGGTCAGGTCCACAACCTGCGGCTCGACTTTGTTAACTGCCATAACAATAACAATCGCAGGCAGTAATATCGCCGTCGGTATCGCCACCGACCAGAAGTGTTTCGCGCTCGGCCACGGCGGCCCAAGAAGCTTTTCACCCCTGGGCCTGAATATCAGCATCGCCGCAAGAAAAGGTATATTGAAAGCGAAAAGCGTTACCCACGGATCAACGTCAACCGATCCGAAACATCCGCAAGACTCGGCCCCGGTGACGGCTTTGTAAATCGTATCGCCCAGAAATACCACAAGTGCCAGAACTCCCAGAAGCCACCCGCCAAGTTTGAACAACCCCGAAACCAGCCAGATCCCAAGTCCCATAACAAGCGGTATCTGGATGAGCATGAACTCCCAGGTTTCCCAGAAATGTTTCCCGACAACAGGCTCGTTGAGCATCATGTGTACCTTCAACCCGCTGGCGCCGATAAGCACCAACCCGGTGATAGTCATTACAACCCTGCTTGCGATCCTCATAAAAAGCCTTTAATTAACCGACAAAAAAACCAAAACTTCAAAACTGCAAAAACAAGCCTTGCTTAAAGAGACAATGATTATACGCAAATAAAGATCAAAAGTTTCCGTTATTTACTCGCCGATTCGCCCGCCAAAAGCTTCGCTTCACTGCCCTGCGACAGCAGTTTGGCCTTTACCACCAGCAGCCCGACACCGAGCTGCGGGTCGCTTTTTATAGTCTCCTCAAGCGAGTGACGCTCGATAGGCTTGCCTTCGTAGTCATGGTCGGCTTTGGCGAGTATCTCGTTGGCTCTTTGTATCTCAAGCATCTCTTTTTCTTCGGTTCCCGTCAGCTTGACCTTCACGTCCGGAGCGATACCCCAGTCTTCCCTGCCCTGTTTTTCCATCAGGTATCTGCTCTCGACACGCTGATCGGAAGGCAAATGATAAAACGCCATCGTATACTTCAGTTGCGAGCCGCCCTGTGTGTACGGGGTAATAGTCTGTACGCTGCCCTTGCCGTAGGTCCTCTGCCCCACAAGCGTTGCCCTGCGGTAGTTCTGGTCCTGCAAAGCCCCCGCCACGATCTCCGATGCGCTCGCTGATACGTCGTTGATAAGCACCGCCATCGGCAAAGGCGGATGAGTCCCGGATTTCGTCGCCGCCTCATAAGTGGAAACACCCCACCGGGGCTGGCTTTTAACGATAAGACCCTCTTCGATGAAAAGGTCCGTTACGTCCGCAGCGCTTGTAAGAAGCCCGCCCGTGTTATACCGAAGATCAAGGACAAGCCCCTTCATGCCCTTCGCCTCGAGCTCTTTAAGAACCGCGTCAAGATCACTCGCCGTGGTGCCCGTGAAGTTGCTTATCCGCACATACCCGATCATGTCCTCCGGGTCCACAATGTATTTCCACGTCCCCGTGTCAACACGCTTCCAGCCCTTGATGGTCGGAACGATGATCTTGGCACGGGTGATGACAATATCCTCGATATCACCTGTGTCTTCGTGGCGGACGGTAAGCGTCACATCCGTCCCCGCAGGCCCCGTTATCTTGTTCACCGCGCATTGAATGCTCATGTCGCGATCGACCTTTTCACCGTTAATGGCGATTATAATATCTTCCGCGTCAAGCCCGGACGTATATGCCGGTGTATCGGGAAGCAGGCTCACGACCTTCAGTTCGCCGGTGGCCTTGGATATCTCGATGCCGATACCCGTGAATTCCTGCGTAATGTTTTTCTGGAAGTCCCTGACCTCCCACGGCCAGACAAGCGAGGTATGCGGGTCCAGTACGCTCATTACCGCCTCGCTGTATTGTGCTACAACCACCCCCTGGTCGATACCCAGCGTTTGCTCGTTAAGCTGAAGTATTTCAAGAAACAGCTTCATGAATGTGTCGCGGGTCACGACAACATATTTACCGAGCCTCTTTTTCTCAAGCTCGTCAATCCCCGACTGCCACTTGGCGACATTTACCGGTTCGACTTCGTAAGCTACCTCTTCGCTGTGCTTCAGCACCCTGCCCAGCAGGCGGCATCTTTCAAAGCCCTTCTCCGCCATCTCGTCATAATCTATCACGCTTACGTAGTTAAAGTCCAGCGCCTTGATCGCACGCAAAAACATCTCCGGCTCGATACCCTCATGCCGCTCGTCGCTCGTGTCACAGCTGTTGTCGGAAAGAGAAACCTGTATGATCGCCATATCAGTAAGCTGCTCGGCCTTTTTCTTGTACTCTTCGTTCTTGCTGTAAATCGCCTTTAACCAGTAGTAACCGTGTGCATAGGCGTCTATCCACTTGCCCTGCTGTTCATAGTCGGCGGCGATTTCCTTTGCCTTTTGCACAAGGCCCGATACAAACGCGCTTTCCAGAAGCTTGTCTTTTTCTTCTTCCTCGGCATAACGCCTCGCGGCTATCAAAGCCGCAAAAGCCTTGTCCAGCCCGTTTACATCTTCCGGAACGCCCTTTGCCTGTATCTCGTTGTACTTTTCGAGCTTCTCGGCGAAAGTGTCCTTCTTGCTTTGCTTTCTGCCCGTTTCTATTTTTTCATACTGGGTGATAATCCTGCTGAGAGATTCGAGTTTATCCGTGCTCGCTTTCGCGTTTTCGATCACTTTTGCAGCGTCTTTGAACTTTCCGTTCAAAATCAGCTTGTAGGCATCCGCGAACGCTTCGTCAGGCGGCAAATCCTCACGGACCTGCCCCTTCATCACGGCGACAACTTCTGTATCGCTTCTCGGCGTCCCCTGGGCCACAACCGGGTTTGCCTGGCCCTGTGAATCGGGACCACCCGGCGCAGCTTCGAGGTTGACCTCGATCTTCCGGGTCTCGATGTTCTCACTGCCTGCCTCCGCAGGCCCCTGCCGGCGGGCCTCAGTACACCCTGCCGTCAGGCAGAAGATAAACACCGTAAGTAGAAATCTATTTACAAAAGCACCAAAACTTCTTTTATCACTCAGCAAGATATATCACCTGTCAATTTATATATTAACTATTCTCAAAGGCATTCAGCCGCTTTACCCGCACAGCCGAGCACGTGAAGTTTGTGCTTGACCATTTCCTTGATGGCTTCGCGTGCCGGCCCGAGGTATTTACGCGGGTCGAACTCGCCGGGTTTCTCCGCATAGACCTGCCGGATTTTCGCGGTCATCGCCATACGTATATCTGTGTCAATGTTCACCTTGCATACCGCCATTTTAACGGCTTTGCTGATCGCTTCCTCGGGAACACCCATTGCGTCGGGCATGTCACCGCCGTACTTGTTGATCAGGTCCTTGAACTCCTTAAGAACGCTGCTCGAACCGTGCATAACCAGCGGGAAACCGGGAAGCTTTTTGCTGACCTCTTCGATCACGTCAAAGGCAAGCTTCGGCTCGGTCTTGAATTTGTAAGCACCGTGGCTCGTGCCGATTGCGATGGCAAGAGAATCACAGTTGGTCTTCTCAACGAACTCGACAACCTGGTCAGGGTCGGTCAGATGGTTGGAAACGTCATCCGCCGCAACCCCTACAACATCCTCCTCGATACCGCCAAGCTGCCCCAGCTCCGCTTCGACAACAACTCCGTGAGCGTGGGCATACTCGACAACCTGTTTCGTAACGGCAATGTTTTCCTCGAAAGAATGATGCGAACCGTCGATCATAACCGACGTGAAACCGTCGTCGACACACTGCTTGCAAGTCTCGAATGTGTCACCGTGGTCAAGGTGCATACAGACCGGGATATCGGGGTTTTCTTCAACCGCGACATCGATTAAAGCCTTCAGATACTTCATATTCGCGTACTGACGGGCGCCGCGAGATATCTGAAGTATTACCGGAGCCTTTTCCTCTTCAATGGCCATCATTATGCCCTGAAGAAGCTCCATGTTGTTCACATTGAACGCCCCGACGGCATAACCGTTCTTATAAGCCATCTCGAACATTTTTTTAGAATCAACTAACGCCATAAATTCTCCCTTAAATACACAGTTAATAATTAGTTTTTCGACAGCATTTTGTTCTAAATTTCACGAAAAATACGGATAATATTCACAAAATCGCCCGAATCTTACACCTGACGGTCACCGGACTATTCTTCGATCGTATATCCGCCTATACCGACATAATCGCGCGAACCCAACGCCAGTTCGCTGACACCTTCGGGCCACATACTGAACATTACCCTCTCCCTGTCCCTTGAATAGTCTTTTTCATAAGACAGGCTGTAATACATCCTGCGGTATTGTCGGATAAGAGCCGCCTCCGTGCGGACATTCTCACCATAATCGGTGTTGAATTCCTCCGATAATACAAAGGTGTACCGATTATTCAAGGAATAAGTCATCGCAGTTACAACAGAATGTGAACCTTCTTCGTAAACATTGTCCCCCGGAACGCTTACAATCGCCCTTTTCAGGTACCTGCTCCCGATATAATATTTAATATCGGGGTAAATATATCTTGAAAATCCCGCGTTTAACTGCTGTACCACACCGGATTTAACGTCATAGCTCATATCGCTTAAAAAAGTCGTCGTATCGCTTATCCGCCACGTGTAATCAGCCGTGAATGAATCCCTCAATATGGAGTAATAAGGGGTATTTCGCCTCAGCAGAAGCGGCACGACCGAGTTGTTCCACAAAAACCTCGCCGGACCGGCGGTGTCGTCCGCCGCGTCGCTGATCCACGTCAAATTCAGATCCAGCCTCTGCCATTCAACCGTACGTGCTGTCGGCCCCTCTCCGCGATGAGTCAGCCACCGGTTAAGTACACCGATATTATACATATCCCGCATCCCCACCGTCTCGTCACGTTCGATATACCTCACTATCTCCGCGTGGGGTTTGATAATATGCCTTATCCCGTCCAAATCCCACAGTCGGGATTTAACGTTCGGGTAATCTTTCCAAAGCATCGTTGAAAGCCTCGCGCCGAACTCACCGAGAAAAACGGATTTATCCGGCTCGACAAGGTCGTTATTAACACCCCGCTCGTATGCCGTCTGGCTCATGTCATTAAAACCGACACTGCCCGCCACAAAAGGAACGAACTTGACTGTCCCAATCTGCATCGGCGCATCGACCTGGTGCCTCGTCGAAAAGAAGGTGTAAAACTGCTCCGGCACAACGTCCGGGTCGCCGTTCGGATACAGGTTCCTGAACCTGCTGACCTTTGAGCTCGTGTAGTATGTAAGCTTGTGGTCGAAGAAGGACTGCCCCTTGAGATGATACTCGATAGAAGGAAGCTCCTCGACAATGCTCCTGTGCGGCGTTATCCTGAATTTGTTAAGTATCGAAATACCCCAGTTGTCCGTGATCCTCTTCAAGTGGACAAGCGTCTCCTGGGCCTTGCCCGTGTCGAACTCGCTTCTGTTGAACCATTCGATGAAATTCTCGTCGCTCGCGTAGCTCACCTCCACCGTCGCCTGCCAGTCATAAGGCAGAAACTGCCTGTGTCGCCATCTGAACCGCCCCCGGATATCCTCGCCCGGGTCAAGGTTTTTCCTGCTCGATATGCTGCCCAGATCGTCATCCCCGCGGTCCGTGAGTGCATAAGCGAGTATGTTCCCGAAATAATTATGCCTTGCGTAACGGGTCCTCAGCCCTGCCCCCATTCCGCGCTCCCCGTAATAATCCAGCGCAAGCGTGCTGTCAACACCCTCCGGCTCGCGCCTGCTCAGCAGCTTCGCAAGGTCCCACCTGGTCTCCGTGGTGAAACCGAAATCGTCGTCATAACCCACCGTCGCCCGGCGAAGCGGTATATCCGGCCTTTCGAGGTCGGCACGGATTTTCGGCCAGTAGAAAATAGGAAGCCCGTCCATTTTCAGCAGCGTGTCTTTGAAAACACCCTCGTATTTTTTCTTTTCGACCTGCTCGCCGGCCCTTCTTTCAACATCCGTGATATCCGTGATTATCACGCTCGACGCGGTAAGCTGAACCTGCGGGTCGGCAAATTCACTCGATGTAAGCATCGCGTCCTCAGCCGTGAAAACATTCTGACTTATCTGCCTGATCTCATCGGCACGAAGGTATATCGGCACCCCCCGGTCCGGGTCGAACATTCTTCGCTCACCGTTTACAGCAAGGGCCTGACGCTTGCGGAAATCATAATACATCTCATCGGCCCTCATTGTCGCCGTCCCCTCGGTCATTATGATATTGCCCCTCAGATAAACCGCCTGGACCTGCCCCGAGATCAGGTTGCTCCCCTGGCGGTCCTCTTCGATAGGTTCGTCATCGTAAAAAAGAACCGCGCTGTCCGCCTGGAACTCGAGCAGCGACCCTTCGTCGTCAAGTTTTTGCCAGATATAAAATTTACCGATAACCGTCGCGACATTCGTTCCGTCGGCCATTTGTGTTTTCTCTATCTCCGGGCCCGGCTCCCACAAACCCGCTACGTTTACAGGATACCGAAACTGCGCGGTTTTTTCAGGCTCCGGCATCGGCACCGGCCTGTCCACCCTCACTTTCGTGGCACCCTTCGAATCATCGGCTATGCTCTGAACCGCAGGCTGCTCAAACCCGAATATATCCGTTCGCTGCCATTTTTCCTGTCCCGGGATGGGTTCTTCGCGCCCAGCCACCATAACACCTGATCGGCTCTCAGCCGGAAACCTCGGAACAAGGGCCTGCGGGTCAATTACCGGCCCCCTTCGCGCAGGCACTATTATCTCCGTAGCCCGCGAGTAGATTTCCTCCTCGCCAAGGTCCTCAAACTTTTCCCGAAAATGTTCTTCTGCGGTTATGTAAACCTCGCCCGTAACCGTGAACCGTGTCACCAGCGATTTGCCGTTCTCAACCGTCGAAGCATTCATGTCAACCGTCTTGGACATCTTGCCCGCAGTGTAATTTACATCTCCTTCGAGATAAACCTGCGCCTGGAAATCCGTCCTGCGGTTGCCGATGTAATCAAAATTTATCCTTTCCAGCCATAGCACTGCCTTCTCGGCTGTCATGCTGTTGGAGCCTATGGACAAAGACACACCGCCATCAAGGATTACCACTTTCGCCGCCGCCGGGTCCTCCGGCTCGAAAATGGTCAACCGCTCCGCCGATACCCTTAAATCCTGGCCAGGCAGGTAACCCTGCGCCCTTGCCGCCGTGCCGGACATCAAGAAGATAAAACTGAAAACTGCCGCGATCCATTGCGTCATTTTGAGCATTTTTCCGCCTTTTTTTTCTGCAAGCTGATTAATCTGCGGGGATTTTGCCCGCTTCTTTCATTTGCAGAGATTATAACCCCGAACTGCTGTAAATCCAGCCAAAAAAAGACCCCTTTGCAAATATCCCCCGCCGGTGAAAATACTTCACCCCCGATTTCCCCCCAACAGCCCTGACAGCTCCCGCTCTCATCCCGCGGGGATAACACGATAATACCCACCGCCCCCGCCGCCAAACCCCGCATACATGTTTCACCCCAACGCCCCCGCTTTTCTGTGTTCTGTTTCCTGTTTCCTACCCCCCCAACCACTATTTATCCCGTAGGGATAAAACAGCAATAGCCGCGGGTAGAGTGAGCGCAGCGACCGAAACCCGTGGAAAACGAACGCCCCCGTCATCCCCGACCCCAAAGGGGTCGAATATTGACCGCCAAACCCCGCATACATGTTTCACCCCAACGCCCCCGCTTTTCTGTGTTCTATGTTCTGTTTCCTATCCCCTATCCCCTATAACCTATTCCCCCCCTTAGCGGCTTTGCGCGAAAATAAAACACCGCCCCCGCCGCCAAACCCCGCACGAATTTTTCAACGCAAAAACTTCCCACCCTCTATTGCCTATCGCCAAATGCCTGATTTCTGATTCCTGTCTTCTGTGTTCTGTGTTCTGATTCCTATCCCCTATCTCCTATCCCCTGTTTCCTGCCCCCCTAACCCCGCATACATGTTTCACACCAACGCCCCCGCCTTTCTGTGTTCTGTGTTCTGTCTCCTGTTTCCTATCCCCTATAACCTATCCCCTACAACTTACAACCTAATTTAATCCGCCTTATCCAGCCCCATTTTAATCGCGAATTTAACAAGCTCCGCCGTGCTGTCGGCGTTTATCTTGCGTAATATTTTATGGCGATGGTTTTCGACGGTCCTCGTCGACCTGCGAAGCGTAAAGGCGATGTCTTTATTGGTCCGGCCCTCGGAAATTAATCTTAAAATTTTAATCTCGGTATTGGTCAAACCCCTGCCTATAAGCCCCTCATGGTCGTAATTGTCTTCAAGAGTGTCTTTCACCACGGAAAGAAAAAACTCCTCATCCAGGGGTTTTTCGATAAAATCCGCCGCCCCGAGCTTAAGCGACTTAACCGCCATCGGAATATCACCGTAACCGGTTATCAGCAGCACCGGAAGCGCAGGCCGCTCTTTGCGCACTTCCTTTAGCAGCTCAATCCCGTCCATATCCGGCATATTGACATCGGTTATTATCATATCACAGTCACCCACCGCCAGCCGGGCCAGGCATTGAGCAGCTCCCTCAAACGCAACAACCGTTGTATCCTGCAATTGTTCAAGCGTCAAACTCAGCGCCTTGAGCACACCCGGATCGTCGTCAACGACAAATATAACTCGTTTGTTCCTCTTGTTAGCCAGTTTTCAGTCTCCTCAGCCTGTTTATCAATTTACTTAAAATTCAGATAAAAAGTGGTTCCTTTTCCGTATACACTGTCAACACTTATCGTCCCTGAGTATTTCCTTACAAGCCTTTCGAGCACACAAAGCCCCAGGCCCGTGCCCCTGCCCAGCGGCTTGGTAGTATAAAACGGTTCAAATATTTTTGCAAGGTCCTCCTTGGCAATCCCCCCGCAATCGTCGCCGACGGATATGCAGATATTACCGCCCTGGTCCTCAATCGCAAGCCTGATACTGCATTTCTTGTTTCCCTCCGCCGCCTGTATGGAGTTCTGAACCAGGATAAAAAGCATCTGCTCAAAATCTTCCACATCCCCTGTAATTGTCATGGGTTTTTCGCATTTTTTAACCGCTATCTTAACGCTTTTTTCCCTTGCGCTTTGCCCGAGCATCTCCGCGACCCGCCCCGCCGTCCCGCAAAGGTCCACCTCGACCTGCCGGGAAGGAGACGATTTCCGCGCGAAATCCCGAAAACGGTTTATTATCCGAGATGCCTTTTCAAGTTCATCGAGGCAGTCAGTGGTTAATTCAACACCTTTCGCACTGTCTGTTTCACCTTTCTGTAAACTTTTTTGCAGCTGCTGCAAAAACAGCTTCATCGCCGTCACAGGCTGGTTAAGCTCATGCGCGACCGTCGCGCTGAGTGTCCCCGAAGCTGCAAGCTGCTCTGCGCGCCGCATCCGCTCCTGGAACTGTTCAAGCTGCTGATGGTCCTTTTTTCGCTCGGTAACGTCGTTGAGATACACAGCAACCCTTGCGACCCGCCCCTTCCTGTTGAAAATAGGGAAAGTGCTGACCTCGTAATACCTCCCTCCTGAAAACTCCTCATGGAACAGAGGCTTGCCCGATAGAACCACAACCTCGACCCGCTGCCTGCGTTTGGAAGCGGTTTCCGGTTCGAAATAATCAAAAAGACATTTCCCAATCAGGCTCTCATGCCCGACACCCATAAGCTCTCTGGCTTTAGTGTTCAAAGTCAGAACCGTCCCGTCGTTTTCGAGTAAAAACGCAGCCGAACCGGGCGCGTTAAGCAGCACCCTCGCAGTATGCTCGCTGTCGCGCAAAGCCTCCTCCACGCTTAACCTTTTAAGCACGCCCCCAACCTGCGTGGCTATCGATTCTGTAATTATTTGAAAACGCTCGTCAAACCAATCGAAAGAGCCGGACACAAAGCTGATCAATCCAAGCATCTCGTCGTTGTATCTGACATTTCCCATTTAAACTGTTAAAAAACATAATTTCTCCTAACGACATC
>CAZVPF010000033.1:0-33549 GCA_964628195.1 uncultured Pirellulales bacterium | reverse complement strand
TCAAAAATATCATCATAATCTGCATATATCCTGTTGCTCAGGTAATGACTTTTCATAAATGACCACAAGCCGGCAACCACCCGGCGTGATCTCTTTGATATTCATCAGGCATCCTTTCTGTTTTTGAGCAAGTATGACAGATGATTAAAGAGAGCGCAAGTCTAAAATTGATCGCGCGCGAAAAATTTTTAGAAAGTGTCTAACAGACTGCTTGATTTTTTACGAATAGGCGGCTGTTCTAATCACTTGGGAAGTTTTCACCGCTGGTTTGAAAGTCGGCATTTATCCTGCGATATGTAATGACCAGTGTAACAGCGAACACTGCGAGCAATATAACGCCCATAACAGGTCTTCCCAAAAGCAGTTTGCCTATGCCGAATATCAGCGATGTAACACAAGCAACAGCGATAATCCATGAAATTAAAGTATGAACAAAACCTTCCTGTGAGTGGTATTCCTGGTCGAGTTGTTTTATGACCGGCTTCCAGAAAAAACTGAACGGTCTGGCCTTTAATACGAAACTCTTGAGCACCTCCATGTCGGTCGGCCTGGTGAGGTAAGAGACTACGATTGCGACCAACGAAACAGTTAATATTACAAAGGTCATCCTTGCTCCCATCAGGTCGGGGTCGGCATTGAATTCGACACCCTCTTCCAGTCCGAGCACAGCTGCAGCCGGGCCGTTGAAAACCGTCGTAAAAAGCAGAAGCGGAGTTATTATCCACGCCGCGGCGGTAGCTGCAAGGTCGCCCCAGGCGTTCAGCCTCCACCAGAACCAGCGGAGCAAAGCGACGACGGCGAAGGATGAGCCGAACACGAAGCTTATCGCCAGAAGCTGCTGAATATCTTTTGCCAAAAAGGAGATCGTTCCGCCTGCCACGGCCATAAGAAGCGTTCCCAATCGAGCGACCCAGACGTAGTGTTTATTCGAAGCCTCCGTAACTACAAAGCGTTTATATAGGTCATTAACCAGGTATGAAGAGCCCCAGTTGAACATTGTGCTTATCGTGGAGACAAACGCCGCGAGCATCGCCGCGATAACCATCCCGCGCAGGCCGCCGGGCAGGAGCGTTACAATCATTCTCGGGTAAGCGAAGTCATCTGTAACCCCCTCGCCGAGAGTCGGAAAAATAATTACCGAACAAAGCGCCACGATTATCCACGGCCAGCATACAAGCCCGAAATAACAAACTGTGTGCATGAACATGGCGAGTGTGGAGTGCCGCCAGTCCTTGCATGCGAGTAGCCGCTGGGCCTGGTAGCCGCCTGAAACCGCCACGGTGAGCCACAGCACCCCGAAATACCCGACGGCGTTCCATACGGACATTTGTGTTGGTGAAGGGCCGATTTCGGGAGCGATGTTGAGGTTATGGCCGTTCCAGTCGCCCATCGCCGAGAGTTTGTCTGCCATTGCGCCAAGCCCGCCTACATGGTTTACGGCCACTACTGCAAGAAGCACCGTACCGAACGTGGCCACGATAAACTGAAGGAAGTCGGTATATACAACACCGTAAAGGCCGGAGAGAGCGCAAAGCGCAAGGGCGACCAGCACTACCCCCGCGGTCGACCATAGCTGATACTCTGCGGGGATGCCCATTGCTTCCCGGCTGATTGTTTCCATAGCCTTGGTGACCCAGCCGATGATCAGCGGGCATAAAAACAGCGAGAGCATTCCGCCGGAGAAAAAGCGTAAAAACTTTGCCGCTGCTCCTTTGTAACGTATCTCCAAAAACTCTATATCAGTCATAACGCCCAGCCTCCTCCATAGCCGGGCAAAAAGCACTATCGTCAGGCTGGCCCCGATAAGCGGGGACCAGTACTGCCATATATAATAAACACCGTACTTGCGGACAAGCGAGGTGACCCACAAAGGCGTGTCGGCTGCGAAGCTGGTCGCGATAAGGGAGCCGCCAGCGATATACCATGGCAGGGAACGATTGGAGACAAAGAAGGATTCAATGTCGCCGCCGGCTTTGCGCGTAAAAAGCGCTCCGACACCGAGCATTGTTAATATGAAACCAACTATTACAAACCAGTCGAGGAGATTCAGCGATTCAACCATATATCAGTTCCCAAATTATAAAAAAACCGACGAAAATTATACAGTAATATTCACCGGAGTTAAAGTTGATTGCATAGAATAATGATAAGTTAATTATTAAAAGTCTTTATAGTCTTCCATCCACTCGGGCCAGTCATATATAGCGCCGCCTGCGAGTGTCTTAGTATGACAGCGCTATAAGAATTCGATACGTTTTGCCTCTGCTGTTTTTCTTCTGCTGGCATAGGATGCCTCGTTACGTTCCTGGTAATATTCACACACATACGCTTTTTGTTTCCATGAATAGGGATGTTTCTTCCATATTTTCCAGGCGAGAGTATTGGCCACATCGGCCACCTGCTCCAATGTTATCCGCGGATTTTTCCCCCCGGAGCCGATGAGTTTGATCAGCCAGAAAATACATCGCCAGACGAGACGCCAGCCAGTGCCGGATCAAGCTCGTATACGTCCGCACCTCAAAGGCGCCAAATCCGCATTCCTGCTTGGCACGCTCAAACCATTTCTCTACCTGCCAGCGTGAAAAAGCAACGTCAAGCAAAGTTGGTAACTTTTCTTTTAGTATCCGAATTTTTTCATAAACTCGTATGTAATTTGGGCTACGGAAGGAGTTTTGATTGCATTACGCCTGTAAACTTCGGTAAGGTATTCGAGCTTAGGCGTCATGTCGGGCTTGAGCTCTATACCGCTTCCAAACATATTTCTTTTCTTTAGCTCATTAACAAGTGCGGGCGGGAGAATGTCTGAGGCGTGTTCAAGCATTTTTGCGAACATCTCCTGCGTGGTCTTTGTTTCGAGCACGGTCCATATATTTACTTTAGCAATTCCATCGGCGGGCAGTTTTGCAATGTCATCTTGTGAGAGGCAACTGGTTCCATGGAGAACTATCCGTCTGCCTGTCTGTTCATAAATTTTTCGAGCGATATCGCTGCGGTATTGTTTCTTATCACCTGTTACACGGTGTTCTGTGCCGAGATTTGCAACGATTAGATCGGCGCCGGTTTCGTCAATAAACTGTTTGGCATCATTTGGGTCGGTAAGTTTCATGCCGCCCTGCCCGGACTCGGTTATTTCATCCACACAGCCTTCGATGACATATTCGTCGGCAAAGTTCTTGACAAATTCTTTGACCATTTGGCGGTTCTGGTCAAGCGGTCTTGCCGAGCAGTCGTACATTACGCAACCCCAGAAATCCCTGCCCTGCTCAAAAAGCCTGTCATCCAGTTCCGGCTGGCCGTGGTCGAGGGCCGGTATTACTATTACATTATTGAATGGTCCATCCGCCCTGCATAGTCTTTGCATGTCGCTTTTGAACGCGAGGAAACCTTCCCATGTGTCATTTAAAGAAGTGTAATTTTTCAACTGCTGCCTGCCGTGATAGTTTCCGGTTGCCGCAATGTAAATTGCAACATCCCGTGCCGATGCCTTAGCGATTTGAGAGGCGCCGATTAATATGCCTTCCATTGTGAAAGTGTTTTCGGCGCAAAAGCATGGCATTGAAATTTTATTTTCCCTATACTGTTCGATTATCTGTCTGGCCTGGGCGGCGTTGGTCACTAAAGGCATTGCTAAAACTCCTTTTGGGGTACTGTTACGTTATATCCAAGGTAATATTCAAGCGCTTCTTTTACGGGCTCGACAAGCCGGCTTCCGGGAGTTATGCTGACGTGATGACGATGGCCGTTTTGGCCGATAAATCTCAGCACCTGCTGGAGGTTCTGGATTTTGGCAACCCCTCCGCATCCGAAGAAGTTGTCGGGTATGGGGTCCTTTGTAAATTCACCTTCGCCGATATAGAATTCGAGCTTGCCGTTACGTGTGGTCATCGAGCTGAAAGCGAAGGGGAAGTCCCTGATTCTGCCTTCGTTGCAGCCGAACGAGCAGTTCGGTCCGACCTGCGGGTCGTGCTGGAGCATAGAATGGTCCGAGACCTTGCCCCTGGCGGTCATGAGGGATTGAGCGGTCGAACCACAGTGGAAAAGGATGCATTTTTCCGGGTCGTCACCGTAATTATTATTCCAGTCGAGACAGGCTGTGGGCTCTGCAGTGGCCCTGTAAAGGGCGTACTGGGCGACAGCGTTGCCGATGTCGACCTCGCATGCAACGGGTAGCTTACGGTCGTTCATTTCGCTTAGTAACACACAGGCAGAGATATTCAGCTGCCTTTGCAGTTCTATCCAGCAGCGGAAGCCCATCGCATTGAGGTTCCATTGTTCAAAGAGCTTATCAAGCACCACGCCGAGGCGTACTATTCTATCAAAGGCTTCTTCCGGCACACCCTGCCAGGTTGTGTAATCCTTAAGTCTTTTTGCCTTGTCTTTGTATTCACCGGCCGAGGTCGACAGGGCCTGCATTTGGGCGAATACTTCTGTAAGATCTATCACTTCCATTGTTATTCCGTTTTGCTGGAGGGCAAGTTCGTCAATACGAACCGTTTTGAAAGCGGTGGTTCTTGAACCTACCGCGCCCACCACCATATCCTTAAAGCCGTTGACCACCCTGCAAACGCGATCGAAGTGCTCGATATTCCGCTCGAAATCGCTGCTGCCCGGCTGTGCAACGTGCGGAACAAGGTTTGTAAACTTCAATCCGTACTGGTAGAATACGTCCATTACGGAAAATTTGCCGCAAAAGGCATCGCGCCTGTATTCCGGGGCCATCTTGTCAAGGTCATCGGGGTAGGCATGAATAAAAATCGGAACGTCCGCTTTACGAAGCGACTCGACCGCGGAGCTTTCGTCGCCGAAATTAGGCAGTGAAAGAATTACACCGTCATATTTACCCTCGTTTTCTTTCAGGAAGTTGGCGTATTTAACCGCATCGGATTTATCTGAGACGGCTCCATGGCGGGTAAGGGTTTCGTCCATCATCAATACTTCATGTCCGAGCTTTTTAAGGACCTCGGCAACCTCTGTTCTTGCTTTTAGAATAAGTTCAGCAGGAAAGAAACCACGGTTTCCAAAAAACAAGGCAAATCTTGATTTTGTGAGTTTTCTCATTTTAAGTTCCTATTAAATTCTATGAGACAGTAAGTTATTCATTTTTTCGCGTAATGGTGAAAGGTCGCTGTAAAGGTCTTTATATACTTCAAAGCTTTGAGCATATATTTTTACATTTTCAGGTTTCGGGGTGAATTGCCGGTTAGTCTTGACCCATTCTTGACAGCATTGGTCCAGCGAAGAAATTCTTTCCGCAGCGAGAGCCGCGAGCATTGCCGCCCCCATACAGCCGGCTTCTTTTGTTTCGACACATTCAATCGGCATGTCGAGTATGTCAGCTTTTATCTGCATCCAGGCATCGCTTGCGGTGCCGCCGCCGAAAGCGCGAAGCTGCTTAACGGAGATACCGCATTTTTTGAGCAGTTCGAGGTTGACTTTCATCTCGAAGCTTATGCCTTCAAGCAGGGCCTTTAAGAGTTCGCCTTTTGTTGTGGAAAGATTTAGCCCAAGAACCGCGCCCAGCGGTGAGGGTTCGAAATATGGAGTGCCGGTCGATGTATAATGCGGGAGGACCAGCAGGCTGGTCGGATCGGAAGGTATCTGGTCGATAAGGATGTCGTAGACATTGCCGCCGGTTTCTTCTGCTTTTTGAAGCTCGTATCGGCCGAGGTTTTCTTTGAACCATTTCAAGCCGCTGCCGCCGGTCATGCAAAAGGCCACAGTGGTATAAAGGTCCTGGACGGTGTGGGGGTATGTGGCGAGGTTGCCGTTCATCAGCTTCTCGTTGAGCACACAGGTTTCAAAAGCAGGCGTGATGCATTCGACCGTACCCAAACTGTATGCGGCAATGCCGCTTTGAATTACCCCCACTCCGAGAGCTCCGCAGCACTGGTCATGGCCGCCGGTGGCGACTGTTACATTTCTTTCGAGACCGGTCTCTTCTGCCATATTCTTTAACAGTATGCCCGCGGATTGTCCCGAGGGGAGGGCTGTCGGCAGAACTTCTTTTGAAATGCCGACCTGTTCAATAAGTTTGTCCGACCACTGCCTGCTGCTTACGTCAAAGAGCATTGTCCGTGAAGCGAGGTTGAAGCTGGTAACAGAGTTGCCCGTAAGTTTGTATCTAATCAGGTCGCCCATGCAGAGCAGCTTACTTGTTTTTTTCAGCAGTTCCGGCTTGTTTTCTTTGAGCCAGAGGAGCTTGAAAAGGCTGAAAAGCGTGTGTGGGGAATGGCCGGTAATTTTATAGAGTTCTTCTCTGCCGAAACTTTTGCAAAAGGATTTTACCTGGCCGCTGCTGCGTGTGTCAAACGAGACCATTGCGTTGCACAGGTAGTTGTCATTTCCATCGAGCAGTGTAAATGCCTCGCCCTGACTTGCTATGCCTATAGCCTGGACTGGATCGGTTTTACGGACTTTGCCGGCTGCGTCTGTGATAACTTTCAGGCAGCGGTTGACAACCTGGCCCGGGTCAAGCTCGAACCAGCCCTGCTGTGGCGAAGAAAGGGAGTATTCCATGTACGCCGAGGACAAGATCCTGCCGGTCTCATCGAATACTGCCGCCTTTGTGCCGGTGGTCCCTATATCAATTCCAAGATAAGACATATTTTCCCATTAATGATTAGTGAACTTGTTTTTACAATATTGTTTAATTTGCATCCTGAAGTTCAAACCAATATTTGGCGAGCTTGGCGAAATCTTCGAGGTCAACAATGCCGTCACAATTTATATCCGACCGGAGAATTCTGTAGGTATTAGAGTAAATTGTCTGCGAGATTTTACCTTCCGGGTTTTTTACCGACAGACTGACTGTCACAAAGTTTGGGCTCAAAATATCAATTGGGACCGAACCAATAATATATCCATTCGGCTGAATTTTCAAATATTCACTGAGATTTGCACTATTTTCAATAGAAAAGACCTGGTGTAATACACAATAGGGCTGAGTTTGTCCAAATAACTTAACAAATGAACATTCATCATCTTTGTACAATTTAAGATTGGTTACAGACGGAGTCACCCCTGCATTATTGGCTATATATTCCGGAAAGCCCGGGGCACCAGGATAGATATCCCAGTGATTATTTACCCAGGTAATATCGCCAGGTTCGTTGAGCCTGTAAGGCTCACCGGAAGTGTCATGGGTAAGGTTTTCCTCAATAGTTACACCCGTGCTGCCCTGATCCATGAAAATTCCGTTGTTGCCATACTCGAGCCAAGGTTTACACCCTCCATGGACATCGTGAATGTAATTTTCTTTTATCAAACCACTATTTGAATTGCCAAGATGATAAATGCCGCCGCCATCATTGAGTATTTTCATTACATTGTATATATGATTTTTTTCAACTACAGGCATAGATTCAGAATAGGCGTACTCACTCCATCTGAATCCGACTGAAATACCTGTGTATGGACAAGAAGTTATTGTATTGTTCCTGATCAAAGAGTATTTTGCATGAGCTTCATATATAGATACGCAGCCGTTCCATTCAGATGCGCAATTTGAAAAATAGCAATTCTCAATTGTTGAATACTGAGGCGCATAAAATGGGTATCTCCAGTCACTGTAAAAAAGATTACCGCTGGTATTTTGAATTTCCCAGTTGTCGCCTCCGCGCCAGCCGACCATAACTCCATTTGCCCCGATATCTTCAAATTTGCAGTTTTTTACCTTCGTATAGTCACAGTCGATACCGATTCCGATGCCTCCAGTTCCGGTATTGAAGAAACAGCAGGATTCAAATTCACAGTTTTGGGTGTAGGCCATTTGAATGGCTAACGGCAGGATATATTGCGGAGTGTTATACGCCTTGGGTGCAAAATGCCCTGCCTGAATACCGCCGTAGCCCACACCGGGCATGGACATGGCAACATGGGCAAACCCAAGTCTGCTGAAATTGATATTTTGTATTTTCGCCTGGAAGCTGCCGCTTATCTTAAGAAGTTTTTGCAACCTCGGTGCAATAAAAACTTCATCATTAGGGTTATTTTCATCCGACATAAAATATAGTTTTCCACTTGTCCGATCAAGAAACCATTCATTGGGAAGATTTACAAAATCCAGATGGTGTTCCAAATATGCTTTGTCATAATTGCCGCCAGCCTGAGGGACAAGCCATTGATGGTCCGGGCAGCCTGCTACATTGTAAGTATATATACTTTGGGGGCTTATTTTTGAATAGACTTTTGCCTTACCTAAAGACCACTGGTGATTCAAAACCAGTTCCGTGTTATTGCGATCAAGATCATCTCCAGGGAAAGATTCATTAAATGTGATAAGTTTGTAGTCTGGTGACACATCGGTTACATTCAGCAACGACCCGCGGTCAGGATAACGTGATCTTATACACCTTTCCCTGCCTTTCCATAGCTGCCTGAACCACCAATCACCGGATGCTACCTCATTTATCGGCATTGACCATAAATTTCCATGTTCATTTGACCATTGTCCCTTCAGGACCTGCCCGCCGCTGATAACAGCATATTCGCCCGGATATGAGCAGTAAGTTATGCTGTATTCAATTGTTCCTGAATCAAGTTCGGAAAATACAACAGGAGCTTCCATGAAATAAGTTCCTTCTCGAAAATACACGGTAATATCTTCTTTCAGACCGGCGGCTATATCCTGTCTAATTACATTTTTAGCTTTGTTCAGTGTACTCCAGGGCTTAGTTTTCGTACCGGTTCCATTGATGTCATCACCTCCGTCTGACGGCAGAGCAACATAATAGATAACTTCCCCGAAAAGAAAAGCATTGAGAAAAAAAAGCTGGAATACCAATAATGCAATGCAAGATACAAACGGTAAATTTCTCTGCTTATCAAACATTTTGATCACCTTTTGATTTAAGCATTTCCTTTATCTCCTCCATTTTTTTCGCACTCAGCGGGTACATGGAAATAAATATTATGCTAAGTATTGCGACACCTGCAGGTATAATCGCAAAGGCCACGCGAAGCCTTGTTATAACCGACTCAGGCTGGGCTGTTATTTCCGGGTTATACCCGGACCAGTCGACGGCTAAGCCGCTGACAAGCATTACTATCGCTATTCCAACCTTTAATGACCATGTAAAGACCGCTCCGTACATGCCCTCTCTTCGCAAGCCGGTTTTAACTTCATCCACGTCACAAGCATCGGCGACGACAGAGGGCAGCATTATCCACATAGTCGACAGGCCTGGTGAAACAAGTAACCCAAACACTATTTGAAGATAAGGCCATTGAGGTGTAAATAAAAACCAGCTTGCGAGAAAAGCGATAAGCACAAGAAAGGCGCCTATCATCAGGGCGGTTTTTTTTCCAAACTTCGTTCCGATAAAGGATATTACAGGCACGGAGGCTATTCCCATCACGGCAATAGTGGTATTAAGCATGCCGGTTAGAGTCGAAGCCGCATCTTTATCACCCTGGCATACGTGACTTACATTGATATAAACCTGAAGAGGAAAAGCGAGAAAAACACCGAGAATGAAGGTAAAAGTGATACATGCAATGATGAGGAAGGGTTTGTTTGTAAAAGTGTGCTTTACGGCATCGACAAGGTTGATCTTTTGCTGACTTTGCACGGCGGCTTTTTCCCTGCATAATATTGCCGGTACAATGCCGAGAACGATCATTATAAAGCCGAATATTATTCCCACATAACGGGCCCCTTCTATTTCATTATCACCGAGGATGAAGCACAGTTTATAAGCCCAGGGAAGTAAAACAGCAGAGCCGAGACTCGCAAAAAACCCTCGATAGGCCATAAGCCGTGTTCGTTCATTATACGTGGTTGCCATCTCAAATCCGAGAGCCTGAAAAGGAATGATAAACATTGTGTAAAACAGGAAGTAGAGTATCGAAGCAACCAAAAAATATATGAACAGGCCGTTGTGGCTTAACTGTGTGGGCGGCATCCACAGCACTGCACAGAGTATCCCCGTAAAAACAGCGCCGATAAATATGTATGGTTTTCTCCTGCCCCATTTACTGCGGGTGTTATCTGATATAAAACCCATAAGGGGGTCCGTAAACGCATCGAATATTTTTGGTATAGCCAAACCCAGTCCGAGAAGCGTTGCGCTTACACCAAGCCCGAGGTTGTATATAGGCATTGCCAGTGTCCATATTATGTTTGCCATCATTGCATCGGCAAAAGCGCCTATTCCGTATTCAAACTTGGTTCGGAAAGGCAATCTTTCTTCAGAACTGTCTTTTTCCGGCGTTTTAGTAACTTCTTTGCTATCCATTTGTATCCTGTAAAAGTTCTATCACAATCGTCCTATATCCAAAATCCTCGTTGCCGTAGTACATTTTTGACATTTTCTTATGTCCAAGTATTTTTATATCGGAGTTGTAGAGTCCTAAGGGAAGTGTTACATTTTCAAAGGTGATGTTCTCATCAGTATCAATTTTGTCGGAGGTAAAGGTTTTGTCATTGAAAATAAGCTGCATTTTTGATGATTCATTAAATAACTCATTTTGTACTCCCTCAACCGTTATCCTGTAAGGACCTTTAGATATGACCT
Organism: uncultured Pirellulales bacterium; assembly: GCA_964628195.1. Classification (GTDB taxonomy): domain Bacteria; phylum Planctomycetota; class Phycisphaerae; order Sedimentisphaerales; family Anaerohalosphaeraceae; genus CAZVPF01. Next base: position 23,035 of record CAZVPF010000033.1, on the reverse strand, counting down.
TGAGAGGGAACCCTACGGAATGGTGGTGATAAATACTGAACCTGACAGCTTTTTGTCTTGGGGAACCTATGATGGTGTATCCCGGTACAAAAGGGTCGCCGTCAGTTACATCTGTAAACCAGTTTTCGTACATATTCCTTAATCGCTCTACAATTTCCGGGTGCTCCTGGTAAAGGTTCCTGGTTTCTGCGGGATCGTTTTCAAGGTCGTAAAGTTCACGGTTATCTATAAGCTTCCATCGTTTTTCTCTTACACAGGCGTTGTGCCACGGGCGAGGTTTCTCAACCCTGTCCGATTGTATGATCACAGCTCTTTCCGGCAATTTTTCTGCATTAACAAGCAAGCCTGTCAGGTCAACACCGTCGACAGGCGCGCCTTTCCAGCTATCTATACCTGCTATGCTTAAAAGGGTAGGCATAATATCGATATGAGCACACATGGCCGGTTGGTCGCAGTCGGCGTTTATTCTGCCCGGCCACCTTACGAAACAGGGAACCTTTATGCCGCCTTCGTAAACGTTGGTCTTGCCGCCTCTGAGACCTGCATTGTAACGATAACCGTAGTCATGAGTTCGACAGGCAAGTATTTCCGGCATGCTTACAAGGTCGGGCGAATCCGTCAGTGGACCGTTATCCGATAAGAAAATTACAAGAGTGTTGTCCTCAATGCCGAGTTGTTTGAGTTTTCGAAGCAGCCTGCCGAAGTTGTCATCAAGTTTTGAGACCATCGCATAGACTTCTTCATCCCCCGGGTGCAGGCCGGCAGTATCTTTATACATATCGAGATACTTTTCCGGGGCCTGAGGCTTAGCATGGTCGTGAGGCATGAAAAACGGCACATAAGCAAAGAACGGCCTGTCTTTATTTCGCTCTATAAAATCAATCGCGGCATCAGTGCAAATGTCGTCGATGAAACCTTCAGTGTCATTAATCTGGCCATTTTTTTCCATTTTTGGGCTGAATCTTCCTCCGCCAATCCAGAGCATAGTTTCCTGAAAACCTTTGTCCTGAGGCCTCATGGGAACATTATCTCCAAGGTGCCACTTGCCAAATATCCCGGTCGCGTAGCCGTTATCCTGCAAAACCTGAGCGACAGTTACTTCTTCGCTGTGCATTGCCATTCGGCCCATCCACGTATCCCATACTCCGGTTCTGTAATTATACCTGCCGGTCATAAGGGAAGCCCTGGTTGGGGCACATAGAGGAGACACTATAAAATTATTAAGCCTTGTGCTTTCGAGAGCGAAACGGTCAAGGTATGGCGTTTTTAATACTTTATTGCCGGTCCAGCCAAGGTCTCCCATTCCCTGGTCGTCGGTGACCACTAATAAAATATTGGGCCGTTTACTTTTACAAAATTTGTTTGTTTGCTTTATTTCACTGCAGCCTGTAGATATAGATGCAGCAAAAGCTGTAATTCCGGCGGCAGCTGTTTTTTTTAGAAAATCCCTTCGGCCGTAACTGTTTTTCACTTTTCAACCTCCATATCCCAAAGGCCAAGCCAGTGCAGTGCATCTACTTCGGGGCCGGTTTTGATTCTATAATAGTTAAGGTAGTTTTTGAACTCCACATTTTGAGGGTCAGTACTGCAAATCCTGTTATTTTCATTGGCCATACTGACAAGCGCGTCTTTTTCTTGCTGTGTTTTATTCGCGCTGTAATTAACTGTTCGTTGATCCTGTTTTATGATAAAGATATTGTTCTGTACCCAATTATTCCTGGATTCTCGGTTAAATTGCATTAAAGGATTTTGGATATTATATACAAAATTGTACTCGACTAAAACACCAGCGCCTCCACAGTCCCACCTGATTGCGTTATTAAGGGGGTGTGGGGAAAATTCACATTCAGAAATATCATGAATCAGGTTGCCCCTGCAAACGGCCCCATCCTGCCTGCCGAGAAAATAAAAAGCGCCGCCATCGTTAAGCAATTCCAGGACATTATAAACATGATTGTATTCTATGATATTGCCTTTGCACGGTGATACCTTGCTCGACCAAAGCCATCCACTTGAGACACCCGAGTACGGAAGGTCCCTGATAAGGTTGTGAGCCACTAAATTATCGCTGGATAATCCCATCCATATCCCCACAGCGCCAAGATAGACCCGGCCGCATTTTTCAATCAGGTTGTTGGTTATGTGGTTTTCGGCAGTGGCCTGCTGGGGGGACTTTTTCCACCATAGCTGCCCATCGATCAAACGATTATTCTCGTTTTCACCGACCATAATTCCATTGCCGGCAATGTCAATCAGGTGACATGAATTGATTGAATTATTATAACACTGTCTTGCGAATGAAATCCCTGCCTGAGAAATATTTGAAATCTTAACTCTTTCCAGGCTGCAATTCTTACAGGCAGTGAACTCAATACTTGCAGGTATCCTTTTCCATACCTGGGCATTGGAAGTTTCTTCATCTTCTACAGGAATCTGATCGGTCTTTTCAGAAACATAAAAGTTTGCCTGTGCTTCCAGGAAATGGTTTTTCTCCGGAACCCAGTTGGCGAACTGAAACTCGATGTCCTTAAAATGAAGATTCTGAACATAAAGGTCTTTATCCGGCTGACCGCTTACAACAATAAAATGCTCCGCGAACGGAACGGTAAACTCATGTTTTTTGCCCTGGTCCTTCGGTAGAAGAAAATATCTAACTGTGCCTTTATCATAGTTAATTGACCAGTGTCCGGGCTGAGAAAAATCAAGAACATTCTCAACTGCATAAGGCTGGTGAGGAAATCTTCCCAACTTAAACCACCATTTATCAAACGCTGCGTCATATTTGGTGGTAAGGACCCGAGTGTCAAAATCCACTGATTTGATCGGCGACCTTGATATAGACCAGTCATGTATAAAAATCAGCTCAGCATGGCTGTAGTCATATTCACTTTCCAGGTCACTGTCATAAAACTGTATTGCATTGACGTTATTAACAGCCTTTTCTTTTCTGAAAAACCCCTTCTCAGGCAGCCTTGTAACCGGTACAGGATTACCGTTTTTATAGAGCTGTTTGAAACTCCATGTTCCGGATTTAATTTCGGGAATAATTGCGTAAAGACTGTTATTCGTTCTATCAAGTTTCCAGTCGGTTATTTTCTTTGACCCGTCTATTACAACCCTTTCGCCGGGATAGCCGCTGTATGTAATGCTGTATTGCGAAGTGCCGCTGTCGCGCAGGTCAAATTCCATCGGCTGAGCGATGTTATATGTCCCGCCTCGAATATAGACTGTTTTGTCACTGTCCAGCCCTTGTGCAATTAACGGCCTCAGGGCGTCACGTGCTCTTGTGACAGTTTTAAAGGGGTTTTCCTTTGTGCCGGGATTTGTGTCACTGCCGTCGGGTGAAACATAAAAATCACCTTTGATCAGCGGCGTGCTGCCGGCAGAGCAGACGGATGTGCAAATTAATATCAGGGTAATTAATACATTTGCGTTAAGGATTCTTTGCATTTAATTTTTCTCCCATTAATTTTCAATTATCAGATGCTTATAAGCAGGTGTCAGGCCTGCGCGGGCTGCAATTGCCCATGGAAAAGCCGGGTCTTCAATATCTGTATCAAGGAAGTTATTATACCATGAGATGCCCTCTTTGGCATTAGCGCTGCCGCCGATAGAGGCGTTTGTGTTGAATCTTACAGGTCGTGGGCCGGCGTTGAATACAACATTTTCTGAAACTGTGAAGCCCTTGCTGCCTGCGTCGAAGAAAAATGCATTGTTTGCCCAGTCATGCAGCGTAGGTGTGGCGTATTCCCATTTGCCTATGTTGTAAACGACATTGCCTTGTATTCGTGTGCCCGGCTGCAATCCGAGGGTGTATATTCCGCCGGCGTCGGAGACACGCTGTATCACATTGTAAACCCGGTTATATTCCACAATGCAGTTTTTCATGCTTGTAGGCAAAGATATCCATTTGTAACCGACACTGATTCCCACGTAAGGCAAGTCGTGCAGCAGGTTATGACGTATTCGAGTGCCGTCCGTAAAGGCCGTAAAGATTCCCACTCCGTCATAATAAACACTGCCGCAGTTGGTGAGGTAGTTGTTTTCGACAAAATTATTTACCGGAACCTGTTTCGGATCGTCCCAGTCGGCGTCAAGCTGATCGAGCGGCTTTGTGCGATGGCCAATTGAAATGCCCGTTATGCCTATATCGTAAAGTCGACAGCCGATGATGCGGTTTTCAGTGCAACCTGCGCCTATGCCGACACCGCTTGCCCCGGTTCCGTAAATTCGGCAATCTTTTATGCCGCAATTTTCGGTATATTTAAACTCTATCGCCGCTGGCGGGACCATTGCCGGCACTTTCGGTTCATCGCGCGGCTCGTATCCATAGTAACCGCCCTGAATACCAAGAAAGCCAATTTCCGGCAGAAGCCAGGCTGAATGGGCGAATTTCAGATTTTCAAAGTGGAGATTAACTACGGGGTTTTCTCTGCTTCCCTCGACAATAACGAGCTTTTCGAGCAAGGGGACAATAAATTGACTCTCGTTAGGATTTTCCCCCTCGGCTGACATGCAAGTAAGCACGCCGGTTTCCTTTTCGAGATACCATTCGCCGGGCGTGTCGACAAACGTCTTCGAATGCTCCAGCCAGGCGTGTTTGCCGATGCTTGCGCTGGTCCAGGGGTGCTGCTGTCTGCCATGGGCGGTATGGGTTTTAAGAACGCCGTTTTCGAGCCCATCGACAAGGCTTCGGCTGGTTGACCAGTTTTGAATCATTATCAGTTCACTTGTCGCCTGGCCTTTATAATTATCAGGCAGCGGTTCTTTGAACTCAAAACTTTTCCAGTCTTCACTTACGCTTTTAAGGGTGATGCACTTTTCATTCGGCCACCTGCTTCTTGTCTGTCTTATCCCATCCTTAAAAAGAGAACGGAACCATACCTTTCCGGCTTTGACTTGCGGAATCGCAGCCTGCCAAAGATTGTTCCCAGCAGGTTCAAAGCCGGCGATCTCCATGCCGCCATGTATCAGCGGTTTTTCATTGCCGTAAGCCATGTATCTTACCGAATGTACGTTCGTACCGCTGTCTTTCTGGTCAAAACGCAAAGGCTCCTGAAGTTTATACTGCCCCGGAAGAATATAGACCGTGACATTCTCATCAAGACCTTTGGAAATTAAAGACTGCACCGCTTTTTGGGCAACTGCTATTGTCTTAAATGGCTGTTCTCTTGTGCCGGGATAACTGTCACTTCCATTATTAACGTCAACGTAAATGTCTGAAGCATACGAAAAGCCGGGCGGCAGAAATACAGCAACTAATAAGAAAAACCGAAGCATAATGAAATCCTTTCATTTTAATGTTATTTCAGCGAATCCCTAATCTATTTACAAGCTCATTATAGAAAACAGCATTTTCAACGGGCGTATTTGGAGGTATATGGTTGCCAACAGCAATGAAATAACCCGGGCAATTCTTGCCAATATCCATGCATCTCTTTACCTCATTTTCAATTTCTTCTCTGGTGCCATGCAGGAGAACTTTCGTATCAGCGTTGCCGACAAATACATGCGTCCTGCCGTATTTTTCCGCGATATATGACATATCCGTAACGGGCTCGCAGACAAAACCATGAACACCGCAACGGGCGATATCATCAATAAACATGGTATAATTACCGTCACTGGTGTAAAGAACCTTTTTGCCGCTGTCAATCAAAGGTTCGAAAAGCATTTTGTGATTGGGAAACACGTACTGTCGGTACCAATCCGGGCTGCAAAACGGGCCCGAGGTCCAGCAAATGTCGTCATGGATCATGACCACCGGCACATCGGCTGCGGCGAGGGCATCAAAATACTGTTTTACCCAGAGTGCGAGTCGGTTGGTCATTTCACCAAAACGAACCGGGTCTGTGCCCAAAGCCAGCAACATCATATCCCAGCCGAATATCTCTATCAAGCCCGAAACGAGGGATGCATAAATTCCTGTCATGCTCACGCCGTCAGGATTATTTTTGCATTCATTTGTGTAATGTTTTTCAAATTCTTTTGAAAGTTCTTTTTGAGAAGGCTTTGAATACTCCTGCCAGGGATCGAAATCAAGAACTTGTTCAGGGCTGGAAAATGGGCAATTAATCTTGGCGTCAAAGTCGCCTCCGCTTTCGGAGTAAGAGGCGTGTCCCATGGAAGTATTTTTCTCAGCGTAAATATCATGAACAGTATGGGGCCAGATCATCCAGTAAAGGTCGTAATTCCATGCTTTGTAAAAGGCTTTTCTTGCTTCGATTTCCTGTTCTTCGGCGGACTTGTCATCAACCTCAATACCCGTCACGCTTTTAATCAACTGCCAATGACTTTCCGCAGAATACTCGGTCCTGGGAACTCTTGGAGGCATTTCAAGGTTCAATGCCGCCCATCCATCTTTGAAAGACATTATAATTCCTTAACTACAAATTATTATATAGAAACGAATCTTTATAATAAGGCCGGCCCATGAATTACACAGACCGGCCTTTTTAGCTCGATCAAATCAAAAAAGTATATCGTGCCGAAGTTATTTTTTTCTTGCAATCAGAGCTGCGCCGCCGAGAACCATCATTGTAATCGTGGCAGGCTCAGGTACCGCATAATAAGTAGTATATGTTCCATCCCAGGTCTTCTCAACGTTACCCACAACTCCATTGCCTGTAAGCTGGCCGGAATTAATGTATTGGTCCAAATTCTGGAATCCGGTAATAATGATCTTTGCGTTTCCAGAAAGATCCATATATGAGTCGTTCTTAAAAAGAACCCAATGGCCAATATTAAGGGTTGCATCACCTGACAGATATACCGATGCACTTGGAGCGTTGCTGCAAATCCAGAAGTTGTATGCAGAAGCCTGGCCGCCGCTCATTACGAACGAACAACCGGCATCGTTGGTTGTGTACCCGACCACAAAGCTGTTTCCAACGTTTAAAACGCCGTCTTGCATCTCAAGAAGCGCTGCGCCCTGACCGGCTCCTATATACAGGTTAGCTGCTGTAGCTGTTCCCGTTACATCGTCGATTATACAGGATTTAGGTGTTGGCTTAAAAATCATTGCATCATCACTGGAAGTCGGCAAATTTCCAGTGTTCCAGATTGACGTGTTTTCCCATTTTGAGCCGATACCGGAGTTGCTGAAATACAGTGTAGCTGCATTTACAGATACAGCAGCAACAAGAACAATAAAACCCGAAAATACATTTCTTCAACATGATTTCTCCTCCAATAAAGAGAACAATAAATTAATATATCTTCATACGGCATGAAGATTTATATTTAACTTCACTCATATAGATATCGTAGCTTAATCTTCCCAATATTGCTATGTTATTTTGCGACAAAACATGAATCTTTTGCGACATCAGCGAATATCACTATCTTATGAAAATATTGCTATTTTTGCCAACCTGATGCTAATTCTGCAAAATCAGCGAGGTCAACAATCCCATCGTCATTAAAATCTGAAACAGGGTTGTAAAACTGCATCAACCATTGCTCAGCAATAATTGAAAGCCCCACTGTGTCGGAAGGCACCAAATCCGGGAAATCGGACTTAAGACCGATACTGTTCTGGTCAATCTCTTCAAAGCCCAGCAAATAAGCCGGGGAAGAAGGAAGCAGACGATAATCATCAACGCTCTGGGCAACAAACAGCGGATTTGCAACTAACGAATTCTGATCGTACTTATTATTATACAAAGTTTTCCAATTAACGAGTGTGTCGACCCCTGGTATTCCGGGAATATAATATGTCCCGCTGCCGTCCAGGTAAAACAAATTGTAGTCGCTTAAGATTACGCTGCTGTCAAGGAAGTAGCTATTTCCGCTGTGTACAAAATCAAAGAAGTTAGCCCCTGAACCGTTTGAAACACAAAAAATAATATTGTGTGTTATTGTATGCCACCCGTATGAAGGAGGAATGCTCCAATTCTTGATAAGCCATATTGCGTTCTTAAGCGAAGGGTTTTTAATGAGAATATTATTATTCAAAGCATTGGATTGACCCTTAACCGTTATCAAACTGCTTTCGGCGGTTGTATTAATATCATAAATAATATTTCCTTTGACCGTGAAGTAAGACGCGAAGTCGTCAAGATATATTCCCGTTGCATGAGTGTAAGGGATATTCTCCGGGGGGCAAATATTGTGAATACGATTATATTCGAGCCTGTTGTTTTTACCGACACCCCAGGCGGTTATTCCGCCGCTGTCTTCAGAATCCTTTACTACAGAATGAATATGGTTATACTTAAGGACGTTGTCCCTGGTCATATAGAGGCCCCAGCAGTTGTCTTCTGTGATCAGCACATTGCCGACATAACTGCCTATCGGAGGCCACCCATTGGCCATAGTAATGCCCGACCTGGCTGCGTCGTGGATAAGGTTATGTGATATCTCATTTTCACCGCTCTGATAAACATAGATACCGCATCCGTTTCCAGCATTTTCGCCGGCCGCATAGATGTGGTTATTGCTTATCAAATGCTGCTTATTGTCGTAAACCGCCTGACTTATATCATCTGTTACACCATAGCCGGGATAATAACCCCTGACCAGTATGCCGTGTAAGCCGCAGTCATGAATAACATTTCCGTAGACAGTATTATTCTGGGAATAAGTGTCGAGGCAGATGCCGTTCATACCGGAATTATAAATCTTACAATTCTTAATTGAGATGTTATTTGAGTTCCGGGTGTAAAAGATAGATTCTCTATAATTGTAATTAAGCGCCTGGAAACTTGTTTTGAACTTAGTGGCATACAGGTGCAAACCTTCAAACCGGATATTATGTGCAGGAGAATTTTCCGTTGAGCCAGCCACGCTGATCAACTTCTCCAAAACAGGCGCAACTATTTCCTGCTGTTCGACAGGTGTTTTCATTGGCCAGTAATAAAGCCATCCGGTTTCTTTGTTGAGATAAAACTCGCCCGGGCTGTCAAGTTCCTGCTTAATGCCCTTAATATAATACCTGTCCCCGGCGTGTATTGAATAATACCCCGAGTTCCCTGCCATAGTGATCTGCCGTGATGAATAATTAATCGAAGTGATCGGGTAGTTCACAGGAAGCCAGTCATGGTCCGGCCAAACATATATTTGAGCATCCGAGCAGTCAGACCATGCGGGGATGTCGCCGTAATTAAATACTAATTGTGTATGAGGATCATTGCCGCCATCTGCGGCCTTTAAGTAGCCGCTGTTGGGAAATCTTGCCAGTGTGGACCTGGTTTTGTTTTCAAATATTTGATCGAATAACCAGTTCCCTGTATCCACCTCGCCGAGATAGACCTTGTAAATATTACCGGAATCCAGTGTCCAGCCGCTTATCTTTCTGCCTCCAATAAGCACAGGCTTTTCATTAGGATAGTTGGTATAAACAACATCAACTCCGTTTTGACCGGAATCCATCTCGTCAAAAGCGATCGTATTATCAAGGTAATAATTCCCGCCTCGAATATAAACATAAATATCGGAATTAACCGTGTTGCCGGCGAGAAAAGCTCTTACGGACTGCCTTGCTCTTTCAATAGTAGCAAATGGATTATGCAGTGTGCCCTCATTACTATCATCTCCGTATGGGCTTACGTAATAAACAGGGGCTGGAACTAATTCTCCGGCGGTGTAAACAGTATTTGTTCCATCCCAGGTTTTCTCAACGTTACCAACAACACCATTTCCTGTAAGCTGGCCGGAATTAATGTATTGGTCTAAATTTTGGAAACCAGTGATGATTATCTTGGCGTTTCCAGATATATCCATGTATGAATCATTCTTAAAAAGGACCCAGTGGCCTATGTTCAGTACCGCATCTCCTGATAAATACACTGTTGCGTTAGGCGCATTATTGCATATCCAAAAATTTTCAGCATGGGCCTGGCCGCCGCTCATTACAAATGAAGAGTCTCCGTCATTATGGGTGTATCCGACCATAAAATTATTTTCAACATCCAAAACACCATCTCGCATCTCGATCAAAGCAGCGCCTTGACCGGCTCCTATATACAGGTTCGCCGCTGCAGCAGTTCCTGTTGATGCGTCGACAACACATGATTTAGGTAACGGGCGAAAAACCATTGCATCGTCACCGTGAGTCGGTAAATTTCCTGTGTTCCAGATTGATGTGTTTTCCCATTTAGATCCGATACCTGCATGACTGAAATACAATGTTTCCGCCATGGAAGGTACCACAAGTATAATAATCAAAAGCAATAAGCATTTTTTAGCACGCATAAGCTAATTTCCTGATACGCATAGAATTTATTATCAATACCCGGCTTTAATATCATAGTCCCTGATAAATTCGTTATATTTATAATCAAGGTTTTTCTTTTTTAAGTTATTAATGTTGTTTTCATTCAGGGGGTAAGCCGCGACAAAGTCTTTTTTGTATAAGGGGAATTTCTCCTCAAGTCCTTTCTGCTGCAGCGGGACAAAATCATGCGCCTCGATGCGGACACCTTTAGCAATAATCTGGAAATCCATGATATCCTTAAGAAACTTCTGCTCGATTGGCGCATAATCTTTAAGGCCAGCCAGGTTATTAAGCTCATGCGGATCATTTACCTTATCGAAAAGCTGGGCCTGACTTGTAAATGGATAATAAGCATATCGGTAGAAACGATCCTCAACTATTTTGCAGGAGTCACAGAACTCACTGAAGTTGACCCGGCGTGTGTACTCGGGGCTGTCCTTGGCCTGTTCAATAAGGGAAAGTGAGACTCCCATTCGGTGCTGAGAGCCTGCAATATCAAGAACGGTTGAGGGAATATCGATATTTCCGACAAGGTTTTGCGACCTTGTCCCTTTTTTAACATCGCAGTGATTTGATATAATAAGCGGTATCGCAAGCTGAGCTTCATAGGGGAACGGCCCTTTGTAGTTGTTGTTATGGTCGCCTATCAAATCCCCGTGGTCGGCAGAAAAAATGAAAGTTGTGTTATCATAAAGCCCGTTGTTTTTGAGGTGCTCAATTATCCTGCCTACCTGGATGTCGATATAGTGGATCATCTCGCCATAAGCTTCCCTGATCTTCATGTTCCGCTGTAAAGTACCCGGCGGAGGGAACATTGCCGAGCGGTATTTATGCACATCGGGCATTGTTGAGTAATCGGAGTCTATGGGCCTTGGCAGTTTGGATGCGTCAACGGTGCCCTTTACCTCGGCAGGCGGGTCATAGGGTGTGTGCGGGCCCTGAAAAGAAACCCATGCAAAAAAGGGCTTTGATCTTGCAGCCGAATTACTTATAAAATTTATGGCTTCTGAGGCTATGAAATACTCGTAATAATCTTCATGAGGATAATTAAATACGAGCTTCTGCATATCATAGTTGAACATTACATCTTCAATTTCCGGGTGCCTTTTCTTCAGGTATTTATAGTAATCGTCCTTCTTGCCGAGACGTGTCTCTTCCATCTGCTTTGTATGCCTGAACCCCTTTGTATCTTCGGCGGGGTAATGGTGCAATTTACCGAAAGCCCCAGTTGCATATCCAAGTTTGTTCATATTTTCAGCGAGGTATTCAAGCCCGGGACGGAACGGGACGTCATTTGTCCATACCCCGTGGTCGGATACGTATCTGCCGGTCATCATGCAGGCCCTGGCAGGTGCGCAAACCGGAGATTGAGTGATCGCGTTTTCAAATACTGCCCCGCTTTGAGCAAGCCGATCCAGGTTCGGGGTGGGTATGGCATCGCAACCGTAGACGCTCAAAAAGTCTTTTCGAAGCTGGTCGCAAAGTATGACAACTATATTTCTGCCTGTGGGAGTAAAATTTGCCTGAATATTGGAAACCCTTTCTGACTCCCTGCATCCAGTTGCGTTAACTGCCAGCGCAGCGGCTGTTATTCCTGAAATCCTGAGAAAGTTTCTTCTGGTAATGTCACAATCCATTTTTACCCCAAACATTAATTATGATACATTGAAAATACGCTTTAGACATAATAAGCTTACAATTATAACTTCTTCAGATAAACCGCACATGCATCGAAGTCTTCGGGCAATGTACATTCGAAAAATTGCTGATCAATACTGATATCAAAATCATCAGTAAAAAATGCATCTGCGACATCCCATTGACCTGAACCAAGGTCTATTTTGATTTTTTGCCCCGCTGCCGAATCAAAACTGTGAATTATCAGTAGACCTTCCCTGTTATTGTGACTTTGCCTTAGTACAGCTTGCCATCCTTCCGGATAACGGTAACTGTTAACTTTCGGTCCATATCTGTGTGAAATACCGTCTTTAATTATATGATGAATTTTTCTGTAAAATTTCTGAGCTTGAAGAAGCTTTACCTGCTGCACATCGGAAAGTTGGTCAACATCCCCGGAAATGCACATACGACCGAGAAAAGTGGCTGCAAGTGAATAGGTAAGCCTTTTTAAGTTATCTGTTTTTCTCAGCACAGACCATATCTGACTTTGCCGGGGCAATATAACACGGTGAAGATTTGCGGCTATTATTGGTATATCAGTTGTTTCATGTGCATCTGAAAAAGAACCCATACTGCTTAATGCCATCATGGAGGGTTCCAGCCTGTGTCCGCCCGATGAGCATATTTCAATAACTATACCGGGTATTTCAGATTTTATCGCTGTTATAAAACCCTTTACCCCCTCTATATGCCTGCGTAAGCCTTCTCCGGGCGACTCTGAGCCATCTACCCCTATGCCGAGAGAATCATTATAATCGATCTTTATATACCCGAACCCGCAATCCTTTAACAGTTTGATCACTTTTTCCTTCAGGTAGGTAATTACAAATTTATCCCGAAAATCCCAGAACCTCCTTTTGCCGGAATAAATGACATGCCCATCACGCTTCAGTAAATGTTTTTCAAGTGTCGGGTCATCAATCAAACTGCCAACAACTTCCATCTCAAACCACAGGCCCGGAACAAAACCTTTCTTTCGTAAAGTATCGGCAGCTTTTTTCAAGCCTGCGGGAAAGAAATCCTTATTGGGAATCCAGTTGCCCTGGCTTTCCCCCCAGTCCTTGCCGTCCTCAAGGTACCATCCCGCATCAATTACAAAATATTTGATTTCCGTGCCTTTTATTAAGTCAGCTATCCGATAGATTTCATCTTGTGAACATTGTCCCCAGGATGTACACCAGTTATTGAAAATAATTGGCAGTTCATCTTCGGCAGCAGGCAGGTTCAGGAGAGGTCTTTTATGACAGCTGGTTAATCTTTGTGACACGTCATCAATATCTGATTTTGCCACTGTCAGCGTCGCCTCAGGAGTAACAAACTTCTCGTTGGGCTCAACTGACTTGTACCAATGGCCGAATTCCCTGTCTGCCAGTCCGCCTGAAATACACAAGCTGTCATCTTTCCGGTATGCTTCTATCTGCCACGAGCAGGCACAACCCAGTTGCGCAGCCCAGATCACTTTTCTTTTAGTGTCTTCAACCGCTATAAACGGAAAGAAATTTCTCACCGGCATCGAACCAACTTGTCCAAATCTCTCAGAAACCGCCGCATGTCCGTTCCAGGAGCGTTCAAGCTGGTAGTCTTCAACAGGACAACTTTCAAGTCTGCCCTCAGAAGACCAACTGCTCCTGATCCTGTGTAATACAAGGCAATTCGGAGCATCCGCTCTTTCAAAAGGAGTTATTCCCTCAAGAGAAAAACTGGACAGCATTTCGATAGTGAGCGGGCTGGAAGAAGAGTTCTCTATTATTGTGTGTACCCTTACGGCTTGTTCGCTGTAAAACCATCTCAAAATATGAAAACATACAAAACGGTCATGAACCAGACGTGTAATAACTTCTGACTTTTCATTATCTTCTTTAAATTCCTGTCCTTCATATTTAAGGGCAAGGGTCGTTTCACTGTTACGCATGGACCTGCCTTGTGCAAAACCTCCGGGATAGCCGTCCCCCAGACACTTTATTTGAACAAGTGAATCGACATTAGCAGCCCTGACAGACTCCGGAAAAGAAACCAACTCGGGGTTGCCGTCTAAATTATCCCTTGAGCCAACTACCTTATCGACAAGTGCGAGCGGAACCATGTTCAGTCCCACATTGCCGGTCACCCGATCCATTCTATACTGGACTTGTATGTCTCCGAAATTGTAACTTTCAAGAAGGGTGGAATACGAATCTTCTTTGCAGAAAGCAACATTTTTTTGAGCCGTACGCATGACTTTTTCAGTACGATAGGATGTTTTACTTTTGCCAGAGGAAACAATATTAGTTTTTAGATTTTCATTCATAGGAAAGACTTAAGTTAGATTTCATTTGATAATTAAGATATTTATTTTGTCCCCAAAGGCCCTGCTTTATCTATCGAGAACATAAAAATTTGAAACAATCTTCAAATTAAATACAAAGCATAAAACAGCTGCCAAAACTAAAAAAACAGTAGAATTCTTAACGGTCATTATTGCCTCCAGGCCGGAAATTTTATCCTGTTTTGCTCCGGGTAGTCTACCGGCCATGGATATTCGTTATTACCGCCTTTCGGGTCAATTGGGCTTTCGGGCAAACCTTTTTTCCAGGCAAGGACTTTTTTACTCAGTCTTTTGACTACATCAGAATTCTGATCAGCCAGATTGTCAACCTCCATAGGGCCACTTAGAATATCATACAATTCAACCCTGCTGCCGTCAGGATTTATCAACAACTTCCATTTGCCCTCGCGTATAGCCAGTATGGGACTGCAATGGTGCTTGTAACCATTAAAGTCCCATCTCCATTCCCACATCAATGGTTTAGTTCGTTTTATTTCTTTGCCGTGTATAGCCTCGGACATATCTTCGCCATCATGTTCGACTTTTGCAGGGACTCCAATGTTCGCTAATGAACAGATTGTAGGCAGAAAATCAACCCCCGCGATGACGCTTTCATTATTAACTTTGCCTGCCGGAATTTTGCCGGGACGTCTTACTATCAAGGGCACTCGTATCCCGCCTTCATAAATACTCCGCTTTCTCCCTCTAAACGGGCCCGGGCTGCCGACCCCGCTGTGGGTTGCGTTGCATACATGTATATCCTCCGGGCCGTTGTCACTGGAGAATATGACATAAGTATCTTTATCCAGACCCAGTTCACTTATCTTATCAAGAAAAATTCCGATCTGTTTGTCCATCTCGGTAACTGTCCCGCCATAAATCTCCCAGGTACTTCGATGATCTGTCCCTCGAGGATTAAAATATATGCTGTCATAAACATCCATTTGCTCATCGGATGGATCTAAGGTCGCATGAGGATCTGCAAACCATGCCTGCACATAAAAAGGTTCATCTTTGTGCTTATCAACAAATTTAAAAGTTTCTTCCAGCACCATCTTACTGCTTTCCGGCCTGTTTCTCCATATATCCCAGTCTTCGCTTCTGAGCTTAAATTCATCAAAGCCGTATTTGTCAAGATTGTATTTTTCATCATTCTCTTTTAAAGTATCATAACCTAAATGCCATTT
Organism: uncultured Pirellulales bacterium; assembly: GCA_964628195.1. GTDB lineage: Bacteria > Planctomycetota > Phycisphaerae > Sedimentisphaerales > Anaerohalosphaeraceae > CAZVPF01. Next base: position 7,647 of record CAZVPF010000033.1, on the reverse strand, counting down.
TCCAAAATGACCTGTAACATAACCATCCTCAGACAGCAGGTCAATAACTGTAGGCAGATCAGGGTCAAGAGCTTTTGGCTGATTCCACTTTTCCATCAAGGCAGCCCTTGCGGTGATGGGCCCGTGGATCCTGTCCCTTGCCGGGAAGCGCCCTGTCATTATAGCGGCCCTGCTTGGAGAACATACCGAACCTGAAACGTAAAACTGACTGAACCTGGTCCCTTGTCGTGCTAAGTTATCAAGATTTGGAGTTTTTAATCTGCCTCCATAGCACCCAAGGTCCCCCCAGCCTAAATCATCGGCAAACAGGAAGATAAAATTTGGCTTCTTACCGCTTTCCAATTTTTTATTAGCTGTCAGTTGCTCATTGTTCAGGCAGCCGACGCCTGCTAAAGAAGCAAATACCGCACCTGTTGTTTTTTTTAAAAAGCTGCGACGGTTAATATAACTCATTCTAACCTCTTGAAAGCGAATTAAAGTAAATACATTAATAAATAAAAGATAAAAGCTTACTTACCAAAATAAGGCTCTTCAAAACATAACTGTTTATAAGCTTCCTCTTTGTTAAATATTTTAAGACTTGAATCTACCATGAGGTAAGCAGCCCGGCCGGAATGTCTTTCAGGCGCTGCGCCATAAAAACCATATTTGACCGAATAAGAATAGCTGTCCGGGTTGTTTTCAGGTTCGTATGGTATTGCACTCGCCCGGTCTACGTCTGAGATGTGAACCCAGAATTTCTGGTCATGTGTATAAAGGTGATAATTTGTACTGTCGCCCAATAGAATCTTGTCAGAAGGCCTCATAAGACGGTTAACATTAACATATTCTCCACCGGTGCGATCATTATTCTCAGGTCTTTTAAGCCATAAATTCATCCCATACCCGAGCTTGCCGTGCCACGCCTCTTTTTTCCATGTGGGGCAAAAGAAAACCGAGTTCTCTTCAAGAAACTCTCCCGCCATGACTTCGTTAAGGTCATCAACTTCCTTGTGAGCGACATATGGAGTCAGTTTCTGTAACCATAACTTAAGATCTTTCCAAGGCTTGGATGTATATAAATCATCATTGTAACCTTCCCAGCACATTGGAAGTTTTCCTTCATAATCTGCGAGATAAAGGTTGAATGCCACCCCCCATTGTTTCTGGTTACTTTGACAAACTACGAACTGGGCGGCTTTTTTCGCTCTCTGCAATGAGGGCATTAAGATAGACAGCAGGAGTGCTATTATTGAAATAACCACAAGCAGTTCGATTAATGTAAAAGCCTTTTCTCTGTTCGTTTTTTGCATATTAAACTCCATTTTTAAGAAAGCAGCCAATTGACAAATTCAATATTACAACTGTTATTCAATTATGACTTTCCAGCCTTTCCCAAATGAGGAAAAGTCCTCATAATCCACCCTGTCGTCGCCGTCGATATTTGACACAGGCGCAGTGTTAGGATCGCCGGTGTTCACACCAAGCCATTCTTCAGCCATTATCATAAGGTCAGCCTCATCAACATAGCAGTCGTCTGTAAAGTCACCTAACGGACATGCAGTTACGATAAATTCCTGTGCGATTTCATCGTGAACAATATTGACATTCCCATCCACGCCGTTACCGCTGATAAAACCATCTTCTGCTCTTGTGTTGAGATAATAAGGCGGGTCAGCATTATTTGTACCCTCACCATATCTTACGATGAGCCTGGCCTGATCAGATATGTCCATATGTCCCTCCCTGCCGTTGTTTATTTCAGGATCGCAAATGATTAACTGGCCGTCGAGGTACAATACAGCATTGCCGCTCAGATTTACGTAACCGGTCGGTGCATTCATTGGGAACCACAGCCATGTCCCGACAACTGCTGTTCCACCAGACATGTTAAATACACAATTCGGATCTTCACTAGTGTACGCAACCTGGAATTTATCTACCTGAAGATTGCCGCCGGTCATGTTGATAACAGCTTTCCCCTGCCCTGCACCAATTCTCAAGGTGTTTACAATTGCCGTACCTGTATCTTCATCAATTAAACATGAAGACTGAGAATCCTGGAAAAAGTAATTTCTGAAAACCATTGCAATATCCGTATCATTAGGAAGACGTTCAAGATTCCAGTTCATCGGATCTTCCCATTTTCGCATTGCACCATACTTATTAAAATAGATAGTATCTGCTGATAAACTGCTAATTAATGAAACAATCATAATAAACATAACTAAATACTTTTTACACATTTTTCAATCCTCCAAAATTGTCTTATGTTTCAACATACCTGCCGATTAATAAATAGAGAAAATTATTATTATCAGCGTCTCAATTAACAGGAACCTGTCGCATCTGCAACTGATAAAAGATTACTATCTTTTCAAATTGTAAATGCGACAGGTTATCTGAGATTTAAACAAGCTTGTTAATTACCTGACTGCAGCCACTGACTTGCCATAAACGCGAAATCTTTAATGTCAACGATACAATCATCCCCTGCGATATCAGCTTCGGGACAGGGCAGCGCCGTTAATACGAATTGCTGATTAGCTTCATCGTGAAAAACGTCAACATGGCCATCGATCCCGTTACCGCTTATAAGTCCCGAGGCAACTCGAGCGCTAAGATAGTATGGCGGATCAGTATTATTTGTGCCTTCCCCGTATCTTACTATAAATTTTGCCTGGTCGGAAATATCAATATGGCCTTCTTTTCCAGGATTAACGGCGGGATCCATAATCAATAAGGCTCCATCGAGATACAGCTCCGCATCGCCGCTGAGATTTACATGACCGGCTGGTGCGTTCATGGGGACCCATAATTGAAAATCAACAACAGCTGTTCCGCCTGACATATTGAACTCACAGTTGGGATCATTGGTGGTATAGGCAACCTGCATTATACTTGCTACGTCAAGGTTGCCGTCGGTCATATTCAAAACCGCTTTGCCCTGGCCGGCACCAATCCGAAGCGTGTGTGCAGTCGCGGTTCCTGTATTACTGTCAATAAGGCAGGAGCTGTTACTGTCCTGAAAACCGTATTCTCTGAAAATGTACGCTATGTCCGTATCATTCGGCACGCGTCCGAGGCTCCAGTTGCCTGTGTCCTCCCATTTTCGCATCGCACCATATTGATTGAAGTAATTTGTTTCCGCCGACAACATGCAAACTGCAGAAGAAGCAACAATAAGAATGAACAAAACAAGACATTTTTTAGCCATTTTTTGGCCCTCCACTAAATAAATAAATAGTATGTTTGTTAAAATTTTCAAATTTCATTACATAAACTATATAATAATCTAAGTAATAATAACAGACCACTTTGCGACAATTTATGGATGTTTTACGACCTAATGATTTTGAGATTGATTTCTGACCCTTTAAAGCAAAAGCCGACCTTTTCGGCCCTGGTGAGCATTTTATTGTTTGTTCTGCCAGATTGACAAACCGCCAACACATGTGTATTTTAGTTATATGGCAAAAAAGAAAATAAAACAGGTAATACTATGTCTTGATACTTCGGCAACCTACGCGAGAGATATAACACGCGGAATAGCAAAATACGCAAGCCTGGCTGGGCCCTGGATTTTTTACAGGGAACCGGATTTATTATCAAAACCCTTGACCGAGTTAAGGAAAATACAAGCTGACGGGGTTATTGCTTCTGCATTGGACAGCAGGATAGCTCATAAGGCCCTGGAGCTATCATTGCCGCTTGTCATGGCCGTAGAAAATGTTGAGGAACCGGACTTCAAAAGATTGAGCACTATTTCGGCAAGTGACTTTGAAATCGGTCAAATGGCAGCTACGCATTTACTTCAAATAGGGTTGAAAAGATTCGGATTTTACGGAGTGAAAAACACTTACTGGTCCGACCAGAGATTAAAAGGATTCCAAGATTATCTTCAGTCCTACGGCTTTGAGGTGAATGCGCTTTACCACCCGCTCAAGAGCAGAGGCAAGACTCGCTATGATGATGTTCTGGAGATTTCAAATTGGCTGCGTTCGATTCAAAAGCCTCTGGGCATTTTGACTTGTAATGATGATTACGGGCAGTATGTGCTGCAAGCCTGTAAAGTGATGCAGGCCAACGTACCCGAAGAGGTTGCTGTTATTGGAGTAGATAACGACGACCTTATTTGTGACTTGACTGACCCTCCCCTTTCAAGCATTGCTCTAAGCTCAAAGCAGACAGGCTATGAAGCTGCTAAACAGCTCGACTTACTTATGAACAAAAGGAAAACCAAGGAAAAGCATATTTATATCAGGCCCACTCATGTGGTGACAAGGCAGTCGACAGATATTATTACCGTTGACGATAAACAAGTGGCTAATGCCATCCAGTATATAAGAAAGCACTCGAACGAACTGATCCAGGTCGATGATGTATGCCAGGAGGTTTCTGTCTCAAGAAGACAGTTGGAGCGTAAGTTCCGCAAGGCCTTGAAACGTTCGATAAATCACGAAATAAGGCTGCATAGGGCTGAACAGGTTGCAAAAATGCTTTTGCAGACCAATATGACTATTTCGCAGATTGCCGATGAACTGGATTTTAATGGCTTGCACCACATGGGGCGGCTCTTTAAAAGTGTCAAAGGTGTCACTCCTTTCGATTACAGGCAAAAACATATCAGCTTATAATCCTTATCAATAAGTTCAACTTAACAAGACTAAGCAGCCGGGTAAGTTCCGTGGGTTTAAGTTTTGCCGGGTTAATCTGCGCCACCGGCCACCTCCTTCGCTAAAAATGCTGCGTACTCGATTATGCTGACACTGTCGCCCTTTACTATCCCTGCCTTGTCCGCAATGGCCCTTACCTGCTCGGCGGTTATCTTTTTACCGCATGATTTGGTGAGGATTTCGGACAAGTCCTGGATGGATATAGCGGTAATCTTCAATGGTTTTTCGGACATATGTATAACTTTCAAAATTAATGCAAATTCTTTGAAAATAATGACTTAATTAGCTTGGATTCCTGGCAAAAACATCGTAACTGACACATGTAGTAATTGATTTTGAAAAACAGATAGGAGACCAAAAAATGGCACAAAAAGTAGAAGCAGCCGCGGGAATTAAGACCTACAAACATTACAAACAGGACCTGAAATATTCAAAGAGACAATCGCCAAAAACCAGAAACAGTGCGACCGCCATGCTGCAAAAGGCGATTTCGAGATGGCACGCTGGTACGAAGAGGATGTAAAGGCAATGACCGACATCCTCAACGAACTTAACAACAACGACTTTCAATACGCATTCGACCTTATGTACGAATCCGATACAGCCATCCGGGACCAGATACCGGCAAGGCTGTATAACTACCTGGCAAAGATTAACGATTACAACTGACAAGGAAAAATCATGAACATTATTGAAATGACATTGGCAAGCGATGTCAAACCGAACGACAAGGTACCCGGCACATTCGTTACCATCACCCGGAAACTTTTTTCTGAATATATTGATGTAAGGATTCTTACCGGCGATGGCGAGAAGAAACATTTCGTTAACGCAGACTGCGATGAAGATATCTATTCGATGGCCGAGTGCATCCAGTTCCACATGGATGGCTGCAAGAGCACCAAGTCTATGATCTATGATTACAAAAGAATACTCGATTATTTTACGGTTTAATTTTACAGGAGAATTACTATGAAAGCTGCGGAAGTAAAAGTTGGAAACAGTTACGAAGTAAAGGTCGGCAAAAATACCACCGCTGTCAGGGTCACCGGGGTAAATCCCAAGGGCGGATGGCAGGCGGTAAACGTCAAGACCGGCAAACCGGTCAATATCAAATCCGCATCCAGGATTGTATCGACATCGCCAGTATCCAAACCTGATGCGACAAAAGAGCCCGGGGCGAGTAAACCAGCCGATGATAAAGAAAAACCGAACCGGGCCAAACGTGGCGGCAAACTGTCCGGCCTCGATGCCGCTGCCAGGGTCCTGGCCGAGTCCGGGCAGCCGCTTAATACCACCGAGATGGTGGATATCATGTTCGAAAAGAACCTCTGGAAAAGCGATGGCGCCACACCTGCGGCCACCATCTACTCGGCTATCATCCGCGAGATAAAGACCAAGGGCAGCGAATCGCGGTTCCGGAAAGAAGGAAGGGGTAAGTTTACCGCCGCAAAGAGCTGATTTGGTCCTGAAAAAGAATTTTGCTGCCGAAAGCCCTAAATCTCTTGACTTAGGGCTTTTTTGTAGTACAATGTAATACATGGAAGCTATAACAATAAGATTGTCGGAAGATTTGAAAAAGCAGCTGCAGGAGCTTTGTGAAAAACAGAGCAGGCCGTTTAGCGAAGTGGTCCGGGATTCACTTAGGCAGTACCTTGCTGTCCAGAAGTTCCAGATGCTTCGCAAGAAAGCTCTGCCGTTTGCCGAATCGCAGGGCCTGTTGACTGATGAGGATGTCTTCAAGGCTGTTTCATGAAGGTCGTTCTCGATACCAACGTGCTGCTTGCTGCATTCGCTGCGCGTGGTCTGTGCGAGTCGGTCTACCAGGTATGTCTTGAACAGCACCAGATAATCATCTCCGGGCATATACTCGATGAACTGAAAAAGCACCTGACAGGTAAGCTTAAAATTCCTGCCCGGCAGGCAAAGGAAATAACAACCTTCCTTAAAGACCATGCCCAGGTCATTAAACCTGACAAAGTTGAGATTAAAGACTTCCCAGATAAAGATGACCTGCCGGTGCTTGGAACCGCCTCTGCCGCCAAGGCCGATGTCCTTGTAACCGGTGACAAACAGATTCTCAGACTCAAACATTTTGAGAAAAGCCTTATTCTCACTCCCCGCCAGTTTTATGATAAACTTAGTTGACATTGCCTGCCTTTGCAATCCTTTCGCTCCCAAAGTCCGGCACAAATAACCGGGCTTTTCTCGTTCTTGACTTTTCTGACCGTAATACTTATATTTATTGTAGATTTTGAAAGGCATGAACATGGTTTCGTTAAATGATATTCTTTCAAGAAGAGAGGAAATCCTGAGCCTTGCCGAAAAGCACGGAGCGCACAATATCAGGGTATTCGGCTCGGTAATCCGTGGTGAAAATACACCCGAAAGTGACATTGATTTTTTGGTAGCGCTTGATGATGACCGTTCTCTTCTGGACCATATTGCCCTGGTAAGGGAACTGGAGGAGCTTCTCAATTGCAAGGTCGATGTTGTCAGTGAGGATGGCCTGCACAAACTCATCCGCAGCCGTGTCCTTTCTGAGGGGATAGCCCTTTGAAAGATGATCGCCTTTACATAGAGCATATCCACGAATCCCTTATCCGGATATTTGAATATACCGAGGGTGGCAAAGAAGAATTTTTGTCCAACAAAATGGTCCAGGATGCTGTCATTCGTAATTTTGAGATCATCGGTGAAGCGACAAAGCAGATCAGTGATGAGGTGCTTGGAAAATATCCGAATATCCCCTTCAGTGACATGGCCCGCTTCAGAGACTTTCTTGTCCATCACTATCTGGGTGTTGATCTCAAACGTGTCTGGAATGTCGTTGAAAATCATTTGCCCTCGCTCAAATCCGCAATTGAAGAACTGCTTTGAATCCTCTCAGCTTTTCTGCCGGAAAACTTCTCCCACCTTTCAACTATCACATCACAGTATGCCGGATCGAGTTCCATTAAAAATGCCTTACGGTCGGTCTGCTCACAACCGA
>CAZVPF010000032.1:0-34813 GCA_964628195.1 uncultured Pirellulales bacterium | reverse complement strand
AGTGGCTGGGTTTGACGCGCTCATTGCCGGCTGGGTTTAAGCGCCGCTTGACAATAGGCAATAGAGGGTGGAAGGTTTTTGCATTGAAAATTTTGTGCTGGGCTGGGAGACTGCAGCGGTGTTTTTATTTTCGCGCAAGGCTGCCAAGCCGCTAAGGGGGGTAATCAGGTTATAGGTTATAGGAGACAGAACACAGAACATAGGAGACAGAATACAGGAAACAGAACATAGAACATAGAATATAGGAGACAGAACACAGAACACAGGAGACAGGAATCAGGAATCAGGAATGGGGGTGGGAGGTTTTTGCGTTGAAAAATTTGTGCTGGGCTGGGGAGACGGCTGGTTTCTGAAATGCGTTGACATCGGGCCTTGGGGGGCGTATGATAGGGCTTTCCGTTAACAGCAGCAGACGCGGTAGTATTTAAGGCAGCCAAATGCCCAGTCACAGCCTGGCACAACTGAATATCGACGAGCTTGACATACTCGGTTACTCGGTCTCCGGCGAGGAGACGGTTGTCGCCATGCCGCAGCTTGACGTATGTTTCGATATCGGCAAGGCCCCGGACCAGGTTATTCCCATCAACCATATCCTGCTGAGTCACGGGCATATGGACCACGCGGCGGGCATCGCCTATTACCTTTCGCACCGGCTGTTCGCAGGTCAGAGCGAGGGGACCGTTCTTGCGCCGGAAGGGAACATCGGGCCTATGCGCGATATCCTGAACGCGTGGGGCAGGCTGGACGGCAACGCGATCAAGGCCAAGCTCGTCGGTGTGAAGCCCGGCGAGGAATATGACATAAAGCCCAACCTCTTTGCGCGGGTCTTCCCGACCAACCACTGCCGAGGCTCTGTGGGGTACTGCGTGCTCGAGCGCCGCAAGAAGCTGAAGGAAGAATATCACGGGCTGAGCGGCCCGCAGATCGTGGAGCTGAAGAAACAGGGCATCGAGATCGACCACAAGATCGAGATACCCATCGTTTCGTACTTCGGCGATACGAAATACGCACCTTTTCACGAGCTCGAATATGTCCGCAAAAGCAAGATACTCATAACCGAGTGCACCTTCTTCGCCGACGAGCATACGACAAACGCCGACGCAGGCAACCACATGCATATCGACGAGTTCGGCGGGCTGATGGAGAAAATGGAAAACGAGCACATCATCGTCATCCACCTTACCAAGCGCACGCCGGCAAGGGAGATGCGTGAGATGTTCCGGGAAAAACTTTCGCCCGATATATTCAAAAGGATCACACTGCTGATGGAGCAGAAAAGACGGTACTGAAGGGCGGAAGAGGGGGTGGGCAGTTCGAGTATTATTGCAGGCAGTTTGCCCGCTATGTCAACGATATATTTGTGAGCGAGTTTATTTGGTGGAACCAAATAAATCGTTCACAGAGCAGTAGAAAACAGTAAGTAGAAAGTAGAATCTGCCTGTCATCTCATTAACAGGGCATCCTCGTTTTCTACTGCGGTCTGCTCTCTACTGTCTCCTCTCAGAAAAAATAGATTATTGCTTATCCAGTCTCATCTTAAAATCTGCCGCGAACATAACTCCCGCTGGTCGTTTGCCCGTCGCTTACCTGCGTCCAGACTCGATTGCCCATCGGGTCGTACTTGACGGCGATGGAATTGCTGCCCATCTCCGCCGAACGCAGCTTATTTCTCACTCTTTTTAATCAAGTTGGCTTTGGAAATACCTTTTGAAAACTAAGATACTAATATTTTTTGGGCTAATTTTTCTATTGATTCAGTATTTCCTTGAAACTCTTTGCTATATTTCAAATATGGCTTAATTTTATTGATAAGTTTCTTTGCCTGTCGTATTTTTCCTAATCCATATAAACATTGTGCAATCCTAAATTGCAAAGCAGTACTCATAAAGTGTCCCTTGTAAGCTTTTCTATATTGGTTTAAGGCTTTTCTATATTCTTTTTTATTAAGAAACAAGTCACCATAAAATTCTCTTGCAAAACAATTGTTTTTGTTTATTTCTAATGTCTGTTTAATTAGTTCTAAAGCTTTATTAGAGTTACCTTTTTTTAAATACGCATATGCCATATGTCTATAAGCATCTTCATTTTGAGGGTTTTCATCAATTACTTTTTGTGCAAATTCAATTTTTTCGTCTAAGTTCTCTATTTCAGACAATAAAGCCATATTGTAAATTTCACAAGGGTTCAACTGCATAGCTCTGTAAATTCTACTCATGGCTTCTTCTTTATAACCTAACGCTGAAAGTGCCATTCCACTTATAGAAAAGGATATATCCTCCGGGATATTAATTTTAGTCATATTGTAACATTTATCCAAAAACTCTCTATTTCTTATAACTAAAGACCATATAGCACAGGCCATTAAAGTATTATAAGAAGGTAATTGTTCTTTTTTGGCTTTTATGACGTATCGCCTGTATGATGATTTGGCGATACCAAACCAATCTTCGGGTATTTTCAAAAGATCCTCTTCTTTCAATTTTTCAGGAAGCATTTTAATTAGCTGGTTCATTTTTGTATTATCCATTATAGTTATGAATTATTTTAGCAGTATAGTAGAGAATCTTTTTCCACCAACCCTCGGGGGGTTCTTCTCCTGACATTCTCTTGTCTAGCTCGGTATTTAAATTTTCAATATTAAATTTATCTCCAACTGGGAACTCCTTACCGCCCCAAGCCTGATATGTCATGCTGATATTAAGGTCCAACAATACAGTTCTAAGTTGCATGGCAGCAACTACTGCTGTGGCAATACCAAGGACTTCCTTAGCTCTTGCAGCTTCACCAGCACGGATGCTGGACATATAGTTTACACTAGCTAACAAATCAAGGAACTCGCCGCTTGGGTCAGTAGCATTAATTGGACCATTTAGGCAATAAAGATACCTATGAAATGTAATAGGCTCTTTATATTTTCCCCTCACCGGGTCTCTTGTCAAAAACCGCATCATTGTCGGGTCGTACTGTCTTGCACGGAGGTAGTATTGCTTAATCTGCTGGTCGTACCACTGGCCGGTGAACATGAAGGGGTTTTCCACTATCTGTTCGCACTCGCCGGTTTATGTCCTGCCGAAAGGCGAATAGGTATAGCTGTTCTTGACGATGCCTTCGTTGTCGAGGACCAAACGCACCGAGCCCAGCCGGTCGTGGACGCAGTAATAATAATCGTCCGCCGTGTTCGGGTCGCTGCCCTGGTCGTCGTAGATTCCCTGCCGCAGTATCTGCCCGGAGGGGGTGTAAACATATTGCTTTTTCAAAGAGCGGTTGCTGTTACTCGAACAGCCTTAAATAAAACTTTCCACAAATAACCAGTTTATTTATCTCTTTTTGATTTTAAAAGTTCATCCAGTTTTTTATGTAATTGTTTATAACAAATTAAGTGAACACTTATTGCCATTATATTCACAGCTACTATTATTAAAGCAATAAAGATTGATTGTGACTTAAAATAAATAAAAAAAACAATACCTAATCCAACCAGCAATAACCCTGCTATATATGCACATATAGATTCAAATAACATTTTAAGACCCCTTATCTATGAAACGTAATAGGCTCTTTATATTTTCCTCTCACGGGGTCTCTGGTCAAAAACCTCTTCATTGTCAGGTCTTACTGCCGCAGTATCTGCCCGGAGGGGGTATAGACATATTGTTTTTCAAAGAGCGGTTCGGATCAGCAGGTGCCGGGTCCAGTTCGAGTATTATTGTAGGCAGTTTGCCCGCTAGGTCAAGGATATATTTGGGGGTGGTGGTGGTAGTGTTATATGGCTTTGCCAGGCAAATCGTTCAGGCTGGTTGGGATTTTGAGGTTTTCATAACAGGGCTGGGCCCCTATAATGGTGAGAGTTATCTTGTTCAAGGGTTTTATGATGGTCGAAGTTATAATTACAGTACTGGTTGTGCTTGTCATTGCAGTTGTTGTGATGCTGGCGGTTGTGATCAATTCCGTTTCGGCGACGCGGCGGGAACTTGGGGCAGGTGCCGTGCGCATGGGGGTGGTTGAAGAGCAGCTTGCGTCGGTTAAAGAATCGCAGGACAAGCAGGCAGAGCGTATGGACAGCAACCTGCGGCAAGGGCAGGAGCATATCAGCAAGTATCTGCAGTCAAGCCAGGATTTGCTGGGGAAGCTGAATAACCAGTTGGGTCAGCTTCAGAGCTCGTCGAGGCAGATGGTTCAGCTCGGTGACGAGGTTCGCAAGCTGCACGATATCTTCAAGAACCCCAAGCACCGCGGGCAGCTTGGTGAGCTTTCGCTGGAACGGCTGCTTGAGGATGTTCTGCCGGGGGGAGCTTACAGTATACAGCATCGTTTTCGGAGCAATAAGGTTGTCGATGCGGTGGTGCAGATGCCTGATCATTTAGTGCCTATCGACGCGAAGTTTCCGCTGCCGAGTTTCGAGGCGGTTATAAACTCGCAGAGCGAGGAAGAGAGGCAGAAAAACCGCAGGCAGTTTCAGCGTGATGTGGCGGCGCATATCGACAAGATAGCGGCCAATTATATACTGCCTGACGAGGGGACGCTTGATTTCGCGTTTATGTATATTCCCGCTGAAAATGTTTATTACGAGACAGTTGTGAACTTTGCGGGGGACAAGACGGATTTGCTTAACTATGCGCTTGAGAAGAGGGTTATACCGGTGTCGCCTAATCTGCTTTACGCTTATTTGATGACGGTGGTGATGGGGCTGCGGGGTTTGCAGATCGAGAAAGAGGCGGTGGAGATACGGCGGACGCTTGGCAGGCTCGGCAATGACTTCGCGGGGTTTGTTGATACGTGGAACATACTGGGCAGGCACCTTCGCAACGCATCGAGCCAGTACGACGAGGGGCAGAAAAAAGTTGACCGTTTCGATATATCGCTAAACCAGCTTACGGCGGAGAAAGAGCCGGAGCTTTTTGAGTGAAGATGTGAAGACAACAGCGTTAGAGACTAAAGGTTAACCGCTTTCTTTAATTGTCTCCTGCGGCAAAAGAGCTCTTGCCTGCTCCCGGAAATGGGAGGTTATATTCAAAGCTTCGGCGGCTTCTTTTTCCGTTATTTCATCCCAGTTACCAGGATAACGACTTTCAATAACATAACGATTTAATAGTAAAACCTGCCTTATATCAGCGGAAAGCTGTGTGTGTTTTTGTGTCAACTCAAGAAGTATTCTTAAGTCATGCGTTTTTGGAAAAACCACTCCTTGAACAATAAGCAGGGCTTTTATGTATTTCTCGACGCATTGCTGGCTGTGATAACAAACAATGTCAGCCAAGCCTTTTTGTGTAAGAGGCAAAGTGTTTTTAGCGGCTAAAAAGTCATGCTCTGCTTTTTGAACCCAGCCTCGGACCTGTGCGACTATCTCAGGCGGCGTGGTCATAAAGGACCTTTCCCTGATGTACGGCTTCGTAGATGACCGTATTTGGCATGTTTCTGCATTGGTCAAAGTCCTGCGGAGTTACGACGATGATATCGGTCGGTATGGGTATGCCCTGCAGGGCGAGGTCTATCTCCAAAGCCTGTTTTCGCCTTGAGCCTGACGGTTTCATCACGATCAGCAGGTCGGCATCACTGTCGCGGGTTGCGGTTCCCCTGACAAGCGAGCCGAACAGGAGTATCTTTTCCGGGCTGAACCTGCTCGATATTCGCTTTACAATTTCATCCAGGGCCTGATTGATCTGTGTTTCAGTCATAAACGCACCTTTCATGACATCAGGGTACCATATTTCTGCCGGTTTTCAAGAATTATTCGGCCTTGTTGTATATAAATCTCATTGGGCCCAGGCTTGACCAATTCAGTTAAATCGTATAAGCTCACATTGTACACGAATTTAATATGAGAGCTTAGTTATGGTTATATATCCCGATATAAAAGGCAAGCGGGTTCTGGTTACCGGTTCATCGAGCGGGATCGGGGCGGCGACGGCGGAGATGTTCGCGATGCAGGGTGCGTTTGTCGGTGTGCATTACTTTCGGACGGAAAAGGGGGGCAGGGAGACGCTTGAAAAGGTCAAACAGCACAGTGAGGGCTGCCTGCTTCGGGCGGATATGCGCGATGAGGGGCAGGTGCGGAAACTTATAAGCGATTTTGTCGGGCAGGCAGGGGGGCTTGACATACTGGTCAACAACGCGGGGACGCTTATCGAAAGGCAGATGCTCGCCGAGGCGACGGTTGAGTATCATAACGACATTTACGCGACGAATGTGCTAAGCACGTTTCTCGCGAGCCGCGAGGCGCTGGCGGAGCTGAAAGGGTCCGGCGGATGTATCGTCAATATCGGTTCCATCGCAGGGCATAACGGCGGTGGCGGGGGGTCGGGGATATACGCATCGGCAAAGGCGGCGGTCGGGACGATGACGGTGGCGATGGCAAAGGAGTTCGCAGAGTGGGGGGTTCGGGTTAACTCGGTTATGCCGGGGCTTATCGAGACGCGTTTTCATGAGCAGTTTTCATCGCCGGAGCGTAAGAAGAAGGTTGCGGGGCAGACACCCCTGAAGCGGAACGGCACGGCTGAGGATGTGGCGAAGGCGATATTGTTTTTGAGCTCGGATGAGGCGTCGGGTTTTATAACGGGCGAGTATATCGCGGTAAACGGCGGGCTGCTGATGAGGCCTTGACACTGATAAGCAGAGCCGATAGATTCGGGGCCGGTCGGCTGGGCGAGTCGGCTGGGCGAAAGCGTTAAGGAAGTTTACTTCAATTAAATAAGGAGCGCGTATTGTATTACATAGGGACCATTGACTGGATCATAGTGGCGGTATATTTCCTGTTTCTTCTGATGGTTGGTTTGTATCTGAAGAACAAGGCGGCGGAGAGCCTTGACGATTATTTCCTGGGGGGTCGGAAGATGCCCTGGTGGGCGCTGGGCTTTACGGGTATGGGTTACTATGTGAATATCTCTGGTACGCTTTTGATCATTTCCTTTATTTACATGCTCGGCCCGCGGGGTTTGTATATCGAGTTTCGGGGTGGTGCGTGCCTTGTAATGGTCTTTATGCTGCTTTGGACCGGAAAGTGGCACCGGCGGAGCGGCTGTATGACGCTGGCTGAGTGGATGAAATTCAGGTTCGGGACGGGGATGGGGGCGCAGTTTTCTCGGCTTTTCCAGGTTTTCGCGGTGGTTACACTCAGCGTGGGGATGCTTGCGCTTACGGTCAAGGCTCTGGGGATATTTCTGGCGACGTTCGTACCGCTGAGCCCGTGGTTATGCTCGCTGATATTTGTGGGGATAGCGGCGGTATATACAACCATGTCGGGTTTTTACGGGGTTGTCGTGACGGATATAATTCAGGGTGTGATGGTTCTTGCCGGGGCTTTTATCTGCGGATTTCTGGCTTTCAACAAGTACCCTGACGTAAACGTGCTGGCTGAGGCGGCGGCGGAAGTTACGGGCAACTTGAACTGGACGTCTTCTCTGCCGGGTACGGATGTGAACCTGCCGGCTGGTTATGACCAGTACAGCAATTTGCTGTCTTTCGCGGTTTCGTATTTGTTTTTGAACATACTTTTGGGGATGGGGATAAGCGGCGCAGAGCCGATATACTTCGGGGCCAGGAACGACAGGGAATGCGGGACGCTTTCGTTTTTGTGGGTTTTTACGATGACGGCAAGGTGGATACTTATAATGGCTTTCGCGGTGTTCGGGGTGTTTATGATAAAGGAGTTTTTCCCCGACCAGTCTGTGCTGACGCAGTCGGCTGCGCTTATCAAGCAGCACATGCCCGAGGTTGAACCGAGCCAGTGGAACAACGTGCTTTCGGGTATAGCAAACGCGCCGCAGAGTTATGCGCCGGAGCTTATATCCGGGCTTGAGAGACTGCTTGAGGATAACTGGGCGCAAAAGCTCAAGATGCTCAGCTACGAGGGTACGGTTAACCCGGAGATGATAATGTCGACTGTGCTTGGCTCGCGCATACCGACGGGGATAAGCGGAATTATTTTGATATGCCTGATCGCGGCGGCGATGTCGACGATAGATATTACGATAAACAAAGCGGCGGGGTTTTTCGTCAAGGACGTTTACCAGGCTTACCTGAGGCGGAATGCGAAGAATAAGGAGCTTATTTCGGCAAGTTATGTTTTCACCCTCGCGCTTGTGGCGGGGGGTTTCGCGATGGCCTACTCTGTCAAGAACGTTAACCAGATATGGGGGTGGATGGTTATGAGCCTGAACGCCGGGCTTGTTGCTCCGGCACTTTTGCGTCTTTACTGGTGGCGGTTCAGCGGTGCGGCTTTTGCCGTGGGGACTGGTTTCGGGATAGGGTTGTCGATACTGCAATGGCATTTTTATCCCGACATGGACGAGCGGGTGAGCATGGTTACGCTTTTGGGCGGTACGGTTCTGGTTACGATAATCGCCTCGTATATTTTCCGGCCTGCGCCGGATGACGTGCTTGAAAAGTTTTACCGCAGGACAAAGCCTTTCGGTTTTTGGGGGCCTTTGAAGAAACGCCTGGACCCGGAAACCCTGCGGAGGATGAACAAGGAGCACAGGAACGACATACTGGCGGTGCCTTTTGTGCTCGGCTGGCAGGTGACGATGTTTTTGATGGCGATGCAGGTGGTTATGCACGCCTGGAAATCTTTTGCGGTGACGCTTGCGATAAGCGCGGTTTGCATAACGGGGATGTACTTTTTCTGGTACCGGCATTTGCCGAAGGAGAACTACTGGCCGGAGGATGAACCGGCGGGAGAGGGGACATTGTCCTGACTTTCATAGTCGGGCTGGTTTATCTTTTTTTGTAGTAGTTTCCCGGCAGTTGTTTTATCAGCGCTTTTAGCTGCAGCGAGACGAGTGCGGAGTTCGCTTTTCCCGGGGCAAGGTTGGTTTTTGCTATAAGCTCGTCGCAGTGGAGGGCGTTGTGGTCGAGGGCCTCGAAGAGCATACGTTCGTCGGCGGTCAGCTTTATCTGGGAGGTGTCGAAGAGGGGCATTTCTGCCCGGCGGCCGGCGGCGGCGCTTTCGACGGTTGCGTGGGGTTTGAGGTCCTGGCCGATGTAGCCGAGGGCGTCCATTATGTCCTCGACGCTGTCTACGAGGGCGGCGCCCTGTTTTATAAGTCTGTTGGAGCCGATTCCAGCAGGTGAGTCGATGGGGCTTGGTATCGCCATTACCTGGCGGTCCTGGTCAAGGGCGGCTTTTGCGGTGATAAGTGCGCCGCTTCTGTTGGAGGCCTCGACGACGAGTGTGGCCATCGACAGGCCGGATATGATGCGGTTGCGGGAGGGGAAATTTTTTGACTGTGGTATGAAACCGATGGGAAGCTCGCTTATGCAGGCCCCGTTTTCGGCAATGGTGTGGAAGAGCTTTGTGTTTTCCGGCGGGAATATGCTGCCAAGTCCGCAGCCCTGTACGGCGATTGTTCTGCCGCCTGCTGTCAGGGCGCCGCTGTGGGCGGCAGTGTCGATTCCGCTTGCCATTCCGCTTACGATACAGAACCCGGAGGAGGCGAGCATGTGCGCGAATCGCGAGGCCTGTTCACTGCCGTAGGTGGTGCAGCGGCGGGAGCCGACTATCGCGAGGGCGAGTGAATCGGCGGGGTCGAGGCTGCCTTTTACGTAGAGCAGGGGCGGGGGGTCGTAGATTTTTTTCAGGGGCGGCGGGTAGCGTTTGTCGAGGATGTTGATAATCGAGATTCCGAGCTTTTGGGCGAGTTCGAGCTCGCGGTCGACGTTGAAGCTGTCTTTTG
Source organism: uncultured Pirellulales bacterium (assembly GCA_964628195.1). Taxonomy (GTDB): domain Bacteria; phylum Planctomycetota; class Phycisphaerae; order Sedimentisphaerales; family Anaerohalosphaeraceae; genus CAZVPF01. Next base: position 25,142 of record CAZVPF010000032.1, on the reverse strand, counting down.
AGGCGATTATTTTTTCGGCAGTTGACGGGCCGACGTTTTTAGCCTTGCACAGTTCGTGGACGGAGGCGGTGAGGATGCGGTCGAGGCTGCGGAACTTTTTGAGCAGTCGAAAAAAAGTGACCGGGCCCATGCCCTCGCAGCGGATGAGCCTGATCCATTTTTCGATGTCGGGTGAATGTCGGGACGCGGTTTTCATTGGGCTGATTGGTGGAAGAGCATTGCGGGTTTTATTATTTGTTTCGGCATATCGTCGGAACTTATTGAAACCTCAAGGGTGAAGGGCAGGTTGGTCTTGAAGTATTTTAGCTTAAGCGGGTGGGGGCCTTTTTGCAGTGCGGTTTGTCCTGTGTGTTCAAATGCGGAGTGGAAACCGTCGTTGTCTACGACGAGTTTGTTATTTATATACAGGACACCGCCGTGCCTGCTTTTGACATAGAAGGTGTAGACGGCGGTTTTGGGTATTTCGATAATGCCTTCGTAAACGAGGCCGTAGTAGTCCAGGGGTTTATCAAATGGGTTTTCGAAAGATTTTGCAACTGCGGTGAGGGTTTGACCTGCCTGAGATGGGTCGAGGTTTTCGGCAGAGTTGAAATCGCCGGGCAGAATCGTACACTTGATGCCGGGGGTTGGGTTTTTTGTTTTTGCCGGTTCGGCGGGCTGTTGTTTTTTGAAGGCGCCTGTTCTGGTGAGGCTTTTTTTGCCTTCGGGCCAGAAGACGGCGGATTTTATCGTTATGTCTTTGTCTATATGTATGGGGCTGTCGTATTTTTTGCTTGCTGCCGTGGGCTCGCTTCGGCTGGTTGTATAGCGTATGACACCTTTGCCGGAAGGGTTTTTTATTTCAAGGTCAAAAGGTTCGGTGAAGACATTGTGGGGCAGGTAACCGGCTGGGGGCGGGATATAATAGTTCAGGTTCGAGGGCAGGTCGAGTGCGTAATGGGTTTCAAGACGTTTGGAGAATCTGGCGAAGTCTTTTTTTTCCGGCTGGGTCCAGAGGGCTTCTGCAAGTGCGCAGATGCGGGGGTAAAGCTGGTACTCGGCGTGTTCGGGCTTTGGGATGTACTCAGTCCAGAGGCAGCCCTGTCCGCCGAGGACGTGTTTTTGCCTGTCTTTTTCGAGGTCCGGGTGCATTGGCTCGAATGCGTAGACCTTTTCAATCGGCAAAAGCCAGGGATGGCCCGGGCCGATGTTGGATTGGTCCTGGCGGAAGTTGAAGTATGTGAACTGCGAGGGGGTTATTATTACGTCGTGGCCCTGGTGTGCGGCTTCAAGTCCACCTTCGAAGCCTCGCCATGACATTACGGTTGCTCCGGGGGAGAGGCCGCCTTGGAGTATTTCGTCCCAGCCGATGAGCTTTCTGCCGTGGGCGTTGAGGAATTTTTCGATCCTTTTGACGAACCAGCTCTGGAGCTGCTGTTCGTTTTGCAGGTTGTTTTCCCTGATGCGTCGTTGGCAGTGGGTGCAGTTTTTCCATGCCTGCTTTGGGGCCTCGTCGCCGCCGATGTGGATGTATTTCGAGGGGAATATTTCCATTGTTTCGAGCAGTACGTTTTGTAGGAACTCGAAGGTTTGTTCCCTGCCTGCGCAGTAGATATGGGGGGAGACGGCGGCTTCGGTAAGGACCTCGTAGGGGCCCTGGGTGCAGCCGAGGTCGGGGTATGCGGCAAGGGCGGCGGTGCTGTGGCCGGGCATTTCGATTTCGGGTATTATGTTTATAAAACGCTGCTTTGCGTAGGCGACGAGTTGTTTGAGCTGGTGTTTTGTGTAGATGCCGCCGCAGGGGGTGCCGGGGTCGGTGTTAAGTCCGATTTTCTGGTTGTGCTCGAAGCCGATGGTTTTGCGCCACTGGGCGATTTCACGCAGGCGGGGATATTTTTCAATGTCGATGCGCCAGCCCTGGTCCTCGGTGAGGTGCAGGTGGAGGGTGTTGAACTTGTATTCGGCGAGGATGTCGATGTGTTTTTTTATGAACTCGACGGGCATGCAGTGCCGGGCGACGTCGAGATGCATTCCGCGGTAAACGAAGCGGGGGCTGTCGGTGATGGTGCAGCAAGGGAGGCTGGCGGGGGTGTTTTTCGCATTTTGGATAAGCTGGGCCAGCGATGTAAGGGCGTACTGCATGCCGTGCATTGAGGGGGATTTTACATGGACAGCTTGTGGTTTGATCTCGATGGTGTAGGATTCGGCGGATGCATTTTTATGTTCAAGCTGCAGTTTTACGGGGATGGATTTTCCCCACGGTTTTTTTGTTTTGTAAAGGCGGTGGTTTTTGCAGCTTGCTTTGATCCATTCGGTTAGTGGTTTGTCGGCAGGGTCGGCGGTGAGGTAGAATTTTGTTTTGCCGGTTACGGGCAGTACGCCGGGGGTGGGTGTTATGCTCGACGGTGCGGGTATGATGTTTACAGATGCAATGTTTCGCTGAGGGGTCATCTGGTTTTGTGTTTGAATTTTTTTGTCGCAGCCGGTCAGGCAAGCGATCAGCAAGACCGATACGCATAGAATACAAATTATTTTCGGCATAGGTACTCATCCCTCTAACAGCAACTTAAGGTAATTTGACCGATGCCGATATTTTACACAAAATTGCTCAGAGGGAAAGCCTTTTCCTGATAATCAGCCCGCCGAGTGACAACAGTATGACAGATGCAGGTTCGGGGACCTGCTTGACGGTCAGGCCATCGAAGGAGGTTACAGCGTCGACCCAGTTGGCGTATTCAGATAAATCAACGGCAGAGAACTGAGTCTTTGCGCCGGCGAATGAAGACTTGCCGTAAGTGCTTGTCGAACGGGTTATGCCTGCAAGTGTCCAGCGTCCGTCATAGACGAACCAGCCGCCTCCGCTGTCGTACATCGCGACTGCACCTTCGTGTTCGGTTGCGTCAGGGGCATTTGGGGCGTCGAAGTCAGCGAGCAGTATGTCGGATTTCATGCTGCCGCAAAGTGAGTTTTTGCGGGTTGAGTCTATGCGGTTTGTGCACCAGTTGAAGGTGTCCGCTTTTTGGCCCCACTGGTAGGAGGAACCTGTTTTTTTGCCGGTTGTGAGGCCGGCGCCGCCTATAAATGCCGTTTGTCCGATGACTTTTTGGGTGTTTATGCCGACAAATTCTGCCAGGGCCGCGTTGGAGAGTTTGGCTATTCGGAGGTCTGCTGAGGGGTGGTCCCAGGTGCTTTCTATTTTGTATGTGCTTCCGGCGACCGTTACCGAGCCGGGTGTTCCACAGTGCTTTGCTGTTATTACATGGCAGGGCGAGACAGCGACGCAGGAGGTGTTTGAACCCCATTTGCCCATTACGTTGTCAAGTCCGATGCTGAGGGCGCCATTTGCGGGGTGGGTTATTACCGCTGGGGCGTTTGACGCGAGAATTAACAGGGAAATGATAACTAACAATGTTATTTTGGGGTTTCGGCTCGCACTAAACCTCATCTTACCGCCTCCTTTTTTGTGTTTTCATATACAGTTACTATCAAGGTAGTCGACAAAAACCCGCATGCAACTTAACTGTAGTGCTGTAATACGCGTTTATGCCTCATCAGAGTATATATTATCGGAATTAGCGTCTTATTGGAACTACTAAATTGGAAATCTTTGGCGAATTACAGGACACTATTTATCTTTTATTTTGGGTTAAATTCACTTTTTTTATTGTATAGCGGTTAGTTTTGTATTAGGATAGGGTATGAGCCTGTCATGGATGAGATTTCAGGCAGGGCGGGGTTTTATGAAATTTAAATTCCGCGAATATGAGAAAATGAACGAGGTTGTAATGGCAGAGAAGATCCTGCTCAAAGGAAATGAGTTGATGGCCGAGGCTGCCATCCAGGCCAATTGCCGGTTTTTTGCCGGTTACCCGATAACCCCCCAGAACGAGGTTCCGGAGTATATGTCGCGTCGTATGCCCCAGGTTGGGGGTGTTTTTATCCAGGCCGAGAGCGAGCTTGCGGCGATCAACATGATATTCGGCGCTTCAGCGGCGGGTACGCGGTGCATGACCAGTTCTTCCTCGCCGGGTATAAGCCTGAAGCAGGAGGGTATAAGCTATATCGCCGCTGCCCAGCTTCCTTGCGTAATAGCTAATATGCAGCGGGGCGGGCCGGGGCTTGGCAATATCCGGGCAGCACAGGGCGATTATTTTCAGGCCGTTAAAGGCGGCGGGCACGGTGACTACAGGCTTATCGTGTTGGCACCTTCGACGCTTGAGGAGCTTTACGAGCTTACTATGTCGGCGTTTGACTGGGCAGATCACTACCGCAACCCGGTTATGATACTGGGTGACGGGATACTCGGGCAGATGGCTGAGCCGGTTGAAAAAAGGCAATATGAGCCGGTTTGCGAGCTGGGGGAGAAGGATTATATAGTCGACGGCTGCGCGGGCAGGGAGCCGAGGGTCGTCAAGACGCTTGAGCTTGGTTCGGATATGGCTCTTGCGGAGCACAATACACGCCTTCAGGAAAAATACGACCGGATCAGCGATGAATTGCAGCTTTGCAACACTTACCACAGCCAGGATGCCGAGGTGATTATTGCCGCTTACGGGATAACGGCGAGGATTGCGCGCGGCGCGGTCAAGCAGGCGAGGCAAAAGGGGATGAAGGTCGGGCTTATTCAGCCGGTCACGCTGTGGCCTTTCCCGGTTGGAGAATTTGCCGAGCTAAAGGGTCAGGTTCGCAAGATACTGGTTGTGGAGATGAGCAACGGGCAGTTCATAGAAGACGTTAAACTGGCGACGGATTGCGATGTGCCGGTTGAGTTTCTCGGCTGCGGGGGCGGATGGTACCCGACGCCTGAAAATATAGCGGAAAAGCTTGAAGAGGTTTACGAATAATTTTGCCGGCCGTGAGCCGATTATATTGTGGAAATCGGGGCTGGTTTTGGGTTAGAATAACAGAAGTTTTGAATTTACTGAAAGTTACGGTTAAATCATGCGTGCAGACATGCTTGCTGAAAAACAGGAAACGACGAAGTCGGCCCGGCCGGGCAAGCGGCACTACTGCGGAGGGTGCGGGCATAATGTCGCACACTCCATAGTCGGCAAGGTGATAGACGACCTGGGGATTCGCGAGAGGGTCATCGGCACGGCGCCGGTGGGCTGCGCGGTCCTGCTTTACGATTATTTTAACTTTGACGTAATCGAGTGCGCCCACGGCAGGAGCCCGGCGGTTGCGACGGCGGTTAAAAGGTGCAGACCCGATAACGTGGTGTTCACTTACCAGGGCGACGGTGACCTTGCGGCAATCGGGATGGCGGAGACCATTCACGCAGCTAACCGGGGCGAGAACATAACGACGATATTTATGAACAACGCAATTTACGGTATGACTGGCGGGCAGATGGCGCCGACGACGATGACCGGACAGAGGACCACGACGTGCCCGATGGGCAGGGGCAATAACGGTGAGGGGGGGCCTATAAAGGTTTGCGAGCTTTTAAGCGCGCTTGACGGGCCGGACTACCTCGAGAGGGTTTCACTTGCCGGTAAAGACGGGGTAAAAAACACGGAGCGGGCGATTCGCAAGGCATTTGAGAACCAGTTACAGGGCAGGGGCTTTTCGCTGGTTGAGGTTCTTTCGATGTGCCCGACCGACTGGAAGCTGACTGCAAAGCAGGCTGTCGAGTACGTGGACAATGAAATGACGAAGGTTTTCCCGCTTGGTGTTTTCAGGGACAGGCAGGTGGGGTAAAGCCCTTAGTTTTAGGAGCAAGAAATTGCATTTTCCAGGTGAGACAAGCATACGAATAGCAGGCTTTGGCGGACAGGGAGTAGTTTTGGCCGGTAATATCGCGGCGCGGGGATTCATGGCTGAGGACAGGTATGTAACGGGTATGGTCTCTTACGGAGTGGAAATGCGCGGGGGTACGGCAAACGCAACACTGGTGGTTTCGGACGAGCCAATCGCAAGCCCGATAGTTACCAGGCCGGGTATGGCGATAATACTCAACCAGCAGTCGCTGGACAGGTTCGAGGATGCGATACTTCCAGATGGTCTTGTTGTGCTCAACAGTTCGCTTGTTACGAGGCAGCCCGAACGCAGTGATCTGCGTGTTTACGAAATAGACGCAAGCAAACTGGCGCAGGGGCTGGGTGATGTGCGGGTGGCGAATATTATCGCGCTGGGGGCATTTGTCAAGGCAAGCGGGATACTGAAGGGCCAAAGCGTCGAAGAGGCGATAAAGGCTCTTTTCTCGATCAAGAAACCGAAGCTTTCAGAGATAAACATTACAGCGTTCAGGACGGGCATGGAGAAGGTTGTCGCCGTTGAATCTGCCCGTGCAGCGGCTGGAAGATAGCGGGGAGCTAAAGGCCTATGCCCGCCCAGCAGGGAAACTCAGTTTTAAGGAGGATACTCGGCAAGCAGAAGTTTCGTCGTAAAAGTGCGCTTCGGCTGCAGGCGACGGCGATGATCGATGTGATATTTCTGCTGCTGACGTTTTTTGTTCTTACTGCGAGGTTTAACCGCCCGGAGCAGTTTTTGAGCATGAAGGTGCCGACCGCGGCTGCCAAGACGAGCGGGCCTGTTCTTATCGAGCCTATGGAAATTAAGATAAGCACCTCTCAGCCAGGGGCTTTTGCAGCGATTATAAGCATTGGCGGGGGGCGGGAAGTGAGTCTTTCCCAAAGCGATATCGAACGGGGTCTGGCCGAGTTTGCCAACGGAGTTTTCGCCGAACTCGAGACCGGCAGCAGGACGGTGGACGACCCGGTGAGGCTTATATGCTCGCAGGAAGTAAGCTGGGATATATTTGTTAAGGTGTATAACGTTTTGTACTCAATGGGAATCGAAGATATAACTGTTGACATGTAATTGAGGATTCAGAGGTTTGGATAGACATTTTTTGTACGTGTTGTTTTTCCTGGTCGCAAGCGGTTTTTGTTTCGGCGATAAACTGCCCGATGCACGGGACATATCGGCTGTCGACGGCAAGGTCGGCGAAACTTATATGGATCTCATAAAAAATACCGTCGACGAAAGGATGGTATATTTTTATTCGGGCAGGGTATGCGAGGTTTCGCCAAAGGCGCGGCGGGCGCTGGAGCAGGCGCAAAAGGCGACGGCTGTGCTTTTTGCGGAGATAGAGGGGATATTGCGAGATATTGAGACTTACGAGGGGGCGGACTGGGATTCGCTTTACGGTCAAAGCGGGCTGTGGCGAAAGGCGGTGGTTCTGCGTGAGCGGATCATTTTCTCTCGGCTGTACTGCGGTTATGTCAGTGCGCTTTTCGATCAGCGGAGGAAGGATGAACTTCTTGGCAGTCTTATCGAACTGTTGAAAAGCGACCACGAGAGCAGGGACAGGCAGCTTTTGCTGATTAAGGCGATACTGCTTGCAGGTGAGGATTCTTCGAAAGAGGACAGGCAGCGGGTTTTCAGGTGGATGCAGGCAAACGCCCAGCTTGAGGGGGTTAAGGACAGGGCCTATTTCGAGGGCAGGCTTTTGAGGCTGCGGTTTGTCGCGGGCGGCACGGCAGAAGATGTGCAGGAGGTTTACGAACTGCTGAAAGAAAGCGAGTTTTCGCAAGACCTTGAGCTTCACCTGATGGCGGGTTTCGCAGGGTGCCGGACTGGTGACGGAGGGGGTGTGCTTAAGGAGATACTTGCAGGAAAATTTTCGGATTTTACAGGCTATGCCGCCCGGATAGCGGCTAAAGATTTTACCTGTAAATTCCAAAATAACAATTTCGACTCAGGATACCTCGGCGAGAGGGAACAAATCGAAATCCGCCTGGGCTGTGTTGGAATGACGTTCAACGCCGGGCAGGCAAGCTATATACCCGCTGTAGAGACAATATTAAAACGCCTGAAGGAGCCGGACTGGGTTGTTTACGTGGCGGCGGGTTTCGCTTATGAGCCGGTCAGACCTGAAAAGGCGCTTTCGCTGTATCTCGATGCGATAGAGGAATGGGTCAATGACCCGGTTTTTGGAATAATGGAAAACCCCGTTTCACTTTCCGGGCATTGCGTTGACCTGCTTGTTCAGATGCCCCGGGAGAAGGTTGACTGCGGCCAGGCAGGAAGGGTTCATGAAAATTATGTCAAGCATGTAAAGGAAGGGTCGGCGGAAAGGGATTACCGGCTGGCATCGGTGCTTGAACATTGCGGTTCGCAAGAGACCGCCGAGAAACTTTTTGAAAAGACCGCTGGTTATGAAAACCCATTCCGCACGCGGTCGGAGCTGAAACTTATCATTAAAAAGTTAAGCGATCCGAAAGCAGACAGAGACGAGGCACTGGAAAAGGTTCAGAGCATATACGAGAGGCTTTCGAACAACAGCGGCTCTGAAGAGGGTCAGGACGCCGAAGGTGTGGTGGAAATTGTTACGCAAATGTTTTGCAACCTGATGCTTGAATCGCAAAGCGACGCCGGGGCGAAAAAGGTTCTCGAACTGGCTGGCGAAAAAGGGGGTGTTTTCACGCTTTGCCGGGCAAGGGCCTATTTAAAACTGGGAAGTATTGAAAAGGCCGCAACTCATTTCGCAGACGCGGTTGGCAGAGCAGGCCAGATGAGCGAGGCAGACAGGGCCCGGCTGGTCAGCGGATGCGCAGGGGCACTGGCGGAGCTCATGGAAGCCCTTGAAGATGCAGTAAACTCCGGAAAAGCTGATAGTGAAAACGCTGAAAACTTCTTTGCCGATTGCCGAATTATCAGTGACTTTGTACTCTCGGCGGGGCTCGAAGACCAAAGGGCGATTAATCTTGCAAAGGTTTTGTGGATAAGAAGTGTCCTTGAACTGCCGAGTCCCGGTGATGAGCAGGTCGCAAGGGCTGGGGGATTTATCGAACAGCTTATGGGTACGCAGGCGTCGGAGACCCTGGATTTTTTGATTTGCAGGGCACTTTTGTATGAAAATAAGGGGACTTTCGACAAAGCGGCTGTTGAGTGGGGCAAAGTCGCAGGTGGGCTTGGACAGAATGAAGGGCAAAAAGGCGACAAATGGTATCGGGCAAAGTACCGCCAGTTTTTCTGCTATTCGAGGACCAACAACTTTTCTGAGGAACACTTCAACAGGGCCCTGAATATTCTTATTGCCGAGATGGGCGATTATTCGGGGACTTGGAAATCGAAAATCCTTTCTTTAAAAGGGGCCAAAAACGACAAACTAAATTAAGTCCTTGAAGCCCGATGCGGGTTTTGATAAGATAGATGTGCATTTACCGGACGATTTAGTTAGAATTTGGAGCTATTAATGACCAAAACCTCAGGTAATAAAAAAAGAGAGATTTGCAGCTTTTGCGGCAGGACAAGGAAATCGTCGGACGCATTTGTGGAAGGTCCGGGCGAGGTGTATATCTGCCCGGAATGTATTGATCTGTGCTATAATATAGTCCGCCAGGAAAGAAGAAGGATGAAGACCGGCGGTGTTCTGGCTGCTGACACTCCAAAGCCGCGCGAGATAAAGGGTTTTCTTGACGAGTATGTGATCGGCCAGGACCAGGCCAAGAAGGTGCTTTCCGTGGCGGTTTACAACCATTACAAGAGGCTGACGCACGCCGAGAGCGATGATAAGGAAGTTGAGCTGGACAAGTCTAACATTCTTTTGTTAGGTCCTACCGGCTGCGGAAAGACGCTGCTGGCACGGACACTTGCGAAAGTTCTTAATGTGCCTTTCGCGATTTGCGACGCAACTACGGTAACCGAGGCCGGTTATGTAGGCGAGGACGTGGAAAACTTCCTGCTGCGTCTTTTGCAGGCGGCGGATTACGATATCGAGGCCGCCCAGCGGGGCATTGTCTATGTCGACGAAATCGACAAGATAGGCAAGACGAACCAGAACGTTTCGATTACACGGGATGTGTCAGGTGAGGGCGTTCAGCAGGCTCTTTTGAAGATGCTTGAAGGGACGGTCGCCAATATACCGCCTCAGGGCGGGCGGAAGCACCCGGAGCAGTCTTACATTCAGATAGACACTTCGCAGATACTGTTTATTTGCGGTGGGACGTTTGTTGGTGTCGAAAATATTATTAAGAAACGCCTTGGCAGGAAGATGATCGGTTTCGGCAGCGAGGAAAGTCAAGCCTCGGGCGACGACAAGCAGGATTACAGCGATGTTATCAGCCAGGTGATTCCGGAAGACGTGATTGAATACGGGATGATCCCGGAGATCGTGGGCAGGCTGCCGGTTATTACGACGCTTGAGGCTCTCAATATCGAGGCCCTGAAGGATATACTCCAAAAGCCCAAAAACGCACTGGTCAAACAGTACCTGAAATTCTTCGAGATGGAAGACACTGAGCTGGAGTTCACCGAAGGCGCCCTGGATTTGATTTCCGAAAAGGCCCTTAAACGTGACACCGGCGCAAGAGCCCTTCGGGGGATAATGGAAGAGCTTATGATCGATTTCATGTACCTGCTTCCGGACCAGGAAAAGGGCCGAAAGTATATTATCAACCGGGAAGTCGTTGAGGGGAAGCTGGATCTTTTCGATTCTGTAGAGCTTAAAAAGACCCAAAAGGAATCTGCTTAACAGCGCAAGTTGCCGGCTGTTATTATTTCCACCTGATCGGCCCGAATGACGGGCGAGGGGGTTTGTGCGCAAATTTTTCGGGGCGCAATTTTTTCCGTATTCAACCACAGGGCTGGGCTGGTCCAGGGCACAAACGAAACCGGCCGGGGAAAAGCCAAACTTATATCAGTACGTCCGTGCCCGGATTAGTCCTGATGTATATGACAATTCCTTACCGGCCGGTCCGACCTGGCAAAAGGTCCAAATAGGAATAGTTTCTTTTAATTATACCCCCGCTTAACAATGACTACCGCAATAGCCTATCAGGTCGCATAATTCCTTAAGGTTGTCCCATACTTTCGGGTCCTTGATAAGCTCAAGCGCTATCGGGAAGAGGATGTTCTCTTCCTGTAGAATGTGCTCGTTCATTGTCTCTGCGACGTATTTTGTTATCGAATTAAGTTTTGTTTTGAAATCGTCCAGGTTTTCCGTTCTGTACGAACCGAGCAGGCGGATAAGGTCGTTAATAGCGATCTTCAGGTAAACGTGGTCGCTGCGTGCGGTTCTGGTGAGGCTGGTCCAGCCGTACTTTTTAAGGTAAGGGAAGATCAGGTCCTCTTCGCGTTCTGCGTGCTCTTCCATAGCGTCGAGATGCTCGATTATGTGGCACAGTTTCATGAACTCGGCGCTGGTGTCCTTGAGGGTTTTCATCTTCTGGATTTTCTCATTTGTCTCCACGAGATCGGCGACAAAACATTCGAGAAGCTCGTGCTCGGCCATAACTTTGCGAAGAACATGGTTCGGTTTCAAAGACTGGCGCAGGATATACCGCTGGTTTTTATCTTCTTTTGCGCCCATCAGCATAAAAGCTGTTGCAAGGTGCTCTGCGAGCTGTGCAGAATAGCCGGTTTTTACAAGCGAGTTTTCAGCTGCTGCGATATCTTCGGGAGTAATTGTGGCCATTATCTGGTTTGCTTCCCTGCGAATGATTCGCGGGTTTGCTCCCTGGTTTATCCTTTTTAATAATTTTGCCAGATTTTCAGCGTTTTGGTCTTTATAAGTTTTTCCCATTTTGCGTTCCCTGTCTTAAAGAGCGATAAGGGTTCGGCATCCGGAGCTATTCATAAAACTGAATAATCCTCAATGCACACATCAAAAAAACATGGTAATTAACTTTTTATACTCAGGCAGTGAGATTTTCTTTTTTTCTGCTGCCCTCAATACTACCCCTGATGAGTCTTTTTCTTTATAATGATTATACAAAAAACGGACGTTCAAGGTTTAGACTAAAAGGCTAAAATTATTGAAAAATAGAAAAAATTCTTCTTTTCCGGCAAAAACACATTTTATTGGCACTTTAGAGGGGGGCGGTGTTCCCAATTTGCGCATAAGATTTAACAGGTTCTGGTCCGAGAGTTTGATAATGCAATTTGTTTATCAATTAACAAAATGTAAAATAGCTGGTTTATTAATTCAAAAAGCTCCTGTACTGGCGAGGCGGTTGGTTTGGGAAGAGTATATTCTGTTATGACATTCGATGGCACTGGATTATAATGACATTATGGATCATAACCTTGCAAACTATTTGAATGATGAGCTGAAGGCCCTTGTCGCTGAGCTGGGCGGCAAAGGGTTCTGGGGAGAGTATATTTTTACTTTTATTCATAAAAAAGGCGTGCGGGATATAAACGATATAACGACGCTGGGTAGGGATTTTCGCGCGGAGCTTGCAGCAAAGGGTTATTATATCGGTGTGCCGGAGGTTGTCGATGTTTTTGACGACGGCAAGGGAACTGCGAAGCTGCTTCTTGAGGCCGGCGAGGGTGTGCGGTTCGAGGCGGTAGTTATGGACGACGAGGGCAGGAAGACGCTTTGCCTTTCTTGCCAGGCGGGGTGCAGGATGGGGTGCAGGTTTTGCGCGACCGCGGGGCTGGGTTTCAGGCGGGACCTGACGGCAGGTGAGATCGCCGGTCAGCTTAGCGCGGCGAGTCAACGTTTCGGCAAGATAAGCAATGTTGTTTACATGGGTATGGGCGAGCCTTTTGACAACTTTGAAAACGTTATCAAGTCGATAGAGATTATTCGCGACCCGAAAGGCGCAGGGCTCGGACAGAGGCATATTACCGTATCGACGTGCGGAATCCCGGAGACGATCGAAAGGTTCGGACAGGTCGGCGGGCAGGTAAGGCTTGCGCTTTCGCTGCACGGTGCGAGCGATGAGGTCCGCGAGAAGATAATGCCGTCGGCGAAAACTTTCAGTGTGCGCGATATTATGGCGGCGATGAGGAGTTACCAGGGTCAAACGGGCAGGCGGGTGACGATCGAGTACTGCATGCTGGCGGGGGTTAATGATTCGCCGCGGCAGGGATGGGAGTTGGCGAGGCTTGTTAAAGGTCTCAAGTGCAACATAAATCTTATTGAGTTCAACGCGTTCGACGGATGTAAGTTCAAGCCGAGCCCGGCGGCGACTATCAGGGCGTTTCGCGATGTGCTTGCTGGAGAGGGTTTGGAGACGGCGATACGGTATAAGCGCGGCGTGGAGATAAATGCCGCATGCGGCCAGCTCGGGGCCGACAGGCTCGGGTACAATAATACAGCAGAGTGAAGACGGGCAGGGGATAGGAATCAGGAATTAGGTTATAGGTTATAGGGGATAGGTTATAGGAATCAGGAAACAGAACACAGAACACAGGAATCAGGGATTAGGCAATAGAGCACGAAATGTTTTTACCTGTGTGGGTTAAATGAAAAAAGTATTTTTACCAACACTTCCAACTTTGCGATTAATTTTTGTGTTTATCAAAAGTAAGGATTGCCCACTTCTTCAGGTTAGGGATTTTCAACAATAAACCATCTTTATCGACAGCAGGTTTTAACGATACAGCTTTGCTGCCCGGCTGATGCAGTTGTGCCGTCAATTCGTTCGACTTGGTGAAGAATTTCTTATCCAGCCAAATAACAGTTTCGTCCCGGTACTGATCCGACGTGCAGACAATGTGAAAGACAACCGGCCTGTCACCATCTTCTTTTACTCTGGGCAAAACCAAAATTTCTTCCTTGCTGAAAACTCGATAAGCAGGTTTCAATCCTGAGTTTATCATAAGTTCGGCAGCCATCCGGGCTGACTTTTCCAGCATGGCTTCCTTTACCGACTCATCAGAAGATGACTGCTGTTCAGGCTCATTAAGGTTTTTATCATGCATGGCCTGGACCTGCGTTTTTACCTTTTGCTTATTTGCGAAAAGCTTTGGCAGTATCTGTCCCTTGTAATCAATTTCACCGTGCTCTGCCAGTTTTTTGAAAAGTGTCCAGTCAGTTTTTTCAAAATCCTCAACATTACCGGCGTGCCAAACAGGAACATTTCGGTCAAAGTCTTCAGGGTTTATTGGAATATCTACGAATCCATTTCTATCAGAACCGCATAGCGAATACGAAAACAGGACGCCATAATCCTGCAGTTGACCGGCAAGGGCAACAAGTCCTGGTTCGTACTCTTCCTTTTCAAAAGGCACCAATATTTTGATATCAAAATATGATTTGTAACCATCGAAGAGATCAGGATTATCATCGATAAAAGAGACAATATCTTCATAATCTTTGATATCTCCATACCAGCGGGGAGCGTCATGAATATATATATCCCACGGCAGCAGAACATGGTGGCCCAACGCATAGGAAAGGGCTATTGCCTGGCGTGTTTCATCTACAGTTGGTGTCTTCGCCACCTTTTTAATAGAAGCGATAAACTCAAGATTCATCGCATCCGCAAATCTGCAGCAATGCACCCACTGCTCGGCGGTCTTTTTGTCGACGTAATATTCTCCGATGATATAATCAATATAGTCAAGAATAGGACACCTCGAAAAACCGAATGTTCCTGCCATCTCAGGAACCATGTTCATGGAAAGAATCAGCCTTTCCCCGGTTTTCGCTTTCCATAGATCCAGTAAACCGTTTTTATACTCTCGTCCGACAGAGGCCTGAAACCACTCGAATTCGCGTGACAACGGCAGCGATTTACGTTTACGCTCATATTCGGAGTTAGATTCAATGCCCTGTGACTCCCTCAAGAACTGCCCATAATCAAAACCCTCCCACGTTTTTACACCGGGAGGACAGCTTATTTCCCTGCCTTGGCAGTATTTAGCAAAATCTTTCATACAGAATTCGCAAAAGCATGTTGCCCAGCCGTAATGAAAAGAAGTGAAATTTGTTAAAGCTTCATCATGTTGGATACTGTCCGTTCCAAGGTTGGCCCAATTTACAGCAGTAGAATATTGTTCGAAAGTAAACCCCGGGTTGTTCATACATCCCCTGTAACGGTTGTGCGCAGAAACCTTCTGCCCGTCAAAAGCGACCAGGGCGTAATTCGGATTATTTGTCCCCGATGCCATAGCCCCGGCATAAGTGCCCCCACTGTCGTGGACCAGTTTCAGAAATGCAGGATCATTAGCATAGGTCCATTCCAAACGGCTCGCCCGCCAGTGCTTCCAGGCCTTTTCTTTTGCAGTTTTCCCCGATGAGTTATTAAGTATCCTTATCATGAGGTCAGACTTTTTAATACCGGCCCTGTTTTTACTTTCCCGGTTATAAGTATTTTGTAAGACTGTTTCTGCAATGCCGAACGAAGTGAATAAAAATAATGCTGCTGAAAAAACACTTAATTTTCTGTTATCAATCCAATTAATCATTTCAGTCTCCCGGGTAAATGTTTGCCAAAAGAGTGACAACCTTTCACAAGCTGTTATTATTCTAATGAAGTTTGGCTTTGGTGTCAAATAGAATGAGATTGAGGGAAGTTTTTGCGTTGAAAAAATTGTTCGGGGTTGGGAGACGTGGGCGGTGTTTTTACAACAATTGAGGTTGTAGGTTATAGGGAATAGGTTATAGGTGATAGGTTATAGGTTATAGGTGATAGGTTATAGGTGATAGGTTATAGGTGATAGAAGGCTTTGGCAAGGGCTTGACAGGTAAGGTTTTTACTCTTTTGTCGGTATTTTAAGAAAAGTGAGAAAAAATTGGGAAAAGCCTTGACTTTGTTGGTTATATATGTATTGTATATATATGTACTATTATTAAGGAGATAAGGCCATGAAAGCTGATTTTGTGATACTTTTTGCCGTTACAGCGATGGTTTTGGTGTTTAGCGTATATATCGGCTGTTTTGAGAGGCGGGGAGGCGGAGCCCATAGCCCGGTTTGTGAGTTTCACAGCTACAGCCGGGAGAGTGCGGTTGTGCAATACAGCCAGAGTTCGAGGGGGCTGGTTAACGATATAACCACCAAGTACAGCAGATGAGGATTTTGAGCAGGGGGGAGGGAGGTTAGCCCGTGAGCAGGTCGAATTCTTCGGGGCTCATTGAGTGGCGGAGTTTCTGTATGGCTTCGAGTTCTACCTGGCGGACGCGTTCCTTGCTGAGTCCGAGATGGTCGCCGATCTGGGCGAGTGATTTTTTGATTTTTCGCGGGCCGGTTTTTTCGAGGCCAAAATGGCTGCGTATTATGTATCTTTCCCGCTCGTTGAGGTTGTTGTCGATTATGGCTTCGAGGTTGTGGTGTGCCTGTTCGATTGCCTCGACGTCGGGTATGAAGGGCAGGCGGAGGTCCTTTTGCAGGTCGTCGATGTTCATGGCGGCTGGTGAGCGGCGGGCGGACCTTGCGGGGATGCTGCGTGCGAATTCTTTTGCGATTGCCCAGCTTGCGTATGTGCTGAATCGGTAGCCTCGGGTGTAGTCGAATTTTTCGACTGCTTTTATGAGGGTAACGCTGCCGTCGCTGACAAGCTCGCTTACCGGGTCCTTTGTTCCGGCGTGTTTCCTTGCGATGCTGACGACGAGGCCCATGTTGGCCTCGATGATGACTCGCTTGATCTTTTCGGCGGCATCGAGACAGCTTTGTATCCTTTTTAGCGTGTTGCCGCGTGGGTTGGCTTTGCTTGCCTTTGTGAGTGTAAGTGAGGCGAGGTGCTTTAAGTAATTGAACCTGCGGAAGAGCTCTGTCTCCCGGTCCCTGCTCAGGACGGGGTTTTGGCCGGATTGCAGGTTGTTGAGGGTTTGCTCCCAGCCTGTCGGGAGGATTTTATTATCTGCATCGGGGTCGAGAAAATCGGGGCTGTCTATGTAGTCTATGCGCTGCTCTGTAAGTGTTTTTAGTTTTCGGCGGTTAATGACGCGGTATATCGTCGACCTGCTTTTGCTGAATTTCCGGCAGAGGTCCTTTATTTTCCAGCCCTGGGAGTAGAGTCGGTAGATTTGGGATCGCTCTTTTGCGGCGAGCGGCGGGGTATAATTTTTCAAGAGGGGCTGATTGGGGTTTTTGTCCTGGAAATCGGTAATTATCTGGCGGATAGTTTCTACGGATCTGCCGGTTTTTTCGGAGACGCGGCATATAAGCTCGGCCCTGCTTGAAAAGGAGCGGGCGGAAAGCTCGCGGATGAGGGCGATAATTTTTTCGTGTTCGCGGTCGGTTATTTTGGTGAAAGCGGATGCTCTTTTTACGAGGTCAGGGTTATTATCGATAAAAATGTTCAGGTCCGGTTCGGAAAATCCGAGTTTTTTTGAGCCGTCGGGGAAGGTGTAGAATGCGGCGAGCAGGCCTTTTTTTTGCCATCGCTGAACGGTTTTGGTGGAAATTGAGAAGCGTTTTGCAAGCTGTTCGGTGCTGTATACAAGGTGGGGCTGGTTTTCCGTCTTCGGTGCGAGGTGCCTGCTTAGTTGGCGTATAAAAAGTTTCAACCCTTGGGTTAATTGTTCGCCGGGTACAGGTTCGCCGGTCATGGGCTGGCGGGGGCGGTAGTCTGTGAGTTTGAAGCAGATGAAATCGAGCGGGTACTGGCGGGAAGGGTTTACGGCAGGGAGGAAAGCGCGGGCGTTTTCGAGCTGTTTGAGCTTGCCTTTGCTCGGTGTGAAACGGAGCTCGGCGAAAAAGGACCTGAGTTGTTCGTTTTTGATTTTATTCATAAGCGTCAAGTATATTATCGCTTATTTGGGCTTATTGTTCAAGTTTTTCAGGGGAAAGTTTCATTTTCAAAGTGTCTTTTGTTTTATTGCGCATAAAAACGGGACCCTTATTCAGGGTCCCTTTGGTAAATTTATTATCCACGGCCTGCGGTACTAATCGGCCCCGGAGGCGTGGATATGGAAACTTTTTTAGCTCAGGCCCTTCGCCTTTTGAGAAGGCTGAGAGCGCCTATTCCGAGCAGGCCTATTGTTGCGGGCTCGGGGACGATGAATTCGGCGGTAGTCTCGAAGCCTTCGATGAGGTAGTCGCCGGCACTGTCGGTTTCAATGTAAACAGAAATTTCGCTGATGTTGAGCAGGTCAAGTGCTGCGTTTTTGGCCTTGAAGTCTGCGCCGGAGAACTCGGGGTCGAGGTAGGCGTTGAATGTTTTGACCCATGTGTCGCCGACTTTTTCATAGGAGTCGGTGATGTAATCGGCAGTTGTCCAGACCTCTTCGAGCGTAGCGGAATTTGTGCCGTCGCCGATAGTTACCCTGATGATGGTGCTCTTGCCGAAGCCGGCGTGGTCGGGGTCGACCTTGACTTTGACAATGTCATCGGGGGTAAATTCAACGATGAAGTTGTCGTAGCTGAAAGTCGCAGCGCCGTATACGCCTGCGCCGTTGTTAATTGCAGCGCCTGCGCTTCCGAAAGGTGCGTAGAAAGCCACGTTTGAAGAACAATAGAAATTGCCGCCACCAAGGTCAATTAACTGGGCAGGTGTGGAAAACTCTGTTGTTCTTGACAAGCCGAGAACGCCGGCAAGGGGGGGGCCGTCAACTATCGGGGCCGCTGTGGTTCCGTAGATACGGTCGATCGACGAAGCTGAGAAATCATCGATGTACAATGCGCTGGCAGAAGATGCCACAATTGCGCATACCAAAATCAATACCAATCTTTTCATTCTTCTCTCTCCTTTCAAAATACAAAACGTTTACTGTTAAAGAACTTTTTCGAAAGTTCAGACTGATTTTAAGAAATGGGCTGCCCTGCCCCGTGGTTATGGAGGAAAAATTCCTGCTATAAATATTTTTAATATATACAATTTAGGAAAGATTGTCAATGTTAATTTAGGTAAAATAGTCTTTTTTGAAGATATGTATGAAATATTCAGCGAATTTTCTCATTCAGGGGTTTAAGCGGGGTTCGAAGACATTATTATAGGACTGTTCAGGTGAAATATTTCACAGAATATATAATTGGAAAAGAATTTTTGGCTGCTTGTGGGCTGGGTTTGTGTTTTTTGGCTATTCGACCCCTTTGGGGTCGGGGGGGCTTTCATTTTCCGCGGGTTTCGGTCGCTTTGCTCCCTTTACCCGCGGTTATTTCTGTTTTATCCCTTCGGGATAAATTGCAGATGGGCTGTAGTATTCAGCGGTTTTATGTCGCTTTGCTCCGTTTGCGGGCGGTTATTGCTGTTTTTATCACTTGGGGATAAATATCGAAGGTAAATTACTGGGGATAATTGCCGATATTGATATATATGGGGTTTTGATCGAAATGGGGGTTTTTATTTATTCACTGGAAAAAAAGTGAACAAAACTCAAATAAAAGTGATAAAATTCACAATAAGTAGTTGACTTTATTGTGAAAGACAGTTATATTAACTGTCGCATTGCTGATTATCACAATTTTATGCAAAATAATTGGTTTATGGAGTTTTGAATGGTAGCTAACAGGGGCTGTATAACTCGTCTTTCAAGGTATAAAAACGCGGCAATTCGGCTTAAGGCTCTGAATTTTGTGAGGGTCTTTTCGGACAATCTTGCCGACGCGGCGGGTGTAACGGCTTCCCAGGTGCGAAAGGATTTTTCGATATTCGGGATCACCGGCAACCGAAGGGGCGGATACCAGATTGAGGAGCTGATAAAACAGCTTAACAAGGTGCTGGGCAAGGACGAAGAGCAGAATTTTATAATTGTGGGTGTTGGTAATATAGGCAAGGCTTTACTTACATATCAGGGTTTCGAGAAGACTGGGATCAGGATATCGGCAGGTTTTGATATTGACCCTGAGAAGTTCGATGAAACAGGTGAAGTGCCTGTTTTCGGTCTTGATAAGCTCAGTGAATATGTAAGCGAGAATGATATTGAGATGGCGATAATTTCGGTTCCGGATTACGCTGCCCAGCAGGTGCTTGAGATACTTGTTGGCGCGGGTATCCGGGGCGTGCTTAATTTCGCCCCTATCAGGCTTAGAAAAGTCGATAACGTTGTAATTAATAATATTAATCTCGAGGCCGAGCTCGAGAATATGATCTATTTTGTAAAGGCCGCCGACAAGGCACAGGATACCAAATGATAACAAAGTCACTGAAAACCAAGATACTTGTTTCATTTTTCCTTGTGATATTTGTCCTTTCGTTTTCGATTGGGCTGCTGGGCTTTTACGTGATTAAAAAGGACATAATCGACAGGGCGCAGGAGCGTGTGGATAACGATCTGAAGGTTGCACGGTCGGTATATAAGTCCGAGATAGACAGTATAGGCGAGAAGCTGCGACTTCTTTACAGGCAGGGCAGCGACGCGGTCGAGCAGACTACCATGCTTGATTATGCCCGGGTCGTGAACAGGATGGAAATTGCAGGGGTTGAAAGCGATATAGTTAAGAAGGTTTTCGAGACGGCCCAGCCTGCTGGTGCGACGCGGATCATCGCCAACAGTGTTTTGAGGGAACTCGCACCTGAGGCCATGAAACGGGCGAGCATGGAGATCAGGTTCACCCCGATGGCCAGGCCGACCGAAAGGGAGTCGCTTGATTCGGTTATGAGCAAGGAATTCGCGTTTCCTGTTATGGGCAGTGACGGGAGGGTTGAAAAGGTGGTTTACGGCGGGAAGGTCATTAACAAGGACTACTCGCTTGTTGACCGGATCCGTACACTTGTTTACGGCAGGGAGCTTTACGACTCTAAGCCGGTAGGGACGGTTACGATATTCCAGGATGATGTGCGAGTATCGACAAACGTTTTGAACAAAGACGGCAAGCGGGCGGTGGGTACGCGCGTGTCAAGCCAGGTTTACGAGAAGGTGGTAGAGCAGGGCAAGATATGGCACGACAGGGCATTTGTGGTAACTGACTGGTACAAGACGGCTTATGAGCCTATACGCAACATCAACGGTGATGTTATAGGGATACTTTACGTAGGTGTGCTTGAAAAGCCTCTTACGGACCTTTCGAGGAATATTATATTCATGTTTATCGCGATAGTTCTGGCGGCGGCATTGATCGGTGCGTTTCTTTCGCTTATTCTTGCGGCGGTTATCACAAGGCCTTTGGTTTCGATGGTTGACGCGACGCGGAAGATATCCACGGGTGAGTTCGAGTACAAGGTGCCGACTAATATGAGCGTTGCGGAGCTTAATAATCTCGCGTCAGCTTTTAACGAGATGGCCGAGGAACTTGAGAAGCGGGAGCAGAGCCTGAAGGTTGCCAACGAGAATCTTGCGGCATCGAACAAGAGCTATATCGATCTTATCAGCTTTGTGGCGCACGAGCTTAACGGGATACTGGGTTCGGCGATAATGAACACCTATGCTGTTCGTGACGGATTCCTGGGTATGGTGAACTTCAAGCAGCGGAAGGCGATCGACTCTGTTGCGCGGAATCTTGATTACCTTGCCGCGACTGTTAAAAAGTTTCTTAACCTCGGCAGGATCGAACGTGGTGAGCTGCCGGTGAACAAGTCGATGTGCAACGTGAGAAAGGCGGTTTTCGATGCGTCTATAGAGTCTTTGTCTGCGGTTGCGGCCAATAAGGACATCCAGATCGAGAATAACGTTGACCCTGAAATTGAGATTAAGGCCGACCGTGACCTGCTGCAGGTTGTGTCGAATAACCTTGTCAGCAACGCGATTAAATACGGCAACAAGGGCGGGCGTGTTGTGCTAAGTTCAGCGGCGGAGAACGGCAATGTTCGTTTTGAGGTATATAACGACGGAACTCCTTTAAGCGACGAACAGGTCGGCAAGCTGTTTCGTAAATTTTCAAGGCTGGACAATCCCGGCACGAAGAAAGTCAAGGGTAACGGTCTTGGTTTGTATATAACGAAGAATATTATTGAAAGTCATGGCGGACGAATCTGGGTCCAGCCTCAGGAAAACGGAAACTCTTTTATTTTTCAATTAGAAAGGGGAATATAAAGTGCCCACTCCATTGGAAACTATTAAAAAGAAAAGGGCCGAAGCGGTCAGCAGGGTAATCGGCAAGGGATACCTGGCGTCTAAGCGTGTTTATGTCGGAATGGCGACTTGCGAGATCGCAGCGGGTTCAAAAGAAGTTATGGAAGTGTTTAAAGAGGCGATATCTAACGGCTTGACTGACATCTACCTGAGCCAGAAGGGCTGTGCGGGCAGGTGCAACCTGGAGCCGACGGTCGAGGTTATTGAAATGGGCAAGAACCCGGTTCGCTACGGTATGGTGACGCCGGAAAGAGCCCAGGAGATTATCGAGCGGCACCTGAAAAACGGTGAAGTGATTAAAGAATGGGTAATATAGAAAGGGAGTCAGCGTTGGCAAAAGAATATACAATAACAATGTGTGACGGTACTTCGTGTATCCAGAAGGGGTCCGTCGAACTGAGGAACAGGCTGATGGAGCTTGTCGCGGAGAAGAATATTTCAGACTCGGTGAGGCTGAACCTTTCGGGCTGTCTGGGCATGTGCGACAAGGGGCCGGTGATGGTGGTCAATCCCGGGTACACGATTTACGGCAGTGTGCAGCTTGCGGATATCGATGAGATAGTCAATGAGCACTTGGTTAAGGATAACCCTGTTTCAAGGCTGATCATTAAAGAAGACCACCTTTATAACAGGTTTTTCAGGGTGTTCGGGGACAGCAACTTTTTCGGCAAGCAGATGCGGATAACTCTTCGTAACTGCGGTATTATCGACCCGGAGAGCATTGACGATTATCTTTCTCTTCGCGGTTATGAGGCTCTTGCGAAAGTTCTGACAGCGATGACCCCGGATGACGTAGTTCAGGCGGTCAAGAAGTCGGGTCTTCGCGGCAGGGGCGGCGGTGGTTTCCCGTCTGGTCTTAAGTGGGGTTTTACGGCTGCGCAGAAGGACCCGGAGAAGTATGTTATATGCAACGCCGACGAGGGCGACCCGGGTGCGTTTATGGACAGAAGCGCGATCGAGGGTGACCCGCATACAGTTGTAGAGGGCATGATAATCGGCGGTTACGCGATAGGCGCTTGTCACGGTATTGTTTATATCCGCGCGGAATACCCGCTTGCTATCCGCAGGATCGAGAAGGCGATAAATGACGCGAGGGAACAAGGGTTCCTCGGCGAGAACATACTTGGGACGGACTTTAGCTTCGATATCGAGATTAGACTCGGTGCAGGGGCTTTTGTATGCGGCGAGGAGACGGCGCTTATTCACTCAATCGAGGGCTCGAGGGGTATGCCTCGGCCGAGGCCGCCTTATCCGTCGGTTAAGGGTTTGTTCTCGAAGCCTACGCTTATAAATAACGTTGAGACCTGGGCGAATGTTCCGGTTATTATTCTTGACGGGCCTGACTGGTTCAGCTCGGTGGGAACAGAGAACAGCAAGGGCACGAAGGTTTTCGCTCTTGCAGGCAGCGTGGTCAATACGGGGCTTATCGAGGTTCCTATGGGTACGACGCTTCGTGAGATAATTTACGACATCGGCGGGGGGATACCTGAGGGCGCTAAGTTCAAGGCCGTGCAGACGGGCGGTCCTTCGGGCGGATGCCTGCCGGAAGAGTACCTTGATACTTCCATTGATTACGAGTCGCTCGCTAAAGCGGGTTCCATCATGGGCTCAGGGGGTATGATCGTTATCGACGAGAACGCGTGCATGGTCGATATCGCGAAGTTCTTCCTTGAGTTTACTCAGAACGAGTCGTGCGGTAAGTGCACGCCTTGCCGTGAGGGGACAAAGAGGATGCTCGAGACGCTTATTCGGATAAGCGAGGGCAAGGGCCGTGATGACGATATCGAGAAGCTCGAAAGACTGGGGAATATGATCAAGAAGTCTTCGCTTTGCGGACTTGGTCAGTCGGCTCCGAACCCGGTTTTGAGCACGATAAAGAACTTCCGGGAAGAGTACGAGGAGCATATCCACGAACATAAGTGCCGGGCGGGAGTATGCACGGCGCTTCTGGTTTATATGATAACGGAAAAATGTGTCGGTTGCGGTGCGTGCAAGAGGGTTTGCCCGGTTGACGCGATCGAGGGCAGCCCGAAGAAACTACACGTTATCGACCAGGAAAAATGTATAAAATGCGGAATGTGCTACAATACATGTAAGTTTGACGCAATTACTAAATCGTGAGGGTAACTAATGTCTAACGAAATATCCATATTTATAAACGACAAAGAGTACAAGGCCCAGGAGGGCCAGACGATAATGCAGGCTGCGGATAAGCTTGGGTTTCATATCCCGAGGCTTTGCTATCACCCGAAGCTTTCGATAGAGGGTGCGTGCAGGGTTTGTATCGTTGAAGTCGAGGGCATGAAGAACTTTGTGGCTTCGTGTGCTTTCCCAATCAGCGAGGGCATGAAGATACATACGAACAGTTACGAGGTAAGGCAGGCCAGGCGCGATATTGTCGAGCTTTTGCTTGACAATCACCCCGAGGACTGTCATACGTGCGAGAGGGACGGTAACTGTGAACTGCAGAGACTTGCTTACGCGATGGGGATAAGAAAGCGTCACTTCGAGGGCGAGCGGAAGCATTACGACGAGGATCTTTCTTCGCCTTCTGTTATCCGCAACCCTGACAAGTGCATTTTGTGCGGCAGGTGCGTGAGGATGTGCAGCGAGATACAGAAGGTTACGGCGCTTGGCCAGGCTCATCGCGGTTTCCAGACGGTTGTTATGCCGGCGTACAATATGCCGTTTTCCGAGAGCGTTTGCACGACGTGCGGGCAGTGCATTAACGTATGTCCGACTGCTTCGTTCGTTGAGAAGAATTATACTCAGGAAGTTTTCCAGAAGTTAAACGACAAGAGCAAGGTCAAGGTAGCTCAGGTTGCCCCGTCCGTTCGGGCGGCAATCGGTGAGGCGTTCAACCTCGAGCCGGGGCAGAACCTCGAGGGCAAGCTGTTTGCGTGTTTGCGGAAGCTTGGTTTCGATTATGTTTTCGATACGCAGTTCTCGGCGGATTTGACGATTATGGAAGAGGGCAGCGAGTTTCTCGAGAGGCTTCAGAACAAGGGCAAGCTTCCGATGATAACATCGTGTTCGAGTGCGTGGATGAAGTGTCTTGAGCAGTTTTACCCGGACCTTATCCCGAATGTTTCGACATGCAAGTCGCCGATGGCGATGGCGGGGGCTCTTATTAAGTCTTTCTTCGCCAAGAAAATCGACAAGAAGCCTGAGGATATTTACAGTGTGGCGGTTATGTGCTGCACGGCGAAGAAATACGAGTCCGAGCGGCCTGAGCTTGAGGTCGACGGGGTTCGGTCAGTTGACCGGGTTGTTACGACGCGCGAGATCGCGTGGATGATTAAATCGGCTGGTATCGACTTTATCAACATCGAGCCGGAACAGCCGGATTCGCCGCTTGGTTTGTCTTCCGGCGCGGGGACCATATTCGGTGTTACGGGCGGTGTTATGGAAGCGGCGATAAGGACAGCTTACGAGCTGTTTACCGGAGAGACTCTGCTGGATATCGAGGTCAGCTCGATTCGCGGTCTCAAGGGTATCAAGGAAGGTAAGCTGGTTATGGACGGCAAC
>CAZVPF010000031.1:35054-35277 GCA_964628195.1 uncultured Pirellulales bacterium | reverse complement strand
ACGGATATTCGGCTCATTGAAAGTCTTATTTTCATTAGCGATTGATGCATCCAAAACAGCCGGCATCAAAAAACAAATAATACCAGCCAATACAGATCGTGTCTTATTTGGGAAAATCCGCAAGATTATATCCTTTATTTAAAAACACAATTATTGTTACCGGTATCACCGTGTATTAAAATCTAATTCTTAAATCAAGGAATTTGAATAGTTTTGAAAAAAA
>CAZVPF010000031.1:0-35044 GCA_964628195.1 uncultured Pirellulales bacterium | reverse complement strand
CGGAATATCCGTTATTATCTGTATAATAAGGCCCTTTTTCAAAAGATTTTATGGGTCTATAAACAATTGTCGATATACTTAAAGGCTAAGCATAATAGAGGCTTTTAGGCGTTTTTTTATCCTATGCTTATTGACAACCAGGCTTTTATTATGTTATTATATTGATATCGGTAACACTTTAGGATATGTTTATGGTAACATTAGACACGATAGCGCAAAAATGCGGTGTTTCAAAAATGACTGTTTCGAGGGTGCTCGGTAATAAAGGCAACCTCGTATCAGAAGAGAAAAGGAAAAAGATACTGCAGGTAGCCAAGGAATGCAACTACCGCCAGAATCGGCTCGCAACTTTTCTAAATACCGGCCGAACTCATCTGATCGCATACCTGGCTTCGGAGTTCAGGCATTTTCAGAGTTCTGTTTTCTCAGGTATTCAGTCAACTCTGATCGCCAGGGATTATGACATTTTAGCTTTGCAATGGTCAAAATCTCTTAAGACAGGCGATAAACTTATGAAGAGTATCGTTGACCGAAGAGTCGATGGTGTTATGCTTTTTCATGACGGCCCGG
Source organism: uncultured Pirellulales bacterium (assembly GCA_964628195.1). Classification (GTDB taxonomy): domain Bacteria; phylum Planctomycetota; class Phycisphaerae; order Sedimentisphaerales; family Anaerohalosphaeraceae; genus CAZVPF01. Next base: position 34,474 of record CAZVPF010000031.1, on the reverse strand, counting down.
AATGCGACTACAGCTATTTGAAGGAATTGCAAAGTCATAATATCCCTGTGGTTGTACTCGACAGAGATGTAAATATTTCCGGTTTGGGTTACGTAGGGCTTGAGAACTTTAACGGCGGAGTTGAAGCTTCCGATTACCTCTTAAGTTTGGGCCATAAATCCGTAATCTTTGTTTGCAGAGAGGAAGACTGGGGTTATTCCACTACTTACGAAAGGTATTGCGGGTATAAAGCGGCAATGGAAAGAAAGGGTCTGGAAGCAAGTAAGCAGGTTGTTATTCCCATGGATATTTTCCAGAATAATGACTATGATGCTTTGGAAAAGATACTTGACTGTAATAATACAACTGCAATAGTAGCAGACAATGATGTCGTAGCAGCGCATTGCATACTCGGCCTTTCCGATAAGGGGCACAAAATCCCTGATGACATCTCCGTAGTAGGCTTTGGTAATGTCAAGGGTTACGTGGATCTTATAAGGCCGGCTCTTACAACCATAGACCTTGACCCTAAAAGGATAGGTGTCGAAGCTTCGAAATTAATTCTGGATATGATCGAAGCTAAACACAAGCCCAACACGAAAACAAAATATCCCGATGCGAGGATTATATTACCTGTTAAACTGGTCGAACGAAATTCAGCGGCAAGTCCCCGCTGATTGATTTGAACTATATCCAAATAATAATATGAACCTTTAGTTCATACTTCAGTATTCACAAAAGTTAGTACTAACATATGAAAAAGAAAAAAGCATACATAGTTTCACACACCCACTGGGACAGGGAATGGCGGTATCCAATATGGAAAACAAGGAAAAGTCTGGACAGGATGTTTTCCCGGCTGTTAGATTTACTTGAGAAGGAACCAAGATACAAATGTTTCGTCACTGACAGCCAGTCGGTTATTGTCGAAGATTATCTGCAGGTAAGGCCGGAGCAAAAGGACCGCATAAGCAATATGGTCAAAGCAAATCGAATTCAGATCGGTCCCTGGTATACACTTCCTGAGTATTACCCGCTTGACGGCGAATGCCTGGTTCGCAATTTAATTACCGGCGACAGGGTATGCAGAAAGTACGGCGAGCCGATGAAAATAGGTTATACCACTTTCGGTTGGGGCCAGCCCGGGCAATTGCCTCAAATCTATAAAAATTTCGGTATTGATGTAGTTCTTGGCGGAAAAAACATCGATCCCGAAAGAACCAAATATAACGAATTCATTTGGCGGGGTAGCGACGGAACTGAAATCCTTGCCAGCAAGCTGGGGGTACAGGGCAGGGCCAATTTTTTCAAGTTCGTTGTCATTCCGGTTGTTTTCGGAAAAGAGAACATCGGAGACAACTGGAAATTTGACTGGGATCAAAAAGGCGTAATTTACCATAACGCCGATGAAGATAACTACTGGCAGGATTATCACAGGCGATACCGTGAGCAGCAGGATAAATTCATCCCCGGCAGGGTTAAATCGGCAATTGAAAATGTTTTGCCTACCGTGGAAGGTACGGCGATGCCCGATGATATAATTCTATTTGACGGCGGAGATTTCACATTTGCCCAGCCTATGCTGTGCGACATAATCGACCAGGCGAATAAAGAGTTTGATGATATTGAGTTTATACACTGTCCGCTGGATTCATACGCAGAAACACTCAAAAACAAAATCGACAGAGACAAGCTGAGCGTTGTCACAGGTGAATGGCGGGACGGCCCCGAACCCGGAGTCAGTGCAAATGCTTTGGCTTTTAGAAGTGATTTGAAACATGCCAACAAAGCCGCGCAAAGGTCGCTTATAAATGTCTGCGAACCTATTGCGGCGGCGGCCGAGTTGTCAGGCGGTGAATGCAATCGCAATTATCTTGATCTTGCATGGGATTATCTTTTGAAAAGCCATTGCCATGACTCACTTCATGGTGTAGTGCAGGATAAGACCGCCCGCGATGCTTTATACAGCATCGAACAGGTCGAGGAACTGGCAAGTACAGTTACCGACAGCTCGCTGCAATTCATAATAAAGAACATTAAATTCGACCAGGACGAGAACGGCATTGCACTGGTGCTTTTCAATACACTGCCTTTCGAACGAAGGGAAACAATTAAAGCCGTTGTAGAAACTCCGGTTCAATGGAACGCCCGGGAACTTAAACTCCTGGACTCTCAGGGAACGGAGACAGACACTGACCTTCTCTCCATCGAACAGGTAAAAGTTGCGGTTGACGAAGACGACAGCAGACCCTGGCCGTACCATGCCCACCGTCATAAAATCGAATTTGACACCGGTGCTTTGCCGCCTTTAGGCTACAAAACATTCACTGTTAAAGTTAAAAGCACCCTGGATAACAAGATCGCCTCCTGGCCAAACCCGCCGCAGAAAAGAAGTTCTCTATTCAACGGCCCGGGGGTTATGGAAAATGAATACCTGAAGTTGTCTCTAAACCCAAACGGCACCTTCGATCTTTATGACAAGGAAAACAACAGGACATATCCTTCGATTCATTATTTCGAGGATTCAGGTGATGCAGGCTGCGGCTGGGTCAGGTATGAACCTTCGACCAATCGGACCTATACAAGCCTTACCTGCAAATCAGAAAACTGGATATCCAATGACACGGAACACTCCGGCACTATTGTGACCAGAACCATCATGGATCTTCCCGTTGATTGTGATAAGAGGACCGGGGAGTTTGATCTTTATTACAGCAAAAGGAATAATATAACCAGGCCGTTTGAGATTATTTCCGAAATAACACTAAAGAGAAACTCGAGAAGAGTTGAGATAACCACCAGCTTCGACAACACTATTACACATCACAGGCTAAGAGTGCTGTTTCCGAGCTATCTGCAAAACGCTGAATACTGCGACCGGGAAGCACATTTTATAGTTGACCGCGAAAGGATAGAGCCCAAACGCGACAATGATGGTTATTATCGTCCCGGGATGAACACCCAGCCCCATCAGTATTTTGTGGATGTCAGCGACGGCAAAACAGGACTGATGCTTATAAATGATGGTTTATGTGAATATGAAATCACACCGGATGAGTCAAAGGCAATAGCCCTGACCCTCCTGAGGTCGGTAAAAATGCGTATCTGCACAGAACCGAGAGTCGGTTCTGAATATCCCACTCAAAATTCATGGTTCGGCTTGAACAAGTATAAATTCAGCTATTCGATCTATCCGCATAAAGGTAACTGGCAGCAGGCACAGGCTTATCAACACACAAGGTCATTTACTGTTCCGTTAAAAATAGTTCAGACAAACATGCACAAATTCGGTTCGATGCCCCTCGAAAAGTCCTTTTTATCCATACAAGGCGACATTCAGTTAAGTTGTTTTAAAAAGGCCCAGGACAGCGGCAATTTTATTATTCGCGTCTACAATCCTTCACAGGAAAATGTAAAAGGGAAAATACTATTTGGTATGGATATTAAATCTGCCTATCTTGTCAATATGAACGAGCAAAGACTGCAAGATGCAGAGTTTTCGGGCAACCAGATGCCACTCAAACTAAGGCCCGGTAAGATCGAAACACTCGAGCTGGAATTCTAATCTTACATACCATTAACAAACCCTCACCTTAAACGATTATCTCACAGGTTCGGTGTTGCGGAAATTGCTGTTAAAAATTTCAATTTTCATCAGAGCCCTGCTCCGACTGCAATTGTTCTGCAGTTTCTTTTTGAAGTGTTTGTAAAGACAGATTCTTTATGTTTTTAGAGTCATCCTTCCTGTAAATGAATGACAGCGAGTAAGCCAAAATAAACAGTAAAATATTCGAAAGAATGGGAATCCAGAATTTATCCGGCACCTGCGCCGCTATCGAAGGAAACATTTCCTTGCCCATAGCGCTGCCGAAAAACAACCATGCAACTACACCTGCAAGAGTGACAGCAAGTGAAATAAACAATGCTAAGTTGCCCACTCTCAACGTAAGCATTCCGGTCATATACATGGCAAACAAACCTGCCCCGAAAATACCAACAAGAAGCGTATTGAGGTCCTGGATAGTCTGGTTACGCATGAAATGTATCAGCAGAGCAAGTCCAATCATCACTGCACCGAAGAACACTGAAATCCATCTGCCGGCCTTTAGGTAATGGACTTCATCTCTTTTTTTCACAAACAGCCTTTTATAAAAATCATAAGTAACCGTTGCCGCGGCTGCATTAATACTGGAGTCAAGGCTGCTCATAGCCGCTGCCAGCAATCCTGCAATCACAAAACCAGACAAACCGGCAGGTACAACTGTGAGTATGAAAAACGGAAAAACCTGCTCGGGGACCATCTCATTGACTGCCGGGTTCGGAAATGCCTTATAATAAACATAAATCGCAGTGCCGATGAACGTAAAGTACATCCAAATAGGTATACAGGTGAAAACACCAGTATAGATGGCATTTTTTGCTGATTTCTCGGTCTTGGGTGCAATATATCTCTGTATAGTCGTTTGCTCCGTGCACCAGATTTGATGAAAAAATGCCGGCAGTATCATGACCCACATTGTCTTTTCCTTAAGCGTAAAACTCATGTCTCCAAGAGACATTTTTCCGTCCTGCCATGCTACCGAGATTAATTCCTCAAAACCTCCGGGGAGCTTAAATATGATCAGAGGCAGGCAGATAAAACCGCCGATTATAAGTGACATCCCCTGCATCAAGTCTGTCCAGATAACAGCTTCCAGGCCGCCGGCAATTGTATAGGCAGCGACAATTATTCCAAAGCCTATAATTATAAGCGGCAAAGGCCAGCCGGTCATCACCTGTATCGGCAGACTTACGGTATACATAACAAGGCCGAGTCGTGCGGCCTGGGCGAGTGCATAACCAAGTGCGGCATAAAAACGGGCCCAGCTGCCGAATCTTTTTTCAAGGTACTCGTAAGACGAACTCAAACCCGCTCGTCTGAATATAGGCATAAAGATCGTGATAGCAAAAAATGCTGCAAGAACAAAAGTAATATTTGCTGGAATATATCTCCAGTTATGTTTAAAAGCAAAACCCGGCGCAGCGAGGAAAGTCATGGAGCTTATCAATGTTGCCATGAGGGAAAAACCGACCACCCAGCCGGGCATTTTTCTCCCGGCAAGAAAATAGCCTTCGGAGGATTTATTTCTGCGTGTGCAGTAAAACCCTATTACAAGCATTCCTATAAAAAATAACGCGATTACTATCAGGTCAAGTGTATGTAGGCGGTATTCGTCCATTTGTATCTTTTAATAATATAAATTTAATTTTTTCAATAAGGTAAATAATGCAGAGTTTCATGTTATTGCTTATCATCAGGCTTGAAGCTTTTTACGATCTCCAGTGACCGGCGTGCAGAGCTGTCTATAAAAACCGTATCCACTCCCACAGCTATGAAAGTAAATCCGTCATCTATGGCTTTGGCGATATTTTCCTCAGTTGGAATTACAACATGCAAACCCGCCGATTTGCCTGCGTTTCTGCAGGCATCGAGGACCTTTCTGCAGCCGTCATTGACAAGTTTGTGCGAGGTTTTGCCGGGTATGCCGTAAGATCCGCTCAGATCATAAGGGCCGACAAATACCCCATCGACCCCATCAACACCGAGGATTTCATCGATATGATCTATGGCATCTTTCGTTTCGATCATCACGACGACGGCGATGTTATCGTTGGCCGACTGTACATATTCGTCAAAATTCACACCATAGTCATTCATACGCGAAAAACAGAACCCTCTCACGCCTTCGGGTGGGTATTTTGCCGCCTTGACTGCATTTTGTGCCTCTTTGACGGTTCCCACCAAAGGCACTATAACTCCTTTTGCGCCGGCATCGAGCGCCTGTCGGATAGCAAGTGTGTCGTTCTCACGGACCCTGATAAAAGGCTCGGGCCCCCTGCCGAAAAGCCCCCTTGCAACATCAGTAAAACCCTGCACGTCGATGTCGGTATGTTCTCCGTCAACTGCAACCCAGTCAAACCCGCAATTGCCGAATATCTCTCCAACAGCGGCATGACCGATCTGCACCCATGTACCAATAGTCAGCTCTCGATTGAGCAGCGCTTTTCTAACAGGATTGTTCATTTATTCTACCTCGCAATTTCTCTTGATTTGCCCACTCGTTTGAAATACTCCCTCGCCGGCCACTGCGGGCCGAGGTCGCTTACTGTCTTTTGAACAACGACACTCATCCTGTTGCCGAGGTTCAGACCGTTTTGAATGCGTGTATCCAGGTCAAGCCCGTCATTTATTACACCTTCCGGTGTAACGCCCAAAAACCCGCCAATAATACCCGCTGAGCAACTGTCACCGGCACCGTAGCGATCAAGCACGATGTAATCAAATATGTCACCAACAAGAAAACTTTTCCCCTCAACAAGAGCGACAGAAGTCCAGAGCCCCTTTTCGTTGGTAATTCTCTTTCGCACCGTCATTATAATAACAGGGACTTTGCCGTTGAATTTTTGATAAAGCCCCTGAGCGATCTTTTCACAACAATTGACAAGTTCGTCCATAGGCTTATCGTCATCAAAACCCCTGTCGACCCCGAAGACAACCCTTGCGTCAGTTTCCGTAGTGATTATAGAATAAAAAAGCCCTTGCTCTGCCATCTCTGTTAATGTTTTACCGGCCTTTTGAGGTGTCCAAAGTTTGTTGCGGTAGTTGATATCAATGAATACAGGCACTTCGTACTTTTTGGCCGATTCGAGAACAGCCCTTGTGCTCCTCAAGCATTTATCACTTAAAGCAGGTGTAATACCGGAAACAAAAAAAGCATCGGCATCTTTTAGTGCAGAAAAGTCAAACTCCTCAGCTTGTGCCTTTGCTATCGCCGAATGAGCCCTGTCATAACCACCCTCGGCAGTGATGGGCCCAAGTCCCTGCTCCACCATGCAAAGTCCGTTCCTCTCGTCCTGTGTCCAGATGACATGATCCATTCCAATGGTATGCTTTTGCATATCCATACGCAGCAGCCTTCCCATCAGGTCGTCTTTCATCTTGGTTATGAACTGAGTCTTAATCCCATCGGCAAGCCCCCCTGCTTTGGCGCAAACGTTCGCTTCCGAACCTCCTGCAAGTATCCTGTAATCATTAGTATCCCCGAATGCAGCGTAGCCTACAGGTCTAATCGCCCCGAGAATCTCTCCGAATGCAACTACCTTCTTATTCATATTATACTCCTCAGCTAACAGAACTTCCTGCGGTTTGCCATGCCTTAAGTACCGCATCATAATAAATTTCAAAACATTCTTCATTAGATTTGTCCGGCAGCGGACGCATTTCTATACTTGCCGAACCCTTGTTCTCTCTGCCGAAATACCCTTTTGACAACCCTATGGAGAAAAGCTGCGCAATTTCGGAAATTCCGTAAACAGCGCCCTCTGTGCCTATGCCCGGGTGTTTGTCACCATAAAACGGGGAATCTTCATCCATAACACAGGTGCCCAGGTGGATATGCTCGAGATATTCGCCGGTATCGTTAATCGCCTGCTCAAGTGTCTCGTGCATCAGGGGCACGTGGCACATATCGACCATGCTTGCCATATTCGCACCGCCTGCATCACGAACACGTTCGCATATCTCGACGGCCTCTCTTGAGGAGCCAATCAGCTTGCACTTGCTCATATCCCAGTCAGTAGGCTCGATCATCACAACCATATCTTCTGCGTATTTGCAAAGCTCTACATAGAAATCAACAAGATAATCCTTGCACTTCTGTCGGTTTTCAATATCGTTCGGGCCGGAATTTGTTATTATCTTTGTCGACCCGCAAAGCTTTGCGCGTTCGAGTTCGTCCTTATATACATTCAGGGTATAAGTTCTGTGCTCGTCATCAATAGCGGCAGGTGCAAGTTTCCGCTGTCCGGCGCGGTTGCCCATGTTGTAATAGATCGTCTTTCCGGAATCCTTCACTGCCTTGATAACTTGGTCCTTTATTTCCCACGGGTACCACATATCCACAATATCCAGCCTCGGCTCAGACAACACAATTTGCAGGGTTCGCAGGTGCTGTGACGGGTCGTTTATTAAGTTGGAGTAAAGCAGGTGGTGGTTGACGCCCAATCGCATACATTCGTTAACATTCATTTTGACTTTACCTCTTTTTGAACAGCTGTATACTTTGACCAGACCGCAGTTACAGTTTTATCCTTGATTGAAATTGTAAAATCTTTTATGAATAGATCAGGATAAATGCTTTTTAAGTTATCGGTGTAATCGCTTTGAGCAAGGTCGATCTGCATTTCAACCGGGCCTTTTATCTTAAACGGGTCGACTTTTGGCGGTTCCTTCATTACCGAAGCAGCTGCTTCATATATCAGTTTTGCTGTTTTTTGGGGAGAATAACACTTCGCCTCAAATTCACCGTAAGATTCTTTAACACTGACAGTGCGGACATTTTCAATTGCCTGCTGAGCTTCCTTCATTCCCGCAGAGTCACCGGTGACAAGCCATAAAGGCACATCAAAATCGCCTGCAATGGCCGCTTCCATGCCGATCTCACCGACTACTATTCCGTTTAGCCTTATTTCAAGATTCTTGCGGGAATAACTATGCGGCAAAAGAGATCCTGGCACCCCGCTGCGGGCATGAAACCCCACCATGAACATTGCATCGAAACTCGAATCGATACCGCCCCACTTTTCGGTATACAAAGGCTTGCCCATAATAACGCTTACTGTCTCGGGCAGCGCAGTCATGTCGATATTCCGCCCGTCGGTATGCTCATCATAGATAACTATTTCGTGGCTGCCGGTGGAAAGTATACCGTCAATACAGGCCTCAAGGTCATTCATAAGCATTTCCCTGCCGAAATCCGTTCCCTCGGCTTGTGCGTATGTGGTGACCCCCGTTACCCCTTCGATATCGCTCCTAATCATTATCTTCATAATCTCACCTTCATACATATTTTACGAACCTCACACGGTTTTTCAATACAGCAGTTAGGCCTGTGTATATCCTGAGGGTAATAAACCGCAAACTGGCCCGGAGTGACAATAAGTGAACTGAAACTCGCAGGAGCCTTAAGCTTTATGGCGTCCTTTTGTGAATTGTACTCTGTCAGCGGTTCAAGGTCCGCCTCGTTACCTATATAAACATCCTGTCTCTCGCTGCCTATCCTCATTACCTGGACATCAAAATAATCTCGATGAGCTTCAAAAGTTCTCTCTTCGGGTTTCTGTGTACTGTAACTTTGGACTTTTGCAAAAATATCACGCCCCTGAACCTCGTACTCTCCGTCAGGCTCAGAAAGATCGAATTCAAAGGCGTATTTAATCGCCTTATATAATTTATCTTCTTTTGTGCAATAAAACTCAACATTTTCAAAAATATCATAGAGCATTTTATTATCCTTATAAGTCAGTATTGCCTTAATCACCAAAACATACGGGCACCTCTAAAAATTCATTTTGGCGAAAGAGCTACCCTTACTTTATAGCAAGATCAAGGTAAGATATCTTACCCTTTTTATGTTCCTTAACTATTTTTATTTCGTTAATCCCCGCTTTTACTATGTTTACCGGCACAATCCAGGCTTTCCAGATATCATTAGATACAGGCTCCGGAGGATAAAGCCCCTCTTTGCCCATATTGGGCTTCAGTTTTCTGTAAGGATTAGGGTAAGGATCTGAAATATCATCCGTAGGTTCGAGTTTATGTCCATTAAACCAAACCTTCCATTCATTATTATCAAATGCTTTGCCGGTTATACTCTGGATTCGCAGCCTTCCGTCTTGGCTCCATCCTCTTCTAACCTTGTACCCATGCTCTTTAAGTTCATTATCGGTTAGTGCATAAACCCGCGGCTCCATATCCAATGCAAATACGGCTTCTTCAAATTCAATTTTAGTAACACGCCGATCCTTTGCATCATACCGCGAAAGGAAATAATGCTGCGGCTGAGCCGCAAGCCATTGCGGATTGTCCATGTTTTTATAAACATGATAGGGAGAATCCGCACCCAAAAGACAATAGTATTGAAAATTAAACGAACTAACCCCCTGTGCTCCTCTCGAATAAGCTAAGTGAGCAGTCGTATAGAATTGTTCCTCTGTTGCAAGTATTCGACGACTTTTGCTATCGGATTCCCTGCGAGTGGTTATATGTGTGGTTTCGAGAAAAAGCGGAGCATCTGGATACAGTTCATGTATCCGCGAAAGATCACTTTGCTGCTCCATGTGATAACCATCGTCACAGGCAAGATTGAAAACATCGACCCCTGATTCATGAAATTTCTTTATATCAATGCCGAGCTCGGAAAAATCATTTAATCTAGGTGGCACTCTTACGCCCAGCCAGCGGTATTGGTTTTCCCTTGCGGTTTCATTAAGGAGAGCACGAACCTTTATTATAAAGGCATTGATGGTTTGAACTCTCTGCTCATGAGTTGTTTCACTGGTGCGGAAGTAATAAGGATGCCTCATAAAATCCAGTTCTAAGCCATCAATGTCATAATTCCTGCATATCTCCTCTATAAAAGCAAGTTTGTGCTCGCGAACCTGGGGTATTGCCCAGTTCCACAAATTAGCCGTCCGCATTTTTTGGCGGTATTTTGTCAGTATAACTTCAGGATTTATCTTGGTGATATCCTTTCCATTTAGCGGATCGGTATCCAATCTGTATTCAGGGTGCTCATCATAGAACCGACTTATCGCCATTGACGTTGGCCGTCTGAATCGCTGCATTGTCTCTTTGGGAAAAAGAACGTATTCTTTCATATGATAGTCGTTCATTCTGAAAGATATCCAAGGTGAGATTCCCCGGACCCTGCATCTCCAGACAAAACAAGCTACAATATCCTGACCTTGCAGCATTTTCTGACCGTAAGAAGTGATATTCATTCCGGTCTTTTGCCTATACCAATCCGCATGCTCCTTGTAAGGATAGATTTCGCTGTCCCACCACGGCACCCACCCTAAACCGGGCTGAAGCATGTGCACATCAATCCCATTTCCAACAGTAACATCTACGGAATCCCAAAGTTGGCTTATCTGAAACCCACCTGAACCACATGTTATAGTATTTGTCGTATCGTTACTGAACAACACATGGAATGTAGGCCGAGGCCTGGAAATCAACTCGTCTGACTGAGAACCAGAACTCAGAAATACTATTGAAATCGCCAAAAAAAGGACATATCGCATACACATACCTCAGAATGCTGATTATTTCATTTTAAAGAAATAAACATAACTAACAGTTATTACGTTATAACAGAATAACGGTTATTATGTGCTTGTCAAGAATATAAATATATTTTATAATAATTTTAAACAATGCTATTCGGAGATGTATATGGACTTCAGTCAAAAAACCTATATAAATATGCTGCCTGCTTCGGAACGTGCTAAGATTCAGATATTGGAAATGATCAAGTCCGGGCAGATTCCCTCGGGGCAAAAAATAGACCAGCGTTTGATCGCTAAAAAGCTGAACATTACCACAGCCCCGCTCCGTGAAGCTCTAAGTGCCCTTGAAAACGCCGGTATTCTGCACAAGGTTCCCGGCCTTGGTATTTTTTGTAAAACATATACGGTTGATGAAATAGAAGAACTCATTGAAATCAGGGGAGTTCTTGAAGGCCTGGCGGCTAAAAGGGCAGCTCAGAAGATAAAAGATGACCAGAAAGATCAACTGCTGAGTTTAGGGCAAAAACTATCGAAATCATCGAACTACAACACAGAAAATGATTTTTTGAAGGATCACATTAATTTTCATCACCTCATAGCTGAAATATCTCAAAGCCCTTATCTGATTCAATTACTTGATAACAATCATATAATTCAGCAGGTTCTCTCAAACATCAGTGCTAATATCTGGCCGGTGGAGCCGCATAATCATATTGAAATTGCCAGGGCGATCTGTTCCGGAAATCCCGATACAGCAGAAACTGAAATTAAAAAACATATCGCACCAACTTATCAAGAGAGGCTCTCTAAACTCAGGGAAAAATACGGCAGCAAACCGATTGTTTAGGCAGAGCCATTTCTTATGATTAACGAGAAGGTTGAGTAGAACTATATTCCGGATATTCATTGCACAATAAATGAACAGGTTTTTCATCTTCTTCAATATCTGAGAAACGTTTACAGGGAGACAGGAAAACGTTGTCATTTATATCATCGCAGATCGTGCCAATCTCCCCTGACAAAGTCATTCCGGTACCCTCTTCACTCCAGAATTCATGAATGATACCTGCAGGTATCAAAATACTCTCACCGGGTTTTAGACGAATAATATCATCGGGGCGAAACTTAGCTGTTATCCCGTTTACATTCAGCTCAAACTCATCCTCGGACTTTGTCTCATCGGCCGAAGCAAGTGAAACCTGCACGAGAATATTCCCACCGCCGCGGTTTATGATATCTTCAGTTTTTTTGCGATGAAAATGAATTGGGGCAGCCTGGTTTTCTTCTATAAAAATGAACTTTTCAGAATAAGTTCGCGGAAAATCCGGTAATGCATGGCTGCCGTTGCGAAGCGTAAAGAGTGTCCTGCCGGTTTTGGAATAATCATTGAGCCCAAAGTCGGTTACATCCCATCCAAGCATTAAGTTTCTTATCTCGTTACATTCATCGCCCAATTTGTGCCATTTTTCCGGCGGCCAGAAAGCGAATGGCGGCAAGTATACGTGCATTTTATCGGCGAATTTTTTGGCCTTGTCGATCAAACTGTTTATAGTCGAACGTTTCATTTTACCTTCCTAATACGAATCCATTTAGTGTCACGGGTTAATTATTTTCTAATGTAGTTAACGATAGATTATTTATGTCCTTTTTATTAACCCATTTGAAAACATAAGTAAATATATAGGCAAGGGTGAACAGCTGTATATTAAGCAGCGACCCAAACCAGAATTTGACAGGCAAATGCTGAGCTATTCTAGGAAACTGCTGTCTACCATAGCCGGAATCAAGGAGAAGCCACAGGCATGCGGTTAGTACCGTAATAATAGTCGCCGTCAATGCAGCCCGGTTACCTATTCTTTTTGTGATAAGGCCCATCATGAACAGAGCAAACAAACCCGCTGTCAGAACCTGCACGAGAATCGCCTGAAGGTCCTGAACTGTCCTGGTTCTTGTATAGTGTATGAACAAAGCAAGCCCTATCATTATTATACCGAATAACACCGATGCCCATCTGCCGAAAACAAGATAATGTTTCTCGTCCCGGTTCTCCTTGTGAAGAATGCGGTAGAAATCATTCGTAAGCGTAGAAGCACACGCGTTAATGCTGGAGTCGAGGCTTGACGTGGCAGCTGCTATAAGTCCGGCTATGACAAAACCTGCCAATCCAGGCGGAACCTGGGTTAATACGAAAAACGGCAGAACTTTTTCGGGCTCTTTGGCTATTTCATCTATAAGAGGGCTTGGGTTGACTTTGTAAAAGACATAGATGGCGGTGCCGATAAAAGTAAAATAAACCCAAACCGGCACGACTGTGAAAAAAGAGACAATAAGCGCTTTTTTCGCGTCTTTATCTGTTTTGGGTGCAATATATCTCTGGACAGTTGTCTGCTCCGTACACCACAAACCGTTAAACAGCATAGGCATAACAAGCATCCATACGGTTTCCTTGTTAAAAGAAAACTGCAGGATTTCACGCGGGATCATCTTACCGTCTTGATACGCGATAGAGAACAGCTCACCGAGCCCTCCGGGTATGTTAAGAAGAACCACGGGCAGACATATCAGCCCGCCCAGCATAAGGGCAGTTCCGTTGAGCAGATCGGTCCACATCACAGCTTCAAGACCTCCTGCAATAGTATATATTCCGACTGCTATGCCGAGAAATATAATCACCCATTCCATTGTTATAACATCACCGAGTTTTGTTCCGAACATAACATGAACAGCAAGTGAAACCGTATAGAGAACCAGCCCCAGTCTCGCTATTTGCATAAGGATATAACCGACAGCTGCATAAATTCTTGCCCAGCGTCCAAACCTGTGCTCGAGGTATTCGTACGCCGAATTAATATTCGCTTTACGAAAGACCGGCATAAATATTGTCATTCCCAATATGATTGGGACTATGAAAAGAAAACTGTTCGGCATATATCGCCAGTCTTTGAGATACGCGAAACCCGGAGAAGCCATGAAGGTCATTGAGCTGATCAAAGTTGCCATAAGTGAAAAGCCCACCACCCAGCCGGGCATCTTTCGACCGGCAAGAAAGTAGTTGTCGGCGGATTTGCTTCGCCTTGCACAATAAATGCCGATTCCTATGCAAACTGCCAAAAAGCATAGAATGACCGCCATATCTAAAGGTCTGAGTATAGCTTCTTCCATTAGTAATCCTTACAATAGTATGTTTACTGTGCAACCCTCAGCGAGCACGGCTGGCCGGGAACGGGTATTACAACCCCGGTATCCTTCAAGCTTCCGTCGTTCAGTTCGTAAACTTTAAGCCGCCTGCTCTCGAAACTGCCGGCTACGACATATTTAGAATCAGGAGAAAAAACAGCCGCCTGCGGGATACGATCTATTGGCACTCTCTGAATGATCGAATAATATTCGGGATTTCTTTTCATAAGAACGAGCTGGGCGTGTTCCTGCCTCATGGAATCCTCGGGACTGAGCAGGGTATATCCCATACTGCTGACAACTGCCCATTGACCATCGGGGCTGATGTCCAGACCTTCCGGCAAAGGGCCTGTGTATATTTCGTCGGTTACTTTTATTTTGTCTTCCTGAAGGTCTAATATTGTAATATTTGCCCCGCTGACATTGGCGACTATGGCCTTTTGTCCGTCCGGTGTAATATCCAGGCAGTAAGGGCCCTTACCGACCTTGACTTTTTCAACCACTCCTGAGAGACTGTCACCATCAACGAGGACTTTAATGACGGCATCAGCCTGATTGAGACTTGCCAGCCCGAAACTTCCATCGGGTGAAATTACAATGTGCGAAAGACTGTCCTGCGGTTCTGCAATCTTAAATGTTTCGGAAACAGTTACTTCCTTGCCTGCAATATTAAGCGCAGTGACAGTTCCGTCATCCCTGTTGCAGACAAATGCTGTTTTACCGTCGGGCGAAACGGATACCCCTGAAGGCTTAACACCTGTGGTAAGGGTTTTTAATACTGTTTTAGTTTCAAGGTCTATTACTGTAAGCCTGTTGTCGGGCACCTGGGCTGAAGGGTTTGCAGGATCGATCTTCATGGAAGATGTAACGAGGGCAAGCTTGTTGTCAGGTGTAATCGCTACACCGACAGGAGGACCGGTTACACTGCAGGGCACATCGAAAACATTTGTCTTGTCGGGAGGGAACATCGAAAAATCCAGAATGGTCACGCTGCCGATTTCCGGGTTTTCCATTACCTTGTTTATGCCCTCTGTCAATAAAAACTGCATCTCATTGACAGAGACCATGTAACCGTTTCCTGTTGAATCCGGGGCAGGCTTATTGCCCATCCCAAAAGCGTTAATGGAAGTTAGCAAAGTCAAAAATACAAGATTGAGTTTCATGGAAATCCCTTTCTAAAAAAAAGCTACTTTACGGCAATATCTATATATATAAGGTTCAGCGGCTCCCCGTCGGCAAATTTGATCTCAAGCTGGTTTAACCCGTCACTGAGTATTTCCTCAGGGATCAAATACCCGCGGTATTGTTCCGGTCGCCCGGTGCCGGATTTATACGGCGTTGGATACGGTTCTGATACATCTTTTATTGTATGAAGGTTGACATTATTAAAGCGAACGATGAGCTTTTGGCCTGACCATGCCTTATCGGCCTGCAATCTCATCCGGGCATCCTGGGTCCATCCGCCTGCGGGAGGTGCCATTGGAATATGAAAGGTTATGTAATGCCTGCCGGGCTCCAGCTTTTGCGGCAGCGGCACATATTTCTTTCGCGGGTTATTCCATATTTTTCCTAAGAAATAGTGCTGGGGCTGCGCGGCAACCCAATCTTTATTGCCGATATTCTGGAAAATATGAAAGGGAGGTTCATTGAAATGCCCCCTGTCACCGCTTCCGTGTTTTCTGTAGTAAGGAAAATTAAATGTACTGACACCATCAAATCCGGCCTGGTATGCAAGGTGCGCTGTCGTATAAAATTGCTCGTCTGTTGTTCGCCTGAACTCAAAGTTGTCTATGCCTTTAGCTACGGTCCTGCCGATTGCCGCACAGTGTGTCAACTCCTGGTACTTTGCGCTGTTTGGGATTATCTTCGCTATCTCTGTGATATCACTTTGCTGATCCGTAAAAAAATAACCTGAAATGTTGAATATATCAACTCCAGCCTGTTCAAAAAGTTTAAGGTCTATCCCTAACACATCGTGACAGTCAAGATATTGAGGCACTCGCACGCTTAACCACCTGTGGTTGCCGTTTCTGGCGGTTTTATCAAGCAGTTTCCTGACGCGCTTAACAAAATTAAACATAATTCTTTTACGCTGATCACTGCTTGTTTCGTAAAGCCGGAAAAAATTAGGATGTCTTAAAAAATCCAGTTCGAGCCCCGCTATATCATAGTTTTTGCAAATTTCTTCGATGAATTTGTACTTATATTCACGAACATCAGGTATCGCCCAGTTGTGAACCCTTTGATATTGACAGTTTTTATCGTCACCAATACGGTAGTCAAGATTGTCTACATAAAATTTGCTTATATGAACGGACCTGCCCTCGTGTTTTGGTCCGTCAATTTCATTCAAAAGATGCTTGTCGTTCAATCGCAGCGAAACGAAGGGCACTATCCCGTGCTGGCTGCACCTTTCTATGAATTGTTTAACAAAATCGTTTCCTTCCAGTACCATTTGAAGATAGCCGCTTACCCCAACACCCGGGTAAGTTTTATTCCACCATTTTACATGTTCCTCTACCGGTAAAACTTCACTTTGCCAAAAAGGCACCCAGGTGAAACCGGGCTGAAGCATGTGTACGTCAACACCGGTACCGGCGGTTTCATCTATTACGGCATCAAGCATACCCATATTTACAGGCTGCCCCTCCTGGTGAAACGGGCTCTGGCAGGTAAGAATATTTGTAGTATCATTACTGTAAAGGACGCTGAAAGGCGGTTTTACTTTTCCTTTTGAAGCAGTTGTAAAGAGGAGTAAAGTGACCAAACTGAAAAAGAAATATTCATTAACTTTTGGAATTTTCGTCTGCTTCATTTTTACACCTTTCAGGCTTATTAAATTGATTAAGGATCAGATTGCCGCTTTATATCGTGACACAGCAATGCCTTCCTGTCAATTCAGATTTCTTTTTACATTTTGAACTATCCTTTTATTTATTTGGCCCTGACGAGCGTTTCGTGTAATAGACATAATATTTGCTCGGAGGGCAGCCGACTATTTCGGTGAACTTTCGACTGAAATAATAAATGTTGTTAAATCCGCATTCTCTTGCTATTCCATTAACGGAAGATGTTGAACTGGTTAAAAGCCACTTAGCATGTTCAATCCTAACATTCAAAAGTTCTGCAAACGGTGAAATTCCGAAGAACTCCTTATAAAGAACGGCAAACCTCGAATTGCTAACGTAGGCTAATTCAGCCAATTCACGTATACTCCAATCCTTTTCAAAAGATTCAAGCATTTGCATGCGTATTTCCCTGAACTTTTCAAGGTGCTCCTTTTTGGTTTTGCTGAGCCTGATACCGTGTTCATAGTGCATGCTTCGTGATAGTTGAATACAGAGCGTCTCAAAAAGCACCTCCACAAAACGTTCCTTATAAGGAACAATAACTTCTTTCATTTCTGACTCTATCTTTTCAAGTAACTCCCGGGCAAACGCGGTATTTATGGTCGGGGTAATATCGTTCAGCGGCAAATCGTAGCGTTTCAGGAGTTTTTCGATGCTGTCTCCATTGAAATGAATCCAGTCGTTCTTGAGGCCAGTCTCATGTCCAGTTATCGTATAGGGAAGCGAGGGCGACAGAAAGACAAAATTGCCTGAATCGGCAATATGAACTTTGTTGTGGAAAATAAGTTCGGCAGGAGCTAAAAACCGAATAAACACATAATCTCCTGCTCCGTTGGGACGCGTCAAGGTAAACTCAGGATCATGGTAATATCTTATGCCTATCCTCTTTACCTTGAATGATTTCACATCATCTTTTTTCATAAAAAACTTCAAAAAATAAGTGTTTATTTTGTGAATATACCTATTTTATGGCTTTATTACAAGCATTTTCTCCTTTTTTCTTTAAAGAGCAAAAGAATAGTGCAAATACTTAGGTTAATATTGCATTGTGTTCAGTGGTGTTTTACCTGATAATCATTAAGTAAAATATGAATGTTCAATCATTAGTTTGTACCTGGCTTTAAGTGTAAAAGGTTGTCTAAAATCAAATTTTAATTTAATTAGGAGGTAATGAAAATGAGTATTTTAACGAAGCAAACTTTATTTATTATAGTATTGACAGCATTTGTATCAATTTCGCCAGCCTCTGATATCAAGGTGACCGAATATGATTCAGGTACACAGATATGGATACAGGCAGAGGACTATGACAGCAAAACCGCCGAATATTCCGTGGATGTTGACAGTATCGGGGCCAGCGTAAAGGCAATGCACTTCCCTGATTATTCCGGAAGATTAACGATCGACCAATGGTGGGGGCAGTATTCAATAGATTCCGCAGACCCTGATCTTGCTTCAGTTAGTCTAACGGGCACCTGGTACTGCTGGGTGAGAATAAACCAACCCCTGCCTAACGCTGAAGAGGCAGATTACCTGCTGGTTAAAGGCGACGACGGCAGCGGAACAACATGGTACGACACAGCTATAGCAGGTGTTGATGACACAGACGATATGATCGGCAACGCGGCTGAGGCAGCAGGGGCTTCAGGCATTGGCAATTGGAAATGGCTGGGACAGAATACAACAGCGCAGGGGCTCGCAAAAGAGTTTGTACTCGACACTGACGGCAAAATTGTTTTTCGGATAAACGAGCGGGAAGCAGGCGCAGGAAACGTAAGGATCGATTCTATCTGCTGGGCAAGCGAACCAAATTATGTGCCAAGTGACGTAGATTTCGGTCAGGCCCCGATAACCGAGGGTCTCGTATTTGAGATAAATGCCGCCCACCCGGGAGACCAGGCTGATAAGAACTGGATACCTGTACTACCCAATGAAGTCGATGACACGCAGGGCGAACTCGTTGATCAGACACAAATATCAGGTGAAACGGTCGCAGATGGTTACGACTGGTTTTACAGATTCACGCCGCACAGCTCAATGAGGGACCAGGTTATAAACATTGCAAGGTATGTGGATATGAGCTTTATAAACGATGACTGGTGCACTATTGAGGCATGGATAAGAGTTCCCGCACAAGTGCCCAATTCAAAGACAAAAAGCACAGTTTTCGGCAATGTTTACCCGGACGGTGAAACAGGATGGAGATTCGGTTACAGGTGCGATCCAGCAAGCGGCAAATACTCACTTGAATTTTTACAGCGTGACAATGAAACTTCACAAACTTCGACGCAGGGAATTTTTCACTACAGAACCCCGAACCAGTTCGATTACAGTGCCACCGAATGGCTTCATATGGTTTTCGTGAAGTACGCGGCTGAATATAATCCTCCTCATGCACCGGGTGAAATAAGTATTAATCATGACTGGTACGCAAACGGAGAATTAATCACGCATGGTGTAAGAACTGTTCCGGCTGGGTCACTGGACGATTTCTATTTCCAAACGCAGGCACCCTGGATCGGTGCAACTCGTGAAGATTCATTCCTCGCAGGGGATGTCGCATTACTGCGAGTATATAATCGTCTTCTGCACGCAGAGGAGGTGCTTGCAAATTATAACGCGGGCATCACGTCTGCAAAATCATTCCAGTGCGGCGGCATCGGTCTTGATATCAATGGAGACTGCAAAGCAGACCTGGCGGACTTTGTTCAGGTTGCTAATTATTGGCTTGAGGATAACGCTGTTTATCCCGCTCCGTAAGTAAATACATGTGGCTCCGAGGGGCCGCCATCCCGAAGACAGCGGCCCTTTAATCACTATCATGGAGAGAATATGGCAAGGACTGGAAAACAAAATACAGGCTTTACATTGATCGAACTACTTGTTGTGATTTCCATTATTGCGTTGCTTTTAGCAATAATGCTGCCTTCTCTTACAAAGGCGAAAGAAATCGCAAGAAAAGTGGTTTGTCTCAGTAATTGCAGGCAATGGGCGACCGCGACAGTCACCTATGCATCTGATAACAGGGATTATTTTCCGCTGAGATACTGGGTAAAAGAAGACGGCAGCGTAATAAGCGTTCATAATGCACCTTACTACTACTATTCATACCAGCGTTTCGATCTTTTAAGCAACTTCGTTGAGCCATATCTTGGAGAAAGTGAATATGCCGACTGTCCCGCGAATCCGAATGAAGTTTTGAATTGGGACAAACAGAAAGAACCTACCGGCATTAATTATGTTTCCGGAGATTATGTAATATATGTCGGATACCCCGAAAACCTCGGAGGGGCCGTAGCCTGGGGGCCCGGACCAAACTTTGTAACTGACCGGACCCCATCGTCCTCAGAAGCTTTTATACCACCCCAGAGGGCATCCAAAGCTCCTTCACAAATGGCGGTTACAGGCTGCCCGTCAATCCAGAATTACAGCAACCAGAACTGGACTTATTACCACCCCTATAAACATTGGGTGCAGGATAAGCCTAAAATGGTCAACAGCGCTTTTGCTGACGGCAGTGCATCATCTGCAAAGGAAAAGGATTTGGTTATCTACCAGAAATATATAACAACAGGGCTTAAGATTCAATGGATGTGGCCCGATCCCAAGTAATGATTGAAGAGGATAAAATGCAGCCTAAACCGGCAGACATACCCCGAAGTGAATATCCGCGTCCACAGTTTGTAAGAGAGCAGTGGCTGTGCTTAAACGGCAAATGGGAGTTTGAGATTGACAGCTCGGACACCGGGTTTGAAAGAGGTTTGCACAAGCGCAGGTTGAAAGGTGAAATTACAGTGCCATTCTGCCCGGAATCAAGGCTCAGCGGCATTGAATATAAAGACTTTATGAATGTCGTATGGTATAGAAAGCAGTTTGATATACCTCAGAATTGGCGTGAGAAGCGAATCCTTCTGCACTTTCAGGCGGTTGATTATGACACAACAGTGTGGGTAAATGAGCAGGAAATGGTTCGACACAGGGGAGGGTGGTGCGGCTTTAGCTGTGATATTACCGATGCCGTAAAAAATACAGGCCATGCTGCAGTTACGGTCAGGGCGAGAGATCTGAAGCTGGAAACTGATAAACCAGGTGGAAAGCAGACTTATGATCAGTATGACAACTACAGATGTTTTTACAACCGCACGACAGGGATCTGGCAGACGGTCTGGATTGAGCCTGTCTCTGAAATACATCTTAAACGCCCGAAAATTACTCCTGATGTTGCAAACAGTAAATTCAGACTCGAAATACCTGTCACTAACAGCAGGGCCGGCACTAAAGTCAAGGCAAGCCTGTACGATGATAACGGAAAAGTCTGTGAGGCCATGGTTATCGCCGACTCAGACTTTACCCCAATGCTTGACCTTGACATACCTGAAAACAGGTTCAAACTGTGGTCATGCAACTGTCCTTTCCTTTATGATATAGAAATCGAACTGATGGATCACCAGGGGAACATTATCGACAGTGCGCGGAGTTATGCAGGACTTAGAACTATAACAATCGATAAAAAAGCCGTAAAAATAAATAATGAAATTATTTTCCAGAGGCAGGTGCTCGACCAGGGATATTATCCCGACGGCGGAATGACGGCACCAACTGATAAAGATTTAGTTCGGGATATCGAACTTGCGCTCAAGGCCGGTTTTAACAGTGCCAGGCTTCATCAGAAAGTCTTCGAAGAGCGGTTCCTTTATCACTGCGACAGATTAGGGTATATGGTCTGGGCCGAATTCGGTGATTGGGGTATCGACAAAGACAACCCAAAAGCAACTTATATTACGCAATGGCTGGAAGTGATAAATCGCGATTACAACCACCCATGCATTATAGGATGGTGCGGGCTTAATGAAACATGGAAAGAACTCAGCGACAAAAATGACTACCTTAACGACCTGACGCTGGGCATGTTCCTTGCCGCAAAATCCATTGACCCGACACGCCCGGTCATTGACGCTTCAGGTTATTGCCACAGGGTAAAAGACACCGATATATACGACAGTCACTGTTATGAACAGGACCCTGCAAAGTTCAAAGAAATACTATCGGGTCTTACATACGGCAAACCTTTCATAAACGACGGTATAAACAGCAAACAAAACGGAAGTATCGAAGCAAGCTGGTCGGTGGATTACAAAGGTCAGCCATACTACTGCAGTGAGTTTGGCGGGATCAAATGGTTCCCCAGGGAAATGCACAAAAACTGCAACAAGTCTTCCTGGGGATACGGGAATGCACCTAAAACACTCGCAGAGTTTTATAAACGCTTTGAGGGGCTTTGTAATGTCCTGCTTGATGACGAGAACATGTTCGGTTATTGCTATACGCAGTTAACGGACATATACCAGGAAAAAAACGGAATTTACTACTTTGACAGGTCTGAAAAGTTTGACATGGATAAAATACGCGAAATTCAATCAAGACCGGCAGCAATTGAAACTGTTTCTATAAGCAATGAAAAGGCAAAATCTGCCGGGGGGATAAAACTTGTCGGCAAGAAGGTTTGATTTAATGAAAAAACTTTATCTGATTTTACTGCTGGTTATTGCCCAAAATGTTTCTGGTGATCGACCAAAGGCACCTTTCAAAGTGCTTTACTCCAATGATACAACAAACATTTATTCTTGCACAAGCCCTTACCACGAACGGGGATATCCCTTCACTGAAGAGGCTCTTGAAGCAAGTATTGACGAAACGGCGGGCACCGGAGTTGAGGTCCACATGCTTCAGCCGGGTGTCTGCTGGGTTCCGTGGTGGACCAGCACGGTCCTTCCGGCATTGGATCACTATAACTGGTTTATGGCAACTTACGGAGTCTGGCCGGACAGTTTCGGTAATTATATGAGAAACGGAGGCGACATTGTCCAGGTGTTCGTGGAAAGATGCAGACTGAAAGGTGTTGTACCGTTTATTTCATTTCGTCTCAATGACGGCCACAGGCTCGAAAACGTTGACGATCCTTTCGGCGAGATACCTTCCGGAGCGAGCAATAACATCACACAATTCTACAAAGAAAACCCCGGCTATCGTATCGGCACGGATTTAAACAACTGGTATCAGAGGGTACATAACTGGGCGATACCTGAAGTACGAAATTTCAAGTTGGCATACATCCAGGAAATCATACAAAATTATGATATTGACGGCTTTGAGTTGGATTTTATGCGCATGTGCAGTTTCTTCGACACCTCTGCTACGACAAGCCTGCAACGAAAAGCAATCATGCTGGATGTTATCGAACAGGTAAGGCAATTTCTTGATGACAATACCGACCCGGGATCTTACAAATGGCTTTGTGTAAGAGTTCCGGGGTATGTTGAAGCACATGACCCTTTGGGCATTGACCTGCAAAGCTGGGCACAGGCCGGCGTGGATATGGTTAATTTGTCTTCTTATTATTTTACAGACCAGCAGATGGATGTTTCGCAAATAGTGAACACCGTCCCCGGAACACCGGTTTATATTGAAATGACACATACCCCAATAAAAAGCCCTTCAATACCTGGTGTTTACGATAGTTCCATAGACCGCAGAACAACTGACGAGCAGTTTTATACCACTGCTCACTCGGCTTACGAACAGGGCGCTGCGGGAGTAAGTCTTTTTAATTTTGCATACTACCGTGAATTTGGAAGCAACCTGGATTACAGGGGCCCCTTCTATGAACCGCCTTTTCATGTTTTGCAGCATCTTGGCGACCCGAACTGGCTTTCTAATCACGGTCACTACTATTTCATGGCTGGGATACCAAATAATCCGCCTTTGTCTTACAGGCCGCTTAACAGTATTTTTTATGCCGGGCAAAGCAAAGTTTTTCATATGAAAATGTTTAAGGGCGCTTATTCAGACGGTAAACTGAGAATTCGTTGTGAAAATTCTTTGAGCGGCACCAACTGGACAGTAAAGCTTAATGGTCAGTCTCTTTCACAAATACCTGATGTGAGCGAAATATTTGAAAGTCCATTTGTTAATTATCTCGGACAGGCGGAAGAGCATAAGGCGTGGCATGTGCCCAGGCATTATCTTGAAAACGGAGAAAATACTCTTGAAGTTCAGCTTGTTTCCGGCAGCGGACCTCTGACATTAATGTGGATAGATCTACAGTTCACTGCCTGGCAGCCGGACCCCCGGCTGGATATGGACGCATCCGATGCAGGCAATAGTGTTCATGAAAACTGGCAACCTGCTGTCGGCAGCGGTTCTGGAAGACTTGCAGGTAAACCGGAAATAAAAGCCTACCCCGCAAATTCTGCCGATTATATATGGTTCTATGAATTTGATTCAATATTGGGCGAAAATGACCAGGTTGTTGATATAGGGAGATATGATGAATTCGATTATATTTATAATTCAGCATGTACTTATGAGGCCTGGATTCGCTTGCCCGGAGAAATAAACAACTCCGGTAAAAAAGGAGTTATTATTGGAAACAGCGACCACAATGATACAGGCTGGAGATTCGGTGTCAGATGCGATGCCATTTCAGGAAAGTACTCCTGCGAATTCCAAATTCGTGACAACGAAAGTGATGTGACTGCTTTTACCGGTGCATTGAATTACCGAACAGCAAATTTCCTCGATTACAATACTGAACAGTGGGTGCATGTGATATTTGTCAAAGCCCCTCTTAATTATAATTCGGGCAATATTGAAATGAACGGGAAATGGTATGTGAATGGAACCCTGGTTTTTGACCAGGTCAAACAAATATCCGCTTCCTCGATCAATGATTTTTACTTCGCCGATTTACCGGTGCAGCTAAGCACCGACCGGGAAGATATGTATTTCACCGGTGATATCTCAAGGGTGCGTATTTATGATTATGCTGTTGATGAAGCTACGGCAGAAAAACTCTATTTTTCAGGAATAAATTCACAGGTCGGTAAGCAATGCGGTAAATACATTGAATTTGATTTTAATCAAAACTGTATTTTTGATATATACGATTTGAACATTGTCGTTCAATACTGGCTTCAAGACAGCCGTATATTACCGGAATAGATAATATTACAACGCGATACAGGTGTTACTTTTTTCGATTTTACAAAAGAAAAGTATAAATAAATAATTCTTTAGTGCATTGAACTGACTCCTGTATATTGATATATTGAAAGCTATAGGTCGCATTTGAGTTTATATTTTGATATATGCTTACTGCTCTTTATAAAAGAATGAATCAACTAAGCAAAAAAGGCATAATAATGCCGTAATCTAATGTTACCTTTTTGGAAGGAGGTGTGTTGTGAAGTATGTTTTAACTTTCGTAGTATCGCTGCTCATTTTAATTTCGGCTACAGCTTTAAGTAATGTAACCAGTGGTTATGTTTTTGAGCAGCATGCCGGTTATGCTGGTTCCCAGCCGGATTCATACTGGGCACCCACTGTCGGGTCAGGAACAGGCCAACTGCTCGGAAAGCCAGATCACTTAATGGATGACAACGGTGACGGCACACAGAACTGGTTTTACCGGTTTGACGATTCCGGAACGGAATTTGACCAGTCGGTCGATATTGAGAGTCACAGCAACCTGAGTTTTATCGATACCGGCTGGGCCACGATCGAAGCATGGGTCAGACTGGACGATATCATCACAAACTCAAAGACGCGTGGCATTATTATTGGTAATGTTGACGGCGCAGACACCGGCTGGCGATTGGGTTTACGGTGCAGCAGTACCGCGGGGAAGTATGCCGTGGAATTTCAACAGCGGGATAATGAAGATGTACAAACGGCATTCAAGGGCACATTACATTATCTGTCTCCTTATGACATCGAATACAGTTCGACAGAGTGGGTACATATTGCATTTGTTAAATATGCAGCAGAGTATGATCCGGCTCACGCCCCCGGTGCGATCAGTGTCAATCACGATATATATGTCAATGGCCAGGAGGTTTCTCATGGGGTTAGAACATTGGCAGCCGGTTCACTGTCTGATTTTTATTGTCCCCTGACTGATCCACAGGTCGGAACGTATCGTAATGATATGAACTTTGAAGGTGACCTGGGTGTTGTCAGGATTTACGATCGGCTTCTGACAGAAACTGAAATACAACAAAACTTTGATGCCGGTTTTGCAGTTCCAGAACCTGCCACGCTTATTTTGCTTACTATTGGAGTAATCTCCCTGAAGAGAAAATAATGAACAACGCAAGATGCGCTTCGTCGGTATATTACGAACCTGCGCCGGTGTATTAATTTGCATTAGTTAGCACAGGTTCAGCATAACGACGGCTGCTGCCAAAGGCTTATAACTCATGCCCCCCTTCAAGGGGGGCATGGCAGGGATTAAGGATAATCAGATTGAGACCGATGAGAAATGTGCGCAACATTGATAACATCGCCAAACCCAACGAAAAACCAACAAACATAAAATAAGTATATGCTGCTCTTTTGTCAAATGTAAACGCAATGTCCTACTTTCTAACGCAGACTTTCCGGCACGGCATCGGAACCTGATGTTGCCACGGGAGAGAGATGAATCGCAGGTTTGTCTATTTTGAGCATTATTACAATATTGGGCTTATTTTTGTAATCATCAGGCACGATAAAATTCAGTCCGGATTCATTCTGCGTAAAATCAACTTTGGTATTTGAGCACATTACCTCGGCTTCGAGCACTTTTGCAGGCAAGCAAGGCAAGTCAACAATCTCATGCCTGTTGTTTAACAGGTGCAGATAGATAAAGTTATCTTTACGTGTACAGGCTAATTCACGATTTGGCTTATAAGGTCCGCCCCTTGTTCCGTAAATGCTTTGGCCATGCAGTTTCATCCATGAACCAACACCTTTAAGGACCTCCACCTGGCGAGGTTCAATGCGTCCATCCGGCATAGGGCCGACATTTAACAGCATATTACCATCACTTCCTGCACTTGTTTGCAACAAGGCAAGCACTTGGGATACTGACTTTATTTCATCGCCCGGTTTCCAAGCCCATTTTTTTCCAAGAGTTACGCAGGTTTCCCAGCGACGATCCATCCTAAAGACACCAAGTTTCTGCTCAGGAGTGTCAAAATCTCCACAGTAGCGGGCACGGTTATTCAGTATAATACCAGGCTGCAGATTGTGCAGCATTTCAAACATTTTTTCAGTTTCCCATATAGTATAATCGAAAGTAAGCTTTTTGGGCCCCGGCACGATCTTACGATTTTCGGGGTCCCAGCAGCAGTAAGCAGCACCCAAATCGAACCAGATGCCCGCTATCTGACCATAATTAGTGCAAATCTCCCTGAGTTGTCCATGCATGTATTCAAGGTACCTTTGATGGTTAGCAGTGAACGGATCAGTGTGATACCAGTCACCCAAAGAGTAATATACAAATAATTTAATACCGGATTGATGACAGGCGTCGGCAACTTCTTTGAGTACATCACATTTCCATTTAGCGTCGAGGGCGGTGCTTTTATAATCGGTCAGCTTGGAATCATACAGGCAAAAACCGTCATGATGTTTGACTATGAGCACCATATATTTCATTCCCGCTTCAACTGCTATGTCAACCCATTTATTTGCATCGAATAAGTCAGGATACCAATACTTATATAAATCGTCGTAAAGTTCTTCAGGGGTAGTATAAGCGATGCCGGGGTTGTCTGCGGGTTGCAAATGATACCCGCTGCGGTGAGCGTTACGGGACCATGATATCTGCTTGCCGGTAAGCGAGACAGGTCCCCAGTGTATAAACATGCCGAAGCGAGCTTCGGTCCACCATTTCATTCTTTTATTATACTGCTGCTCGGTCTCCCCGGCGAGGCTGCCCGGCTGTCCTTCGATGTGATAGTGTCCGTATTTCTGAACTTCGCCCGGATTCAGGTCCTTGAATACCATAGGGAGATTCTTGGCAATTATTTCTATCGGGAAAAATGATAACAATGCGATAAAGACTGTTAGATATCTGTAGATAGCTTATGCTCCTGTAAAAGCCAATATCATAAGTGGGTACTGTTTTTTGTCACTATTCGCTTTAAAGGTTAATCATATCCACCAGCGGAGATTATAACACCCGCCTGGTCAATCAATGGTTCTTCAGTTATGGTCATAAGTCCTGCCCAGGCAGACCAGGTATCGCCCCAGTGGTTAAGCGATTTAATCGTAATAGAGTTCCAGCCGGCGTTAAGAACTATGCTTGTTTTTTGTTCTTCGGGTAAAAGACCTGCTGCGAGTTCATCACAGTAAACCTGCTGGTTGTTTACGTATATTTCACCCGATTGGCTTATACTCGAAAGAATGATTGCCTGCATTTGAGAGGGACAGTATACATGTGTAAGGGCAAAGCCTGCGACTTCATCAATGTCGGCAAAAATATCCGAAAATGGGATATACGGCGCTTCGCCTGTCAGTCCAGGCAACTGCTGCCATGAAATTGTTCCGTTCTTGCCGGAATAAGTTTCAGCAATATCATTTGAAAATTCCGGTCCGTATTTAATTTCGAGTCCCCTGCAGTCGTCGTCGTCAAACGGGCCTATTACGTACCAGTCACGTATCGCACAATCACTTCTAAGCTGCGCCCTTGCCAGATATTCCTGCCCCTCGGCTGTCAAGGGCTGGGCTAAGTTCTGGATTATCAGTCCGTTCACCATCCATTCGATGGTATTGTCATACAAAGGCCCGACATTTCGGCCGCTGAAGTTGAGTTCAAGAAAACCTTCGGTTACGGTGGCGGCGAATGTACGGTTCTGCTGATAACCGTCTACTATCCTGTCACCATAAAGTACCGGCTGGCCATTAACTTCTACATAAGTCATAGCGGTCCTGCCGTTTCCATTTCCAGGGCCTCCCCATAAGGGCAGCGGGAACTCATTATAATTTCCTGTTACGAGTGTGACATTATAATCCCCGTTAGGCAGATCGACCCTGAACGCAGCCGGGTTTGCCTGTGGGTAATGCTCAGGGAACAGGCCGTTGCCGTTCGGCGGGTACTGCCCACCGTAAATCGGTTTACCCGCGGGGTCCTTTGAGCGAATGTAATCACGGTTCATTGCATCTATAACATTTGTGCACTCGTCAGCCCAGAGTGACTGCGGGGAGGTTGTCCTGTTCAGGAAGTACCACGGAAGCAGTGCCGCCCCTGTGACCCTGAATTCGTCGAATTTGCCGGTCCAGGCTGCATCGACGTATTCCTGGCTGCTGTTTGCCCGGACACCAACACCAAATGACCTGTGGAATGCTTGACCAAGTTTTCCGGCACCGTAGCCTGCTTTTTTCAACCCGCCGTCAACGTATATTCGCACCCTGCCGTCAATATATTCAGGCGTTGAGGGGTCATCGATTTGGGGTTCCCACACAACTGCAAAGTGATGCCACTGGTTATCAGCATAGCTCGTACCTTGGGCAGTCGAAAGTGTGGACTGTCGGTATGAAGGACTTTGCATATTGATGCGCAGGTAACCCGGCGAGATGAGTTCAAGACGCCATCCGAGGTAATTACCGGCTGCCGACATTGTGCCGCAAATATGTTCCCAGAATGTACCGGGAGCATGTTTGAACCAGCCCTCGATGGTTAGCGGCTTGTCGTTGAAATCAAACAGATTGGTATATTCGGTAAATGCTCTCAAACCTTCAACTGCGTAGGGGTTTACGACGGGATCGTCGGAATCGAATGAGCCCTGTTCGGGGTTAGGCACATTGGCTGCGGCGACATCGGTTGTTCTGCTTCCGGTGGAGGGCAGGTCTGGACTGAAAACGAGGTGATGATAACCGAGGGCATCCTGAGGCGGTGTGCCGTCTTCGTCGAACTGCCAGTAAGCGATGGTTGAACCGGCGGAATCGTAGGCGCCAAGTTCATTGTAAGACGTCCATCCATACCCCTGCTGAGGTGTATATGTTGTATTGGTTGTGACCTCGGCCCAGCCTTCTGCGAGGCTGTCGACAGGGCCGAAGTCGAACTTGTAATCAGCAGTGACGTTAAGGGCATCGGATTCGAGAGTTTTCTGCAAAGCAGTTACTGATGTTGTCACATCATTTAACGTATTTTGGAGTTCCGCTGACTTTGTTTGAAGTGTCGGGATCAGCGAAGCAAAATCGCTTACAACTGCATCACCCTGTATTGAATCCAAAACAGTCTTCGAGCCATCCAGCAGCATCGCATAGTCTTGTTCATTTTGGCCCTTACACCGAAGTGCGATCTTTAGTCTTTCGTACCACTTTCTTGTATGCCCTGCTTCGAGACGTGCTTGCAGTTCGTCATCCACGCTGAAAACAAGCACACCGAAAAGATCAAGTGAAGGAACTGTAACTTCAACATACCCACTGCTGCGGGTTATAGTCAGTGAGGTGAAAGTCGTTGGTGGATTGGTCCCTATATAATCGGTGTTGATGTAATCTGCATGGGTGAATGTTACGCCCGTCGGTTCTCTTAGCGTAACTGTGAAACTGCCCGTAGATGCAAGTGTGTCGGCGTGGGGGTCAATATCGTAATTGACCATTTGCACCGATGTCATTGGCCCGGCGCCATGCTGCCAGACATTCAGCCATACAGTCGACGGTGCAGTCGTTTCAATAACGGGTGTTGAGTAGTCAACAATTTTTGGCGCTATTGCACTGTCGCCGCCGCCGGCAATGTAGGAGTCAGCATCTGCGGTGGTAATAATTTCAACTATGCCCGCTCCGGGGTCTGCAACCAAGTCATCAAAAACCTGCCTTGATCGAGTTGCCAGCTCTTCATCCCGAGTTCCGACGTTTTCTTCTGCCCAAAGCACAAGTTTGCCTCCGGCCCGGGTCCATTTTTTTACGGCATTTGCCTGGTAGTCGGCGATGCAGTCGGAGTATGCCAAAATAAGAGTCTTGTAATCAGCGAGGCTCGCTAAATCAAAAGTGTCATCGTAAACATCCGGGTGTCCGAAAAATAAAGTATTGTAGGGAACATGCCTGTCTTCGAGTAATCTTGCCGCCGCGGCGAAATGTATTAAGTGGTGCCTGTCCTCAACGGGAAGAGTAAGTGTACTGAAATAACTCCAGAACAGGCTCGGCACAGAATAAACAAGAGCGTGGTCAACAACGCTTGTGCGGTCCACGAACAGGCCGCGGTTTTTCGATACAAACTGGGCGTGGTGTATCTGCGAATTAATCAATATGTCATCTGCGGGTGTTTTGCGATGGTTTGATGATTTCCAGGTCTGGCATGATACGCCGCCGTTCGATGCAGCTTCTGCGTTTACCACAGCCATAGGATAGCGTTTATCCGTGCCAACACCGCCATACGAGGAAACATCCGGGTACTGTAGTGCAATGACAGCTTTTTCATAATGGCTCCCTGCCCGCCCGTTTTTCCAGATAAGCGTAGAAAGTGCGTGTACGCCGCTGGGGTAGCGAGGTGAAGGCTCGAAACAGGGCTGCATTACCGCGGACTGTTCACACCAGACGATATCGACATGCGGGGACATTATTGCTGGGTAGGTTCTCTCGCCGCTTATCATTCCCTGGTTGCCGTAAAATGCGGGAATCGGGGCGTCTGCCTTGACGGCGGCATGGTGATAGTGACTTGCCGCATCGACAGCGAGGTACATTTCGCTGGTGTACTTGAAACGGATATACTCGTGAATTATGGGTTCTTCGAGAAGCTGCTGGTCGGTCAACATACCGCGTTTGGCAGCCATATGGTCGCGGATATGAAAACTTGAAGGGTCAAAGCCCATATCGAGAAGTTGCCCCGCGGAAAAGCGTGTTATCATGTAGTCGATAAAATTCTTGTTGCACCAGTCGCACCAGCCATACTGAGGCCAGTCGCTTACCCCGCCGCAGAATCTATCCTGAAAAATACTGTCGCCGTAAACAGCCATCCTCCCGGAGGACTGCTTTGTTATCTCGTGCCATTTCGGCCCCTGCTGACACAGATTGTTAGTTGTACTTGATGCATAACAGTAATTACCATTTTCTTTTACAGCGAGACCATTTCCGGTGAAAAACTCAGCGGCATGTTTGCTTATGTTATTATATTCACTTTCCCAGATATTCTCCATCGGCGTATTGCTTGCCACACCTCGCATGCGGGCGAAGTCTCCTCGATTGTAAAGCTGTCCGCCCCACTCGTCGAGATGGTCCGGGTCAATAAGATCAAGATATTCCTGGCGTTCGGCATCCGACCACCTGGGTTCCGCTATTTGTCCGGGGGCCCAGCTTACCACGATCCATTTTGCCCAGTCATGGTCAGGGCTTTCAAAGTACTGGTCCTTAAGGGTATTGACCCTGTCAAGACCGGTTTGTTCGCTTTCAAGCCAAAATGCGGCAAATTCGATAAGGTCGTAAATATTAAGGATGCAGTCTTCATTAAGGTCGCCGACCGGGTAAGGATGGTCGGCATCACCGCAGACACCTCCCGGCGGGTTGGGTGGATTGTTGTCGTCATTCCAGTTTTCAGAGATGACCGAAAGATCTTTGTTATCAATCCTGAGGTCGCCGCTTAAATCGGGAAGTTCTGCATCACCGCCTGGACCTGTCAATTCAAGTGCATCATAACAGACACCTTCATAGCCTGCTATTAGGATATATAAGTGTCTTCCTATATGACTGCTGCCCGGTGATACAGTAAAACTAAAACTAAAAGGCGTGAAAGTTCCTGCCGAGATTGAAAAATCTCCGCCCCATGTGGTTTTCTCAAATATTGTGTCATATACGTCAAACGGGTCAGAGGGGTTTTCTATAGAATAAAACCTGATGAGTGCTTTTTCTTCGCCAAGGCCCGGTACCGGATCAGTAACGGGGAAACCGGCGTACCCGCTGAAAGTGTAGGTTTGGCCGGACTGCATGGCGCCCGGTATTTCGACAACCTGGAAAAGTGTGGCTCCGTACTGGCCCGCAATGTGATAGCTGACATTTTCTCCATCGGGTATCCTGCCGAAATTCGGGAACTCATCGGCAAGGTCACCATTGCCCAGCGGATTCCAGACCTGAACATCTTTAGGGGGGTTGTACCCGCTTAAGAGGAGCCAGCCGGCAGGACCGTTGCCAAAACCGCTTAGCGTATTATCCTGGAGCAGGTCATCTTCAAATGAGCCGTTTATAATAAGATTTCGGGCGCTGACATCAATTTGTGCCAAAACCACCGAGAAAAAAAGTAAGCATAGAGTGATTTTACCGGCCGAAGCTATTCGCATCTTTCATTCCACTATCAAATAATACTAAAAGACCAGCAAGAAAACCTCTTCTCACAATAACATTTCGTACAAACATGTTTTGCTAAGGCCCTCTTGCCGGTCCGACAACT
Organism: uncultured Pirellulales bacterium; assembly: GCA_964628195.1. GTDB lineage: Bacteria > Planctomycetota > Phycisphaerae > Sedimentisphaerales > Anaerohalosphaeraceae > CAZVPF01. The sequence continues at coordinate 1,156 of CAZVPF010000031.1, read as the reverse complement.
AAGACATCCTTAAGGATGTCGAATTATATATTTAACTACTTTAGAACTATTTCCTGCGTTTGAGCAGTATTCCGCCAAGACCAAGCATCAGCATGGTCGCCGGTTCCGGAACCGAAGCGCCGAAAACAGATGATCCACCGCCATTATTAGCCACAAGATCATATTCATTGCCGTACTGCAACCATCCCACCCAACTGTTTGTGGGTATATCCAACTGTGCAATACCGCCGCCGGTCAGCGCTGCATAAACATCATCGCCTTTTATTGTCATATCTCTGACCTGGTTGCTTATAAGCAGCGGCTGTATCTGCCAATGGTCGGTATCCCAGAATATATGATCCAGTCCGCTTTCGGCACCTGCTGCGAGAAAATCCTTGTTACCAAATGCAAGGACCTGCGCATAATCCGTTGTTGTAATTTCCTCTGCAACCCAGCCTGTAGTGTACTGTACTTCGTAAAGGCCTCCACCCTGCTTGGCGGCGACGGCGTAATTGCCCGCCCCGTCATAACTTGCAATATCATTGAACATGTCGAATTGACCAATTCCGGCAGTAACAATATTTCCGTAAACTCTCCAGCCGGAAGATGTGTATTTCATTTGGGCGATCCCGCCGGTATTGTAAGCTGCAAATAAGCTGTTAGCGGCATTTCCGGTCATAGCCTTAACATCAACATTGGGGAACACTTCGCCGATGTACCACCTGTTACCGGAAGTTGACCACGCAAGACGGTCAACTCCACCGCCCTGCTTGGCTGCGAATACACTTATGTCGCTGCCGAGGCAATCTTCAAGGCTGGTGTAAACCGTTGCAGGTCCGTCAGGAAGTAAACTGGAGTAATCATAAGTCGCCCAGCCGCCTAAATACCTGGCGCGCTTCAGGCCGCCGGTTGAAGGGGCCGCCCAAACCGCGTAGCCGTCATCTCCGGCCAAGCCATTGTAGTAGCCGGTTGTAAGATCCGGAACCTGGGTTTCACTGCTGCTTGAAACATTGTAGACACCCTCAACTGCTGCGGCTATACCAGCGCAAAGGAACAAAGCCGTCAAAATTAACAAATACTTTTTCATCTTGCCTTACCTCCAAATAAATACGATTGACATTTATTGAATAACATGTGCTTTTTCTAAAATTAAGGATTCACATTGATCAGCCAGCTT
>CAZVPF010000030.1:0-36175 GCA_964628195.1 uncultured Pirellulales bacterium | reverse complement strand
GCCCTACACAGCCTTTCCAAGGCTGCTCCTTAAGCCACTCGGACACCTCTCCGGAACCGTCGCGTAATTGTACCCGAACCGGCTGGCTTTGCAAGCAAAAGATAATTACATAAAAAAGTATATTATCGTTTTTTGCAGCCTTTATTCATGGTAACCCATGACGGAGTTCAGCATGTCGAGGTAATCGCTCAACAGGCGGGTAATTAGAAATTTGCTCCTGACCGTCTCCCGGGCGTTCTTGCCGAGTTGAGCCTTTTGCTTTTTGTCTTTAAGCAGGTGAATTATCCTGTCGGCAAATCCGTTCTTGTCGTTCGGCTCAAGCAAATAACCGTTATGGCCGTCCTCGATCTGCAGCGGTATGCCTCCTACGTCGGAACCTATCACGGGCGTGCCCTTCCACAGTGCCTCGGTAACCGCCAGGCAGAACCCCTCCTTTGTTGACTTCTGGATTATCACATCCGAGTATCTCTGGACGGCATTAACCAGAGATTCGTTGTTGCCTACGACCAGGATCACATCGCCGTTGTCGATGAGTTTGCCTGCTTTTTTTACAACCTTGTTATACATCTGCAAGCCTTCGGGGTCGTCGCTTGCGACGTTATAAAGGAACATCAATCGGCAATCGACTTTTTCCTTAACGATATTAAAAATATCGATCAGCCCGACAGGGTCTTTCCACGGATCAAGCCGGGAGACCTGGGTTATAAGGGGTTTATCGGTTGGGATGCCGGCCTTGTCGATAATTTCCTTGACCTTCTTTTCGGGCATGCTCCTATTTTTCTGGCTCAGCGGATTTATCGCAGGAAACATTATTCGCTGTTCGACCGGCATGTCATCTTTAAGATATTTTTCACTCGAAACCACCATCTGGTCATACTTGATCAGGTAGCCCTTAAGGAAGTCCCACAAATCCTTATGAGGTTCGGTGATATCAATATGACACCGCCATATCCAGGGCTGACGTTTCCTGTAGGAACGGATCAGCGACAACGGCTGAGGGTCATGAATAATAACACAATCATGGTGCAGGTGCGTGAATTTCGCAAAGGTGTCGTTGACATCCAGGTAAATTCGTTTTTTGTTGTCCGAAAGTTTCAACTGCGCTCCCTGCATCGCGTTATGAAAACTCTTGGTAACCTCAAAAAACTCCTGGCTGCCGTGCAGGATGCGCCACCCGGTATCAATACCCACGTCATTCATCAGCAGCACAAGGGAATACAATATCTCGGCCACCCCGCCGCCCTGGTAGGTTGCGTTTAAGTGGATTATATGCTTTCCGTACAGGTTGCGGGCACGTTTGTAAATCTCGGCGATACGGGCATCTGGTACAATTTTGCGAAAATCTTCAAGACTAAGCATTGGCGATCTCCTTATCGGACATGAAATAGTTGATTTTAATGGAAATACTGGAAAAAGCTTTGAAAAAAATTGATGAGGACAGGGCAGGGAAATACGCACCGAGGTATGTCAAATACCTTTGTCTCATGACACCTATTATTGATATTTCGGCTTTTTAGTCAATTAATAACCCAGCAGCCGATTCCGCTGGTATGCCCCTTTTTCAGAATATCGGCAAAATACGTCGATAACTGTAGAGAACTTCGGATTATGGGATTATTCGCTTTCCCTGAGCCCGAGCAGTTCCAGTGCTATTTGTGCGGTCTTATCCGAGGCGTTGTATTTTGCAAGCGGCTCGATGAGTGAAACCAGGTCGTGGCTGAGCTTGACGAGCCTTGTCTTTGTGCCAAGGTGGCGGTAAACTGCCTCGACAATCGGGTTAATAGAAGTGAAATACGGCATAAACTCCGGCACGAGTTCCCGCTGGGCAAGAATATTGACCAGCGAAAGAAACCGGGTACGCACAAGAAAACGCCCCACAAGGTTCCACAGCAGTCTTGAAGACTGGTACATTATCACCATCGGACAGCCCGCCGCGGCGACCTGCAAAGTTGCCGAACCCGAAGCTACCATTGCAAAATCCGCCCTTGCCGCCGATGCGGCGACACCTGCGGTGGTAAACTCAGCGTCAAAACCCTCTATTCGGGCCGAATGAAGCTGCCCCAGTGTCTCTTCATCAGGCGCGCAGACTATGAACTTTGAGTTTGGCCAGCGGTTCGAGACCCTTTCTGCAACTTTCTGCATCGGTACGTAGAGGCTCTTTATCTCGGCCTGCCTTGAGCCGGGAAACACCGCCACAGTAGGCGATTTCGGATCGTATTCGTTGTAGGTTTTGTAGCTGTCGCGAATGTCGATATCGAGGTTATCAAACAGCGGGTTGCCCACGAAAGTCGTATCGATCCCGCGTCTTGAAAACCAGTCCTTTTCGAAAGGCAAAATACAAGCGAGCCTGTCACAGCACCGCCGCATCTTGCCTATCCGCCAGGAGGCCCATGCCCACAACTGCGGAGCGACATAAAAAAGTGTTTTCGAGCCGGCCTTTTTACCAGCCTTTGCTATATGAAAGTTAAACGCCGGCGAATCGCACACTATCGTAAGGTCGGGCCTGCTGCGTTTCATAAACTCCCTGGCGGTCTTAATAAGCCCGTAGAAGTATTTTACCTGCCCGAAAGCGTTGTATATCATCGCCGCACGGCCAACCGGGTTGCCGATAAGTTCGACCCCCGCCGCCTCCATACAGTCACCGCCTATACCGACGAACCGGACCTCAACTTTAGCTGAATCATCACTGGTTTTGTTAAGCCTGTCAATATCGGCTTTTATCGCCCGCACAAGACTCGCGCAGTGCCTGTCGGCGCTGTGCTCTGCGGCACTGATAAAAATCGTCTTGACTGTCGTATTGCTGTTTTCGTACATTTTCTCTGCGGCCCGGAATTCCAAAAGTTTGGATTATAAACCGTACCGCACTATATAGCAACGACTAAGCTGAAAAACTCAGAGCATAAAACCACAAGTCGATCAATTTGAAAATGCACTTACTCAAAACCGAATAATGAATAAATTTGAATTACCCCCCAGCGGTAATTCCCCCCATAACGAATTGTCTGCCGGCAAAGCAGCCCGGCTAGCCGGCTACCCCCGTCTTTACGCTCTCGACAAGGTCAACGGCCTCGGAGATCACTTCACGAAAAAACTCGCTTTGGCGTCTCGCCTTGTCAAGATACTTGCTGGTTTTCTTGTCACCTTTAACCTGACGTTCAATCTGGTCTTTCATAATATAAACCTCCCATCATTGAAACTTTGCAAGCAAACGAACTTATATTTAAAAGAACCTAAAAATCAAACCCAAGCTCACCCCCCCCAGGATATTTAAGGTTCTTACTAATCTTCACCAGGAGAACCCGGTTCCGCTTCCGTATCTTCCGCCGCCGCGTCCTGCGTATCTGCTTGCGGCTGCTCAACAAGCTCACCTAACGGTTTTGTAAGATTTTCCGCTTTCCACGAGGGTATCTTGTAGACCCATCCCGAGTGTTTTGCGGAAAACTCTTCGGCGTTGTCACGAGCCAGAAGTTTGGCTTCTTTCTTTTTCAGTTCCTGTTCGGTCTCTACGCCCTGCTCCTTGGTCACCGGAGCGGTGTCCGTGAACTCCGCGTCGCAGGTAATATAAGTATCGTCATGTTTTTGAGATAACTTTATCTTATAAACGGTGGAATTTTTTAATTTGCACATATAAGCGTTGTTAAAAACAAGGTCCAAATCATTGTTTTCAGTCCTGAAAACATCCTCGAAAGTAACCCTTGACAACGCTGTAAATACAGAACTTAACTGGTCCTCTTTGGGCACTTTTCCGTCAGGGACATCTTTAAGAACGATGTTATCGTTCGGGTCCGTGGTCAGAACATAGCTCTGATCGGCAAGGCTCACCCGCACGCTGTCGATCTGATCCCGCTCAAGTGAAAGTATTTTCGCGTCCACATAACTGAGCTTTCCGGAACTTATCCATGTATTGTCCTGGGTCAGGTAAACCTTGTCCTGCCCGATCTGCCTGACATAGCTGCCGCCCTTTTCGGCCGATGAGCCGATCACAAGCCCGGTCAAAAGCTCGTCGTTTTCCTTATAAAACCTGACCACCGTCCTGGCCTTGTCCTCGGTCACGCCAAGGTCCTCATGATTCTTCGCGTCGTCGGTTATCGTCTCAAGCGCCTTTATATCGAGACACGTAGTCAAAAGGTCGTTAATCTGCGTGGTCCTGGCGGGATAGCCTCCGAGCTGCTCTACCGCAAAGCCCCCGCCGCTGCGCGTGAGCGTAAGTTCTTCGTCGCCCGAAACAAGCTCTATCTTCTGCACCGCCGACGGCGAGAGCCCCTGTATTATGTAAACCGGCTCTGATATCTCCCTCACCGCCTGCTTTTCAGTGCCCGAAAGCATAATCGCCGCCCCCAGCACAACAACCGCTGCTATTCCCAGAATGGTCAGATTCTTATTGCTCATAACATATTCTCCGTTTTCTCAAACTACGCTTGACTTGTCTCGACTGTGTAATGACGCTTGCGCATCGACCGGTAAACACCGAGCACGATCGCTATAACAAGAATTATCGCCGGCGCCGCGAGCATATTGACATTTCGCAGCGTATTGCCAAGGCTTTCTATCTTTTCCCTGCGCTGCATCTTGACTTCGCGAAGCTGCTTCTGGGCCTGGCGGATCTTGTACTCAAGCTCTTTTTTCTTTTCGAGTATCGAACTTCCTATAAGCTCCTGCTCCTTGCCCTGCGAAGATGCAAGTATCTCCTGGAGCTGATTTTCAAAGCCCTCGATCTCGGCCTGTATCTTCGCCTCTTCGTCGGCGGTCGCTTCTTCGGCTTCGGCCTCGATCCGGTCGACAACCTCAAAAGGCCTCTGGAAGTTGCCCCGGGAACGAATGCTTATAAGCTCGCTCGAACCGCTCAGGTCCTCGATGGTGTTGACCAGCATCGCCGAGTTGTCGCCCATCGCCATATCACCGAACATCGTCCTTCGGAACGCAAGCATGTCGGACATGAAATCGACATCGGTAAACACCGCCACGGCACAGTCAGCCTGGGCCTTATCAAGTCCGGTCAGCCTTTTCGTCTCGGGCTGTTCGGCTTTGTCATCTTCGCTGTCGCCGCTTTCGTCGTCGTCTTTTTCAACAGCCACCTCGATACCGCCCGGAAACGCGCTGCTAAGTTTTCCGGTAATAAGGCATCCGAGGCTGACCGGCTCGGTCCCGTCGACAAACCTTCTCATAAACGCCTCGGGGTCCATCCTCCTTAGCTCGAAAGGATTCTCCACCGTCCATTCATTACCCCTGTCAGTTGTCGTCACAAGCGGGCTGACCGTCACATCTTCGCTCTTGTTCTCGGTCTCCTTCAGCACACCGGCAAACAGAACGGTAACCATATTAAGGTCAGCGGTCATTACCCTGTCCTCGTTAAAGCATCCCTCTTCGGAATTAAGCCCTAAAAAGCCTATAACCTTTTGCGGTCTCGCGTTGGGCCGAAGCGGAGCCTCCATCGCCAGGAGCCTGTCCCCGGCAAAGGTCATCTCCGGCATGTCAACGCCCCACGCGTTGAGCAGCCGGTCAAGATTCGACGACTGCTGATAACCGCCCATCATCATCTGCTGCTGCTGCTGAGGCGGCGGGTCGCTCAAACAGTGCGGGTCAAGAAAAACTATCGTCCGCCCGCCGTTAAGAACAAACTGGTCTATCGCGAAAAGCGTCTTGTCCGAAAGATCCTTCGGGTGAATTATCAGCAGAATATCCACATCCTCTATCTTTTCGGTGTCCGCCGGGACCTGCGAAACTTCATACTGCTCCCGAAGCGCATCGATTATCGCCCACGCGGGCTTGGGCTGCTGGCCCTGCATCCTCATCATCTGGGCCATGTACCCGCTGACATCGTCGCCGAGTATCTCAAGCGAGCTTATCACGCCTATCCTGCTCTTTTCGCGCGTTATAGCAGTGTCGATCAAATAACTTATATCGTACTCCACGAAGTTCTGCCGTTCCGGCGAAAAGAACGGTATCGACTTTACCACACCGAACTGCGTCTTCAAAACCAGCCCGAAGAAAAAGCTCTCGTCCTCGGTAATGTTAAACCGCCTCAGCCCGTAACGGATCGCCTCGACTTCCTCGTCCGAATAAGGCCGCGGGTCGATAACGTTCAGCTTAACCATGCCCCCCGAATTAGCCTCGTACTCCTCGAGCAGTGAACGGACAAACTCGAAGTAGTTGTTAAAAAACTTTATCCTGTCGGTCGCCTTAAGCGCAGCGGTCTTGGAGTAATAAAGGTCAACCGTAACCGGCTGCTGGAGCTTGTCAAGTATGGCCAGCGTCCCGTCGCTGAGCGTATAAAGTCCCTGTTCGGTAACGTCGGCCTTTACCCCCCTGCCGATCTCCTGGAAAATCGTGATCCCGCCGAACGTGATTATAAGTACGAAAAAAACCGCCAGTATCGCTCTAAATGTCCTGTTCATCAGTCGGCCTTCCTTTCCTGTAGAATTATCGCCCCGGCGAAGGTCCACCCGAGGATAAGAATTACGAAATAACCAATATCGCTTAGCCTGATAACGCCCTGCTGAATCGACTCGAAATGCCCCATCAGGCTCATGTTTTCAACCGCGTTTACAAAACCTGCCGGCATGAAAGTGGCGATATAATTAAGCGTAGTCGGCGCCGCGGCGAAAACAAGCCCCGCACATGCGACAACAGAAAGAATAAAACTTATCACCTGGTTCTTGCTGACCGCCGAGAAAAAGCACCCAACCGCAAGGAAACTACCCGCCATAAGCAGACTGCCCAGGTAACCGGTGAAGATCAACCCCCCGTCAGGCTCACCCAGGTACATAACCGTCAGAGGCATGGGGAAGGTAAGCAAAAGCGCAATCGCAAGAAACGCCCACGCCGCCATGAACTTGCCGAGCACGGCTTGCGTAACCGTAACAGGCAGCGTGAATAACAATTCAATCGAACCACTCTTGCGCTCCTCGGCCCATAACCGCATCGCCGCGGAGGGCACCATGAAAACGAACAACAGCGGAATGTTCATAAAGAACGCCCGCATGTCCGCCTGTCTCATCTCGAAAAAGCCCTGCTTGAATGTCAGGTACCCCGAGAAAAATAAAAATATCACCAGGAATACATACGCCAGCGGCGTGGTGAAATACCCCTTGAACTCACGTTTGAATACCGCACAAAATCCGTTCATAATTCTCTCCGGAAAAACTCTTTCGCTTTCGGTCCCTGCAATATCTATGCGACTTTCGCCGTTGTGGTTATCTTCCTGAACGCCTCTTCAAGCCCGCAGCCATGCTGCTGCTTGATCTCATCGGGCGTCGAATCGACCAGCAGTTTGCCCTGGTTGACGATTATCATCCTGCTGCAAACCGCCTCTACCTCTTCAAGAATATGCGTCGAAACAATAATGCACTTTTCGGCTGCCATGCTCTTTATAAGTTCGCGAACCTCGTGCTTCTGGTTCGGGTCAAGCCCGTCGGTCGGCTCGTCGAGCACAAGCACCTGCGGGTCATGGATAAGCGCCTGTGCAAGCCCCACCCTTCGCCGGTAGCCTTTAGACAGGGTGTCTATGCTCTGGTGATAAACGCTCTCTATCGAGCACATCGGCACCACCCGGTCAAGGGCCTTTTGCCTCTCGCCGCCCTTGATCTGCCTTGCATCGCAGACAAACTTAAGAAAACCCGCCACCGTCATGTCGTTATACATCGGCGCGTTTTCGGCAAGGTAACCGAGGCACTTGCGAACCTCCACGGGCGAAGTAATAATGTCATGCCCGCAAACCGTCGCAGTCCCGCTGTCCGGCGGCAGAAAACAGGTAAGCATCTTCATAACAGTGCTCTTGCCCGCACCGTTTGGCCCGAGGAACCCGAGCACCTGCCCCTTTTCCACGCTGAAAGAAACATCATCGACAGCCACGATGGGCCCGAACGTCCGCCTGAGATTGGAAACTGTTATCATCTCATTCTCCATTTCAACAGTTATTTACTAAAGCAGTCCCGCCCCGCCTGCAAATTCTTAAACCCTGCCGCCGCTGCGGCCTGTATTCCATTTACCCGCCGAATATGCTCAATGTTTGCATTTTTTGCGTTTTTTTTGCGGTGCAAAGTTCGTGCCATTTTTGTAACAGGCAGCGTAACTGCTTATCGAGCAGGCTATTATGTACATTGACCCGGCAATGTCAACCTGAAAATCCGGCAGTACCATCCTTCCGACCTGTCAAAATGACAACCCCATGAAGTGAATCGCCCGAAAATCGGACAAAACCTGACCTAAATCAAAACCCTACTCGAAATCGTCCTCATTAACGATCCCCAGTTCCGCCAGTGCGTTGAAAGCGGCCTTTTGTTCGGCCTCTTTTTTCGTAACCCCCCACGCGCTGGGAAAACGCTTGCCGTTTATGACCACCCCCGTCTCGAAGCACTTGTTATGGTCCGGCCCTTTCTCATCCAGCAGTTCATAAACAGGAGTCTCGTTAAATTCCTGCTGGGCGTGCTGCTGCAGGACCGACTTGTAGTTATCCTGGTGTTCCTTTGCGTCCGCCGCCTCGAGCAGCGGGCCGAATATCCTCAAAATAAAAGCCTCCGCCGCCTCGAACCCCCCGTCAAAATAAACCGCGGCAATAACCGCCTCAAGCGCCCCTGCCGATATCGAACCGGTCATCGCCCTCTTGTTCGACATACCCTTGCCCGTCGCGATATAATCGCCGAGACCCAGTTCATTGGCAACCTTCGAGCATGTCTTGCGGGAAACTATCATGCTCTTGATCTTCGTAAGGTCGCCCTCAAGGTAATCCGGGAAGGTTTCATAAAGGCTCTGGCATATCACAAGCGCAAGAACCGCGTCACCAAGAAATTCCAGCCTTTCATTGCTGCTTAGACGGTCCGTCGCTATGGAAGAGTGCATCAGCGACTGCGCAAGCAGTTCGGGGTTCTCGAAGTGGTAACCAATTTTTTGCTCGATCTTTTTAACGATCTGGGCTTCCATAAAAATCCGCTCAAGCTGCCAAGCAGATTGCGAAAGCCGCTTTTTGGCGATTTTCGTAATCGGCTTGAGATATATCTGCCAAATGCGGGGAACTGAATCTCACCCGTATACTGTAATTATATCCCGTCTTGCCCTCCTGTCAAATATTCTTTTTAAACATTTGTTCCGATAATATTCAACAGTCAACTACTTTACAAGCTGCAAGCCCGCAAGAGCAAGGAACTGCTCCTCTGCGAACTCGAACACGGTGTCAAGTCCCGCGACCTCAAATATCTGCATCGTGCGCGGTTTTACGCAGCAAAGAATCAGCTCGTGATGCTGATCCCGAAGTGTCTTTCGAAGCTTGAGAAGCTTGGCAAGGCTTGACGAAGTGACGATGTCAACGTCGCTGAAATCGACAACTACCGAAAAATTCGTATTGCCCTGAACCTGCTCGACAGTCGACTGAAGCTCTTCGCCCATTGTCGGCTCGCACGAAAGGTTCACAAGTATAATATTATCGGACCAGTTCTGTATTCCCATTATTTTCTCCTGACAACAAGGACTTATATAGTGATTATCGTAAACCAGCCCCGCCCGGTTTAGCAAAAATACGGCTATAAAAAAAATAAAAAACACCGCGCAGCAGTATTCACAAAACCCTCCGAACCGTCATGATTTTACAAAATAATCCTTATGTCACCCTGTAAAGGTTCCGATATCTTACCGTGGTCTGAATTTGACTTAAAAATATAATTATCAGGAGATGAACATGGCAAAGGGCATATTACTCGAGGCCGGGACAAATGAAATGGAGCTTTTGGTTTTCAGGCTCGCAAAGGTCCCGTTCGGCATAAACGTCGCAAAAGTTAGAGAAATCATCCAGCAGACCGAAACTATCCATATTCCCCATTCGCCCCGTGCCGTCGAAGGCAGTTTCAGGCTCCGCGACCAGGTTCTCACACTCGTAAACCTCGGCGCATACTTCGATATGGAAGGCGAACTGACCCGCCAGGGAAACGGCATGATTATTGTCGTCGAGTTCAATAATATAACATGCGGCGTGCTTGTCGAAAAGGTTGACGTAATATACCGACTTTCATGGGACCAGATCGAGGCGCCCTCGCAATACCTCATGAACCTCAATGCACCCATAACAGGCACCGCCCAGCTCGATAAGGAAACAGTGCTCATCGCCGACTTCGAGACTATTATCGGCGACATACTCGGTATCGACAGCGCGGCCCTTCCCGAAAGTGCCGGTGAAATAGAGAAGGTGGACAGAAGCGACGTCCGCATCATTCTCGCAGACGATTCCTCAGTCCTCCGCACCAGCCTTGTGAAAATATTAAACCAGTACGGCTACACGAACCTGACCGTCTGCACGGACGGCCAGCAGGCGTGGGAAACCATACAGGAAAAACTCAATGAACCAAACGGCCCCTTCGACCTCGTGCTAAGCGATATCGAAATGCCCCGCATGGACGGCCTGCACCTGACTTCTCGGATAAAAGACGACCCCAATCTAAAAAGCATTCCCGTGGTGCTTTTCTCGTCATTGATCAATGAAGATAACGTTAAAAAATGCAAGGCAGTCGGTGCAAACGCCCAGGTAAGCAAACCAGACAGCGAGGAAATGATAAAGGCCATAGGCACCTGCCTCGAACAGATCGGCAAAACCGTTACAGACGCCCAGCCTGTCGCCGCCGCTTCCGAAAGCGGCTAAAAGCCCCTCCGGGACTTTCAAGGCTATCCATCTTTAACGTTGTTGAGACCCCGGCTTTCCAGCCTGGCCACCACCACTGCGCCGCAGGAATCGCCCCATACGTTCACAGCCGTCCGGCACATGTCCAGTATCCTGTCAACAGCCAGAATCATCGCTATACCCTCCACCGGAAGGTTAACGGCCTTTAGCACGATAACCATCGTAATAAGCCCCGCCCCGGGAATGGCCGCAGCACCGATAGACGCCAAAGTCGCCGTCAGCATTATAACCACCTGCTGGCCAAGCCCCAGCTCAATACCGTAAGCCTGTGCTATGAACATCGCCCCCACAGCCTCATACAACGCCGTACCGTCCATGTTGATAGTCGCCCCAAGCGGAAGCACAAAACTCGCTATCCTGTTGGGAACACCAACCCGTCTTTCAAGACAGTCCATCGTTATCGGCAGCGTCGCCGCGCTGCTGGCAGTAGTAAACGCCGTCGCCACCGCGCTTATCATCTCCCGGAAAAACTTCGCCGGGTTCATCCTCGCAACCGCCCAGACCACGACAGGCAGTGTCACCGCCGCGTGAATCAAAAGCCCACCGATAACCGTCGCCATATAAACCGCCAAAGGCTTGATTACCTCAAGCCCCAGCATCCCTATTGTATAAGTCATCAGAGCAAAAACCCCCACGGGCGCAAGCTTCATTATCCAGTCGGTTATCTTCATCATAACCGCGTTAAAGCCCTCGAAAAAACCCGCAATAGACCTTGCCTGCTCGCCGACGCTTATTACCGCCACACCCAAAAGCAGCGAAAAGAATATCACCGACAAAACCTGGTCGCCGGCCATCGCGTCGAAAATATTTTTCGGCACAATATCCATGATTATAGACAATATCGAAGGCGTCTGCGCTGTAACATCCGTCATTTCACTGGCAAGCTCCACCCCCACCCCCGGCTGCACAACATTCACAAGAATCAACCCCACCAGTACCGACAGCCCCGTCGTTGCGATATAATAAACAAAAGTCTTAAAGCCAATCCGACCCAGGCTCTTCGCCGTGCCGATACTGATAATCCCCGAAACCATCGAGGCGACAATTAACGGCACGATAATCATCCGGAGCAGCCGGATAAAAACATCGCCGACAAACTTGACACCCTCGGCCTTTTCGCCCAAAATCACACCCGCCAACACCCCTGCGGCAATCGCGATAAATATCTGCGTATGTAACTTTAATTTAAGCTTCAACCTCGCCCCTCTAAAACTTCCTGTCCAGTTTCCTGTAGCTTATCGCCTCTGCGATATGCTCCGGGCTGATACCGTCGGCGCCGTCAAGGTCCGCAATCGTCCTTGCAACCTTGCATATCTTGTCATGTGCCCTGGCGCTTAATGCAAACTGCTTCATCGCCTGTTTAAGCAGCATTTCAGCGTTCTCGTCAAGCCCGCAAAAACGCTCGACCTGCTTATGACTCATCCGGGCGTTTGTCGTCACCGGCCCAGCGTCACCGTTGCCGGCGGCAAACCTCTCATGCTGAATACGCCTTACCCGCTTGACCCTTTCCCGAAGGCTCTGCGAAGTCTCGCCGCTCGCCTTCGACCGCAGCTTCTCAAAGCTCACCGCCGGAACGTCAATATGAATATCAATCCTGTCCATCAGAGGCCCGGATATCTTCGATATATAATTCTCGATCTGCCTGGGCGAACACTTGCACCGTTTCATGTCCGAACCGAAATATCCGCACGGGCACGGGTTCATCGCCGCTACAAGCATGAAACTCGCCGGAAACGTTATCGACCCTTTCGCACGCGACACCGTCACCCTGCCGTCCTCCAGCGGCTGACGTATCATCTCTAAAATATTCCGCGGAAACTCCGCGAACTCGTCAAGAAAAAGTATCCCGTAATGCGAAAGGCTAAGCTCACCGGGCCGAGGTATCGTCCCCCCGCCGACCAGCGCAGGACCGCTTGCCGTATGGTGCGGCATCCGCACGGGCCGTTTCACGATCAGCGCCCTGTTCTTTTCGAGCATCCCCACCGAAGAATATATCCGCGTCGTCTCAAGCGACTCCTGCAGAACAAGCTCCGGAAGTATCGTAGCCATCCGCTGCGCCAGCATCGTCTTTCCCGCCCCGGGCGGGCCTATCATCATCACATTATGCCCCCCCGCCGCGGCGATCGTAAGCGCACGTTTAACACTCTGCTGGCCCTTAACGTCCCCGAAGTCCACATCGTAAACGCACTCATGCTCGAATATCCTGTCGATATCAACCTCCGTCGCCTCCATCGGAAGCGACCCGTCCAGAAACCCCACCGCCTGGGCAAGGGAACCAACACCGTAAACATCTATACCCTCCACCACCGACGCCTCGGCGGCATTTTCAAGCGGCACGATGATACCCTGAAACCCCGCCTTTGCCGCCGTCATCGCCATACTCAGCACACCGTTGACAGGCCGAACCCGCCCGTCAAGCGCAAGTTCTCCGACGATAACAAAATTTCGCAGCTCATCACTGACCAGGACCCCCGTCCCCCTGAGTATCCCAAGCGCAACAGGCAAATCAAACGCCGGCCCCGCCTTTTTAACATCCGCAGGCGCAAGATTCACCAGGCAGTTCTGCTGCGGATACTCATAACCGGAATTGTCGACCGCGCTTTTAACACGCTCGATACTCTCCTTAACCGCCGCGTCAGGCAGACCGACAATAATCGACTTGTCAAGCCCCGCGCGGGAAACATCGACCTCGACCTCGCAAACAATTCCCTCTATACCTTCAAGCGTCACGCTGTAAAGCCTTGCAAGCATAAAATGCCTCCTTTAAGTTACGACCCTGAAACACTTGTGCCGGCATTTTATAACAACTTCACCGACAGGGCAAGCCTTTTACACAGCCAAAGCCCAACCGTCGCGGAGTATAAATGAAACCTCCTGCCCTTACCCTTCGGCTTCGGTTCCCTCCTCTTCGATACTCATCTCAAGAGCCTTGATATTATGCTCGCTGCCGTATCGTACATGCTCCCGCATAAGTTCCTGCGCCCCGGCCGCATCACCCTCGATGCACGCTTTAATTATAAGCTCGTGCCACTTCTTCGGAACCGGCTTCAGCTTCGTCGCCTTTATCCAGTTAAGCCTCATAAGCCTGCGAAACCATATCCTCTCAAGCTCATCGGCAATGCTGTAATACCCGCTCGAACGCGCCAGCTTAATATGAAACTCAAAATGCGACTCCATTCCCTTCCTCGAACCGCCGCCCAGGTCCGCCATCTGCCTGTCCAGCTTCCTGGCAAGCTTCATAAGCCCTTTAAGGTCATCCCCCGAAGCATGCTCCGCCGCCATCACCGCCGACTGGCACTCCAGGGCCTCCCGCAGCGCCTCGTCGTTTTGAATATCTTCAAGCGTCAAAGGCCGAACCCGCGATCCGAACATAGGCCTTGATTCAACGATACCGTCCCTTTCAAGCATCAAAAGAGCCTCGGTCACCGCCATCCTGCTCACGCCCAGCCGTTCGCTCTCGCTCCGCCGAACCAGCCGATAACCCGGCTCCAGACTGCCGTTGATTATCTCCTCCCGCAAAATGTCATAAACACGCTGGGTAAGCGTACAAGGCCCGACCTTTTCGCCCCCGTCGCTGTTGCTGTAACTGTAGTTCGCCATAAAATAACCCGTAAATAGCCAAAAATTTAACAGAAAAGTTTTGACATGTCAAAACTTAATCCCTATTATGAACAAAAAATATAACAGAAAAGGTGTCAAATGAACAGCAGGCAAAGATTTCAAAATACATTCGACCACAAAAACCCCGACAGGGTCCCGATTGACTACCTCGCGCATCCCGAGATAGACAAGGCACTGCGACAGGCCCTTAACGTAAACACAGAACGAGAACTTCTCGATACGCTCGGCTGCGATTTCTACTACCTCTCCTGCAGGGACATATCCCAGAATGAATCGCTCAAGCACATCTACAAAGGCCCAGCCCTCGAATATACCGAAACAACCCGCACCTGCCCGTTCGGCATCAAGTGGAAGCGCGGCGCATACGACTCCAAGTTCGCCGTCGATACCGCCGTCGGTTCACCCCTTGCCTCGGCCCAGTCCCCCCGGGACATCCTCCGGTACGACTGGCCGAAAATCGAGCAATTCGATCTCGAACCGTTCCTCGCAGAATGCGAGCAATTTTCCGACAAAGTCATCATAGGCGGCTTCTGGTCGGGGATACTCGGAGACTGCTACCGAATGATGGGCTTTGAAAACTTCCTCTTCGCCCTGGCGGCAAATATCGACCTCGTAAAGACCCTCGTCAGCCGCATGACCGACTTCTACTTCGACCTTAACGAAAAAACCTTTCAGCTTCTAAACGGCAAACTCGATATATGGTTCTTCGGCAACGACTTCGGAACACAGACAGGCCTTCTTTTCAGCAAAGAAATGTTCGAAGACATTTTCCTGCCCCAAATAAAAAAACTATGCGACCTCGCCGACGTCTATGATGTGAAAGTTATGATGCACTCATGCGGCTCGATAGTCGAGATAATCCCCCTGCTCATCGAAGCGGGCGTCCACATTCTCGACCCCCTCCAGTTCTCCGCCGAGAACATGGACCCCAGGCACATAAAAAACACCTTCGGCAGCAATCTCGTCCTGCACGGCGGAATCGATACCCAGCACGTCCTTCCCGAACTGACCCCGGACCGGGTCGCGCAGAACTGCCGGGAGATGATCGACCTGCTCGGCACAGACGGAGGCTATATATTCGCACCGGGCCAGATACTCGACCCCAAAATACCCATCGAAAATATAATCGAAATGTACCGAACCGGCAGGGAACATAAACCCGCATGGTCAAAATAAAACTCTAACCTCGACAAAAACAGAAACGGAAACAAAATGAAATTCACTATCGAACAACGCGTGGAACTGTTCAAAAAATACTACCAGAAACAAAATCCCCGTCCGCTTTTCGGGTTCTTCTGCACAAGCGAGTACCCCCTTCAGCGATACAGATCCGCAGCCAAGCTGCCCGAGGGCAAAGAACTTACACCCGAAGACTTCGACCCCGCGGACTATGCGAAAGACAGCCATGAACTGTTCGATATCCACGAACAGTGCGGCGGCGACTTCATATGGTCGGCCTCGGCATTTTGGGGCATCCCCTGGGTCGAAGCTGCCCTGGGCTGTCCCATCTACGCCGACCACTCCACCGGTTCTGCTTACGCGAAAAAACCTGCTTACGAACCCAAAGCAGAAAACATCCCCGCCTTTGACCCCGGCGCAGACTGGCTCAAAAAAATGGACCGGTTCTTAAAAACTCTCGCCGACTCCTCAGCAGGTAAATGGCCAATCGCCACAACCCGAATGAGAGGAATCGCCGATCTGCTCTCCACCATCTACGGCGGAGACACTTTCATCATGGCAATGCTCGAGGACCCAGAAAGCGTAACAGCGATCTGCGAAAAACTCACCGATTACTGGCTCCGGTTCGCACGCTTTCAACTCGAACGCATCCCCCCCTACCACGGCGGCATAGGCTCGTTCTACTACAACATGTGGGCCCCGCCCGGAACCGTATGGCACCAGGAAGACGCAGCGGCCCTTCTAAGCCCCGACCTCTACGACCGCTTCATAAAACCATGCGACGAGAAAATCGCCGCCGAACTCGAAAACTGCATAATACACCAGCACCCCGCGGGCTTTATGCCCATCGACAGGCTCGTAAAAATGGACATGACCGCAATCGAGCTCCACGTCGACCAGGGTGGAAAACGCGCACGCGAACTGAACAAATACCACATCGAGATACTCGAAAACTGCCCCCTGCTTATCTGGGGCCACCTTACGGATGATGACTTTGAATACATCTTCAACGAGCTGCCCCAACAGGGCCTTGCCGTAATGGCCGCGATAGATCAGCCGCACCAGGCCGCCCCGCTGTGGGATAAGTACATGAAAAAATTCTTATAAGACAGGCAGTCGAAAACAAATACTCAATCATTTGACCTTAACTGAATTTGCCCGTATAATACCGCCTGAATAATTAAATCGCGTAAACCGTTAAACGGCAAGGGAGTAAGTTATGGTAATGGAACTGCTGCATGTTGTTATAGGCGCAAAAGAACAGACCGCCGACCCCAACGGAGTCATCACAGCCGCCGACATCAACGAGGCCCTCGGCACAATACTCAACACCATCCGCGAAATATGGTTCGGATTCCTCGCCCAGGTGCCGATGCTCATAGGCGGCCTGCTGCTTCTGTTTGGAACAATGATTAGCGTACGATTATTCAACAACGCTTCGGAGCGTATATTATCAAAGTTCCACCTTAAGCCCTCACAAAAACAGCTCATACAACGTCTCACAACTATTGGTATCTGGGTCTTCGGCCTTACAGTAGTGATAATGGTAATATTCCCCGGAGTTACACCCAGTAACGCCCTTGCAGGGCTCGGCGTAGGTTCGATCGCCGTCGGCTTTGCATTCAAAGACATCTTCGAAAACTTCTTCGCCGGTATTTTGATCCTCTGGAAGTTCCCGTTCGAGGACGGCGACTTCATCGAATGCACCGGCCTGACAGGAGCAATCGAAGAAGTGACCATACGAAACACGATAATCAGGCAGGTATCAGGCGAACTTGTAGTTGTTCCAAACGCCGACCTGTTCAAAAACCCCGTAACGGTTATGACAAACAGGCCCCTCCGCAGAACAACCGTAATCGCCGGCATCGCTTACGGCGAGGACGTCGACCAGGGACGCGAGGTGATAAAAAAAGCGGTCGAAGCCTGCACCACCGTCAGCAGGGAAAAACCCGTCGAAATATTCGCCCAGGAGTTCGCCTCATCGAGCATAAATTACGAGGTCACATGGTGGACCAAACCAACACCGCTTGACATACGCGTTTCACGCGATGAAGTCGTCGCGGCAGTAAAACGAGCCCTCGATAATGCCGGTATCGAAATCCCGTTCCCCTACAGAACGCTCACCTTCAAGGAACCACTCAAACTCAAAAGCCAAACAGCTCCCGAAGAATAAAGTTCACTTAATCTGTCAAAGGCACAACGCGAACGTATGGACAAAGCCCTGTACAGGATAATCGACGCCAACATAAACCGCAGCCGCGAAGGCCTGCGTGTCATAGAGGAATACTGCCGTTTCATACTGAACGACCAACCCCTCACCAGCCGGGTAAAATCCATCCGCCACCGGCTCGGCGAAAACGTATCGCGTTTCGACCCCGCCGTTCTTCTAAACGCACGCGACAGCGAAGGCGATATCGGCAAAGACATGCAAATCCAAAACGCCCAGCAGCGGAAAGATTTCACCGACTGCCTCTGTGCCGCCTTTAAGCGAACCGAAGAAGCCATGCGCAGCATCGCCGAATCCTGCAAAATCGTCGCCCCGGCCCTTGCACAATCCTTCGAGGCGACCCGTTTCGATGTCTACACACTCGAAAAAGACGTAACCCTCACAGCCGACGCAAGAAACAAGTTCGCTCGCGTAAGGCTCTACGTGCTCATAAACATCGACCCCCAAACAAGTATCGACAGCGCGATTGAACTGACAAAAAAATGTGCCGCAGGCGGCGCCGACTGCCTCCAGCTCCGCTGCAAAGAAATACCCGACGCCCAACTGCTCGAAACCGCCTCCAGCTTCGTGCAAACCTGCCGCAGCGCAGGCGCCCTTGCCGTAATAAACGACCGCCTCGACATCGCCGCCCTTTCCGGCGCAGACGGCGTGCACCTCGGACAGCAAGACCTGCCCCCAGCCATGGCACGCAAGCTCTCGCCCCGCCCCATCATGGTCGGCTCGAGCACCCACAACCTCACCGAGCTTGAAAAGGCGATCAGCCAGGGCTGCGATTACGCGGGCATCGGAAAAGTCTTCCCAAGCACAACCAAACCCGATGTGCGGCAAACAGGCCTTGAATACGTCCAAAAGGCCCTCAAAAAGCTCGCAGACACAGGACTTTACCACGTAGCAATAGGCGGAATCACCACAGAAAATATCGACAAACTCCTCCAAACCGGCGTCCGGGCGGTCGCCGTATGCGGCCAGGTCCAAAATTCCGAAAATCCCGAGTCGATTTGCCGTCAATTCAAAAAATTACTGCACGGCACATAAAATTATTATACTCAATTTTTATAACAAATTACGGACAAAAACAACCACTGAACACTTTTCTACAAGTTATCCACTTAAAACCCAAAAACTTAACAAGTATTCCCATCTATATAATCGACAAAAGTATTATTGTTAATTGTCTACATGTGAATTAGAACGGCTATTGCTATAGGCCGTAAACATCTATAAAACAAAAGCTTACAAATGTGGTCCTTCGGCACATTTCTCTCGTGCCGCGTAATTTATCAAATAAACATCAGGAAAAATCTTAGAAGATTAAAGACCCTAAAAGCCCGCTTTTTTGCCGACAACAAAGTTATGAACATCTTATCCACAAGAAGCTCTAACAAAATTCTTATAATTGAGAAAACAGCCAATTAGCAATATAGTGATAAAAAAAAACGCTGGTATTGTATAATTATCCGCCTTTTTATCATAATATCACACACGTTAATGGTATTTTGACGGCAGGTTAATATGGAAATGACCAAAAAATCACTCAAATCGTCTTTGGCATCGGGGGATAAGTTCATCGTAACAGCCGAACTGACACCCGGGCCGGGCTACAACTTCAAACCGATCGAACATTTTCTCAACCAGTACGCACAGGACGGCAACGGCAGCGGCATACCCTCCGGATTCGAGCTTGTGGGACTGACAATCCCCCAAAATCCCGGCGGTGTCGCAAATCTCGAACCCGCGGACATCCTTTCAATGATAAACTCCCGCGATCTGCTCGCCGACCTCGAATACATCCCGCACATGAGCTGCAAGGACCACAACGCGGACGCGCTTTTCAGCGCGCTGCTCGGTTACCGCAGCCGCGGCGTTGAGTCCATTCTCGCCCTGACCGGCGACAAGCCCGTCTCGGCAAAAGGAGTTTTCGAGCTCGGCGCAATGGGCCTGCTCCAGCTCATAAACCGAATGAACAACGAAACCTACTTAAAAGCCAAACCGGAGAACATCGAAAACGTCCATCAGTTCTTCCCCGGCGCCGCTGTATCGCCCTTCAAGTACACCGAAGCCTCCCAGATGCAGCAGTATTTCAAAATGGAAAATAAAATTGCCTGCGGAGCCCGCTTCCTGATAACACAGGTCGGCTGGGACTGGCGAAAGTCGCTGGAAATACTCGAATACATGAAACGAAACAGCATCACCACCCCGCTTATCGGCAACGTATATTTCCTGACGACAACCAACCCCGCACCCCGGCTGATGCACGACATCAAGCTGCCCGGATGCTTTGTCAGCGACGAGCTGCTCGCGAAGCTCGAATCCGAAAGCCTCGACCAGCACATAGAACGTGCCGCCCAGCAGGTCGCGATGTATAAATCAATCGGCGCAGCCGGTATCGACCTCGGAGGCGTGCACGATTTCGACACTTTCAAACAAATACTCAACACTGCCGACCAGATCGGCGACGACTGGGAAAAGCACAAGGACAACCTCTACTGGCCCGCCAAAGACGCATGGTATCTCTACGACAAACAGGGCAGGGAAACAAAACTTTCCAAAAAGAAAAAGACTATGCGTCACCGTTTCTTCAAGGCAATGCACCGCGCAGTCCTCGACCCGGACTACAAGGGCTTCGCCCTCAACAAAAAATTCATGAAACTAATCGGCGCCGACAAAGGCAAGGGCTTTATGTACAAAAGCGTTTTCTGCGGTGAAAAGCTCTCAAAGTACCTCATCTTCGACTGCGAAGAATGCGGCGACTGCTTCCTGCCGGAAAACTTCGGGCTGTGCACAATCGGCGGCTGCGAAAAAGGCCTCGACAACGCACCCTGCGGCGACTCCACCGCCGACGGATACTGCGGCAACAACCTCGAACGCCTCTGCATCGGCGAATACATCTACAACGCGGCAGCCTCAGAACCCAGCGGCCTGAACAAACTAAGACGCACCATAAACCAGCCCAGGAAATCCGAACTCGAAAACACTTCATCGGTGGTAAACTACGTCTTTGGCTTCGACCATACCGGCGCCATGCCCATAGTCAACATTGGCGACGGCCTCAACTCCGCTGTGCCGGGAATAAGCAAGGTGCTCTCGGAGTTCGACTCCAAAAACTTCGACACAAACACCCCCGAATACGAATATATAAAAGCGATCATCCAGTTCCAGTCCGACCAGGGAGCCTCCTATATACTCGTCGACGTCGACAGCATGGACCAGGGTGACACCGCCGCGACCGCGAATCGAATGTCGGTCCTGGTCGAAATGGTAAGAAAATACGGGCGAGGCGCAGCAGTCTACGCCCGAAGCCAACACCTCACAGTCCTCGAACGGGCACTTAAACACTGGTACAACACACCCGACCCGGTCGGCAAACCCATGCTCGGTTATATAGACCTCGAAACATCGCGCCCGCTGATGAACATGCGAAAAGATTACGACTTCGTCTTCATGGCATGGCTCGGCTCGGAAAGCTACAGCGGCGATATTATCCAGCAAAGCGCAACCGTTGAGTCAATGTTCGACCGTGCAAAACGCATTTACAGCATGGCGACAGGCGAATATAATTTCGCACCGGAAGACATCTGCTTCGACGTAATGGTAACCCCGCTGAGCGAAGACATCGACCTCGAAGCCGGCAGATGCGGCGGAACCTTCCGCACAATGAAACTCATCGAGCAGATCAAAAAGGACTCGTCCCTTAAAAAAGCCAAAACATGCGGAATAATCGAACTGTCCGCTGTAAAGATGCCGCGTAAAATCGGCGTTATGCGTGCCTATGTCGCCGTCGCCATGAAAGCAGGACTCGACGCAGGCATTGTCGCACCGCAAAACAAGTTCGGTCTCAAGGACCCCGACGCCAAACTGGTCGAAACCGTCGAGGCATTTGCCAAACTTGACGGCAGCAGCGGCCCGGCAAAAACCGCAAAACAGAAACTCGACGAAAACTTCGGCTCGAAGAAAAAAGCCTCTTAAAAAGTTCTAACACTAAAAATACTTATATCTCGAAACGAACAATTAGAAAGGGTAATTGATGTCAAAGGGATTGATAGCGATAGGCGAATCACTTCATGCTTCTATACCGAAACACGGCAAGGTAATGCGGGAACTGCTCGATATGGGCCCCGACGCATACAGCAAACCGAGCGAGCAGCTTGACTATATCAAGGAGCTTATCGGCTCACAAGCCGACGACGGCGCCGCGTACATCGCCATCAACGTCGACGACTTCGGCGAAAAAGAGCCCGGCCTTGCCAAAACCCAGATGATAGAATACGTAAAGCTCGTCCGTCAATTCGGCAAGGGCGTACCGGCGTGCATCGACAGCAGCGACGACGAGGTCCTCATTGCGGGCCTAAAGGAATGGTACGCAGACGGCGACGTCGCCCAGCCGCTCATCAACTCCATAAAGGTCTACAACGCTGACAAATTAATGCCCCTGAAAAAGGATTACGACTACTCGTTCGTAGGACTTCTCATGCCCGAGGACGAAAAGAACATCTCCGACGACCCTGTCCAGGAACTTTTCGACCTTGCAAAGCAGATTTTCGACAAGGCCATGCAGTACGGCTTCAAGCCGAACGAGATATTCTACGACACCACCGTTTTCCCGCTCGCCATCGACATGCCCATGGAAGCAGGAAAAAGCGGCTACACCTACCGAACATTCCAGACCATAAAGAAAATACACGAAACACCCGAAATGAGCGAATGTCACTTCTCACTCGGAGTGAGCAACTGCTGCCGCGACCTGCCCGGCAGAAAAGTCGGCATCTGCCGTGCTTATGTCGAAAAGGCAATGGAATACGGCCTTGACGCAGGAATCGTCAACCCCTCCCACCATTTCGGTGAAAAACCCGCCGACCCCGAGCTCGTAAAGCTCGTCGAAGCTTACGCAAATCTCGACGGTTCACCAGAAAATCTCATGGTGGCAATGGACATAATGGGAAAATTCTGCTCAGATTCAAGAAGCAGCAAGAAATAAAACAAATTCCTCTTCTCTATATAATCTCCTCCCAAGGCGGTCTGGTGAACGATTTATTTGGTTTCGCCAAATAGGTCGTTCACGGGGCAGCAAAAAAATGGGCCGCTGTCCTAAGCCCGAACAGCGACCCAATGTAAGAAACAACTTTTTGTATTACTGTTTGTTGACTTTATCAAGCAGCAGTTCCATGAAATCCTGCCATGCATCGGTCTCCTCTTCGCTGAATATATCCTGATTGACAAGCCAGGTAGTTTCCATCCAGTAGGCCATATCGAGCAGAACGTTGCGGTCCATGTCGATTTGCTCGGAGTCTTCCTCTTCAATTTCAATTGAGCCCTGCGCCATATAGAAACCGCTCATTCCCATCATCATACTCTCGCCGCCCATCGGTATTCCGCCGCCGTCGCTAAGCCAGCATGCCTCCCATGTCCATGTGCCCGATGCGACGAGGTAAACCAAATCATCCAGATCGACATCGTAATCATCGTCACGGTCGCAGCGGCTATCCCAGTGGTTCGTAGTGTTAGGGTCACAGTTGGTGCAGTTATTCGGGTCCTCACTCAGCCATGCCCCCGCAAACGCAGAAAATTCACGGTAATTAACCCTGCCATCGGCATCAAAGTCCAGTACATGGTCGGTATCACTGCAGGATATCTCATCTGCGCCCATTTCCATGTAACTATCAACTACCCTGTTGTCGACGTCCATATCATATTCACCCGAAGCACTTGTCGTGCTGCCCATGTCTTTGCAGGGCGAATCATAATCTAAATGATAGTTATAATAATTCGCATCGGCATAAGCGAATTCAGGGTTAGACGTAATATTGTAGTAAGCGTCCGGCACGTCAGCGTTAGGCCCGTCTCCGGCAGGATAGTTCGGGTCGGTATAGCAACTGTAGGTGACTGAAATACTGCCGTAACCCTGAAAAGCATAACTGTTCTCAGCATTGTTGTGCCAGAGAATGCAATCATAGACATTGCCGTAGCTGCTGCCGTCATTCTGATAAACCGCCTCGTTTTTATTATTGGCGATGGTACAGCCCGTGATATCTATAACACTGGAAGGTTCGTCAAGGTAAATACCGTAAGCATTACCTGATTCATTGCCGTTGTGGTGGATTACGCAGTGCTTGATTGTCGGGTCGCAGTTGGACGAATTTACATTGATGCCATGATCGGCATTGTCGTAGATATTGCAGTTGCAAATATCCGGGTCGCTGCCGTTTAAAAGTTCAATACCGTCACTGCCGTTATCGTGTACCGCACACCAGCTTATATCGACATCGGAATTGTCGAAATACACACCATCCTGGTTGGCATCTGAAATAATAAAGCCGTCCAGCAGCCCCGATGTGACATCTTCAGCATAAATCACGTTATCGCATACGTTATTGCCGGTAAGATAAGTTTTGTACCTGTGTGGGTCGCTCTGGCTAAGGGCGGTTTCATTACCCTTAAAGCCGCCGTAAACATCCACACCGCTTACAAGGCTGTATCTGCTGCTGCTGTCGCTGCCGGGACTGTATGTACCCTGGGCAACCCAGATTTCGTCGCCGCAGGAGTCGGCTGCCCGTTCGAGGGCGTAATTAAGATTCTTGTACGCTCTTTCCCATGAGGTTCCGTTACCTATGCCGCTTGCCTGGCTTCTGCTGTCAACATATATCACCCCCGAAACACTGTCGGGGTCCTGCCAGCAGCAGACATCTGTTTTTTGCTTTACCGTCGTGTAATAGTTGTCACTTTCAAACTCGGCAAGGTTATAAACGTAGTCACCCGGCATGCACTGTTTTGTAACTTCTACCGTAAAAATCTTTGAACCCGAGTCACCCGGAGCAAGGGTGCCTATTTCCCATTCGAAGTAACTCTGTGTATTTCCGTCAACTCCTGCTTCGTGGAAATTGGGGTCGGAACATTCTATGTCGAAACCGCTTAGTGAGTAAGTCACATCATAGAACATGTCATAGGTAATGTAGTCCCGAATGACTACGTTGGTAAGCGTGCCAATATAATTCGGGTCCTGGGTGTCTGTTTCATAGTTTTCGTAATAAACAGTAAAGGTTATCTCGTTCTTGTTCGGATCAGTAGGATCAAGACAAGAAGAACTGTTTTCAATTGATGCCGTTTTTTCAAACTTGAGACCCTTGGGATGGGTCTTGTAAGGACCGCCAATTTCAATTCCAGCTAAATTAGATATAAGAATATTATCATCATTTTGGCTATTATAAGTGAATACGGGCTCTGGAGTAGGAGTTATGTTTGGGTCAATGGGCCAATCTGACGTATCCCATATCTCTATTGAGCCACCGTTCTTGTAGCTTGTGGTAAATACTGTATCGGCAAAATCTCCATCTGCTGCTACAGCAATTACTTCTGCCCCTGAGTTTTCATCATAGGTACTGTTAGGGTCGAAGTTCCTTCGTATAAGGTGGTTTCCTGAGCCGTATGCACCACCATACAATGCATCATCAGTCGAATTATATGCTATGGCAACAGTATCATTGCCCATGTCAATACGTTTAACGAATGAAAAATTATTCGTGACATCATAAACGTAAACATACTGACTGTGAGTACCTGCGCCTGTTGAATAATGATAATCTGATACATATAAATATTCACCATTTAAAGCGAGTCCGCATGCATCATTTATCTGCGAAAGTTCAAACGGGTTGTTTGGGTCGGCTTCGAGAGTTAAACTCGATGCATCCCAATCGTAAACAAACAGTTCATTTGTATTTCTATTTGTACCGTAAAGTTTATTTCTTGCGTTATCATAAGCAAGACCTGTTATGTTAAGTCCACTTGGTCCTTCAAGAGAAATATTTCCTATGTTTTCAAGATTATTTGCTGCAACCAACTCAATTATGTTGCCGCCCGTAACATTATTATATTCGAAAGTGGCAAATAAAATATCTGAATCATCATCAATTGCTATGTCAATTCCACCATGGCCCCAATTAAACAAATCTATTTCCTTTTGAAAGGTCAATGAATCTACATTTATATTAAAAGCCATTAATTTGCTATTATGATCCAATACATAAAGAGATTTAGCTATAGAAATGTTTAGCAAACAGAATACCATCAAAACAATGGATATATAAGTGCGCCAATTAACCTTTTTCTTCAACAACATTTTAATTCCTCCTTTTAAAACCTGTTTTTTTTTATTATTGTTTTCTAAAAAATGGCATTGCAATTGAAAAAATAAGAATTGCAGATGGTTCAGGAATTTGTATGATTTCCACTATACTTCCACCTACAGTAAAATTGTTTTCTGATGATATGGAAAACTTTGCGTCATCCCAAATAGTTAAATTTGGAATATGCAAATCTTTATTTGAGATAGCATCATGCAGATAATCTATCAAAAGAAAATCAATATTGACATTGTCAATATAACTACCACTGTCAAATATTATCCTTCCTCCCGCATCAATAATGTACATATCCTGACCGCCATAAGGGTCAAATACATTTTGTATATCTATGACATACCCATTTATAAGATCATTCTTAAAAGAAGCGTTGCCCAAGTTAATATCAATGCTACATGGAAATACTTGTTCATACTCATTGTGCAGCAAATGCTCATCTGGTATTGTCTGCGTATCATAGCTGTATATTACAGAAAAATAATCACCTTTACTTATGGTGTTCTGAAAATAGCCCCCATAATCCCAAACATCATTCACTTGAACCTTTGCCTCAATAGTAACCAAATCAGCATGTAAATACTTAGGCAAAATGCAGAGCATAATAAAAAATAAGAAAAAAAGTTTCAAGATATTCATTTATCTACCCTTTCAAAAATTTATTTTTATTATTGTTAGAGGTTCCTTAAAGCAAACAAGCTACCAATGGCCCAGAAATGTCCCAAGTACCATTAACATCAAAATCAAATTCCTCATTTTCATTCTCCTTAAAAAGTATTATCGACAATATTGAACGCCATTAAATTACTTCGATGGTCCAAAACATACAAGGGCTTTGCTAAAGAAAATGCCACAAAAAGATTAATTAAAAAAATAATAAACAGAGTGGTTTTTACCCGAATTTCCCATTTCATTTGAATTCATCCTTAAATTTAGTTTTAACTTAATTTCTTGTCTTAAATCTTTCTTTAATAACAAAAACACCTGAAAGCCCAAATAATATAAGAGTTGTAGGTTCTGGCACAAAAGTCAAATATGGAAATGTCCCCTCATCAAGAAGTATTTCAAACTGTGCTCCTGAATTTAACCATATCCCCGAAAGGTTGTCATAACCAATATAGCTATCTGGATTAAAAATATAATCCTCAACAAAGAGATTTATCTCCAAATCTGTTTCCGGGAAATCTACACTTAAAATAAAGATATCTCCACCCATTAAATTTGCTGTACTTGAATCTCTTACACTTAGCGAATTTATACTTCCACCAGTCATATACAACGTGCTGCTGTCTAAGCACAAAAACTTCGAAGTTATCTCCCCACCTGAGAAGTGTAAGGTCGCATTATCTGAAACAGCAGTTTCAACCAATGTGCCTGAATCGAAATAATAGGTTCCATCGCCATCCCAAGCACCATAAGACAAAGAGGTGGTAAATGTCCCAATTGCCAACATCATCAAAATCAAATTCCTCATTTTCTTTCTCCTTTTAAAACCTGTTTTTTTTTATTATTGTTTTCTAAAAAATGGCATTGCAATTGAAAAAATAAGAATTGCAGATGGTTCAGGAATAGTAGTAATCCCAACATGAGACCAAGCACCATCTCCTATTAAAATCTCAAAATTGCCGCCACCATAAGCCCAACTTCCCGTCAATACTCCATCGAAATTGATATAAGTATCTTCACTAAATTCATAACTTTCGACCGTAAGATTTATCTCTGATAGTTCTTGAGCATGCAAGGTCCCAATTTGACCACCAGAAATAAAGAGGTGGGATTTATCATGTGCACTAATTCCACTCAATGCTGTACCTCCCGTCATGTTTACTGTACAATTTTCATAAGCATGTAAAATGCCAAACGAACCCCCAATTATTTCAACTGAAGCTGTATTTGTAATATAGCTTTCCCTAAAATATGGGTCCGAGTCCGAAAAAGTATAGCTTGAACTTCCGGTCCAAGGTGGAGAATCGCCTAACAAATTGTTGGCACAGGCTAAAAATAGAACCAACATCAGAAAAAACATTAACTTCCTCATTTTCTTTCTCCTTAAAAAGTTTTTTCAGTTTTATTTTCCGCCAAGGCCGGGTCCTCTAGCGGGTCTGTTTTACTGATTTCCTCGCGAAAAAGGGCAAAGCGTCCTATTCCCGTTATCATTCTACCATAACTAATAGCCATTTGTAAAGAGCAAAATATTTATTTATTCCGATAAAAACAGCTTCATAAACATAACTAACCTATAAGGTAACGATTTACAGGGCTTGATGTTGATGGGAAAAATATCTGTTTTGACAGTTTTTTATCTCACAAGTGGATTAGTATATACAGAGGCATTTTTAACCGGTTATTGAAAGGAAGCTATGACAGACAGAAACAATGCGGGCGAGGCACTTTACTCTATCGCAAAAGCAATAACGCGGCAACTCATTAAAAAATATGAACTTAGGTGGGATGTTGGGCGCATTTATAATACAGTTCAGGAAATATCTCGACCGCGGTCTGACAACCGCCTTTTTTATTCCCCTATACTTTATCCCCGGCCCTGGTTGGCAACAGCCTCGGCTGCCCTTGCAACCTCCTCAGGGTCACCCAGATAATAACGGTCAATCGCTTTCATGTGCTCATCGAATTCATACACAAGCGGCACGCCCGTCGGGATATTCAAACCCGCAATATCCTCGTCACTGATATTGTCAAGATGCTTAACCAGTGCGCGCAGGCTGTTGCCGTGCGCGCTTATCAATACCCGCTTGCCCTGTTCTACCGCAGGCTGTAAAGTCTCATTCCAGTAAGGCATAAACCGCTCCTCGGTATCCTTAAGCGACTCACAGGCGGGAATAAGCTCCCTGTCAAGCCCCGCATACCGCGGGTCCTTTCCCGGGTGCCGCTTATCATCGACGTCAAGCGCAGGCGGACGCACATCATAACTCCGCCGCCATATATGAAGCTGCCCCTCACCGTGCAGCCGTGCGGTTTCAGCCTTGTCCAGCCCCTGCAAAGCTCCGTAATGCCTCTCGTTGAGGCACCAAGATTTATAAACAGGTATCCATAATTGATCCAGAATCTCAAGGGCAATATTCAGCGTCTTGATCGCCCGTTTCAAAACGGAAGTGTAAGCGACATCGAAAAAGTAACCCTGCTCCTTCAGCAGCTTACCCGCGGACTGAGCCTCAACCACCCCCTTCTCGGAAAGGTCGACATCCGTCCAGCCGGTAAAAAGGTTCTCTTTGTTCCAAACGCTCTGTCCGTGTCTGAGCAAAACCAGTTTGTTCATTATAATGCCCCCTCAAAAGTATCGTTCCGCTGAAGCTAAGCAGGCCCGATATCCTTACACAGGAAAACGTCCTGAACGGCATTGAGCAGTTCCACGCCCTCCTTCATTGGTTTCTGGAAAGCCTTCCTGCCGCTTATCAGTCCCATGCCGCCTGCGCGTTTGTTTATAACCGCTGTCTTGACCGCCTGGGCGATATCGTTCTTGCCCGAAGCGCCGCCGGAATTTATAAGCCCCATCCTGCCCATATAGCAGTTCACAACCTGGTAACGAGTCATATCTATCGGGTTATCCGAGTTCAGATCGGTATACATCCGTTCGTCGAACTTGCCGAACGACTCGTCCTTGTTCATCGCCTTGTACCCGCCGTCAACGGTAGGCTGCTTCTGCTTAATGATGTCGGCCTGGATAGTCACACCAAGGTGATTCGCCTGGCCCGTCATGTCGCTGCTCGTATGGTAATCGACCCCGTCTTTCTTAAATGCCGAATTACGAAGATAACACCACAGCACCGTCGCCATACCAAGCTCATGCGCCATCTCGAAGGCCTCGCTGACTTCCGGTATCTGCCTTTCGCTTTCCGGCGAACCGTAATAAATCGTCGCTCCAACCGCCGCCGCGCCCATATCCCACGCCTGCTTGACGCTTGCGAACATGATCTGGTTGTAACTGTTCGGATAGCTGATGAATTCATTATGGTTGATCTTCAATATGAAAGGTATCTTGTGCGCATATTTACGCGCCGCGCTTCCGAGCACCCCCAGCGTCGAGGCCACGGCGTTACAGCCGCCCTCGATTGCGAGCTTAATTATATTCTCACCGTCAAAATATATCGGGTTCGGCGCAAACGAAGCCCCGCCCGAATGCTCTATGCCTTGGTCAACCGGCAGTATCGAAAGATACCCTGTACCCGCCAGCCTGCCGGTGCTGCTCAATAGCCTCTCGATACTGTTCAGAACCGGGACAGGCCTGTCGCTCTGTGCAAAAATCCTGTCAACCCAGTCCGGGCCCGGCAAATGAAGATGGTCTTTAGTGATTTTGGGCTTATTGAAACCAAGCAGAGAATCTGCGTCCTTGCCTAACATTTCTTCGATCTTGTTGACATCAAGCATTTTTAGCCTCCAATTATTTAATGAAAACAATCCATGTGCCGTGCATATACAGATTCCGGCAACCGTTTTAACGGCATTTAATCCGAAATTAAGACGCTTTAATACTGCCCCCAAGTTAAAGGTATATACAGATATCGGCAATCAGGATATTCCTGATAATGAAAAACTTTCCCAAAAAGCAACCCCCCCCCTGTTTTACGGTAATCCCACAGCCTTCTTAAGACCAGCCGATATGCTTTCTTCCATCCTGTTCAGCATCCTGTAAAGAAGCTGCTCGGTAATCCTGAACCTTTCGGGATGACGCAAAAGTTCATCCGACATCTGAATAAAAGGCTCGTTTTTAAGCTCATAGCCGCAGTTTTTTATCATCTTCCTTATACTCTCCTCGCTGTAATCAAGGTGAAACTGCATCGCCAGAACCTTATCCCCGTAAACAAAAGCCTGGTTACTGCAGGAACCGCTGCGAGCAAGTTTCCTGCAGCCCCTCGGTATCGCAAAAGTGTCCCCATGCCACTGAAAAGCAATAAAACGGTCCGGAAAATCCGCCAGTAATGAATTCTTCTTACCTCCGGCTGTAAGAGTAACCGGGTGCCAGCCGATCTCCTTGTAACGGTTTCGCTTAACCCTTGCTCCGAGCACATCGGCAATGAGCTGCGCGCCCAGGCAGATACCGAGAACACCCTTGCCGCGTTTGATCATCTCATTTAAAAATTGCCTCTCACGCAGCAGCCAGGGGTAATTATCATATTCGTAAACGTTCATCAGCCCGCCAAGGATGACCAGCCAGTCCACAGTGTCCGGGTCGGGAAATGATTCATCCTCAAAAAGCTTCGTTCTTGAGACGTTATGCCCCTTTTTAGAGGCCCAAACGCCTATATTTGCAGAATCTTCAAAAGGAACGTGCTGCAGAAAATGTATATTCAGGCTGTTGTTCATTGGCGGCTCCATGAATAAATGACTGGTTCATATGACCTATGGCAACATCCGTACCAGAAATGTGAGCAGCGTTTTTGGGGCTACAAATGGGTATTACCGACAAAAAACCTTACGTTTTTGTAATTTTAAGGCAGCCGGTCTACAAAAAAGTAGCAGAAAACGATTAAAAAAACCTTAAAATCATTTAAAAGTGCATATTTTCCATTTAATAATTTTTAAACTTGATAAACATTTTGAGGCGTATAAAATCCTTGTCTGTCAAAGTCGGAGCCCTTTCGGCCCGATAGAAAAGTATCGCATATCGCCAACGTAGCTCAACGGTAGAGCACTGGTTTTGTAAACCAGCGGTTGTGGGTTCGATTCCCACCGTTGGCTTTTGCCAAAAAAGACCCAACCCGAAGAGGGCAAATTCACCGTCAACAAATACGTTGAGAATTTAACTGTCGAATAATCCTGCCTGCGAACCGTAGTTACTCGAGCCCTGCGGCGCGTTTTGCGGACTGGACCGTATTGTAAAGCAGCATCGTAATGGTCATCGGGCCCACGCCGCCCGGTACGGGTGTTATCAGCGAGGCCTTTTCCTTTACCGCGTCAAAGTCAACATCGCCGACAAGCCGGTAGCCTTTTTTCTTTGAGGCATCCTCAACCCGGTTTACACCAACGTCGATGACAACGGCGCCGTCTTTAACCATATCAGCGGTGACGGTGTTTGGCCGGCCTGCTGCTGCTATAACGATATCGGCCCGCTGAACGTGCTCGGCCATGTTCTTTGTGCGTGTATGACAAACGGTAACGGTCGCGTTGCCTGTCGGGGCTTTCTGTATGAGCATATTGGCGACGGGCTTTCCGACGATGTTACTTCGCCCGACGACCACAACCTCCGCACCTTCGAGCTTTACATCGCTGCGGATCAGCATCTGTATAACCCCATGCGGTGTGCAGGGCAAAAACGCGTCCTGGCCGACACACATCTTTCCGACGTTCATCGGGTGGAAACCGTCAACGTCCTTTGCAGGGTCTATCGCCAGCAGCACAGCGTCCTCGTCAAGGTGTTTGGGCAGAGGAAGCTGGACGAGAATACCGTTTACTTTCGGGTCCTTGTTTAGCTTGTCGATAAGCGCCATAAGCTCTGCCTGCGAAGTGTCCTCAGGCAGCCGATTGTCGTCCGAATACAAACCTATGTCCTCACATGCTTTTTCCTTGGCGGTAACGTATGATTTCGACGCGGGGTCCTCACCGACCAGCACAACTGCCAGGCCTGGTGTTACGCCCTTTTTCTTCAATTCGGCAACTTCGGCCTTTAGCTCAGCACGCATGTCCGCGGCAACTTGTTTTCCGTCGATAATTTTAGCAGTCATAAAAACCTTCCCTTATCTTTATTTTAGAATAGTCCTGTAACTTTTCCTGTTTTCGTGTCAACATCAATCCGCCTGAAGGCCGGATTCGAGCCGGTGCCCGGCATGAGCTTTATCGCTCCTGCGACAGGGACAACAAAACCGGCGCCCTTGTAGATCATAATATCCTCGATAGGCAGTGTCCAGCCGGTGGGCCTGTTTTTCAGTTCCGGGTCGTGGCTCAGACTCAGGTGCGTCTTGACCATACATGTCGGAAGCTGTTTTGCGTCCGGATCGTTTTCGTACATGTCGGCCTTTTTGGCTGCCTTTTCGCTGTATGTAACACCGTCAGCGCCGTAAACCTCTTTTGCAATCAGCTCGATCCTCTTACGCAGCGGGGTGTCGAGGTCATAGAGGAACTTGAACTGCGAAGGCTCGTTACAAGCCTCTTCAACGACTTCGGCAAGCTCTATCGCACCATCGCCGCCTTTGAGCCAGTGCTCGGAAAGCGCGGCCTTGGCCCCGTTCTGCTCGGCGATCTTCTTGACGAGCTCGATCTCGGCTTTTGTGTCGGTGTGGAAGCTGTTGACGCAAACCACGGGGGTTACGCCGGCTTTTTTAACCGTCTCTATATGGGCTATGAGGTTTTGGCAGCCTGCTTCAACAAGGCCGAGGTTTTCCTGGATATATTCTTCGCTGAGGGGCATGCCGGGTTTTACTGTCGGCCCGCCGCCGTGCATCTTGAGGGCCCGTATAGTTGCAACGATAACAACGGCATCGGGCTTGATACCGGACATACGGCACTTGATGTTCCAGAATTTTTCAAAACCGATATCCGCGCCGAAACCGCTTTCGGTAATAACGTAATCGCTGAGCTTGGCTGCGACCCTGTCGGCAATGATAGAGCTTTGGCCTATAGCGATGTTTGCGAAAGGTCCTGCGTGGACAAGGACGGGCTGGCCTTCAATGGTCTGGAGCAGGTTCGGATTTATCGCGTCGACCATCCATGCGGTCATGGCGCCGTCAACTTCGAGGTCGGCTGTGGTTATTTCCTTACCCGACTTGCTGTATGCGACGACAATCTTGCTCATGCGTTTACGCATGTCCTCAAGGTCCCTTGCGATGGACAAAATCGCCATAACCTCGCTCGATACGGTTATCTGTCCGCCGGATGGCATTTCGAAACCGTCCATTTTCCCGCCCTGGCCTATTATGATGTTCCGCAGCGACTGGGCACAAAAATCTATGGCCCACTTTAACTGTACGCTTTCGGGGTCAATATCAAGGCGTTTGAGGCCCCTCTTTGCGAGTTTCTCGTCGTCGTAGTTTCTCTCGTGCTGCATACGGGCTGTCAGGGCGACCATAGCAAGATTGTGAGCATTTGTGATGCAGTCGATATCACCGGTCAGCCTGATGGAAAAAGGGGTAAGAGGTATGCACTGGGCGAGACCGCCGCCTGCTGCGGAGCCTTTGATGTTGAAGGTAGGTCCGCCGGACGGCTGGCGGATGCAGCCCATAACGCTTCTGCCGAGTTTGCCCAGCCCCTGCACGAGGCCTATTGTGGTAGTGGTCTTTCCCTCACCAAGCGGAGTAGGGGTTATCGCCGTAACATCTACATATTTACCGGAGGGCTTATCTCCGAGGCGTTCAAGCACCTTCTGGTAATCGATCTTGGCGAGGTTGCGACCCATCGGGATCAATTCACCGTCCGTTAGGCCGAGCTGCCCGCTCAAGTTATCAAGAGATTTCATGTCTTCTTCTGCCGCGGCGGCAATTTGCCAATCTTCTAATTTGGTTGGGTCAAGATTTTTCATTTTTTCTCCGATAATAAACTGCAAGTATTTGGACCGGATTATAAATGACGCAATAACAGCGGGATATAGCCTATAAGCTCTTTTTTGGCACTATCTTGCTACCCTGTTAATATAAGTCCGATTTCGTATTTTGACTCGGCTGCGAATAAGTTAGTAAAGGCTGGAAAAATAGAACTTGAATTATAGGACGGATTTTGTTATGATAGGTAAAAATGCGGGCACGAGTAAGTTAAGTCTTTTCACACTTTTAACTGGAAGGAGATGTGGTTGAAAAGCGGCCCCTGTACGACTTTGACGGTGTTATTCACCGCGCTGGCTGTATTTGTATTTACACCTGCAAGCAAAAGCGAGGTATCGCTGTTTTACGAGCTCGATACCGCAGAAAATAATGGTCTGCAATATAAGAGCCAGGCTTTCGAAAAATCGCGTTTTAGTTCTTCTTCCCGCCCGGGGGCTATTCGCAGCCGATTGACGGGGGTGGACCGCACAGTGCTTTACCAGGCGGTTGATGGGGGGCTTGAAAACATTAAGTTCAATTTTTTTGCCGATATCGACTATACAGGGAGGGTCAGCAAGGTTATAGACCGCGGAGGGGAACGTTTTTCGATCACAGGTGAACTTGAGGGAAGTTTCTCTTCTTTCGTTATCAGCGTTTATGATGAGGCGGTATGCGGGACGCTGCGGACTG
This sequence comes from uncultured Pirellulales bacterium, assembly GCA_964628195.1. Taxonomy (GTDB): domain Bacteria; phylum Planctomycetota; class Phycisphaerae; order Sedimentisphaerales; family Anaerohalosphaeraceae; genus CAZVPF01. Next base: position 1,198 of record CAZVPF010000030.1, on the reverse strand, counting down.
GCGACGGGAGTATCTATGAATTGAAACATCTCGGCAAAGGCGTGTTTAAGATCGAAGAGATAGACCCTTACTCTTTCCCTGAAGCACCGCATGACACCATTAAAGTCGATGCTGAACAGGACAGTGAAAGCGAATCCGATATTAATTCATCAATGCAGCAAGAGGATATTGCCGGCGACCCTATGCCGACAGAGGCGGGTGACACGGTTATCGATGTGCTTGTTGTTTATACTCCGTCTGCGCTTTCGGCGGCGGGTGGAGAGTCGGAAATGCTTGCATTGATAGACTCTGCGATAGACGATACGAATATCGCGTATCAAAACAGCTCAGTAAATGTCATGCTGAACCTCGTCCATGCCGAGCAGGTCAGCTATACTGAGTTCAGCTTTCAGACCGACCTGTCGAGGCTGCGCGACCAGGGAGACGGGTACCTCGATTATGTTCATACGCTGAGGGAAATATACTCGGCTGATATGGTTTCGATGGTGATCAACAATTATCAAAGCTGCGGCATGGCGTACCAGATGACTTATCTTTCACCCAATTTTGCGGATTACGCTTTCAGCGTAGTTCATATCGGCTGTGCCGTAAGCAACCACAGTTTTGCACATGAACTCGGACATAACTTCGGATGCGAACATGCTGTAGGTGACGGTGAACCGCCGCTGGAGAGAGACGGCAGCGCTATATACGATTACGCTTACGGATGGCGGTTCGGGTCCGGGCAGTACAGGACGATTATGGCGTATTCGCCGGGAATACGGGTGCCGCACTTCTCAAATCCGTATGTATTTTACGCGGGATATGCAACGGGACAGCCGACTTTCTATGCCGACAGCGCGTATAACGCAAAGGTGATCAACAACACAGCGCCTACTGTGGCGATGTTCAGGGACATAAGCTGTCCGCCGGCTGATACAAACGGGGACTGCAGCATTGACTTTTTAGACATCCGTAAAATGGCCGGGCACTGGATGAAAACCGGCTGTTACAGCAGCGACATAGCACCGGTAGGCAACCCGGACGGGGTCGTGAATTACAAGGACCTTGCACTTTTGGCAAGATACTGGAAGCCTTGATTCAGTGAATAGGGTATAGGTTGTAGGTTATAGGGGATAGGTTATAGGGGATAGGTTGTAGGCTATAGGGCGTGTTGCCCAAGTTGGTAAAAATTTAACATATTGCTCTTTTACAAGTT
>CAZVPF010000029.1:0-36241 GCA_964628195.1 uncultured Pirellulales bacterium | reverse complement strand
CTTGTAAAAGAGCAATATGTTAAATTTTTACCAACTTGGGCAACACGCCCAATAGAGTTCGGGTGCGTTCTGGTGAAACTCGGGTGCGGGGATTGGGCAAGAATCAGGAATCAGAACACAGAAAAGTGGGGGCGTTGGTGTGAAACATGTATGCGGGGTTTGGCGGCGGGTGCGCAAAAAAATGCCGGGCGCTGCCCCTAGCGCCCGGCTGGTCCGATCGGTCGGACCAATTGCCGTCGTTATTTGCCTGAACCTGAAACGGTTCTCTCGAAGAGTTCTTTCATTGCTTCGTGCTGGATCTGTTTGTCGTAGAGCTCGCGGTCGTTTACAGCGTAGTCCTTGAGGGCTGTGCTGTCGATCTCCTGGAGCTGCTGACGGCGGAGCACTTCGCGGAAGCTCATCTTTCTCATGTCGACGTCTTTGACCTCTTCGCTTGCGGTGTCTTCGATAACTCCGAGGAGGAAGTCGAGCTCGAGCAGTTCCATTCCGCTGCCGAGGTCCCTGCCTCGTCTTCTGCCGGCGGCTTCACGGGAGTCGCTTCTTAGCTTTTCGACTTTCTGTTCGCTGTTTCTTGCTCTTGATTTGTATTCGGGAGCGGTTGCGGAGAATCCTACCGCTGTGTCCGACATTTTTTCCTGTTTGCTCGTGATCATCTTACTGTCCTCACTATTTGAACTACGATTTCTTATATTATTGTACTGCCTCTGCGGCGAGGGCTGGGGTGGGTGCTGATCGTTTTGGGGCTGGGGGTCGGTGATTTGGTTTTCTTCCTGTTGGTTGTTTTCGTTATATTCATATTCGTTTTGCCCGTTTTGCGGCGGGTCGATGTTTTCGGGCGGCTGGGGGACTGCGATATTGACGACCCTGGGTTTGGTTCCTGGCGGGGTCTGGTTTTTGGGTGCGGTGCTGTTATTTTGCGGCGCGGTCTGCGGGTCGCGAAACTTTACGACTTTGGTTTGCGGCTGATGCGCGGGTTCGGGGGTTTTGTCCTTTACCGCTGTTGCGGGCCTTGCCTGCGGTGCGGCCTTGATATCAGTTCCGAGGCCGGGCTGGGGGAAAGTTGTTTTCATCACTTTGGGCTCGGGGTGGCCGAGTTTTTTCCAGTCGATGTCCCATTTCATATAAAGCGTCCTTGCATTTTTAGCAGCAGTTTCCGTTCTTACTGGGTTTTTATCGGCACCGGGGGTTTGAAGGCTTGAATAAAAGGGCCTATAAGTCGAGGTATTCGGGAAGTTTATAAATTTGTCCGATAATAACCTTTTGTTATTGAAAGGATGGGCGGTGGAGGTGAAAAAAATTTTAACAACGCATTTTTGGCGTAAAAAGGTCTGGTATGATTGGAATGGAAAAATTTTTATTTTTTACCTTGACAAGTTTGGCAGAAGTGTTAAAATGGGAAAAGAATAGAATTGCATTGAAAACTGAATAAAAAAGTTAAAGTTTTTTGCTGGAACCGGTCGAGATATTCTGTATAATTGAAACTGGTATAATTCTCTTTTTCTTCTCTTTTTGAGAGATCTGTTCCAGAAAAGCTGAGGTAAATTATATCTTAGTACTTAATAAAATTTCGTATTGCCTCAGTAAGCCGACGTTACACGGCGTCGGCTTTTTTTATGCGCTGAAATAATTGTTTTCTCAATTGGTGTCGAGGCTATCGGTTCATTTCACTAAGCCTAGTTTTGTCGGAGCGGGGTTGGGCGCATTTCCGGATACAAATTATTTATAAATTGACATCTGTTGTGCGTATATATAGCATGAAAGTTTGTGCTTTATGGAATGACGCGATGTTTACGGGGATAATCGAAAACGTGGGCAGGGTTGTCGCCTTGCGGGGTGATGAGCTTGCTGTTGAGCTTGGCTTTGTGGCCGATACGGCCAGGGCCGGGGACAGTATCTGTGTGAGCGGAGTTTGTCTGACGGTAACGAAGCTTGAGGGGCAGAGGGGTTTTTTCGATGTCAGCGGGGAGACGGTGAGGCGGTCGGCGACAGGTTCGCTTAAGGCAGGGCAGGAGGTGAACCTTGAGCGTGCATTGCAGGCGGGGGGCAGGCTTGACGGGCATATTGTCCAGGGGCATATCGACGGGACGGGAAAGGTCAGCAGGGTTCAGCAAAGCGGTCAGTTCGCGGAGGTTACTGTCGAGGCGGGCGCCGAGCTGCTTGAGCAGATGGTTGAAAAGGGTTCGGTTGCGGTGGACGGGATAAGTTTGACTATCGCGAAACTTTATGAGCGGTCTTTCATGCTCGCGCTTATACCGGAGACGCTTGCGAGGACCAACTGGAAGGATATTCGCGCGGGGCGGGTTGTTAATATAGAGACGGATATCGTGGGCAAGATGATCAAAAAGCAGGTTGAGAAGTATCTTTCGGGCGGCAAGGGGCTGAGCAGGGAGGCTCTTGAGAGATTCGGATTTGCTTAAACGGGAATAATCAGCGGACAGGCAGGTTAATGGCTCGAAACGACGAAATAGTGATAGGTATAACGATGGGCGACCCGGGCGGGATCGGCCCGGAGATCATCGTAAAAGCGCTTGCTGACCCGAACGTTCGCAGGCTCGCGCGTTTTATCATTTTCGGTATGGACGAGCATCTTGAGTACGCGGCTGACGCTGCGGAGATAGATGCTTTCTGGCAGCGGTGTCAGCATGAAAATATTGTTCGTTCGCTGCCGAGGAATGTTGTTGTCGCAGACTATGACGAGTTTGGGTGCCCTGCTTATGTGCACCGGGCAGGCAAGCCGGCGGGCGAGGCGTCGATGCGGTTCTGCTTTGACGCGATAGAGGCGTGCAAAGAGGGGACCATTGACGCGGTTGTGACTGCCCCGATCAGCAAAGTAAGCTGGCAGATGGCGGGGTCGGCTTGGCCGGGGCATACGGAGATGCTTGCCGACCGCTGCAAGAGCCCGCGGAAGATAATGATGTTCGTGGCAGGACCTTTGAAGATGGCGCTTGCGACGATACACGAGGCGCTTTTCGAGATACGGCACAAGTTCACTATCGGTTGTGTGTTCGAGCCTATCGACCTTTTAAATACGGCGCTTATTGAGTACTTCGGCGTGGAAAAGCCGCGGATCGGTGTGGCGGGACTGAACCCGCACGCAGGCGAGGAGGGCCAGTTCGGCGATGAAGAGGGGCGGATAATCAGCCCGGCGATACTGATGGCGCAGGAGGTTGGGATAAACTGCAGCGGACCTTACCCGGCGGATACGCTTTTTCTGCGTGCGGCGGGCGGCGAATTTGACGGTGTTGTGGCGATGTACCATGACCAGGGGCTTATACCGGTTAAGATGCTGGCGTTTAACGAGGCGGTTAATGTGACGATAGGGATACCTATCATACGGACGTCTCCGGCTCACGGGACGGCGTTTGATATCGCGGGCAAGGGGGTCGCGAACCCTTCTTCGATGAAGTCGGCGATAAGGGTGGCGGTTCAGATGGCGCAGAAGAAACGTGAGCATTTGCAGAAAGCAAGGTCGCGAGGCGATGCAGACGAAACATGATATCGAGAGGCTGCTTGGCGCATCGGGGCTTAACCCGAACACCTCGCTGGGGCAGCATTTTCTGATTGACCTTAACCTTATGCGGCTGCTGGTCGAGCAGGCGGATATCGGGCAGAGCGATGTTGTTCTCGAGGCCGGGCCGGGTACGGGGTCTTTGACCGAGGCGCTTTGTGAGCAGGCGGGGAGGGTTGTTGCTGTGGAGTATGACACGCACCTTTACCCGATAGCCAAAGCGGCGGTGAACAAGTATGACAACGCCGAGGTGATACGGGGGGATGTGCTCGAGAGCAAGAGCAGGCTGAACACGGCTGCGCGGCGGGCTGTTGAGGCTGGGCAGGCGGTGCTCGGCGGCAGGTTCAAGCTGGTGTCGAATCTGCCTTATCATGCTTCGACTCCGCTTATGATAATCCTGGCGACTTCGCGGCCTTTCGCAGACGAGATGTATGTAACGGTCCAGAAAGAGGTTGGCGAGCGGATGACGGCGGCGCCGGGCTGCAAGCAGTATGGGCCTTTAAGTATTTTTCTTCAGGCGACGGGGGATGTGAAGATTTTTCACAAGCTCGGGCGGGAGGTTTTCTGGCCGAGGCCGGATGTTCAGTCGGTGATGATAAGCTTTGTGCGGAATGAGAAGCGGGCGGGAGCTATAGAAGACATGGAAATGTTCAGGCAGGTGGTCAACCTTTTTATGGGTCATCGCAGGAAGATGCTGAAGGCGTGCTGTAAGTTTGCAGAGGGCAAGCTTGCACAGGTCGGAGGATGGGGAGAGATTTTTGAGAAAGCGGGTGTGGACCCTAAAACGCGGCCTGAGAAAGTCGCAGTCGGTAAGTTCGTTGAGATGGCCAATATTTGCGTGAAAATTGTTAATCATCAAGAACCAGGAAACAGGAATGAGGAATGAGGAATGAAGAATGAGGAGATGCCAAAAGGTTCGGGCAGTTGAGGCGGTGAAAAATTATTCTGGATTTTTTCGGGGTTTTGTTAAGAATATCCTGTCATGAAGGCAAGGTACAAATACAGGAAGCTTCACCTGGCGCTGACGGCGGTTAGTTTTGTGACGTCGCTTGTTATTATCGCGACGTTCGTGCTGCTGTACGGTTTCGAGAAGCCGGTGCTTGCGGTCAAGTTTCTGCATACCGTTCAGATTATCGCTTTTTTCGTTCTGATAACGAAAAAGCTTCTGAAATTTGTGAACGCATATTCGAAGATGGAGTTTCTGCGTTTAAACTGGTTTGAGATTCCGCCTTTGATAATTCTTATGGTTATCACTTTCGGGGCCAATACGTGGCTCAACCTTGAGGACCCGGGGCATTTTATTATGCTTTCGCTGGGTGTTTACCTTCTTTTCCAGGTTATCGCCAAGGCGTGCCAGTTTACGGTTGACTTCGCGGCGACCGGTAAGAACCCGACGCGTGCGCTGATTACTCTTTTTGTTGTCCTGATAATTACGGGCGCGGGTTTTCTGATGCTGCCGAGGTCGTATAACTGCGAGGATATGTCATTTGTCGATGCGCTTTTCACGGCGACCAGCGCGACTTGCGTTACGGGTCTTATCGTTAAGGACACGGGCAGGGATTTTTCGGTGATGGGTCAGATGGTTATCCTTGTTCTTATTCAGCTTGGCGGGCTCGGTATAGTTATTTTCGGTGCGGTTATCGCGCTTCTGCTGGGGCAGGCTCTTAACGTTCGGGAGTCGGTGGCGATGCAGGACCTTTTGAGCGCGCAGACGCTTGGCAAGATAGGTACAATCATCGCGTTTATTTTTATTTTCACAATCGTTATCGAGACTGCGGGGGCGGTTGCCGCTTATAATATGTGGGACGATGTTCCCGGTGCGGTAAGGGGGACAGATCACCAGTGGTTCGTGAGCGTGTTCCATTCTATAAGCGCATTTTGCAACGCGGGTTTCAGCCTTTTCGATACGAGCCTTGTCAAGTATTCGATGGACTGGCCTGTTTATGCTGTGATAGTGCCGCTTATTATAATCGGCGGGCTGGGTTTCGGGGTGCTTCATAATATTTATAACGTGATAGTGGATAAGTGCAGGAAGTTCGCAAAGAAGTCTTCTGCCCCGGTGGGGATATTCGACGAGCGGACGCCGGTGAACCTTAAGCTGCAGACGAAGATAGTTATCACGACGAGTATCGTTCTTATTTTGCTGGGCACCGTGATGCTTTTGGTGTGGGAGAACAACAGGCCCGATGCGGAGAACTGTTTGGGCTGTTTCGGCAACAAGTCCGCGGGCGGTCGGCTGCTGGCTGCTTTTTTTCAGTCGGTTACGGCAAGGACGGCGGGGTTTAACACGGTCGATATCGGGGCTCTTTCGCATTCGTCGAAATTTATATTGATGATGCTGATGTTCATCGGTGGTTCGCCGGGTTCGACGGCAGGCGGGATAAAGACTGTTACGCTGGCGGTTGTGGTGATGGTCGCCTGGGCGACCATGCAGAAGCGCAGCGAGGTGGAGATGTTCAAGCGTTCGGTTCGGCTGGCGGTTGTGGGACGGGCGGTTACGGTTACGCTGATATTCGTGCTGGTCTTTGCCGCTGCGGCGATGGGCCTTGCCATTACGGAGAGGCACAACGATTTTACGTTTTCGGATATATCGTTCGAGGCGATGTCGGCGCTTGGGACGGTCGGTCTCAGCACTGGTATAACGCCGTCTTTGACAACGGGCGGGAAATTGATTATCATAACGGTTATGCTTATCGGGAGGCTCGGGCCTTTGACGCTGCTTGCACTGCTGACGTTCAACCTGAAGCCGGCGGGTTATAATTATCCCGACGAACCGATCATTGTTGGTTAAGGAAAATGACATGAAACGTTTTGCTGTAATAGGACTGGGCAGGTTCGGCAATAAGCTGGCGATCGCGCTTAGCATAAGCGGGGCGGAGGTCATCGCTATCGACCGGGAGCGCGATGTTGTGGATTCGATACGCGACCAGGTAAGTCACGCGGTTCGGCTTGACAGCACGGACGAGGACGCCTTGCGGGCGCAGGGGGTTGATAAGGTTGACGTGGGTATAATCGGCATAGGCCAGGGGGGCAGGGCGTTCGAGTCGGCGGTTCTTACGGTTGTGAACCTCAAGGCGCTGGGGGTCAAGAAGATATACGCACGGGCCCAGAACTACATCGCGGGGCAGGTGTTTTCTGCGGTGGGTGCGACGGAGGTTATTTACCCGGAAGTCGAGTCGGCGATGCGGTGGGCTTATAAACTGATCGCGCCGCAGATAAGCGAGAAGATAGATTTCGCGCCGGGTTACAGCCTTGCTTCGGTTAAGGCGCCGCCGAGTTTCGACAACAAAACGGTTATGGACCTTCAGCTCAGGCAAAAGTACAAGATCAACCTTGTTGCGATAAAGAGAGACGAGGCGAACCTCGAAAAGAGCGAAAAGGAGATAATCAACGTTCCGATGCCCAACACGGTTATTTACTCAAGCGATGTGCTGATGGTGGCGGGTTCGGACCAGGACCTTGCGAATTTGCCGCAGGAGTGATATGTCGGAGCCGGTTTTTGTATCAGACCTTGACGGGACGCTGCTTCGGAGCGACGAAAGCATTTCGCCGGAGGGGAGGGGCAAGCTTACGGCAATGCTGGATGCGGGTTTGAATTTCACCGTGGCGACGGCGAGGAGCATTGTTTCTGTTCGGGAGGTTTTGAAGGGCCTGCCGCTGAAACTGCCGGTTATCGAAATAAACGGCGCTTTTATCACCGACTATGAGAGTATGCATCATTACGTGGTCAACAGCATAGGGGGGGAGTTTCTTGAAACGCTTTATGGTTTGATCGCGGGGCGGGGGGTTTATCCTTTTATTTCGACGTCGAACGGGGACAGTGACAGGCTGTATCACCCGCGGATAGATAACGAGGGGCAGAAAGAGTATTACGATTATTGCGTTTTGAAAAAGGACCACAGGCTCAGGGCGACGGATAATTTGGGGTCTCATTTTCGGGAGCAGGTTGTCGCGTTTACCGTTATAAACCGGCAGGAGGCACTGGCGGAGATCAAAGAAGAAATAGAGGAGCGGTTTGCGGGTGAGATAGTGACACATCTTTTCGAGAACCCGTACAGCCCGACGTGGTGGTGGCTGACGATACATGACAGGAACGCGTGCAAGTCGCTGGCGGTAAAGAAGATGGTGGAGATATCGGGGCTGGATTTCGAGAGCCTGACGGTATTCGGGGATAATTATAACGATTACGAGATGTTCCGGATCTCGCCGCATGCGGTGGCGGTGGCGAATGCGCCGGCTGACCTGAAAGCGCTGGCAGATGAGGTTATCGGGGATAATAACTCCGGGGCGGTTGTTGATTATATTTCGGAGAGGTTCGGGGTGTAAGCAAGGGGCGGTTGAGGGGGCTTTGGAGTTTTATTCGACCGATTCGACGAGGAGCCTTGCCCATTGCGGCAAAATAAGTTTGTCGCTTTTGACATTGTCGTCGGCGAGCCGAACAGCTACCATATCCAGGCTCGGTATCACGAGGATAAATTGTCCCTTGCCGCCGAACGCGTAAAAAGCATCTTCGGGCACAGCTTCAATCTTTCTGCACCACCATGCGTAACCGTATTCGAGCGGTATGTCATCGGGCACCTGTATCGGGATTTCCGACCAGCAGTCGCAAAATTCCCGCTCGGATGAACTGCACGGTGCGACGGTTTTTTCCACCCAGCCGGGGGGCAGAACCCTGGAGCCGTTCCATCTGCCCTTTTTGAGCATCAAGCAGCCAAGCCGGGCATAATTTCGGGCAGTGGTGAATACGTCGCCATTTCCGCTGGTGGTGCCGGATGGGTCGCTCTTCCATTCTATGTTTTCAATGCCGATGGCGCTGAAAAGATGCTTTTTCGCATAGTCGAACATGTTCATGCCGGCTGAGGCGCTTATGACGGCCGAGAGCAGTGTCGGGTCGGCTTTATATTTCCAGCAGGTGCCCGGCTGATGCGGTATGGGTCTTTTTAAGACATAGCGGGCCCAATCGTCATGCTTGATCATCTCGGTGTAATGTTCGCGATTGCTGTAATCAATGCCGCTTGTCATGGTAAGAAGATGCTCGATGGTTATCTGCTTATAATAGTCGGGGTTTGGTGTTTCGGCGTGATCGGCTGGGATAAAATCCGCAAGCGCGGTTTTGACCGAGGGTATCAGCCCCTGTTTAACCGCACAGCCCACGGCTGCGGATGTAAAACACTTGGCGATAGAATATGAATCGTGCAGGTCGTGCTGTGAAAAGCCGTTGTAATAGCCCTCGAACGCAATGAAGCCGTTCCTTATCACAATAAACGCCTGGGTGGGGTACTGAAGCAGATAAAGCTCGGCCTCGAACAGTTTGCCTGAGTTCAGTCCGACATCCTCGGGCTGGGCCTTTCTCCACTGCCGGTCGGGCCAGTATTGGCTTTGCGGGTCAGGCTGCGAGTTTTTGTCTGTGCGACATCCGCCGGCTGTGATAATCATAATAATGCAAAGGGTGCTCAAGAAGAGAAAAACAGCATTAAAAGGGGGATGCGCCGGGGCAGATTTTGGATTTTTATGTTCATGGTTTGTGTTCATACCGATCTTCGTTCAGGCGCGTTTGAGCTCGATGGACTCGACCTTGTCGCCAACCTTGATCCTCGCGTAACAGCCGTTCCTGAAGGGTCCGGGATTGACGAGGCAGGTATCGCCCATCTGGTCCTTGCCGATTGCCTCGTGCACATGGCCTGATACCGCCAGCAGCGGTTCATGCTCGATAATAAAGTCCCGGATGGCCGTGGAGCCGGTGTGCTTGTTGTTTATAACGTCCACTTTTGTGCCCCAGGCGGGCTGATGGGTGACGAGGATTCGCCTGCTTGCGGACTTTATGGCGGTTTCAACCTTTTCGAGCAGAGCGATAAAATCGTGCTCGCCGGACTCAAAAGGGGTAAGCTCGGCGCAGGGCAGCGAACCGCCGACGCCGAAAAAGGCGTATTCGTGCGAGATGATACAGTTGCAGTGAAGGTTTATCTTCTTTTCGGATAGGTAGGTGTTTACTCCGGGTCCGTCGCAGTTGCCCGGCACGGCGAGTATGCGTTTGTTATGCTTTCCGATGGTGCCGATGACCTTTCTTACCTGCTCTGTGTCGCCGAAATTGGTAATATCACCGGCGAGCAGTACAATGTCGACCTGACTGAGCTCGTCGGCGATGCTCGATACATGGTCGAGGCAGCCGTGTATATCTGAAATCGCTATTATATCCATATAAATACCCTTGCTGGTATTGTAATACAGGTTGGCCTGGCAGTCAAAATAAAACGCAATATTTCTGGCCGCAGGGCGTCTAATCGTATAAGGAATGTTGAAAATAGTTCAGGATTTGATTATTATGATGCCAGAATGTGTTATAGAACCCGTTGCCGCGAGCTTTTTGCCGCGGCGGCTGAGCAGTTTGATACCCTGGAAAGGAACGGCGATGATTGTAGTTATGAAGCCCGGCGCGACAGAAGAGAACGTAGAGCACGTGGTGGAACTGGTGCGGGATTTCGGGCTCAAGGACCATGTAATACACGGGACTGACCGGGTGGTTGTGGCGTGCATAGGCGATAAGCGGAATGTGGACCATTCTGCTATTGAAAACGCGGCTATGGTCGAGCGGATCGTGCCGATACTGGCGCCTTATAAAATGGCCTCGCTGGAGGTTAAGAAGGAAAAGACCGTTGTGGAGATCGGGCCTTGCGGCTTCAAATTCGGCGGTGAGAAAGTAGGCGTTATCGCCGGTCCATGCTCCGTTGAGGGGGTTGAACAGGTAATGACAACGGCAAAGGCAGTGAAAAAGGCCGGGTGTATCGGTTTGCGCGGCGGAGCCTTCAAGCCTCGCACCAGCCCTTACAGCTTTCAGGGGCTCGGCGAAGAAGGGCTGAAAATGCTCGCAAAGGCCCGGGAAGAGACAGGCCTTGCCGTGGTTACGGAAGTGACCAGTGTCCAGTATGTGGATGTGGTTGCCGAATACGCGGACGTATTGCAGATAGGGGCCCGTAATATGCAGCACTACCCGCTGCTTGAGATGGTCGGCAAATGCGACAAGCCGGTAATGCTCAAGCGGGGGATGAGCTCGCGACTGGACGAGTTTCTCCTGGCTGCTGAGTATATAATCGACGCGGGGAACCCGAACGTGATTCTCTGCGAACGCGGGATACGAACTTTTGAGGAATATGTGCGAAACACGCTGCCCCTGGCGTCGGTGGCCGAGCTGAACGACAAGACCCATTTGCCTGTGATAGTCGACCCGAGTCACGGAACGGGGCATTCGCACCTTGTTGGGCCGATGTGCCGGGCGGCAGTTGCGGCGGGCGCCGACGGGCTGCTCGTGGAGTGTCATCCCGATCCCGAACACGCGGCCTCGGACGGGGCGCAGTCAATAACACCGGCAAAAATGGAAGAACTGATGACGGAGCTTAAACGTGTGGCTCACGCGGTATACAGGGAGATATAGCCGGGGGAATGGAAGCGTTATAAAAGTGCTGAATCAAAAAGCTTTCAGGCCGACTTTAGTTCGGTACTTTTGTAAATGATTTTGCCGTCCCGGGCCACCTGCGCGGCAAAACCGCTCTTGTCATTTTTGCGACTGAGCAAAACAGGCTCTATCCGCGTGCTAATTCCACGGACCAAACTGAAGAGTTTGGCGCTGGCTTTTAGATAGTCCCCCCGAAATTCGTCCACAATGACAGCTATGTCAATGTCGCTGTCTTTATGCGCCCTGCCACTGACGTGCGAACCGTAGAGAACAACCATACGAACTGACATGCTATCTACAACTTTTTTTGCATATTCCTGCGCTATTTCAACAACTTTTTTATCCATTTGTTGAATTCCTTTGTGCGCTTATAAAGATCCTCGCACCGCTTGCTGGTCAAGGTCTTAAGTAAAAGCTCCTTATCTTCCGGGTAACGTGCTTGTATATTCAAAGGCATAAGTTCGTTAAAAAGTTCAGAGAAGTCCTCCAGTCCCTGCTTTTCAATATCTACCTGTTCTGCAAGGACCAATAAATTATGCGTAAAAGGCGGCTGTTTATAATTACTAAAGCAAAACATTGCCTTAAGACTTTTTTCAGCCACCTGGTGACATAAGAAACCAACATAAAGATATCTTCTGGTATCAAGCATGGCTTTGGCACTGACCAAATCATATTTAGCCAAATCCAACCAATATTCAACCTGTTGTCTCGTATCCCCTGCCATTTTACCTCTTTGCAACAGTTAGTATGTCCACAATTTAACCTGTCCACAACGTACAGTCAAGCCTTCTTCTTTGGCGGCAATGAAAGTAGTTTTGCAATTTATTGATTATTTGTCCTGTGGCGCATTAAAAAAGCCCGCATCCATACGGGCTTTTTATTTATATAAACCAAAATCCTTTTCAGCTATATTCTATTGATCGAACGAGTCCCTTGGGTGGGCCTGTTCGTATACCTCTTTGAGTTTGGCGCTTCCGAGGTGTGTGTAAATCTGTGTTGTCGAGAGCGACTGGTGTCCGAGCAGCTCCTGAACGCTCCGCAGGTCCGCGCCGTTGTTCAGCATGTGCGTGGCGAAGCTGTGGCGAAGTGTGTGCGGGCTGATGTCCGGGTCGAGTCCCGCGCTGCGGAGGTACTTGTCCATTTTCCTGCGGACGCTTCGGGTGCTTAGCCTTTTTCCGTGCTTGTTTGCGAACAGGACCTTTGCGTCGAAGCCTGCGTCGTTTTGCATTCTCTTGTTGCGATATTCAAGATACCTCTGTATCGACTGCAGTGCGCTTGAGCCTATGGGTGCGATTCTTTCCTTTTTGCCCTTGCCGCGGATATGGATGACCTCTCCGAGGAAATCGACGTCTTCCATATTAAGCGCTACTATCTCGCTTACTCTCATTCCGGTGCTGTATAGCACTTCGAGCATTGCCCTGTCGCGGGCGCCGAGCCAGTTATCCGAGGGCGGAGCATTGAGCAGCTTCTGGACCTGTTCGTAATCGAGATACTTTGGCAGCTTCTTTTCCTGTTTCGGTGTTTTTACCGACATTACCGGGTTTGTATCGAGGTAGTTCCTTCTTACGAGGAACTTGTAAAAACTGCGTAAGGTCGCCAGTTTCCTTGCGACCGTTGATTTCGAGTAACCATGCTGACCGAGGTTGGCCATATAGTTGCGTACGGTGTCGACCGTTACTTCAAGTAGAAGCTTTTCTACTGCTACATTTGCAGTAGTGGTAGTCGCTGTCCCGACCGGCTGGGAGTTCCAGGGGTTTCCGGGGTCCGGACTGGCGGGAACCTGATCGCGCTTTTCGTGCTTTAGAACCAGGAACTGTGAAAACTGTTCGAGGTCCGCTCCGTAGCATTTCGCGGTGTGTTCCGAAAAATGCTTTTCATATTTTAGATAACTCAAAAATTCTTGAGTAACGGCACAATCATTCATAATGTTTCCGCCTTAAAACATATAACCGAGTGCGTAATTCTTTAGTACAAATCCTTCGGCTTCCCTGCGTTTATTCGATGTCCGGCTCGAGTGTCTCCATTGTTTTGGGCAAGCTTTTGTTAAGCAGCTTGTCCGCTTCTCCCATTAGAGACTGAGTGAGCTTGAAACTTAAAACTGCTGCATCGAACCAGTCAAAGCTCGTCCTTACGTCGTTTGCCTGGTCCACAATCGCATCGAGCAAAGACCCCTCGCTTCCGGTTTCGTACCTGAAAACGTACTTCTCCGAGCCTTTGTTTAAAACAAGTTGTTTTCTGCAACTATTGCCAATCATATATTCACTTTCAAAAATGGACCTATGACAAACAGAACAATTGTCTATTGCTTTTATCGGTCTGAAGTTAGAACACTAAAGCCTTTTTTTGAAAATTGGCCCCAAAAAACTGGTTTTGGTTAAAATATTTTCATTTGTTAAAATTACCGGACGGGCTGATTTTTTTTATAGGTAATAGTGCCTACGCAATTCAGGTCTGATAATATCGTCCGTCGTATTAATAAATATCGGGTTAAAAACGCGCCGTTCTTTAGCGTGGTCTGATAAAAACGCCTATATTTGGCGATTAGTCTAATAATCAGGTTTTTTCTTATTTAAAAACAAGGTATTTGCTGAACATTATCTCAGCGGGCTTTGAGTAATCGGATATTATTAAGCGGGAAGAGAGTACCTATTATAAAGATTGGAGCAAAAGCGAGAGTTAAACCAGCACGTCGATGAGCATACCAACCGGGACAATATCAAGCTCGAAATATTTTGCGAGTTTTCCGACTATGCCTGAAGAGAAATTTTTGCTTTTGGATTTGCCGGAACCGAAAATAACGGTTTCTGGATTTTGTTCCGGGGTTTTATTAACTTTGGGTTTGGGGGTTTGCCTGCGCTGTGTGGATGCCGGTTTGGGGCGGGATTTGGAAGAAGAGTCGGGCCTGACGGTGAAGCGGCTGGTGAAGCTTCGAGTTTCAATTACCCTGCTTTGGACCTTCTTAATCATTTTAAATCCACAAAAATATATTCAACAATTTTTACACGACATCTTTCTTGTCGAAAGAGATCGTATCAACTGAAGTTATTTCTGTGATTTTATACGAAAAGGTCCGATATCAGGTTCGTTATTGCGCGTTAAATCACTATGGCGAAATCACTTAAAGCTGTTGGTGAAAAACCTGAAAAATCGCAGGGTCAATTTTCCCTCATAATCTCATCGTCGTACATGACCTCAAAATGAAGCTTATGTTTGGCCTCTTCGTTTGCAAGGGCGGTGAAAATTGCCTTGAGGTCGGGCTGCTGCGCGGCTGCGGCGAGTTCGCTGTATAGCTTGAATGCCGCCTTTTCCTTATTCATGGCAAGGATCAGCGAGCCCTGGAAGGTCAGTTCGGGGACCGGGTCGGACTGGACGGCATAGTCGGCTATCTTCATGTCGGTTACCTTTCGGCCCGAGGGCATAAGCTGTACTTCGCCTTTTTTGACTCCTTCAAGCTTAGACTTGTGTCCGAGCTCTTCATTTGCGAAACTCTCGAAAAGTCCCTTCAGCTGCGGGTTGTTGACCTTTGCGGCCAAATCCGTATAGAACTGATAGGCTTGCTGTTCGTTTTCTATGGCGAAATTTAATACCTGTTCAACACTGCTGAAATTCTGCATTTTCCCTGCCTTTTTTAATTATAATACAAATTTGGATAAAAATTCCCCCATTAATCCGATTTAGTTATATCCCCCCAGCCCTTTTTGCTCAGTACTTACAAGGCCGATACTTTTTGCATAAGTGATTTGCAGTTACCTTTGTCCACCTCTCGGTCTCCCGGCCTTTTTCCGAGGTAATGTTTATGCAGGATATTCTGCATTCTCCAATCTGGCCCTGCATGCTTTCGTAAGGGATGAAATAGGTACACCTGGAACATTCTGCCTTGCGTGTCAAAACTTCCATATCTCTATTTACTCCTTGTCCTTGAAGTAACCACCATTTATTACTTATCCGGTCACAGCAGGGGGCATTATATGGATTGACCGCGGGCGGTTCAAGTTAAATCACTGTGAAATGTTAGTTTTTTATTAGATATGCGAAACCACAATATATTGTATATTTTTTTGGGGAAGCGTTGTATATTGATGTTTCTTATTTAGTTTGCCTGTTTTAACAAGTTTGGACTTGACTATCAGGGCCGGTGAAAATATGCTTATTAAATTGCTTAATCCTTGTCATATATGATTTTACGGGAAAGCCTGAAAACGATGAAATCTACATTTATCATAAAGAACCTTTTTATAGCTTTTACCTTGCTGTCGGTATTTTTCTGGGGCGGATGCGGAAAACCGGCACCCGAACAGAAGCCCCTTGAAGAGCCTCTTGACCGGAATGTGACGGTGGGTTCGCTTGCCACTATAATAGAGATAGGTCAGACGGATGTGGGCGGATACGGGATCGTAGCCGGTCTTAACGGTACGGGCTCATCGGAGTGTCCTCCGGCTCTTCGTGAGATGCTTGTTCAGCACATGCTCAAGCAGATGACCAAGAGAGGGACCTTCGACCCGGATAAGTTTATCAACAGCAGGGACACTGCTGTGGTTGAGATTTACGGGGTGATGCCGGCACTGGGGCTTGTCGACGAGACTTTCGATGTTCGGGTAGCTGCGCTTCCGAACACACAGACGACATCGCTTGAGGGGGGAAGGCTTTATTCAACGGACCTCAAGCAGCTTGGGAGGGTCAATATCGTAACGCAGTACACCCAGACCCTTGCTGAAGCTTCGGGGCCTGTTTTCATGGATATGCTTGACGGCGCTGTGGAGGACCCGACGCAGGGGTATATACTCGGCGGTGCCACGATACTTTCTGACACTCGAGTAATGCTGATACTTAACGAAGCAGACTACCGAACGGCTGCCGCGATCAGGAACCGCATAAACGAACGTTTCGGTGACCAGACGGCTGACGCTGTAACACCGGGTGACATTGAGATACGTTTCCCGCCTGAGTATTACAATAATAAGGTTAAATTTCTCGAAATGATCCGCAACCTTTACCTGATATCCGATTCTCAGCTTATCCGCCAAAAGATCGACCAGCTTACGGAGAAGCTTTCGAGACAGCAGGACCCTGCGGCAAGCGAAGTTGCGCTTACCGCTATCGGCAGGGCCGCCATTGCGAAACTGGTGCCGCTTCTTGAGCATCCGGCAGTGAAGGTTCGATTTCGCGCGGCAAGGATACTGCTTGACCTTGGAGATGACAGGGGTCTTGCGGTTATGCGTGAAATAGTTACCAAACCCGGGCCGGAAGATATAAGAATCGCGGCGGTCGAGGCGATGGGGATATCTGGGGAACGAAACGAGGTTATACCGATCCTTAACCACGCACTTTCGCTGCCCGAGTTCGATATACGCTTTGAGGCATATAGACAGCTTAAACGGCTGGGCGATGTTGTGGTCAGTTCGGAACTTGTCGCGGGCGACTTTCTGCTTGACACTGTTACATGCGGCGGTGAGAGGGTGGTTTATGTCAGCCGTAAAGATGTGCCGAAAGTGGTGATTTTCGGTTCACCTTTATACGCGGAGGGAGATGTTTATGTTACAAGCCCGGACGGTTCGGCAACGATTAACGCAAGGCAAGGGGAAGCTTTCGTCCAGGTTATGAGAAGGCATCCCCGAAGGCCGAGACTGATAGGGCCTGTGGATTCGCCGCGTTCGCTGCCGAAGATGATTAAAACGCTATGCGAGGACCCGGTCTCTGAAAACCCCGCTGAACTTGCGGGGCTGGGGATTAATTATTCTTCGCTTCTGCCGATTCTCGAACAGATGTGCCTGCGCGACGCGATTAAGGCGAGATTTATAGCAAGTGATATGACCGAAGCGGGAGCTTCACTGGAGAAACAGGCTCAATAGTGCCGATAAAACTTTAATATGGCCCTATAATAAACAGTTTTTTACGCCGGTAACGGTGTTTGGTGCGGATTATCAAAATTAAAGGAACCACGGAAGGTTAAAACAGAAAGATTTGGTCTTCTTTGACGCAGGGAAGGATGCTTGATGAAACTTCAAAAAGTTGAACTAAACGGCTTTAAGAGCTTTGCGGATAAAACCCAGTTCGCGTTTGACGACGGGATAACAGCTATCGTAGGTCCGAACGGGTGCGGCAAGAGCAACGTTGTGGACGCTGTGAAGTGGGTGCTTGGCGATCAGAGCCCCAAGAGCCTGCGAAGCGGTCAAATGACAGATGTTATTTTCAGCGGTACCAGCTCGAGGAAGCCGGCTTCGATGGCGCAGGTCAGCCTTTTTTTCGAGGACGTTGCGCTGGGTCAGGACAAGCCGGACTGCCTGCAGATAACCCGCAGGCTTTACCGCAGCGGTGACAGCGAGTACCTTATGAACGGCAAGCCGTGCCGATTGAGGGATATCAAGGAATTCTTCATGGACACTGGGGTTGGTGTTCGGGCGTACTCGATTATCGAGCAGGGGCAGATCGACCAGCTTTTGCATGCTTCGAAGGTTGACCGGCGGACCATTTTTGAAGAGGCTGCGGGTATAAGCAAGTTCAAGTCGCACAAGAAAGAGGCCATACGCAAGCTCGAACGGACCGAACAGAATCTTATTCGGCTGGCGGATATCGTAAGCGAGGTTCAAAAGCAGCTTCGCAGCGTCAAGCTTCAGGCGGGCAAGGCGAGAAACTACCTTCAGTACGCCGAAAGGCTTAAAGAGCTTAAGGTAAAGTTTTCACTGGCGGAATATGACAGGCTGCTGAGCGATCAGAAGGTCAGGACCGAGTCGCTTAACGATGTGCAGGGAAGGTTCAGCACTGCTGCAGCCGAGGTTGGTTCCTGTGACGCGGCGGTGAGCGAACTTGGCAACAAGATCATCGAGACGGAGAACGATATTAACCGGTGGGACAATGCGCTTATTTCCGCGACGGGCAAGATCGAGCAGCAGTATGAGCGCATAGATATGCTTTCTGCAAGGATAAAGGAACTCGGTGAGCGCAAGAGTGCGGCGGCAGAGCAGATAAACAAGATGCGGGCCCGCAAGAGCGAGCTTGAGAAGGAACTTGAAGGCTCGAAGGAGTCGCTGGAAAAAAGCCGGATGCTTTACGAGCAGAAGCTGGAAGAGATAAAGACGGTTGAGTCGGAGCTTAACGAGATAAAGACGCAGTGCTCGTCGCTTGAGGCGCAGCTTGAGGACGAAAAGTCGGGTGTTATCGACAGTGTAAGGCGAACCGCACAGCTTCATAACGAGATCAAGAGCATCAGCACCTACCGCAATAACCTGACCGGCCAGGTTGACAGGCTTAACGACAAGGCCAAGGCCGCCGAGCAGAAGCTTCAGGAAATGCTGACCGAAAAGGCACAGCACAACGCAAGGCTGGAGGACATCCGTTCACTGATCTGCGAGCTTAACGAGACGCTGGAGGAAAAACGCTCAAAGGCTCAGGCGATCGACGAGCAGGCGGCGGTTCTGGGCGAGGAACTGGCGGATATAAAGGACCAGCGGACCGCATTAAGGAGTGAGTACAATGTTCTGGACTCGATGGAGAACGAGAAAAAGGGAATAAGCCCGTCGGTAAGGAACATCCTTGAACAGCGGGCCGGTCAAAGCAGCAACATACGGGGGATCGTGGCCGACATCATCCGGGCCGACATTGAATACGCACCTGCTGTGGAGGCGGCGCTTGAGGGTCTTACGGACGCGCTTGTGGTCAACTCCGCGAGGGAGCTGCTGGAAGACCGTGAGCTTATGGAAAACCTTGACAGCAGGGTTAAGGTTATCTGTGCCGACCAGGGGGCGCCTTTCACGGATTCGCTTGATACGGGGAGGTTTCCGCAGATAAAGGCCAGGCTCGCCGAGCTTGTAAGTTTTGACAGCGGATGCGCACCGCTTGCGTGGGATATGCTGGGCAAGGTGCTGCTGGTCGATTCGATAGAGTCGGCGATCGAGATCAACAGGGATATACCTTCGGGTTATAAGTTCGTTACTCTCGAGGGCAGGTATTTTGACGGCAAGAATATTCTTTCCATCGGGCCTATGGCCAAAAACGCGGGGCTTATTTCGAGAAGGAGCACACTTGACGACCTTAAGCGGCGGATAGACGGACTTTCGGGACGGGCGGCGGAGCTCGAGGAAAACCTCGAAGACAAGAACAGGGAGAACGAGCGGCTTAGAAGTCTTTGCCAGAACCTGCGGACGAGCATTTATGAAGCGAACACCGAGCGGGTTGACAGTGAATCGCACCTGCGTTCGGTTGAGCAGAACATTAAACGACTCGCCGAGGAGCAGCCGGTTATCGCAGGCGAGATCGACATGCTCGAAAAGGAGATTTCGGAGTCTGTGCAGAAGGAATACGAGTCGAAGAACAAGCTGGAAGAGGAAGAGACGGTCAAGCAGCAGCGTAACGAGAATATCAAGGCTATCGAAGAGAAGCTGGCGGTGCACAGGGAGGGTCTTAACGAGAAGTCGTCGCAGCTTACCGAGCTTCGTGTGAGCCTTGGGCAAATTTCCGAGCAGCAGAATTCGCTGCGTCAGAACATAACGAGTCTTCAAAGTCAGCTTCATCACGCTTCGGTTGCGATGGATTCGGCGAGGCACGAGCTTGCAGCAAGCACGGAGATGCTGAAAGAAACGAATACTAATATACTTGCCGCGCAGACGCGCGTTTCGGACCTTTTCTGTGAGAAAGAGTCGGCACAGAAACAGAGCAAGGCCCTTCACAAGCACGTGGAGCAGATGATCGAGAGGCGAAAGGAGACGCAGGAGCGGCTGAACAAAGCCCGCAGGCAGCAGGCGGAGATCGAGAACGAAATAAACGAGCTCAAGCTGCAGCTTAACGAAATACGTGTGAAGGTTGACTCTCTGACCACGCGGGTTGCCGAGGAGCTTAAGATCAACATTGCCGAGGCTTACGAGAACTTCCAGCAGGACGACACGGACTTCCAGCAGGTTCGCGAGGAGATATCTCAGCTTAATACGAAGATCGAGCGGCTGGGCAATGTCAATATCGACGCAATCGACCAGCAGGAAGACCTCGAAGAACGTGAGAAGTTTTTGACCGGCCAGGTCGATGACCTGAACAAGAGCAAGCACCAGCTTGAGCAGCTTATTAACAGGATAAATATCGAAAGCCGTGAAAAGTTCGCCACGACCTTCGAGCAGGTTCGTGAAAACTTCCAGCTTCTGTTCCGCAAGCTGTTCGGCGGGGGCAAGGCCGATATCCTGCTCGATGACCCGGATGACATTCTTGAAAGCGGGATCGAGATAATGGCCCGTCCTCCGGGAAAGGAGACGCGGAGCATCAGCCTTCTCAGCGGCGGGGAGAAGACCATGACGGCGATCGCCCTTATGTTCGCGGTTTTCAAGTCGAAGCCTTCGCCGTTCTGCTTCCTTGACGAGGTTGACGCGGCACTTGACGAGGCCAACAACGAGCGTTTCAACCTGATCGTCCAGGAGTTCCAGGAGGACTCGCAGTTTGTTATCATCACTCACTCAAAGCGAACAATGAGTATCGCCGATGTCCTGTTCGGTGTCACCATGCAGACCCGGGGTATCAGCAAGAAGATCAGCGTGAGGTTCGACAGCGCGGAGGTCGATACGGACGAAGAGGCGGCTTAGTCGTAAGACTATTGTTAGCAACCGGTTAGAAAATAGCTTGACGAGAGGGCTTAAAAACACAACAATAGCCTTGACGATTTAACCTCATTGATACAGGGAGATCATGGCTAAAGTTGATAAACACGTTCTTGAAAACGGGATGGTTGTTCTGGCAGAACCCATCGAGCAGATAGAATCGGCGGCGTTTTCGATATTGCTGCCCTGCGGCGCGTCGCGGCTTGAAGAAGGAGCATGCGGGGCGGGCAGTGTTATTTGTGACTGGATATTCCGGGGAGCGGGTGAGTATTCGAGCATGGAGCTTGTCGATAAGCTCGACGGGCTTGGACTGCATCGCAGCTCTAACGTAACAAGTTCACATCTTTACCTTGGCTGTTCGATGGAAGCAGGGTCGATGGCGGAGGCTTTGACGCTTTACGGGGATGTAATTTTCAGGCCGAGGCTGGAGGCAGAGCAGTTTGAGCTTTCGCAGCTGCTTGCGCTTGCTGAGCTGGAGGGGCTTGAGGACGACCCGCGGCAGAAAGTTATGCTCGAACTTCGTGAGAGGTTTTACCCGGACCCGCTGGGCAGGCCGCCTATGGGCAGGAAGGACGAGCTTGAAAAGCTTACCCCGCAGCGAACAGCGGATATTATCAAGCAAAACTTCAACCCGGCGGGGGCAATACTTGCAACAGCGGGAAAGTACGACTTTGACGAAGTTTGCAAGACGGCAGAAAAGGTGTTCGGCAGTCACAAGGCGACGCAGCAGCAGGAAGTCGCGGCTGGAAATGTTTCTTTCGGTTATGACCACATTGACCGGGACGGTTCCCAGGTGCATATCGGTTTGATGACACCTTCGGTGCCGCCCGGAAGCGAGGATTATTATAACACGCTTGTGGCGGTGAATATTCTTTCGGGCTCGATGAGCAGCAGGCTGTTTACCGAGGTGCGGGAGAAGCGCGGGCTCTGCTACGCGGTTCACGCGAGCTATCACAGCTTAAAGCAAAGCGCGGGCGTTTCATGCTATGCCGGGACCACGCCGGATAAGGCGCAGGAGACTTATGATGTAACGCTGAAGCAGTTTAAGGAACTGGCGAAGAATATCACCGAGGACGAACTGAATATCGCGAAGGTTGGTCTCAAGAGCTCGGTTATTATGCAGGGCGAGTCGAGCAGCGCCAGGACGTCGGCGATAGCGAGGGACCATTACCTGCTGGGTTATGTGCGGTCACTTGACGAGATCGAACAGGCGGTTGATGCAGTGAGCATTGGTTCGGTGAAGGCTTGTCTTGAAGCGAACCCGTTTGAAGATTATAAAGTAGTAACGATAGGTGCAAAACAGATAAAGGTATGATATAGATCATGGAATTCAAGAGCAGGAAACTTGATAACGGTTTGACGGTGCTTGGTGAGGTCAACGGGGCGGCGCGGACGGCGGCGGTTGGTTTTTTCGTTCGGACGGGCAGCAGGGACGAGACAGCGGAAGTAAGCGGGGTAAGTCATTTTCTTGAGCATATGCTGTTCAAGGGCACCGAGGAGCTTTCGGCACTGGAGGTAAACCTTGCGTTTGACAGGACGGGTGCGAAATTCAACGCCTGCACGGGCGAGGAGAACACGATATATTACGCGGCGGTGCTGCCGGAGATGCTGGAGAAGGTTGCCCGGGTCTGGATGAAACTTATGCGACCGAGCCTGCGTGAAGACGATTTTAAGATGGAAAAGAACGTTATCAAGGAAGAGATCGCGATGTACAAGGACCTGCCGCAGTTCGACGTGTGGGACCAGTGCATGAGCCTGCATTTCGGGAGTCATCCCTGCGGCAACAGCGTGCTTGGTACGACGGACTCAATCGACGCGATGAGCGCCGAGCAGATGCGGGGTTATTTCGCTTCGCGGTATTCGCCGGGCAACCTGGTGCTGGCGTTCGGGGGCAATTTTGATTTTGACAGGATGTACTCACTCGCCGAGCAGGAATGCTCGGGTTGGGAGAATGTACCGGCTGAAAGAGACCTTGCCGATCACGCGGGGTCGGGTGAGAAGAAGCGTGACGCAAAGGGCAATCTTGTCCGCGAGCATATATGTTTGATGAGCAAGGCGCCTTCGATGCAGAGCGGGGAGAGATTCGCGGCATCGCTTCTTTCAAAAATCATAGGGGACGCGACGGGGTCGCGCTTTTTCTGGCGGCTGGTCGATACGGCGATGGCGGAAACGGCGACGATGCACAACGAGGCGATGGACGGTACGGGGATACTTTTCAGCTATATCCGGTGCGGAGCCGAAGACGCGGGACGGGTTATCAGGGAAGTTGACGGTATTTTCAGCGAGCTTGACAAAGACGGTGTAACATCTGAAGAACTGGAGAAGGCGAAGAATAAAAGCCTAAGCGCGCTGACGATTAACAACGAAAGGCCGATGAACAGACTTTACAATCTCGGTCTTAACTGGACTTACCTGAAGCATTACCGGACGGTTCAGGAGGATATCGAGGCGATCAAGAGTGTTACGCGTGACGAGGTTAACGAACTTATCAAGACGCTGCGGCCGGGCATTTACACGAGCTATTCGATCGGCCCGGAAAAGAACTGAACGACATCCAGGACTCTTAGGAAAACAGCAGCTAAGGGAATGGAAAGAAATAAAGGGAATTTAAGATGAATGAGAATAAGCAGGCGGTCGGGAACGATATCGACCAGGATATACTTGAGTGTATGGAGGATATCAAAAGGGCGCGCAGGCAGATACTCGGAGAGGAGTCTCGGAATGAGCAAAGCCAGCAGCAGCCAGCCGAACGTATCGGCGGTGAGCAGGCCAGCGGGTCCGAAGAAGTAACTGCACCGAAAAGGCATATTGCAGAATACACCCCGCAAAGACCTCACGCGAATAAGATAAGCCCGCATGACGGCCCTGAGGACATTGCGGAAAATACGCCGCATGAAAAAGAAAAGATAAAAATTCCGTCTTACGAAGAAATTTCTTCCCGTAAGGAGGATATCGGGCAAAGTCCCGACAATAATGTTGATCAGGACCAGGCAGCAGATTCGGGTATCCATGAAAATACCGACACCGACGAGGCAGAAGAAAGGCCTTGGAAGGCTGAACGAGAAATATTCTCGGCAGGGGCCGTTGACTTGCAGCAGGAAAAAAGCGATAATCCGGTTAGTGAGGCCCCGGCTGAAGCAATTGAGGGCGAAGAAGAACTTATCGAAGATGAATTTGACGGGGCCGAAGCGGAATACGGGGAAGATGAAAGCGAGATACCGAGCTTTGACCTGGGACAGCAGATACTCGCAGCGCAGCGAAGGGCGAACTCCGCTAAAAGAACAGGCCCGAAATCGGTCAGTTTTGATAAACAAAACATCGGCGAAAAAGAAACGGAAAAACCGAAAGCCATAAACAGGGTGGTCGACAGCATTCTCGCCCAGTCGAAGGAAGAACAGCAACCTTTGCAGGAGAGCAAAGCGGAAAGCGATGTTTCTCTGACGCAGGGGAAAACCGGGGCACCCGAGGCGAAAGAGGATGCAAAACAGGGTAGAAAAGTGTGGGACGAACATCAAAAACAGGCAGTCCCGGCTGGTTTCAGACGGTCGATAAATATAGACTTGAAGCTTAAGGGTCTCGGCAGGCAGGTAATCTCCGAGATCGTACACAGGGACATAGCCGTACTAACCGGGCCCACGGACCAGGACGAGTCGACAGCGAAGAGTAAGTATTGGGTTAATTAACAGAACCGGCAATGTATGAGGCATTAATTACACCGCCTTTTGCGGCGGCAGGGATGGTCTTTAACAAGTGCATCAGCTTTGGAACGGTTATTATCTATACCGCCATAGCGTGCACGGGGGCAATTTTTGTGCTTGCAGCGCTGCTGCTTATACGTGACCATTACGCGGGCAAAAAGCAAAAGGAAAAAAGCGTCAGCGGGAAGGGGTTACCGGGGGCTATCAATTGCGCGGCGCCGACAGCGGGTGAGTGTTTTGCAGGGGCGGCAGCGCTTCAGATTGGCCGCAAGAGGCTTTATGAGACACTTGTGGAGAAAATTCACTCTGCGAACGGGTCTGCGGCGGGAATACTTATGGCGGGGACCTCGGTTGAGGCGCTGCCTGTTACGGTGCCGGTAAATGCGGCACTGAAGCTGGCGGAGGGTTCGAAAAAGTGCCTTGTAATTGACCTTGACGTTAAGCGTGATGCGCTTTCTAAGGCTTTCGAGGTGGAAAACAGAGGCGAGCTTGCCCGGCCTTGCAGGACGGGGATTGAGAACCTGCTGGTCTGGCCGGCACATAACTTCGGCAAGATGCGTAAAACGGATGTGCCGTTCCTTGTGCGAAAGGCGCGGGAGCAGTTTGATTACGTTATTATTAACGCGCCGGAGTTTCCTTACATACAGGAAAGGCGGGCGATCGCGGCGGCTACGGATATAAGCTTTATATTCTCCGATTCT
This sequence comes from uncultured Pirellulales bacterium, assembly GCA_964628195.1. GTDB lineage: Bacteria > Planctomycetota > Phycisphaerae > Sedimentisphaerales > Anaerohalosphaeraceae > CAZVPF01. Next base: position 11,309 of record CAZVPF010000029.1, on the reverse strand, counting down.
GCACAAACGCCGGTGAATATGAAGAACCTGCTCAAGGCGTCGAACTCACGGCTGATGGGAACGTTTATGGGTAACAGTGAACAGGTTATAGGTTATAGGTTGTAGGTTGTAGGTTATAGAGGATGAAAAGATTTTTGCATTGAAAATGGAATGCCGCCCGAAAACTGTACCAGTCAATGTGAGAGTATAATCGATTAATTTGGTATATTATTAACACTAAATTCAGGAGATTGTACTTATTCCGGCCTAATTGCACGTAATCTTTAATCTGAGCCCCCCATAAACCCATTAATTCAACTCTCTATTGAATAGGAATGTTCAACAGCTTTAATATCGTGTGGTTTACAACGTCGAGTTTCAGGCTTATAGGTCCTTATACTGACCAGATGAATCGTGACACCAACGGCAATGGCCAACAGTATTAACCTTACCCACCATAGCGTGACCGCTAACCACGCTGTAAATCCTATTGTCAGCCACAACAACAGAATTGTAAGTACCTTATGCTTAAGCGGTATGCCTTTTCCCTGTCGATAGTTCCTGATATATTGGCCAAACCAGCGATTGGTAATTAACCAGTTGTAGAATCGATTTGAGCTATGACCGTAACAAATGGCGGCCAAAAGCAAGAAAGGCGTAGTAGGTAACAGTGGCAGGAAGATGCCAAATATGCCCAATACTACACAAAGCGTACCTATGATGACCAGCAATGTTTTTTTGAGCCTTTTAATTGCCTTCACTCTGTTTGCCCTTCTATATGTTGGGCGCTCAACAGCTATTATATGTTTTTCAACTAAGGTCGAAGCGATCCAGGTTCATAACTTTGTCCCACGCCGCAATGAAATCATTCACGAACTTTTCCTGGGAGTCCTGACTTGCGTATACTTCCGCTATAGCTCGAAGCTGAGAATTTGAACCAAGAATAAGGTCGATACGTGTGCCGGTCCATTTGAGTTCACCTGTTGCACGGTCGTGACCCTCAAAGATATCCCTTTCTTGTGAGGTCGGCTTCCACTCGGTACCCATATCGAGCAGGTTTACGAAGAAGTCGTTAGTCAGTGTTCCGGGACGTTTGGTAAAAACACCGTGTGGAGACTGTTCGAAGTTAATATTCAAAACCCGCAACCCGCCAATCAGAACTGTCATTTCCGGAGCGGTAAGTGTCAACAACTGAGCGCGGTCCACGAGCATATGCTCCGGTGCTATGCTGTACTTGGCCTTGACGTAGTTACGGAATCCATCTGCTTTTGGTTCGAGTACAGCAAATGCCTCCACATCAGTTTGTTCCTCTAAAGCATCCGTTCGTCCCGGTGCAAAGGGAACAGTGACATCGTATCCGCTGCTTTTCGCGGCCTGCTCAATAGCTGCACACCCTCCGAGGACGATTAAATCGGCCAGTGAAACTTTCTTATCGCCTGACTGGGCATCATTGAACTTTTTACAAATTTCCTCAAGCGTCTGGAGAATAATTTTCAGTTTGGCCGGCTCGTTGACTTGCCAGTCCTTTTGTGGAGCGAGACGAATGCGGGCACCATTGGCACCGCCGCGTTTATCAGAGCCGCGGAATGTGGATGCCGATGCCCATGCCGTCGAGACCAGCTGAGAGACAGACAGACCGGAGTTTAGTAACTTATTCTTGAGCTCTGCAATGTCCTTTTCATCGATCAGTTCATGGTCAACATCCGGTATGGGGTCCTGCCAGAGGAGCTCCTCTTGCGGAACCTCCGGGCCTAAATAACGTGAGCGAGGTCCCATATCGCGGTGGGTCAATTTGAACCAGGCCCGGGCAAACGCGTCTTGAAACTCCTCAAAATTCTCCATATATCGCCGAGCAATCGGTTTATAAATCGGATCGAATTTCAGCGAAAGGTCTGCCGTGGTCATCATCGGCCGATGCTTCTTAGATGGGTCGTGCGCATCAACAATCATGTCTTCTTCAGCTACATCCTTAGCTAACCACTGATGCGCGCCGGCTGGGCTCTTTACCAGTTCCCAGTCATATTTGAAAAGCGTCTTTAGATATCCATTATCCCAATTAGTCGGGTTTGGTTTCCAGGCGCCCTCGATGCCGCTGCTGATCGTATCGCCGCCCTTGCCGCTTTTGAAACTGCTCTTCCAGCCAAGTCCTTGTTCTTCCAAGGGTGCGGCTTCCGGTTCCGGCCCCACATGTGTTGCAGGACCAGCTCCATGACACTTGCCGAAGGTATGTCCGCCTGCTACGAGCGCAACGGTTTCTTCGTCGTTCATTGCCATTCTCGCAAAAGTTTCCCTGACATCAATGCCGGAAGCGACGGGATCCGGATTGCCGTCCGGACCTTCCGGGTTAACATAGATCAGGCCCATCTGGACGGCGGCAAGGGGATTTTCGAGGTCACGCTCTCCCGAGTAACGACTTTTTGGTTTGTCGCTTGTAGCCAGCCACTCTTCTTCGGAACCCCAGTAAATATCTTCTTCCGGCTCCCAGACATCTTCACGCCCGCCACCAAAGCCGAAGGTTTTGAAGCCCATTGATTCAAGCGCACAGTTGCCGGCGAGAATCATCAAGTCGGCCCAGGACAGCTTTTTCCCATATTTTTGCTTGATAGGCCATAGAAGGCGGCGTGCCTTATCGAGATTTACATTATCCGGCCAACTGTTTATCGGTGCCAATCGCTGATTGCCGGTCCCCGCGCCACCCCGGCCGTCTCCCATGCGGTAGGTTCCTGCACTGTGCCATGCCATACGAATAAAGAGACCCCCGTAGTGACCGTAATCGGCAGGCCACCAGTCTCGCGAATTGGTCATCAGCTCATAAAGATCTTTCTTAACTGCCTGCAGGTCGAGCGCTTGAAACTCCTTAGCATAGTTGAACTCTTGGCCCATTGGGTTGCTCAGTTGAGAATGCTGATGAAGGATTTTGAGATTAACCTGGTTTGGCCACCAGTCTTGATTCGCCATACCTCCACTGCCTACTGGATTGCCGGTCTTACCTGTCACCGGGCATTTACTTTCATTTGTCATTTTATGCTCCTTTCCGATTTCGGTTGGTATCTTTAGCCTGACATTTCTCGCAGGTGCCGAAAAAATCAATCCGATGTCTGGATATATTGAACCCGCTCATCTTCTGCGCCTGCTCATTAATCTTTGTGTATTGCGGCATATCGAAATCAATTATGCAACCGCACTGTTCACAAACAAGATGGTAATGAGGGTTTTTTATGATTTCATATCTGTCGTGAGTGCTGCCAAAAGGCAACTTTTGGATAAGGTTCTGCTCAACGAGAATGTTCAAGTTTCTATAGACAGTTCCCAAACTGAGATTTGGAAATTCATTTTTGAGGTTTTGGTAAAGCCAATCTGCAGTAGGGTGTATTGCGGCCTGGCCAAGCAATTCCAGCATTCTTTCGCGTTGTTTGCTTCGTTTATATTTCATAATATGTTGGCAGCATTATAATAATCGGAACGATTATTATTTTATAAAGAAACGAAGAAACGTCAAGACAATTTTCAAAAGAAATTTTAAATTGGATGGCTTATATTTGCAGTGAAAAGTCCTACAACTATTCTACAACTTTAAGGCCCAACATCTGTTGGGATTACAAAAATGCAATCCCGTAAAACTATTAAATTCAAGGGCTTATAAAATTTTCAAAAAGTATTACAGTTTTTAACAGCCGTAAGATTTTCAACTTAACATTAATCACACGCCAAGTTTTTGGGGGTATTATAATCTTTTTCTTGACAAACAGCACCCGTTAATCTAAATAAACATTTTAAATATAGATTTAAGACGTGTATCTAAAAAGGAAACATAATGGCAAAACGTAAAGACGGGCAAGAACGAAAAGTATTGCTTTTGGGGTCAGCCATGAAAGTTTTTGCCGAAAAAGGATTTCGGGATACGACTATTGCTGATATCTGTGAAGATGCACACTCCAATATGGCCTCAGTGAATTACTATTATGGATCTAAAGAAGAGTTATATGCCGAAGTTTGGAAAAAAGCATTTCATGAGGCGATTGAAAAATATCCGCCGGATATGCAATTAGAAGAAAATGCAACTCCTGAAAGACGGCTTCAAGCATTGGTCAGATCATTTCTTCATCGCATGCTGGATTCCGGTGAGTTGGGATATGCCGGGAAGATATTACTAATGGAACTGGCCAATCCGACAGAAACCATAGAACATATCAAACAGGATGCAATCGAACCGCTTCGGAAAAGAATGATTTCAATTTTACGGGAATTGTTAGGTGAACAATCTGAGGAGTGTGATCTTGTTTTTTGTGCAACGAGCGTGATTCACCAATGTATGGGTTTTGGCTTCCGTCGCGGGAAATTGCCCCCGCCGTTACGTAAGTTTGAAAGAAACAAACTAATTGATGCACTCGCAGAACACATTACAGTTTTTTCATTAGCTGGTATCGCAGCCGTAAAGAAGCAAATGGCTTTACAGGAGTCACCTTGATAGAATTGATATTACAATCAAAATTGTTTTTTCGGCTTACAGTAATAGCGATTATGATTTTACTGCCTATTTTAAGCAGTTGCAGCGCCCCTAAATCTCGGCCTGTTGCACTATCTTTTGAGTTGCCACTTGAATTTTCTGCGAAAGGATCTGAGCCTGTACCCCAGCAATGGTGGGATTCACTTGATGATGATCAACTTAATCTAGTCATTGATGAAGCTCTGGCTAATAACTTTTCTATTCAATCTGCTTGGGATCGCCTTACACAAGCCGAACAAATAGCAGTTCAGACCGGTGCGAGTTTATTACCCTCGGCGACTTATGGAGCCGGTACAGAGCGGACTCGGAGCCGTATGTCTGATAATGTGACTTATAGAACAGATTATTATGCCGGTTTAGGTGCGGCGTATGAAATCGATTTATGGAATCGCATTGGATCGGCTCGTCAAGCGGCTGTATTAGATGTGCAGGCAGCAAGGGAGAATGTGGGTGCTGCGGCGATGACATTGACATCAGCGATTGCTAAAACATGGTACCAGCTAGCTGAAGGCAAAGAACAACAGGCTATTATCAATCAGCAAATACAGACGAATGAAAAAATACTTGAAGTTATTAAGCTTCAATTCCGCAAAGCAAAGGTTGGGGCTGCTGATGTTTTCAGTCAAGAGCAATTGGTGCAATCAGGTCGAGGACAGTTGATCCAAACGCAGGAAGATATTGCGATGCTTCAGCATCAACTTTCAATCTTGATGGGACGAACGCCTTGGACATGGTGGGAGTCTGAGTCTATCAATCTGATAACGTTGAACCAGTTACCTCAAATTGATATTCCTGCCGTAGTTATTCAACGACGACCGGATGTATTGAGTGCATATCGGGCGGTTCAGTCTTCAGACCAGCGCATGGCTTCGGCCATTGCTGATCAGTATCCGACAATCAGCTTATCCGCCGGAGCTGAAACATCAGCTTCAAAGGTTCATGATCTTTTTGATGACTGGCTTGGGAATCTAGCTGCCAATCTCAGTGGTCCCTTATTCGATGCTGGTTTGCGAAAAGCTGAAGTCAAACGAACGAGGGCGGTTCTCTCTGAAAAGCTTAATGATTACAACCAAACGGTCCTGGATGCATTGAAAGAGACAGAAGATGCTATTCAGCAAGAGTACTACCAGCGACAATATGTCGAAAGCTTACAAAAACAGTTAAGATTGGCACAAAATGTGTATGAACGAACCTATCAAAAATATTTAAAAGGGCAGTTGGATTATATACGTGTACTGACTTCGTTAGTTACGATGCAGAACCTGGAACGCAATGAGTTAACTGCACGTCGTATTTTAATTGAACACCGTATTGATTTATGCCGTTCCATCGCAGGTGGTTGGCCAATGCAGCGGCCTGACAATACAGAATTGCTTACTACATCGTATCTCAACGATAAGGACTAATTATGGATGCAGAAAATAAATCGGACAATCCAGTCCTCTCCTCACCGTCTTTGATAACAACCACTTTCAGGATTATTCTCGCATGGATAATTCCCGTGTTCATTGTCATACTGGCACTGGTTTTTGCCAAGCACCAAATAGCGACCCGCCCTAAAGCACAACGTCAAAAACCGCCACAACAGGCTCGCTTGGTAACCGTCGAGACCGCAGAGAAAACCAATCACAAAACGGTCGTATCGGCAATGGGGCCGGTGATAGCTGCTCAGCAGATTACGTTGTCACCTGAAGTTTCTGGCCGTGTCATTTATGTCAATCCACTTGTGATTCCAGGCGGCGCAGTTCAGGAGGGACAGATTCTGATTAAGATTGATTCGCGTGATTATGAAGCTATAGTAAAACAGCGTCAAAGCGAATTGGCTCAAGCCGAGTTAAATTTAAAGCTGGAGCAGGGCAATCAATTAGTCGCCGAACAGGAGTATCAACTTTTAAATGATATCGTTCAAGAACAGGATGAGGAGCTGATCCTCAGAAAACCGCACCTGGAAGAACGTCGTGCGGCACTGGAAGCAGCCCAAGCACAATTAGCCAAGGCGCAACTTGATGTAGAACGCTGTATAGTTAAGGCGCCGTTTAATGCTGTGATTCAGGAAAAGTTGGTGGATGTCGGGGCTCAGGTTACTCCTTCCAGTTCTCTATTGACCATCATGGGGACGGATGAGTATTGGGTTCAGGCCAAAGTGAATGTTGACCAACTGCATTGGATTCACATCCCGGATGGTGACAGTCAGCAAGGTTCTTCTGTGAAAATTTTTGATGGGGCAGCATGGGGATCGGATATCTGGCGGGAAGGGCGTGTACTTCGCTTGCTTGGACAACTTGAGGAACAAGGGCGTTTGGCACAAGTGTTAGTGTCAGTAAAAGATCCGTTGTCCCTGAGTAGTGATTCATCTAAATTGCCGCCAATCTTGTTGGGTTCATATGTACGCATTAAGATTGATGGGAAAAAGATTGAAAACGTCTTTTCTGTCAAACGCGATTATCTGCATGATGGCGATAATATTTGGCTAATGAACAAAAACGATCAACTGGAAATACGGCCGGTTAAGGTTCTGTTTCGTGAAAAAGATACGGTGTATCTGTCGAATGGACTTCAGGACGGTGATCGGATTGTAACCACCGATATTTCCGCACCCGTTGACGGTATGCTGCTGCGATTAAATAATGAGACCAATGATGAGTCGGAGACGCAGCAATGACCGATATGATTCAAACTCCCGATGATTCCAAAGGTCTGATTGCATGGATGGTGCATAACCGTGTGACCCCCAATCTAATGATGCTTATTTTATTGATTGGCGGCGCAATTCTTGCAATTACAATCAAGAAAGAAGTGTTTCCGGAATTTGATTTAGATATCGTAACTGTACGCGTACCGTACCCAGGATCGAGTCCGGAAGAGGTCGAGCAGGGTATTGTTCTTGCTGTTGAAGAAGCCATTCGGGGGCTCGAAGGCATCAAGGAGATTACGGCAACAGCCTCAGAAGGATCGGGTACGGTGGTTGCTGAACTGCTTGAAGATGCAGACCAGCAGAAGGTTTATCAAGATATTAAGCAGGAAATCGACCGTATTACAACGTTTCCAGAAGATGCCGAAGAGCCGGAAGTAAGCTTGGCAATTCGACGGCGTGAGGTGTTACAGATCGAATTGTATGGTAATGTGTCAGAATGGGTGCTGCGTGACCTGGCTGAACAGGTACGCGACAGTTTACTCCAGTCTGCCGACATTACTCAGGTGGAACTTGATGGTGCTCGGGATTATGAAGTGCAGGTTTTAATCGATCAGGACACGCTGCGAACCTATGGATTAACATTGCAAAGCGTGGCTCAGAAAATCAGGACGACATCCGTAGAAATTCCCGGCGGATATATTGAAACCGAAGGCGGGGACGTTTTGCTGCGGGTCAAAGACCGGCGAGACTGGGCCAATGAATTTGGGCGTATTCCGGTCGTTACTTCTTCAGATGGTTCGATCCTTTATTTAGAGGATATTGCAGCAGTCAAAGACGATTTCGCAGATACTGACCGTGCTGCTTTTTTTAATGGTTTCAGAGCTATTGGAATTGAAGTTTTTCGTGTGGGCAATCAAACGCCAACCGGCGTGTCATCTGCGGTTCATCAGGCAATGAGTCAAATTGAAACACAATTACCACCGAGTGTTGATTGGACCATTAATCGTGATCGTTCTGATATCTATCGCCAGCGATTGACGCTGCTTTTGAAAAATGCGGGTTACGGTTTGGTTTTGGTATTATTGCTGCTGGGAGTATTTCTGGAGTTTAAATTGGCAATGTGGGTAACAATGGGAATCCCAATCTCATTCTTAGGAGCGTTTTTATTTTTACCTTCCCTGGATGTGACAATCAATATGATATCTATGTTTGCGTTTATCATAGCATTGGGAATTGTTGTCGATGATGCGATTGTGGTTGGTGAAAATGTGTATGATTATCGCAATCGAGGTATGGGTTTTATTAAAGCGGCAATTTTGGGTGCACGGGATGTTGCTGTTCCTGTTACGTTTAGTATCATTACAAATATCATTGCATTTTTGCCGCTGTGTTTTATACCGGGGTTTATTGGGAAAATCTGGAAAGTTATTCCGCTGGTTGTGATTACTGTTTTTACTATATCTTGGGTTGAATCACTGTTAATTCTTCCTGTGCATTTGGCCCACGCTCATCGGCGAAGTAATAATCGTTTATCCACTTTTATGCACAATTGCCAGCAATCATTCAGCCAAAAATTTGAAAGGTTTATCGATGTCAGGTTTGGCCCATTTTTAGATTGTTGCATTAAGCACAGATCTATTACAGTTGCAATAGGGATTGCGGTATTTATTGTTATCCTTAGTTATGTTCAAAGCGGGCGAATTGGTATGATTCTGATGCCTCGTGTGGAGGCGGATTACACCATTGTAACCGCGACGCTCCCGTTTGGCAGTTCCATGTCAAAGGTCGAAAGTGTCAACAAGTTTTTATTGGAAAAGGCGAATAAGGTTATCGCGGAAAACGGAGGAGACAAATTAAGCAAGGGAGTTTATACGAGACTTGATGAAAATACTGCTCAAGTGAGAATTTATCTAACAGACCCCGAGGTTCGTCCGATCAGCACGACGCGATTAACGGGTTTATGGCGTGATGAAGTTGGCCAGATTCCCGGTTTGGAATCATTGCGTTTCGAATCTGATCGTGGCGGTCCTGGGTCCGGTGCAGCATTAACTATTGAACTGAGCCATCGCAATATTGAGGTGCTGGATAAGGCGAGTGAAAAGTTAGCGGAATTATTAAATGATTTTTCTAATGTTAAAGATATTGACGATGGGTATACGCCAGGCAAGGAACAATTAAATTTTAAGATTAAGCCGGAAGGTCAGAGTTTGGGGTTGACTGGATCGGAGATTGCCCGCCAAGTAAGGAACTCATTTTATGGCGCTGAAGCATTGCGTCAACAACGCGGCCGCAACGAAATCCGAGTGCGTGTTAAACTTCCGAAAGAACAGCGGAACAGTGAATATGATATTGAACAGCTTTTAGTTCGTACCCCTTCCGGCAAAGATGTACCGCTGATGCAGGTGGCAACGGTTGAACGCGGGCGGTCGTACACTGTGATCCAGCGGCGAAACGGACGTCGAACTGTTACGGTCACAGCTAATGTCGAACCGATTGATGATACCGGTCAAGTTAAAACGACTCTGGAGCAAGATATCTTGCCTCAGTTGACGAAGGATTATCCCGGACTTTCGTTTGGATGGGAGGGCCGGCAGGCAGATTTCAGTGAGGGAATGCAGAACTTGATGATCGGATTTGTGTTTGCATTGTTAGCCATATATGCGATGCTGGCAATTCCTTTCAAGAGTTATTTCCAACCGGTGATTGTGATGGTGGCGATTCCATTTGGGATTATTGGGGCGGTCATCGGGCATATGCTTATGGGATATTCTCTCAGTATGCTGAGTATGATGGGGATCATTGCACTGTCCGGCGTGGTCGTCAATGACTCCTTGATTCTGATTGATTATGCCAACCGAACTCGTAAAGAAAACAATTTGTCTGCATTCGAGGCCATTCATCAAGCCGGAGTTCGACGCTTCCGTCCCATTATGCTGACAACATTAACAACGTTTGGAGGTCTTTCTCCAATGATATTTGAAACATCTCGCCAAGCCCGCTTTATGATTCCGATGGCGATTTCTTTGGGATTTGGAATCCTATTTTCTACCTTGGTAACGCTGGTGATTGTGCCGTGTCTTTATATGCTGTTAGAAGATGTTGTTAAGAAATTTATGTTCTTGACCAATAATACTTAGTACTGGACTCTTTAAATAGTTTTCCGACAGACCGGGATTAAGACCTGGAATAGGTGACAGAGTTACTCAAATTGCTGATTTTAAGATAAAAGCCTGGAGTGCTCCTGGGTGTCCTTGTGGTGGCTATAAATGGTCTGATTCGGTAAGCGCAAAATTAATTATCGATGCCGAAAGAGGTATAACAGGAAGTACACTTATTGTTTATGAGCATAAGTTGTCTCTTAATGATAAATGATAATCTTGTATTTTTAAGGTATTTTATGAGAATGGGATATTCGCTTTTAGACAGAATTAAGAAAAAAAGGGTTATAACAATCCTTTTATTTGTCCTTTTGTGTATATTGGCCAGCTGGATTTGGTCCGCATTATTTGAATATAGGTATTTTGATAATTTTGACACTTCCAATAGCTTTTCATTAAGAGAAAAAAAGCCAAAGACTCCTTTATATCTTAGTTTACGAGAGAGGCAAATATTTGAATGGGTTATTACCCGCCCGCCACATAATCCTATGAGGCATTGGAACTCAAATCCACCTCATGAATCACCTGAGGAATGGGGCAATGAGGGTAAAAAGTTCAAAGGGGTGGAAAAGACACTTATCAAATTTTACGATAAGTCTATTCCTAATGGATACATTACAGAAGTAATCGAAGCCTTGGGTTATGTTGGCACTGATGAATCACTTGCTTGGCTTATTAATCGATTTAAAGAGACAGAATATGTTGAAGACCGTCGAAAATTCATTTGGGCGATTGGTATGATCGGTGGGAAAAAGGCAAAAAACATGTTGTGTGAGATAGTTATGAATAAAGAAGAGGATTATATTGTTCAGAGCAATGCTGTATTGGGCCTTTCGAGAATTGCAATAAATGGTGAAACTGATGCATTAGATTGTATAAAAGAAGCTTTAGAATCAAATACAATAACCGAGGAACATACAAGAGAAACGGCAGAAAGGTATTTGAATGAATACAAATTACCCTAAAGCCTATTAGTAACCCGTATTTCCCAAGTAAAATCGTGCAAAGAAGTAAGATTTTGATAGTATAG
>CAZVPF010000028.1:0-37150 GCA_964628195.1 uncultured Pirellulales bacterium | reverse complement strand
CAGCGACAAAGCTATGATAGACGCTCATCCGTTTATAGACGATGACGGGAGAGCCTATTTGTATTACACCCTTGATATGTCAGATAACAAAATCAGCGAAATTTATGCTGTCGAGCTGAGTTCAGATTTCGACGGCGTGAAAGATTCGCCGGTGTTGTGTATAAGGCCTAACCAGCAATGGGAGGGAACGGTCTGGAACGAGGCGCCTTATGTTCTCAAGCATGGCGGCAAATATTATCTTATGTATTCGGCTAACTGCTTTGTTGATCCCTATTACGGGGTTGGTTACGCGGTGGCGGATAATCCGAAGGGGCCATGGAGCAAGTATGAGGATAATCCGATCCTGAAAAGGACCGATCAGGTTTCAGGCCCCGGGCATAACAGCATTGCCTTTTCGCCGGGCGGCTGTGAGATGTACATTGTTTACCATTGTCATCTTAGCCCTGAAGAGCCTTACAAGAGGCTGGTGTGCCTGGACAAAATAGATTTTGTCAACTCCGGGGGTAAAACCGTGCTGAAGGTTGATGGTCCTACGAAAAGGCCGATGGAAGTTCCTGAATAACAACTTTATTAAAAGTCACCTGGGCTGCGGGGGGTAAATACTCTGCGCATCCAAGCCAGGGGGGTATAAGCATCGCTGCAGGTCAATCGCGGCCTGTGCCCTATAAGCTGTATTGGGGGGCTGTTTAGAAGTTGTACATTACCCCGAACAGTCCGGACATTCCCGAATCGTCATCGACTATGGGGCTGTCGGATATCTCATCGCCGTAGAATTCCCAGTTGAACATGCTGAACAGGCTCCACCGCTGGTCTATTGCGTATCTCACGGTCAGCCCGGTGAACCAGTTAATGGTGTCCCTTCCTTCATAAGCTGTTCTGCCTGCTCTGACCTCTCCGGGGCGAACTCCGTAGTAGTAATCGATAATGTTGTCGCTTAGCCACGAAAAGCCGACAAAAGGTGTGAGCGTTAGCTGGTCCTGCCGCCAGTCGTAGGAATAGCGAACCTCAATTTCCTGGCCGTTGTGGTTGTCCATCAGGTCGGCAAGCCACTCGATGCCGATCTGTCCCCATTCTTTCATGTCGTATTTCAGGCCCAGGCCGTAGTCGATAGTGTGGTCCCTGTCGTCCATGCCGGAAACTGACGAGGCATCGCTGTCGTCATAACCGTCGAACCGGTACTGTGCGATTGCCTCAAAAGTGAAGCCCTTATCCTGCCATAGTTCGTAACCGAGTTTTGGTCCCTGCATATAAAACTTTTCTATTCGCAGATCGATAAGGGGGATGACATAAAGTTCGTTGTCCATTCCTTTATACGGCTTGTCGGAAAGGACCACGCCGACACCTGCGGAGAAATAATCAAACTTGACCCCCAGAAGCTCGGTGCTTCGGTCCTGCTGGGGCTGGGCAAAAGCAAAAGCGGATAAAATTAACGATGCTGCCAGAATTGTGCACTTAACTGAATGTTTCATATCTAATCCCCTGTAAAATCCAATAAAAATTCGAATTAGAAAAATAACAAAAATTTCAAGACTTGTCCAGCCTCTTATTTTTTTTCTTTCGCGATTGTGCCCGTTTGTTTTCCAGCCTTACGCAGGTTTTAATTTTTCTGAACACCTTGTTCTCCAACCAGCTGCTCAGGCCGAATTTACGGCAGAACATTGCGAGTTTCGCGTCTTTGCCGATTATGTAATGACTGTTCGGGTCGTCGGAGCGCATTATCTCGCAAATGGTGTCGACCACCGACTGCACCTCGCCTGCGCGGGGGATTATCTCGTCCCGCATTACGCGCAAAAAACCCCGGTTCCACTCGAAAAACGGGGATTGTCTGTCATAAAAGTTTTCGGAGACATTCGCGTTTGCCCTGATGATCTCGGTTTTATGATAGCCCGGTTCGACTGAAACGACCTTTATGCCGAATGGTCTGAGTTCAAGCCTTATGGAGCGTGAAAACCCCACCAAGGCGTGTTTGCTCGACGAATAAACCGCATTAAAGGGATGGCCGACCAGGCCTGCGAGGGAAGCGACGTTTATTATAAGCCCGGATTTGCGCGACATCATAGCAGGCGTTAGAGCTCTGCAGAGCCTGACCGGGCCGTAATAGTTGGTTTCCATAACCCGGGTGATTTCTTGATCGCTGAGTGTCAAGAACGAGCCTATTATAAGGATACCGGCGTTGTTGACGAGGATGTCGGTGTCGCTGTGACGTGCCGCGAATTGAGAGATACTGTCCTGATCCGTGACGTCAAGATGTTCTATTGAGGCTTTAAGGGCGTTTTTTTCTAATTCCGACCTCAGCATATCCGCTTTTGTCATGTTGCGCATCGTGGCGACGACATTGAAACCCCGGCTGGCGGCTTTTAGGGCGGTATAATAGCCGAAACCGCTCGAACAGCCGGTAATAACCACCTTTTTTTGTCCATTTTGCGGCATTGGAGTCCTTTCACAATTTATTTTATAAAATTAGCGACAAAACCGCCCAAATCAAGTAAAAAGAGGATAATAACAGGTGCAAGCATGGCCAAGAAACGAGTTTTTATGTAAAAACAGGGTATTTTCCCTGAGGAAAATTATTATCGCTTGACAGGGATTTTTCAGGCATTATAATATTCAATTTCTATTATTTTCTGTAAAAACAATTAAATATCAGTAAAAAGTCGGAGCCTAAAGATGTCAAGAAAATGTATGTTCACAGGCAAACAGACCCGTTCGGGGAACACCATCGCCCGAAGGGGTAAGGCAAAATATCTGGGCGGTGTAGGTCGAAATGTCGCGGGCGTGACCAAGAGAAAATTCAAGCCGAACATTCAAAAAGTTCGCGCGGTGGTCAACGGCAAGATTACGAAGGTCAAGGTCTCGACCAAGGCAATCAAGATGGGTCTCGTAGTAAAACCCCCGAAGAGGAAATATTTATCCGACGCTGTTAAGCGGGGTCAGGCTTAGCCGGAATTATTGCCGGTTAAAGTCCTTTAAAGAGGGGCGCTATTTGCATACAATAAGCGAGGCTTTATTCGGGTCTCGCTTTTTTTACAGGCTCTGTGTTGAACAGTTGCAAAAAGGGGAATTAAATGGCTGATAAAATAGATCACGAACAGGTAAGAAAGGTGGCGAAACTCGCACGGCTGGACCTTTGCGATGAGGAGGTAGGCATGTTCAGCGACCAGCTCAGCCATATTCTTGATTATATTGAAAAGCTTAACGAACTCGAGACCGATGATGTTGAGCCTCTTGCTCATTGCCTGCCTGTGCATAATGTTTTCCGGCAGGATGAAGTTACACCGTCACTTGGCGCCGAGAGCACACTTGCGAACGCGCCGGAGACCGAGCAGCAGTATTTCAAAGTGCCCAAGGTCCTGGACGACGCGTCCGGTTCGCTTTAATAAAACGATCATCGAAATAACGGAAGCGGGAAATGCTTGATCTTTCAATAAGAGAAATTGCCCAAAAGGTTGGCAGCGGCGAGTTAAAAGCGGCAGCGGTCGTCAAAAGCTTTCTTGAAAGACTGGAAAAGTGCGAGCCTGAGGTGGGCGCGTTTTTGTCGACTTTTGCCGATATGGCGACGACAGAGGCCCAGCGGATAGACGATGAAGTTTCGGCGGGGAAAAAGTTGGGCCCGCTTGCGGGTGTTCCGATAGGGGTTAAGGACAACATCTGCTGCCGGTACGGAACGACGAGTTGCGCATCAAAAATTCTCGAAAACTTTCGGCCTCCTTACGACGCCCATGTGGTTGAAAAGCTGATCGCCGCTGATGCCGTTATAGTCGGCAAGACCAACCTTGACGAGTTCGCGATGGGTTCGAGCACGGAAAATTCCGCATTGAAAAAAACCGTAAACCCGTGGGACGGGGGCAGGGTTACGGGCGGTTCGAGCGGGGGTTCGGCTGCGGCGGTGGCGGCCAGGCAGTGCGCTGGGGCGATAGGCTCTGACACGGGGGGTTCTATAAGGCAGCCGGCTGCTTTTTGCGGTGTGACGGGACTAAAGCCGACTTACGGGAGGGTCTCACGTTACGGGCTTGTGGCCTACGGTTCCAGCCTTGACCAGATAGGTCCTTTGACATCGAATGTTACTGACGCGGGGCTGGTGCTCAATGTTATATCCGGCAGGGACAGCAGGGACTCGACAAGTGTCGACGAAAGCTATGCCCCGCTAAAGGATTTTACCGCCGGGATTGACAGGCCGATAGAAGGGCTCAAGATTGCGGTCACACCGAGGTTCATCGACCATGCCGGTGATGACGTAAAAACAAGCGTCTGGGACGCGATAGATATTTATAAACGAATGGGCGCGGAAATAGTCGAGGTCGAGATGCCGCACTTTGATTACGCGGTGGCGACTTATTATGTCGTTGCCACAGCGGAGGCTTCGAGCAACCTTGCGCGTTACGACGGGGTTCACTACGGGCACAGGTCCGCTGATGCGGAGGATTATATCGGGGTTTATTCGCAGTCGCGGCAGGAAGGGTTCGGCGCGGAGGTCAAGCGGCGGATAATGCTGGGGACCTACGCTCTTTCGTCCGGTTATTATGACGCATATTACCTGAAGGGGCTGAAGGTTCGTAACCTTATACGAAAGGATTTCGAGCGGGCTTTTGAAAAGGCTGACTGCATGATGATGCCCGTGGCGCCCACAACGGCGTTCAGGCTCGGCGAGAAGATGGACGACCCTTTGCAGATGTACCTTGCCGATATATATACGCTTGCTCTTAACCTTGCGGGCATGCCCGGTATAAGCATTCCCTGCGGGTTCGACAAGGAGCTTCTGCCGGTCGGGCTGCAGATAATAAGCCCGGCTTTTACCGAGGACAGGCTGCTGCGAATCGGGCGGATGTTCGAGACGCAGACGGAATTTTATAAAAAAAGGCCAAAGGTGGGAAACGTCGATGACTGATATTGATTGCAAACTTATTGTGGGTCTTGAAATACACGTTCATCTCGCGACAAAAACAAAGATGTTCTGCGGCTGTGAGCTTGCTTACGGCAGGGAGCCTAATACGTGTGTTTGCCCGGTGTGCCTCGGGCTTCCAGGCTCGCTTCCTATAATGAACAAACAGGCTTACGAGTTTTCGGTTCTCACGGCCCTTGCTCTTAACTGCAGCATACCGTCTTTTACCAAGTGGGACCGCAAGAGCTACTATTATCCCGATCTGCCGAAGAACTACCAGATAAGCCAGTACGACCTGCCTATGAGCGAGAACGGGTACATCGAGATACCCACCGAGCAAGGCGGGACGAAGAAGATACGCATTGTACGGGCACATCTTGAAGAGGACGCGGGCAAGAACACGCATACCCTTGGCAATTTTTCGGCGATCGACCTTAACCGGGCAGGTTCGCCATTGCTCGAAATAGTCACAGAGCCCGATATGAACACGCCCGAAGAGGTGTCCGAGCTTGCGAGGCAGCTTCAGCGGATAGTTCGTTACCTGGGGGTTTCTCACGGTGATATGCAGAAAGGGCACATGCGGTTCGAGCCGAATGTCAACCTGCATATAACCCGTGCAGGCCAGGTTTTCAAGACGCCTATCGCCGAGATCAAGAACCTCAACAGTTTTCGCGCGATCGAGCGGAGCGTCGCCTACGAAATGCAGAGGCAGTACGACGAATTTATCGAAACCGGTGTTACTATGGAGATGGGCAACAAATCGACACGGGGCTGGGACGACGACAAGCAGATGACGGTTTTGCAGCGTGAAAAAGAAGAGGCGCACGATTATCGATATTTTCCTGATCCGGACCTTGTGCCGGTCGAGATAGATAATGGCTGGCTTGATGATATTAAGTCGCGGATGTGCGAGCTGCCTCTTGCGAGGCAGAAAAGGTTTGTCGAGGATTACGGGCTGAGCGATTATGACGCAGGGGTGCTGACGGCAGAGAGGGCGACGGCGGATTTTTTTGACGAAGCAGTTAAGACCGGCGCCGACGCCAAACGGGTGTGCAACCTGCTTACGCAGACAGGGCTGAAACTCGCCAACGAGCGCGGGTGCCGGGTCGATGAGCTTGGGATAAGCTGGGGCGACCTCGGCAAGCTGGCGCAGATGGCAGAGGAAGGACAGGTAAGTTCATCGGCAGCGGTAAGCATTTTTGAAAAGCTTGCCCAGGGCCAGTGCGACCCGGCTGCTATCGCCGAAAAAGAAAATCTGATACAGAAAAACGATGCAGGTGAAATAGAGGCGATTGTCGACGCTGTGCTGGCGGAGAACGCAGAAGCTGTGGAGCAGGTCAAGGCGGGCGACAAAAAGGCGAAAAAGGCCCGGGGCTTTCTTATGGGGCAGGTCATCCAGCGTTCGGGCGGCCAGGCCAATCCGAAAGTGGTCAACGAGCTTCTTGGTAAAAAACTTAAATAAAGGGAACCTCTAAAAATTCATTTTGGCGGTGGCGGTCAGTGCATATTTTGTAACGCGGCCGGGGTTTTAATTCGGGATTCAACAGGAGTGTGAAGATGGCAAGGATAGTCTATGGTGTCGCCGGTCAGGGTTTCGGGCACAGCAGCAGGAGCCACCTGACGGGCAGCCGGCTGCTTGCGGACGGCCATGAGGTGCTTTTTCTTGCCTCGATGAAGTCGCTTTCTTACCTTACTCCCCTTTTTCCTCACCGCGTCAAGCCGGTTTTCGGATTGTCGCTTATATACAGCAACGGGACGCTTAATACGCGACGTACACTGGCGGCGAATATCATGCAGGCGCCGAAGGGGCTGCTCGAAAACCACAAGCTGTTTAAGAATGAAATAAAAAAGTTTCGGCCCGACCTGGTTATTTCGGATTATGAGCCGTTTATCGCACACTGGGCCAAAAATAACGGTGTGCCTTGCCTGACAGTGGACCACCAGTGCACGCTGACCTGCCTGAAACTCGATCCTGTGCCGGGGTCGTTCTTTTCGCGTTTTACGGCGGGGTGCATAACGAGGGCGTATTATCCGCGGATCGAGAACCACATTATTATTAATTTTTTCAAGGCTCCGACAAAGGGCGAGGGCTCGACGCTGGTTGGCCCGGTGCTGCGCAGGGAGGTAATCGAAAAACAGCCGACGCGGGGCGAGCATATCATTTTTTATACGACCGATCTTTCGCTGAGAGAAAAGGGTCTCGATGTTTTTGCCCGGTTCCCCGAAAGGCAGTTCTACTTTTACGGATTTGACGAGGACCGGGTGCAGGGCAACTGCGTTTTTAAGAAGACATCGACCGAGGGTTTCCTCGGGGACCTTGCTTCCTGCGCGGGAGTGATAGCCACGGCGGGTTTTTCGCTTATAAGCGAGTGCCTTCATTTTCGCAAAAAGTCTTTGCTTGTTCCGGTTAAGGGGCAGTACGAACAGATGATAAACGCCCATTACATCGCCAAATCCGGAGCGGGTATTTCTGCCGACGGGCTGACGGTCGATGCGGTGGGGGAGTTTGTCGATTCGCTTGAAGTTCCGTGGCAGGAGAGCGATTTAATTTTGTACCCGGATAACGAAAAGTTTTTCAGCGTTCTGGAGGACAGGATCGAGGCGATGACGAGATGATAATAATACCTGCAAATACGGATAATTATGTTTACCTTTGTGAGTACGAAAAGGGGCGGGGCTTCGCTGTCGACCCTTCGCAGGCCGGGCCGGTGCTCACGGAGCTTGAAAACCGCGAGCTGAAGCTGACGCATATCCTGATAACGCATGGTCATCACGATCATACCGGAGGCGTTGGGGAGCTTAAAAAACGCTTCGGCTGTGAGGTGATAGACGCCGATTCAATCGGCATGAAAAGGTCGGGGTCTTTCGATGAAACGTCGGTGCAAATCGGCAAACTGGAAATAACTGTGATACCGACACCGGGGCACACGGCAGACGGTGTAAGTTACGTTGTCGCGGGCGGGTGCGGTGAGCAAAAAGAGCAGGCTGTGTTTACAGGTGATACGCTTTTTGCCGCCGGGTGCGGGAGGGTGTTCAGCGGGGATTACGAGGGTATGTATGGTTCGCTTAAAAGGCTTGCTTCGCTCGAGCCGGGGACACTTGTTTACCCGGGTCATAACTACACGGTAGAGAATCTTGAGTTTGCAAAGACTGTCGAGCCGGAGAATAAGAATGTCGAAAGGCGGCTGGAAGAGATGAGAAAAAGAGACCGCCGGTGCGAGGCGACAGTCCCTTCCACTATCGCAGAGGAGCTGAACACGAATGTCTTTATCAGGGCCGGGACCGTCGAGGATTTCCGAGAACTGCGCAAGGCAAAGGACAGGTTTTAAGGGGTCGCAGTGTTACTGTTCTCTGTTTTGTTCGGATTGTTCGGGCGGGGCGGCAGCGGGGGCAGGGGCAGGTTCGGCGGTTTTTCTCTCTTTGGATATCAGCATCAGGTTGCGAATGTAAATAATCGCGTTTGGCGCATGGCCGAGTATGAGGATCGGCTCGCCGCGGATAATGCCGTATATCAAAAGGCCGAGGCTTCCGAAGAGGCTAAGGTACCAGAACGCAACGGGGACGATGCTCTTTCCGTGTCGCTCGGAATGTATCCACTGTATGAAAAATCTGCCGGCGAACATCGCCTGGGCCGGCAGGCCGAGGCAAAGAAACAACAGGTCAAGTTTATCAAGCATTTCATTCATTTGTGTTCCTCTCAATTTCTTCAAACTTATAATGGAACATTCTGCTTTGCATCCACCTTATTGCGAAAGTGTCCCGCAGGGCACAGAATACCCGGTTCCAGACGCCGTACTTGGCGACGCCGGCGGTGCGGGGGCGGTGATTTACGGGCACCTCGATAACGGTATAACCCTCAAGTTTGACCAGCGTCGGTATGAAGCGGTGCAGGCCGCGGAACATTTTTACGTTTCTCATACACTCTGCTTTGAATACCTTCAGGCCGCATGCCGAGTCGTGGACGTTTTCTTTTGTCAGCCAGTTGCGCACGCCGTTTGCTATTTTCGTAGAAGCAAGCCTTATCCACGGGTCGTTTCGTTCGCTTCGCCAGCCGTTGACAAGGTCCGCTTTGCCTGACTCGATGTGTTCGAGCATCATCGGGATGTCGGCAGGGTCGTTCTGGAGGTCGGAATCAAGGGCGGCGATATATGTTCCCCTTGCGTTGCGAAGCGCGCAGTCCCATGCCGCGGTCTGTCCGACATTTTGGGGGAAGTTAAGCACCCGAAGCCTGGGGAAGTTTTTCATCAGCTCCCTGAGGACATCAAGTGTCGCGTCTTTGCTGCCGTCGTTTGTGATGACAATCTCGCATGGCTTGTCGAGCTTGTCCATCATCTCGTTGATTTCTTTGATAAGTTCGGGCAGGTTTTCGGCCTCGTTATAAGCTGCCGAGATAACCGACAGGTAAACCTGAGCATCCGTGCCTGTTTGGGGTGTCATATCGTCCTTTCCATAGTCTGTTTTTTTTGTTACCTTTGGGGCGGGCATAAAAAACTGGCCGCGATCCGTCGATTTTTCGATAAACAATAAACAGGAAGAATTATAACATAGCGTCAAAAATTTGCAATTTGTATATATTTCTTTAGAAATCGGGTATGTTTGAGATTATACTTGAATTTCAAAGGATTAGCGTGTTTTATTGTCCGGAATTATTTGTTTTGCGGAGTTTGCAGGGATGAAAGCTTTGCCCGATCGGTGGAAAATGTTTCTGTTCGCTTTTCTTGTCTGGGCCCTTATCTATCTGCCCGGACTTGGCAAGGCGGAGTTTCGAGGAGAGGAAGCGCACCGAACTCTGCCCGCGGTAACCATGCTGAAGACGGGCAACTGGGCAATGCCTTTTATCGCCGGCGAGCCGTATTTTAACAAGCCTCCGGGAATCAACTGGCTGGTCGCGGTTTCATATATTGTTACGGGCGAGCAGAACGAGTTCACTTCGCGGGTTGTTTCCGCGGTGTCTGTTCTGGGGCTTGGTGCTATGCTGATATGGATGCCGAGCAGGTTTATGGACAAACGCGGTCGACTGATGGCGGCGATAATATTTTTTACCACTGCGGGAATAATCGAAAAGGGCAGGCTCATCGAGATCGAGGCGGTTTATATAGCCCTTACGGGTATGGCGGTACTGTGGTGGATGAACGTTTATTCGTTCCGTCGGGGGGGGTGGCTGATGTGGCTGGGAGCTGCGCCGATACTCGGTTACGGGATGCTTACTAAGGGGCCGCTTATACTTGTGTTTTTCTATTTTGTCGCGGTCGCTGTGCTGTTTTATGACAGGAACAAAAAACAGCTTCTTCACCCGGCGCATTTCCTGATGCTTATCATTTTTTTCGGTATGAATTATGTTTGGGCAAGACTCGGTCCCATGCAGTACTCTCGGGAGGAAATGGGCGGGGTGCTGATAGAAGATATGCTGCTGCGGATAGTGCCGAAAAGTTTCGGATACTGGTTCGGGAATATTATTGAATCTTTCGCTTCTTTCCTGCCGTGGACCTTGTTTATTCCCGCGCTTTGGGATAAAAGGTTAACGCGAAATCTGCCCGAGGAACACAGGCCTTTGTTTAAGGGTGCAAGGCTTGGGCTTGTTATCGGTTTCCTGGCGGTGATTCTTTTGCCGCGGACCGAGACGCGTTATGTAATGCCTGTTTACGCAATCGGCGCGATAATGATCGGGTGGGTTCTTGCGCTGCATAAAGATTTTTACAAAACAGACCTGTGGTGGCGCAAGTTTGTTGTTGGGGCCGTGGTGGTGAGCTGTTTTACCGCTGTTGGCGGTATTTTTGTTGTCAACCAGAGCGCCGGGGCGATGCTTTCGCTGGTTATCGCGATACTTGCTTCGATATTTATAATTTCGCAGCGCAGGGAGCTTAATAATTCGTATGCCCTGACAATGGCGACGGGTGTGGTAATGGTCGTCTACATGCTTCAGTATGCGAGCTTTTACCTGCCGCGGTATATCGAAGAGACGGAGAAGTTTCGTCCGGCGGTGGCGGCGGTTCACGAGATCGTTCCGGAAGATGAGACCATATACATTTTTCATTCCGAGTATGAGACGTGGCTGTATTACATTCGCGAGCCATTTGAGCATCTGCACGAATATGAACAGATCGATGCCGATGTCGATTACATGATCGTAGAGAAACTGTGGCGAAAAGAACTTGGTGAGACGACTGATTTTTTCATTAAATTTTCGCCGGAGCTGCTTTACAGTTTCGAGGACCGGATAAAAGGAGGCTATCAGCTATTCAAACTCAGGGACCCGGCTGGTGCGGGTAATAAGGCTGGTTCGCCGGCGGAGGATGGTATATGAGCGGTCTTTCACGTTTGAAAGTTGTAGGTGTTTTGATAATCATCTGGGCAGGTATCTATCTTCCCGGTCTGGGCGAACCGGAACTTCGGGGCGAGGAAGGAAGGCGGGTGCTTCCTGCATTGGACATGATGGAAACGGGCAACTGGGTCCAGCCTTACGTAGGCGGTGTGCCTTATTACAGCAAGCCGCCGGGTATTAACTGGCTTATCGCCGGTGCGTTTTATCTTACAGGCGAGGTGTCGGAGTATTCGGCAAGGCTGGTTTCGGTTTACAGCGTGCTGGGGATGGCGCTGCTTATTGTGCTGCTGAAGACGCCCTGGCTGGATATGTCGGCCAAGCTTATAGCGGCGATAATCTTTATGACCAATATAAGCCTTGTCGAAAAGGGAAGGCTTATCGAGATTGAGCCGGTTTATATCTTTTTAACCGGGGCGGCGGTGCTGGTCTGGTTCAACTCGCTTTATAAACTCTCACAGACGGGTGGGGGCGGCAGGTGGATAATGTGGCTGGTGCCGGGTGCGCTGCTTGGATACGGGATGCTGGTAAAGGGGCCGGTTATACTGCTGGTCTTTTACGTCATAGCGATTATAGTAACGGTTTATCTTAGACGTTGGCGGGATTTTTTCAGCATCGAGCACCTTGCTGGGCTCCTTGTGGTCGCCGTAATATTCGGGGGCTGGTTCCTCGCGGCCCGGGCCGGGACCGACAGCGCCGAGATGGTCGAGCAGATGTCCGGGCAGATGTCCTCTCGTGTTCTCAGGATGCCCAATTTGAAATTCTGGTTCACCAATATTTTCAAGTCATTCGTGAATTTCCTGCCGTGGCTGCTGTTTGTGCCTGCCATGTGGGACAGGCGTTTGCTCTCGCGGATGGGCGAAAAGGAACTGAGGTTTTTCAAGGCCGTTCGGCTGGGGGTTATCGCGGGGTTTGTGCTGATACTTTTAATGCCCGGAATGCTGCCGAGGTATTCTCTGCCGGTTTTCGGGCCGCTTAGCATACTCCTGGGCTGGGCGATATCGAAACATAACGAGCTTTTCCGCTCCGACAAGGCTTGGAAGCAGGTGCTTGTTTTCCTTTTCGGGGTGGTTTGCGTAAGTGCCGTAGGCGGGCTGATATTTATTAAGATGAGCCTGGGCGGACTGATGACAGCGGCTGTGTCGGTCGCAGCGGGGGTTTATGTCGTCCGCAACCGCAAACTTCTGAGCAGCATTAATCGGCTGGCGGTATGCACGGGTTTTATAGTGGTTATCGCAATGCTGCATTACTCGGCGTTCGGAATGGAGTTTGTCAAAAGCGACGATATTCACAGGCCGGTAGCGGAGTCGATCAATTCGATGGTGCCCCAGCGGGAGACGGTTTACATTTACAGGCCGGGCTTCCAGACCTTCATTTTCTACATTGACAGGCCCGTGGAATACGTTCTGAAAGGCGAACAGATAGACCAGAATGTTCGGTTTTTAATAATCGACTATGACAAACTTATGGAGTTTAAGGACGAGCATATCTCGCCTCGCAAATTCAATATACTTTTCGAGTTCGAGTCGAGGTTATACAAGCCATACGTGCTGGTGGAACTGACCGGCCGAAAAGATCAAATAATTGACTCCAACATGGATTTTGTCCTGAAATCCGGCTGGAGCGAGGGGTTTGACAGTTAAAATCACCTATTATTAGACGATTTTCCCGAAAAAAGGGGGGATTGTCTTGCATATTGAAGTGTTCGTGGGTATAAAATAATCATAAAGAAAATAATTTTGTAGAAAAATAGTTTGACACACAAAACTATTCGACGTATAATATAATAGTGGTCATGGTTGAAAGGACCTTATAATGACCTCCGAACTTCAAAAGTGGATAGGTGAGCTGACCGAAAGGATGCGAAAACTCAGGGCCGCGCAGGAGCGGGGATCGGCGGCGGCAGGTTTGACGGAAAGGGAAATGACTATCCTAACCCTGCTTGACGCCAAAGACAAGCTTACGGTTTCTGAGATTTCATCAGCCGAGCCCGGGGTTAGCGACAGTACGATCTCGACAACGATTACAAAGCTCTGGCGTGAGAAGAAACTGGTCGACAAGACGCCTTCGATGGAAGATCAGCGGACGACTTACGTTTCGCTCAGCGAAAAGGGCAAAGGGGTCATCGGCGAGATTAAAAAGCAGCGCCGTGACAGGTTCGAGGCGCTTTTCAAGGCCCTGGATGTCACGCGGGAAGAAGAGGCGCTGCTGGTGAAAGTGAATAAACGAGCGGTCGAATACTTCGACAAGCATTTCGACCTGAACGGCAAAGGGCAATAAAAAACATGATATAGAGTATTTGCGGCTCGCGAGCCTGTTTTAGAAAACCTGGTTTTAATATTACGACCGGCCTTGTCGCCGGGGAAAGGAGAGGTGTTATGTCTGCTCCAAGTAAAAACCGTGAATTTCAGGCAGGTTCAATAAGTTTAGTGTTATTCATTTTTTATGTTTGCCTGGTTTTGTTCACTTCCCAGGCGGCAGGTAAGGTTTATTTCAGCTTCAGTTCCGGATGTTCGACGCGTTCGTCGTATCATGGCAGAGGTCACTACCCGCATTCGGACAGGCACTTTCCCTCTTACAGGCACAACCGCAGCGGCAGCAGTTTCTCGATCAGGATAGGCTCCTGCGGCAAATGCGGCAGCAGGTCATGCAGGGGTTACTGTGACCGCAGGGTGAGCAGGTTCAGCAGGAGCTACACGCATTACAACGGCAGTTCCTGTCATTACCCGCGCTCAATACAATATCACAGTTACTGTCCGCCTCGGCCGAGCTGTTACAGGAAATATATTTTCCTGAGCCCCGGCGGATACTGGCCGAGCTATACTTACCGCAGGTATCACTATTACAGTTATCACCCCTACCGCTGGTATGGGCGGACTTCGGCGATTAACGAGAACAATTACTATATTTATAATAACTCATCGGCTGCAGCGCGGGGCGGTTATATCGAGGATTACGGCAGTGTCAACGGGGACACATTCGCCGATATTCGTCAAAAGCTCTCAGCGCCGTCCGCGGTGGTCCCGGCAGAGGAGACCGAGGCGGACCGACTCTTTGAAAACGGGGTTGATGCATTCGGCTCGCGCGACTACAGAAGGGCAGTGGACTTTTTTGAAGATGCGATGGAAGAATCCCAGCCGGATGTAATATTACCTTTTGCTTATGTGCAGGCGCTTTTCGCAAATGAGGACTATTATAAAGCGGCCGAAGCTTTGAAAGAGGCAGTTGAAAACGTTCGACAGGAGAAGGACACGTTTTTCTATCCGCGGGGGCTCTATGAAAACCACGACGAGCTGAACCGGCAGATAGAGGATCTGCAGCGCAAGGCGGAGATATTCAGCAGGAACGACGATTTGCGGATACTGCTGGGCTATCAGCTAATCGGCGCGGGCAGGGTCCGGGAAGGGCTGGAGTATCTTGCCGAGCTTGAGGACGATTTTGAGTACGGTCAAACGGCCCGGACGCTTATTGAAGCAGGCCGGCAGATGAAATACGAATAAAATTGCACGCAAAACTTTTTCGTTAACCTTTTTTAAGGAGAACTAAAATGAAACGGTTGATTGCTCATATAATGGTAGTTATTGCGGTTGTTACGTTCGCGCTCTTCAGCGGCTGCGAAGGTCAGGGCGGCGGAGCAAGCCTGATAGGCTCTGCTATAGGCGCAGGTGTCGGGGCGCTTGCCGGCGGCAGCACCGAGGCCACCCTTATAGGCGCCGCGGTCGGTGGCGGTGCGGGTTATATCCTCGGCAACGAAGCGGATAAGCAGCAAAGCAGGCAGCAGCTTGCGATGGCTCGGACGCAGCTTGGGAGTGAAACCGTATGGATCACCAACAGCAACGGCTCGCAGGTTCCTGTAACACTGACAAAGGACGGGCCGGGTTACATAGGGCCGCGCGGCGAGAGATACCCCCAAAGGCCGACAGAGCAGCAGCTCAGGACTGTTTACGGATTCTAAAAAGATTCCCGGCCGGGTGAGTGAGCGGTTTTTGTTGGATAAGAACGGGCCTGTGCGGTAAAATGCGCGGGCTCGTTTTTTATGAATGAAAGGGATGAAATGGAAGGTGTTTCGACAAGAAGAGACTTTTTGAAAGCGGCTGGTATGCTTCCGCTGGGGATTACTGCGGGGTTGAGAGGTTCTGCATGGGCCAGTGCAAACCGGGCGGGCACAAACGGAACATTAAAGGGGTTTATAGTTTCCGATGCCCATTTCGGCTGGCGCGGTGAGGATCAGCCGAGCCCCGACGAGCAAAGGGAAATGATGCGGCGGATACTCAGCCGCTTCGAAGACCTTGACGTTTTTATCGATACAGGCGACGCTCATCACAACTACGCAGCCGACTCCGATAAGGGCGACTGGACCGAGGTTATCGCGAACGGCTGCGGGCATGTGCCTTTTTATTATGTAAGCGGAAATCACGAGCTGGAGGCCTGGGGTTATGACCACGACCCGGAGTGGACGGCGTGTCGACTTGGTTCGGTGGCTTGCAGGCCATATTACAGCTTCGATATAAAAAACGTTCACTTCGTTTCATTGCCGCAGATGATAAATATGTCACTTATTTCTGACGAGGAAATAGAGTGGCTCAAGCTTGACCTGGATTTGAACCGCGACAAGACAACGATAATTCTCAGCCACAACTCGCTGAAGGGCACGACGGAATATTTCGGGGACCTGGGTTATCGTGTCACCGCCAACAGCGAGGTTTTGCTGAAACTTTTCAGCAGGTATCCCAACGTTGTCGGCTGGCTGCACGGGCATAATCATTCATTCGAGGTGGTTGCCAAAGAGGGAACTGTTTATGTCTCTAACGGCAGGATAGGGGGTTTTATTCCGGGCGGGCCGGGTTATTACGGCGCAGGCCATCTGGGGGGAATATACTTTGAGGTGGGACACAAGAGTTTCAAGGTGATGTGCTACAGCGCAAGCGCGGAGAAGTTCCTGCACGAAATAGAGCATCACGAGCATTTATCGCACGAGCTTAAAACGGTCACTTCGCTGGACCTTTCAGCGGGGCCCAACTTTTCCTACGGATACGGCGGGGCAAGGGACGGACAGCGGATACCTGCTTATAACCACTACGCAGGCGGCAGCGGGACGCGTGAAATATTTATTACAGGTTCCGACTCTCCGTTTATCAACAACGACCCCGGGCTGAGCTTTTATACGCAAAGGACCGGCGAAACATGGCAGACAAAACATCTCGGGGGCTACCAGCTCGAACCGCTTGAGGAAAACGAGGTAAAGGCCGATGAAACGTGGCACTGGGTTGCGCCCGGCGGTATTTTATTGCACGCCCGAAACGACAAAAACGCGACGAAGACCCTTTCGTG
Source organism: uncultured Pirellulales bacterium (assembly GCA_964628195.1). GTDB lineage: Bacteria > Planctomycetota > Phycisphaerae > Sedimentisphaerales > Anaerohalosphaeraceae > CAZVPF01. The sequence goes on along the minus strand of CAZVPF010000028.1, from coordinate 20,621 downwards.
CCCGCTGACCTCGGCGGGGCTGAGGGCCTATTACAGGTGTCCTGCTGGGAGAAAGTACCGGGTGCGAATGGAGGCGGACGGTGGGTATAAACCCGTGAAGGTGCAGTTTGTCTGCTTCGTTGCCGACAGGGGACGCAAGAGGTATGAAACGCTAAGCAGCGATATAATGGAGATAAACGAAAAAGGCGGTATTTTCGAGCACGTTTTTGACGTACCCGATATGAATGACATCGAGAGTATTTACACAAACAGCGAAAGCGACAACCTTTTGCAGATTTACACAGGGGCACGTTTCAGTCATATTGTTGACGACGTATTTATCAAACGTTACGAATTCATGTTCGCAGACGGCAAAGGCGACACCCTTGACGCGGGGGTCCTGGTTGACGGTATGGGTAAAACGGTACCCGGAAAGCTGAAAATGGGACAGGTGAGGTCATGGCAGCTTGCCACACATACGCCGGCAAGGAGTTTGCATGAAGTCAAGGCCGCAGGCAACGGCAAGCTGACATGGATCGTCAGGCAGACAAACCTGATGTGGCAGGTGCGCAACGGGGCCGCCGAGCAAATGGACGGATATTTCAGGGTCGGCCCTTTGCTCAATACCTTTTCCCCGCTTGAAGAAATTGTTATCGTTCCGATGCAAAGCTACGATAAGCCTTTTGTTCACAGGATGAGGCATGTTTATTCAGCCGATGTGCACCCGCTTAAAAATGACGTTATCATAATTGACGTTATGGACGCCAAAAAGGACGCTTCGATAGAGATTGCCCGTTTGAGCAGGCGGCCGGTAAAAGTCGAAGGGGCCCGGAGTTTTTCTTATGAAAAGGGTAGATTGAATATAAAAACCGCCGGGGCAGGCAAAATCAGCATAATAGTGTAAGTCTCTAAACGTGTTTTTTCGTTAAAGCGGGCTTCTTTGAATAAATGCCTCCGCGATTTTTTTGCTGCTGTATTTTAACAATCGGCAGGACTGCATGAATGGTATGTTGCAATTGTCGATATTCTCAGTAAAATGGATTTTTAATGTTCGTTGATATTGTTTTGAGTTATGTAATGGCCAATATTAAATTTTTTTGAACTTTTTCGATTTTTTTTGTAATAAACTATATACTATATCGTCTCTATATCAGTCATTAAGGTTAACCTTCTATATGCAGCTGAAAATTTACTCAACAATCGGTGTTTTCGCGTTCCTTGTTTTACTGGGCGGCTGTGGTGATGCGCAGAGTTACCGCAGGCAGGCCGACCGGACAGCTTATGAAATTATCGAACAGAAGCAGGCCGAGGCGCTTGGAGAGGTGACGGATTTTTCAGTCGAACGGCCCAGCGATATACTCAGAAGGCGGCTTCTTACAGAGCAGGATCTGCCAACCTCGGATCAGGCTTCTTACGGTACGGACCGGCTGGACAAGATCGCGCACTGGCCTGAACAGGACTATCCGGAGGCGGTTTACGAAGGCGACCCCAACTATGTGGTCCCCATCAGCCGGGTCGACGAGACAGGTGCAGTGAAGATGACGCTGCTTGAGGCTTTGCAGATAGGGGCAAAGAACAGCTTCGACTACCAAAGCCGAAAAGAAGCCGTATTCCAGGCCGCTCTTTCGCTCGACCTCGAACGGGACGACTTCCGCGACACATTTACCGGTCAGATGGACAGTCTATTAAGCACCAACCAGGAGACTCTGACAACCGGGGCAGTCAACAGCGGTGAGCTTGAATGGGAAAGAAAGCTCAAAGACGGTACGACGCTGAGCTCGAGCATAGCTATAGACCTTGCGAACCTTTTTTCTCCCGCTTCGTCTTCCATGGGCCTTGTCGCCGACGGGTCGATCTCAATCCCCCTGCTTCGCGGTTCGGGCAGGCATATTGTCGCAGAACCGCTGACCCAGGCCGAGCGTAACGTATTGTACGCGCTTTATGAGTTCGAGCGTTTCAAGAAAACGTTTGCCGTTAATGTCGCCGACCAGTATCTCGGTGTGCTCCAGCAGCTTGACCAGGTGGTCAACGCCGAGGAAAATTATAAAATGCTTATAGTGCTTAGCCGCAGGGCGATACGCTACTCACAGGCCGGCCGCATGACGGGCATACAGGTCGACCAGGCCAAGCAGAACGAGCTGCGTGCGCGTAACCGCTGGATAAGCGCGAAGCAGTCCTATGACAGGTCGCTTGACAGGTTCAAGAATCTTATAGGCCTGCCTACCGATGCGAAGATAACGCTAAGCAGAAACGAGCTTGCGAATCTTGTCGAGCCGGCTTACGCGATGATGGAGGAATTCGACCGGCAGCGTGAGAGCGATATCGAGGTTCCCGCCGCGGACGCCGTTGCAGTGCCGGTTCTGCCGGACCCGAACCAGGCGGGGCCCTGGGAGCTTGCCGAGGCCCTTGCTGTACGAACGGGGCTTGTTAACAGGCTCGATCTTCGTGTAACAGTGGCGAAGGTCTACGACGCGCAAAGGGACGTTGTTGTCAAAGCCGACGCTCTTAGGCCCGAGCTTACCCTGCTGGGAAGGGCAAGCCTCGGTGAAAGCAGGGCCTCTGTAAGCAGCGCATCTTCCGACAACGCCGCCCTTCGCAGTGACGAAGGGTTTTATTCTGGACTTCTGTCGCTGGACCTCGGGCTTGAGCGAACCGCCGAGCGCAACAGGTATCGAAACAGCTATATCGGCCTTGAAAAAGCGGTGCGAAGCGTGCAGGAGCTTGAGGACGATATAAAACTGTCGATCCGCAACCTGCTGCGGACGCTGCTGGAGTCGCGTGAGAGTCTGCGAATACAGTCGCAGTCGGTGTTCCTCGCAAAAGAGCGTGTAAAAAGCACAAACCTGTTCCTCGAAGCCGGAAAAGCTGAAATACGTGACGTTTTAGAGGCCCAGGAGGACCTGATATCCGCACAGAACAGTTTGACATCCGCAGCCGTAGGGTACAGGATAGCCGAGCTACAAATACAGCGCGATATGGGTCTTTTGAAGATCAATTCCGAAGGTTTATGGCAGGAATACCTGCCGGAGGCAATACCGAATGAAAAACAGTAATTTATTGGCAAAAAAAAGTTTCTGGATAACGATTTTTGTTGTTGTGCTGCTGGGGCTTGTGGGCCTGGGCGCGACACATCTCTTTAAGGACAAGGGCGTCTCGGAGGACGGAAATACGGCTACTTTCAAGGTTAAACGCGGCCCGCTTCGGATAAGCATTTCGGAAAGCGGAACGATCAAGGCCCGGGAGCAGGAGATAATCAAATGTGAGGTCGAGGGCAGGACGACCATTCTGACACTTGTCGACGAGGGCACGGAGGTAAAGAAAGGCGAGCTTCTGATAGAGCTTGATTCAAGCGACATGATAGACCGAAAGATCGAGCAGGAAATAAGCGTCCAAAGCGCAGAGGCCGATCATATCCGGGCAAGTGAAAATTACGAGGTCCAGAAAAACCAGTCCCAGAGCGACATTGACAAGGCCGAGCTGAACCTCAAGTTTGCCGAACAGGATTTGAAAAAATATATCGAGGGCGAATACCCCAACCAGCTTACCGAGGCAGAGGCAAGGATAACCCTTGCCGAGGAAGAGCTTGCCCGAGCAGAGGAAACCCTTAACTGGTCGCAAAAGCTTTATGGGGAAGGTTATATTTCCAAGACGGAGCTGCAGGGCGACCAGCTTGCGAAAAATAAAAAGCAGCTTGACCTGAAGCTGGAAAAGAACAAGCTTGACCTGCTGAAAAACTTCACCAATCCGCGCAAGCTCGCGGAGCTCGAAAGCGATGTTAAGCAAAACGGCATGGCGCTGGAAAGGGTCAGGCGAAAAGCCAGGGCCGACATCCTCCAGGCCGAGGCCGACCTGAAAGCCAAGGAAGTCAAGCTCAAACGTCAGCAGGAAAAGTACGAGAAGGTAGTCGAACAGATAGGAAAGACAAAAATTTACGCCCCATCGGACGGACTGGTCGTATATGCTTCAAGTGTCAATCAGCGCAGATATGGCAACAATACGCCTCTCGACGAGGGCCAGGAGGTTCGCGAAAGGGAGGAGCTTATTTACCTTCCCAAGGCCGAAATGAAAAACGCCGAGATACAGATACACGAAGCGGACCTGAAAAAGATAAGCACGGGCATGGATGTGATTGTGACCGTGGACGCTTTGCCCGGCAGGGAATTTAGAGGGAAGGTTCGGAAAATAGCTCCGCTGCCCGACGCGTCGAACTCGTGGCTGAATCCTGACCTTAAGGTTTATAACACAGAAATTGAGATTTTCGGTGACGGCAGTATGCTAAAGACCGGGATGAGCTGCAAGGCCGAAATTATAATCGAACAATACGAAGATGCGGTTTACCTGCCTGTTCAGGCGGTTCTCAAGGTTGACGGAAATCCGACTGTGTTCGTGCAGAAGGGGCTTGACTTTGAGCCTGTTCAGGTAAATGCCGGTCTCGACAACAACAACATGATACGAATAATCGATGGACTCAACGAAGGTCAGGTCGTCTCGCTCAATCCGCCCCTGAAAGAAGCGGCGAAAATATACCGGGGAACGGGCCAAACCGCTGAAGAAAGAAACGGCGGGAAAGAAAAAGGCAAAGGTAAAGGCGGCAGGAAGAAGGACAAGGAAAGTTCAGAGAGCTTAGCCGATGTGGACGCTGAAATAAACAGTTTGCTTGAAAAGATACCAGCGGAACATCGTGACAAGATAAAAGAAAAACTCAAGAATATGAGCGCCGAAGAGAAAAAACAGATGCTCGAAAAGTTCAAGCAGTTCGGCGGCGAGAGCGGGAGCGGCGGCTAATCGCCGGGGTCTTGAAATGATAAAAAAAAACCCGGACAATCCACATGAAGCCGAGCCTATCCTTTCACTCGAGGACGCAAAGAAAATTTACCGGATGGGCACAGAGCAGGTTCACGCCCTTGCCGGTGTGAGCATTGACTTCGCGAAAGGGACGTTCTGGGCGATAATGGGTCCGAGCGGTTCCGGCAAGAGCACCATGCTTAACATTCTCGGGTGCCTGGACAGGCTGACCAGCGGGAGGTACGTTCTTGAGAATAACGATGTCAGCAGACTCGGTGACGACAAGCTGAGCGAAATAAGACTTCGCCACCTCGGATTCATCTTTCAGAGCTTCAACCTGATCCCGCAGCTTACGGTGCAGCGAAATATCGAGCTGCCACTTTACTACCTCGGCTGGGAGGAGCAAAAAAGCGCAGAGCGGGCAAAAGAACTCGCCGAAATGGTGGGCCTGGGAAACCGGCTCGGACACCGTCCGACAGAGCTTTCGGGCGGCCAGATGCAAAGGGTCGCGATAGCGCGGTCGCTTGCCAACGATCCCCAGATACTTCTCGCCGACGAGCCGACCGGGAACCTCGACAGCGCAACAGGGGAGCAGATACTCGATCTTCTGACCGAGCTGAACAAAGAAGGCAAAACCGTAATAATGGTTACCCACGAACATGACATCGCCGAATACGCAGCTAACAGGCTGCACATGAAAGACGGAAGCATTGACAGGATAGAACATTCATGATATCGGGCAGAAAAATATTTCAGAACGTAAGTCTCGGCGTTGAAAATCTTCTGCTGCATAAGCTCAGGTCTTTTCTTACGATGCTCGGGGTTGTCTTCGGTGTCGGGTCGGTCGTCGCGATGCTTGCCGTAGGGGAAGGGGCAAGCAAAGACGCGCTCGACCAGATAAGAAAGCTTGGCAGCAACAATATACTTATCACAGCCGTTAAGCCCGTCCAGGACGAACAACAATCAGCCCGCCGGTCATTCACCGTGACATACGGGCTTACATACGAAGATGACGAGAGGATAAAGAACTCTTTTGCCACCGTGGTCAATACCGCCCCTGCCAAGCTGCTGCGTAAAGAGGCCCGCCTCGGTTCGCAGAAGATGGAGCTTAGGGTCGTGGGCACGACGCCGACGTGGTTTGACCTTGTGAACAGGCCGCTGCTTGCAGGGAGGAAAATAAGCCAGGCCGACGAACTTACAAAATCGGCTGTTGCGGTGCTTACCGAGCACGGTGCAAGAAAGCTGCTTGCCAACAAGAACACCATTGGCGAGCATGTCAAGATAGGCGGCTCTTTCTTCGAGATAATCGGCATCATCAAAAGCCAGGGCGGACAGGCGGGAAACATACAGATACCCGACCAGGAAATCGATGTCTACATCCCAATGTCGGTATCCAAGAGCAGGTTCGGCGACACTTCGACGCGCATCTCGACGGGTTCTTTCGAGAGGGAAACCGTCGAGCTTCACCAGATAATCGTCCAGGTCGACAAAACCGAAAACGTGGAACTTACCGCTAACGCGATCGAAAAAATGCTCGGCCACTTCCACAAGAAAAAGGACTACATCGTCAGCGTGCCGCTTGCACTGCTCAAGCAGGCGCAGGCGACCAAGCGAACTTTCAACATCGTACTCGGTTCAATCGCGTGCATCAGCCTGCTTGTGGGCGGAATCGGTATTATGAATATTATGCTGGCCACGGTAACCGAGCGTACGCGCGAGATCGGAATCCGCAGGGCAATCGGCGCAAAACGGAGCCAGATAATCACGCAGTTTCTCATCGAGACCATCGTGCTGTCGACTATAGGAGGCATTGTCGGGATCGGGATAGGAGTTGCAATCCCGGCTGTGATAACATACTTTGCCGAAATGCCAACCGTTGTAACGCCGCTTAGCCTTACCCTGCCGCTTTTCATCAGTGTGGGTATCGGTGTGGTTTTCGGCCTTTACCCGGCAATCCGAGCGGCAAAAGTCGACCCCATCATAGCGCTTCGTCACGAATAGCCCGCCGATTTGATATTAACCATCGGTTTTTTAAACTTGGTTCGTGCAATAAATGACTGCCCGGGTTATATTATTTCATGTAATTGCGATAATTATTCGCAAAGGTAATTCTAACCTGTGAATGATAAAGGACCGATGAAGATAGCTTTCATTGCAGACCGTTTTCCAAGTCTCTCCGAGACATTCATACTCAACCAGGTGACCGGCCTGATAGATTTGGGCTGTGATGTGACTATTTTCGCAAGGTCCAAATCCGAGCAGGATATAACCCACCGCGATTTTCAAAAATATCGACTCGACAGGAAAATACATTACCTTCACCCCATGCCGAAGAACAAATCCCTGCTTCGTCTAAAGAGTCTCTTTTTGATCATACTTAATTTATTCAGAGACCCCTTTTTTGTTTTCCGCGCCGTTGGCTGTCTTCTGAAACGGGAGCAGGGCTTTTCACATGAAATTCTGTATTACGCGCTTTCAATGACGGGGCACAAGTTTGACGTTCTTAACTGCCACTTCGGCTGGGCCGGTATCGTCGGAGCGTCGCTGAAAAAAATGGGCCTGGCCAAAGCAGCGGTAACATTTTTTCACGGTTCGGACCTGTCCACTTATACCGCGCGGTACGGCTGGAGCAAATACGAGGAGGTATTCGGGCAAATGGACGCACTGATGCCGATAAGCAATTACTGGAGGCAAAAGCTAATCGACAACGGCGCTTCGCCGGGAAAAATAATAGTGCACCGAATGGGCATCGATACGGACAAGTTCTGCTTCAGTCCCAAACACCCGCCGCAAGACCCTGTAAAATTTGTTACGGTAGCAAGGCTCGTCGAGAAAAAGGGGATCGAATATTCAATGAAAGCTGTCGCAAAAGTGGCGGCCCGGCGACCGATAGAATACCATATCGCCGGAGACGGGCCGGAGCTGGAAAAACTCAAAAGCCTTGCTAAACAGTTAAACGCGGACAGTTATATTCACTTCCACGGAGCACTGGAGAATGAGCAAATTGCCGCCGTTCTGGGGGACTGTCATGTTTTCGTCCTCTCCAGCGTAACCGCCGAAAACGGCGACATGGAAGGAATACCTGTGGCGCTTATGGAAGCTATGGCCGCGGGTCTTGTGGTGGTCAGCACCAGGCACAGCGGAATCCCGGAGCTGATTGAAGAGGGAAAGACGGGCCTGCTCGCAGATGAAAAAAACAGTGACCAGCTTGCCGAAAAAATTCTGCACCTGCTCGACTGCCCAGAACTGTGGGGCGAGTTGACGCAAAACGCCCGACAAAAGGTTTGCAGTGAATTTGCGATTGAAAAGCTGAACCGAATGCTTTTTTTGACATTTCAGGAAATAGTTGAGCAGTCCGGATAATTATTTGTCTAAGGATTGCTTACTTTTGCCGGCCCAGTATCCGAGAGATCAAATTCTGTGTTTTTCCTGCAGGTTCAATATGTGATGTTACATCAAAGTGAGCCCTGATAAGTTTTATTGCGCCGAAACTGAAAATGCTGTCGGCCATAAGTATCAAAAGTATATATAAACCAGCGCCGACAAGGCCGCAAATCACGAACGAGCATATCGTCGGTTCTGCGAAAAGGTATAATTTCATGGCATATATAACACCTGCCATCACCAGTGTTGTGACAAACGGGAAAAAGAGCGGCTCTACCACCCGCAGCCACGAGGTTTTAAGAGCCTTTCGCGTTATCCAAAGCCCAAAAAACTGACCTAAACCGCTGACGATTACTATCACGCTGCTTGTCCCGGCGATACCGTATCTTCTGGTAAGCGGATACAGGAGGCACAAAAACAGAACAAGTTTGGCTGTCTGAAGCGTAACTATTTCCCCGAATTTATTTACCGCCTTGAACAGCGGGCTGCGCGAGGAGCCTATCGCTCTCATCATGCCGTAGAGCGAAAGTATCTGCATCGGCACGGCAGCAGCCAGCCACTTATCACCCAGAAACAGCTTTACAAAATCCGGCGCGAGCATAAGTATCAGACCGGCAACAGGCATCGTAACAAGTGCGGTCATAAGCTGTACTTTCAAGAAAGCGTCTTTGAGCCTGGGCAGGTCGTCCTGCAGTTTCGCAAAAGCCGGGTAGCTGACCTGGTTAATAAGCCTCGTTATCTCGGTTGCAGGCATATTCGCAAAGTGATACGCCAGCCTGTAAATCGCAAGCTCGGTAACACCGAGATAAAACCACACGAAGAAGTCATCGCCCTCGGTCATCAGAAAACCGATGACCGTGCTGAGAAAGACCCACCGCCCGAAGGACCACATCTGCTGAAACTTATCCCACTGCATTCGCAGTCTCGGCCGATAGCCGTGAAGGAAATAACTCAATCCACTTCCCATAGCCGAACCGAGCACGACTCCGGCCACAAGCGCCCACACATTTCTAAAAACAACAGCAACGGCGATACTGGTCAGTATACTCAAGAGACGGTTCGCTGTCTGCATTATGAACGTTTTGCTGAACCGCATCTCGCGGGTAAAATATATGGTGCCGATATTGGTTAGAGGATTTATTATCAGCGTCAATCCCACAGTTCGTATCACCATCACCGCGGTGCTTGACTGCTGCGGGTCGACCTTAAGGCCCGCCATGACCGGCGCGAGGAAAAACAGCAGCAGGTAAAGGAGCAGACCACGAACAATACCGGTCGTCCATGCCGTGTCGAGATAAGCCCTTATATCGCTTCTCTCACGGATAAGAGCCTCGTTAAAGCCTGCCTGTGAAAAAGTGTTCAGCGTGTCGATAAGCAGGAGTGCGACGCCCATCAAACCGAAGTCCTTTTTTTCAAGCAGCCGGGCAAGAACTATGAGCCGAACCGCCGAGAGCAAAAGCATCACGGCACGAGTCGCGGCCACCCATATCCCCGCGTGGACCGACTGTTTGAAAAGCTCCGGTTCAGTCTTTCCAACCAGATCAGGGTATTCGCCGTCCTGCGACATATAAAAGCTGTCCTAATTCCATACTTAATTTACACGGTAAGTATATTCAAAACAGGGCATTTAGTCAATAGAGCGGGAACCGGCGGGCTCAGAGTCTATTATTTTGCCTCATCCAGTCTATTGTGTCTCGAATGGTTTGCTCGAAACTTATCCGCGGTTTCCAGCCGAGCGATTCGGCGGCGCGGGAGTTGTCGAAGTATCGCCATCTAAATGCCGAGTCAACGTTGTCGGCGGTAAGCTGCAATTTACGACGGTTCAGTTTTTCTGCTGTGATGAAAATACGGTACATTGCCGCGCGCAGCCGGCGGGGCAGTGTAATTTTAGGCGGCGCTTTTGCGAGCGATTGGGCGATGACGGAGTTGACCTCTTTATACGACAGGTTATAACCGCTAAGAAGATATTTTCCCGGTGCTGTGTTTCGCGACAGGGCATTGCTTATGCCCCGCGCAACATCACGAACATCCACAATGTTCGTGCCGCCGGGCATGTTAAAGGGCACTTTGCCGGCTGCAATGGCGGTTATCAGTTTTACGCTGTTGGTTACGTCACCGGGCCCGAACATCAGGCCGGGATAAAAAACCGTCACATCCATGCCCCGGCCTTTGACGCTGTCCAGCTTTTCGTCGGCGAGATGTTTGCTGAGCATGTAGTATTTATGTTTTTTGCGTGCGGCGGACCAGTCGAATTTGAAGTCCTCGTCCACCAGTTCCGCGGGGTGGTCCCTGTAGCCCAGTGCGGCGACGGAGCTTACGTGCAAGAAGCGTTTGACACCTGCGTCCTGGGCTGCCTTGAGCACGTTGGATGTGCCCTCAACGTTGACGGCGTTTAGAAGGTCTCTGTCCCGGTAAGAAAAGGACACAAGCCCGGCAAGGTGAATCACGGTGTCAACGTCGTCAAATTTACCGGCAAGGTCGCGGGGTTGGGTTATGTCGACCCCGGCAAGCATCTCAACGTTTGCGAATTTCGCCACGTCGATCACTGCTGCGGGGTTCGGCTTCAGGTCGAGAATCAATATTCTCGCAGTGGGCATCTGGGGCATTAGTTCAGCAGTTATGTACTGTCCGAGAAAACCGCATCCGCCTGTTATCAGAATTTTGCACGACATAACTTTCCGTTTCATGTATAAGAAAGCTTTTGCAACGTGAAGATTATACCAGCTTGGAAAGCCGGGTGCAACAGCTTAAAAGTCTTGACCCCGGCGGTTTAAGAGGTTAAACTTTCCCAACACAAAAGTTATATACTGTTAAAAATTGCAGGTTAGTATGCTGAAACTTGACGTTTTTTTTAAAAGGCCCGGGCCAAGGGCAGGGGGATTTTTATTGTTTTTGATGACACTGGCCGCAGCAGGTGCGGTTTTCGGGAAGGATATTGAAAACTCGCAAAAGCCTCATGCCCTGAAAATCAGGCTTGTAACCAACAGGTCCGAGGAGTTGACTTCGATACAGACCAGCAGGGCTTATCGGTCCATCTATGATTTCCGATGCGACGCTGCGATGGTTTACGGCAAACATGATTTCCCGGGCCGCATAAAAGGATGGAGGCAAAAAGATTTTGTGACGCATTTTATGACGGGCTCTTCCTGGGGTTCTTACGGTGATTTTCTCAAGGGTCAATGGAACGGTACGGAGCATTGGGACCACGGCCAGGTTGACGGGTCCGGTGCGCCTATAATGCACGGCAGGGAAACGCCGTACATGGTTCCAAGCGTTGCTTTCAGCGATTATTTGACCGAGATTGTCAAAAAGGCGATTGACGAAGGGGCCCTTGCGGTCCATCTCGAAGAACCGGAATTCTGGGCAAGGAGCGGATACGGCGGGCAGTTCAAAAAGCAGTGGCAGGCGTATTACGGCACCCAGTGGCGCCGGGGCGACAGTGATGTGCAGGCAAGGTACGACACTGCCAGGCTTCAGTATTACCTTTACCAGCGGCATATACGAAGAATCGCCGAGGCCTGCCGGGAGTATGCCCTTGCAAAGCACGACAGGCAGCTTCGGGTTTACGTTCCAACACACAGCCTTATCAACTACACGCAGTGGCGAATAGTCAGCCCCGAGTCTTCGCTTGTAAATTCGCCTGTCGTCGACGGTTTTATAGCGCAGATATGGACCGGGACATCCCGCTCACCGAACAAATATAACGGTGTTATACGGGAGCGGACTTTCGAGACCGCTTTTCTTGAATACGGCGTGATGCAGGAGCTTGTGCGTGGAACCGGCAAGAGAATGTGGTTTCTCCACGACCCCATCGAGGACAACCCGCAGCATGACTGGGACGACTACCGGGAGAACTATATCTGCACGCTGGTCGCTTCGCTTCTGCAGCCTGAGGTCTGGCGTTATGAGATATGCCCGTGGCCTTCAAGGGTGATAACCCGAAAGTATCCGCGCGACAGCAAGGATGGAAAGTATATTCCCGGTGATTACGCGACCACTCTGGCAGTGGTCTTCAACCAGCTCAGGGACATGAAGCAGCAGGATGTGGATACTTACGGCTCGACGGATGGGGTTGGTTTGCTGCTTGGCGACTCGTCGATGTTTCAACGGGCAAACCCGGCCTTTAAGCTGGGCCTGGCTGGAAACGAAAACGACCCCCTGCGCCAGACAGAGCATGAATCTTACGACTGGCTGGGCTTTTTCGGGATGGCGCTTCCGCTGGTTAAGGACGGGGTGTTTGTTCGCACCGTCCAGCTCGATAACATAGGGCGGTTCGCGGGCTATCTGGAGGATTTTAAGGTTTTGATCTTGAGCTATGAATTGCAGAAACCCGAAAGCCCCGGCCTGCACCAGGAACTTGCAAACTGGGTGGCGGGGGGCGGGTCGCTTGTTTATATCGGCGCAGAGACCGACCCTTTCCATAAAGTTGCGCAATGGTGGAACACCGGTGATAATGATTTCGAGTCACCGGCCGAACATCTGATGCTGTCGCTGGGCCTTGAAAAGAGCTGCGGCGAGGGAGCTTACAAGTCCGGCAAGGGCAGAGTGTTTGTGCTTCGAAAACACCCGGCGTATTACTCTCGAAGCGAAAAAGCATCCGGGCAGCTTCGTGAAGTTGTTAAAAAAGCCGCCGCCGCCGCGGGGATCGAATACCGGGCGAGAAACTACTTCAAACTCAGGCGCGGGCCTTACGTTGTCGCGGCATGTCTCGAAGAATCGACCAGCGAGCAGCCGCTTGTTTTCGACGGCAGCTTTGTCGACCTGCTGGACAGAGAGCTTTCGGTTCTAAGCAGGGTTGAGCTTGGACCCGGCGAAAAAGGATTTTACATCGACCTTGACAGGCTTGAGAAAGGCAAGGCAATGCCCCTTGCGTGCGCAGGGCGTATCGAGTCGATAAATACAAACGACGGCAGTATCAAAATGCTGATAACTTCGACAGAAAATGTGCAGGTCGTAACACGCATCTACCTGCCCGCTGCACCGAAGTCTGTCAGTGTAAACGGCAAAGCTCTGAGCGACTATAAGTGGCACTTAGATACTTCGACCTTGTTTGTTACCCTGCCCGGCGCGGAAAAAACCGAGGACACCCTCGAACTGTCCTATTAAGAGGCTTTTAATGTCCACGGCGAAAGCGAGACTATCAAAAGAGATTTCTTTCTGCGCGCTAACGTGCATCTCCTGAAAATTCACAAAATCTCCACTTATTACGGGACTATGCGTAAAAATATCACCTTTTTGCCTGTCCCGGGAAAAAAAATTAAAAAAATTATTGACATCAGCCGAAGAATGTAGTAATTGTAATAGTTGTCATAGTACAATATATTTACCGGCCCGAACAAAGGCTAAATTATGCAGATACAAATTGATCAAGGCTCAAACCGCCCGGTATACCAGCAGGTTGTGGACCGGGTAAAGCGCGACGTAGCACTTTCCAGGCTAAGACCCGGCGAAAAGCTGCCCACGGTTCGCAGCCTGGCATCGCAGCTTGTGATAAACCCCAACACCATCGCCAAGGCCTACAGGACTCTCGAACAGCAGGGGGTGATAGTAACGCGTCCCGGCTCGGGCGCCTTTGTCGCGGCGCCGACAAGCGGGCTTAACATGAGCGTAAAAAAGGAGATAATTACCGCGCAGATGGAGCGGCTGATTGTCGACTCCGTACACATGGCCATAGACGCTAAAAGGCTGCGACAGTGGTTCGATGAGCAGCTCGCCCGATTCGACCTGCCGAACGACGACTAAAACGAACATTAAAGGAAGAGCAAATGGAAGAGACAGTCATAAAAATCAACCAGCTAAGCAAATACTTTGACGGTCGCTGCGTTCTCGACAACATCGACCTTAGCGTGCCAAAGGGCTGTATATACGGGCTGCTCGGGAGGAACGGCGTGGGCAAAACTACGCTGATCCGCCTGCTGCTCGGCCTGGACCTGCCCACCCGCGGGACCTCGAGCATCTTCAACATCCCCAGCGACCGACTGACCCCGGCTGTAAAGGGACGCATAGGCTACGTCGCAGAAGGGCACAACCTCATCCAGAACTACCGCGTAACAAGGCTTATCGCGCTGTGCAAGGACCTGTCCCGCAACTGGAACCGCGAAGTATTCGACGCTCTTATAAAAAAATTCAACCTGCCCACCGACCGCAAAGTAAAACAGCTTTCAACCGGCATGCGGGCCCAGCTTAACCTTTCGCTGGCAATGGCGACCGAGCCGGAGCTGCTCATACTCGACGACCCCACGCTCGGCCTGGACACCGTTGCCCGCCGTCATTTTCTCGAGCTTGCCATCGAGGTAATCCAGAAACAGGGCCGGACGATACTTTTCAGTTCCCACATCCTGAGCGATGTCGAACGCATCGCCGACCGTATAGGCATTGTCGTCGGCGGCCGGCTGCTGGTGGACTGCGACCTCGAAACACTCAAAACACGCATCAAAAAATTCCGGGTGATCTTCCCCGAACAGGCTCCAGCCGAGTTGCACATAAAAGAACTGGTCCGGACCCGGAGCCTGGGCCGTGAAATGACAATAACCGCCGCGAACTGGAACGAGAGAAAACACGCGATGCTCGAAGTCTTCGCACCCGAATCTATAGACGAAATACCAATGACACTCGAGGACATATTCATAGAATGCACGGACGGTGAGACCGAACCGGTCGGGGCACAATAACGAAAGGACAAAAAATGTGGACGCTCATTAAAAGAGAGATCGAAGACAATTACATATATATCCTGCTTATGCTTCTGCCAGCAGTTATATATACGGGAGTTTTTGCCCTTTTTTTAACCGGTTCATTGTCGAATAACCGCCGCTTCGCAGACACAATGTCAGTATTATACATACTGTTAATAATTATTGCGTTTTTACTGTTCAAGGCGTTCGGCTGGGCACAGATGTATATGGACCTCAACCGAAAGGCTCCTGCATTTATAATCACACACCCCACAAACCGGGGCAGGCTGTTCCTTAGCAAAGTTATAACAGGCCTTGCGGCAGTGTTTATAATTATGACAACATTAAATTTCATTTTTAACTTTATAATTAGAAGTATGGCTTTTACCATCTCGACAGTTGATTACGGACTTAACGGTATTTACACTACCTTAACGCTTGCAGGCTTCGCGATCTACGCAATAGCCCTCAACTGCGGGCTCATGGAAGGCAAAAAACGCTCGGCGTTGATCAGCCTTTTCGTAGGGGTTCTTCTTACAACAATGATATTTATCAAAGGGTTCGGCCCGGAGATGCAGACGCTAACCATACTCTTCACCGCCGGCTTTTTATACTCAGCATGGAACCGTTTCAAAACTATGCCCCTGTAAAGGAATATTAAAATGAAAAATCACTCAAAAATAAACATCATAGCCGTAATGTTCATAACCCTTATCGCGTTCGGCATAATAACATTCTGGCCGAGAACAATAAGCAGCATGATTATGTTGTCTCTTAATGAAGAATTCGCCGGAAATAGCAGAACCATAAGCCCAACCGGTTTCATACCGGAAATAGACAACGAACCAAACGCTTATCAAAAAAGCAGCATTATTGTCAGGGCAAATCTCTCCGAGTCGGCAGGTTTAAGCCTCGGCCTGCCTGATTATTTCATGCAGGTTGTCTCCGAAAACTACCGCCTCCGAAATATAACACAAAAATGCCATCAAGGCACGATAGAAGATTTGTATTATTATTATGACATGGACCAAAAAGTCTTTGTATTCGGTTACAAGCTCAAAAGCAAAAGGACAAGCCTGGAAACATGGCATTTCGAGCCCCGGTTTTACGCAGGGCCAGATGGCGTGTCCTCAAAGCTTGACAAGTCTATCAGCAGGTTCGCCGAGGTAGAGGTGTATGTAAACAAATTCGGCAAAACAATCTCAGCCTATGACCGACAAACGAAAAAGCTGTACCATATAGATGTATTTAACAAAACCGTCAAACAGAGCCTGCCCCTCGAAAAAGAAATTATCGGCTTCGATTCGGTCTGGGACGTCAGAGACAGCAAAATCTTTCAATGGTGGAACAGTGCTTATGCCAAAGCCTCACCTGAACAATATAATAAAGCGCATCCAAGTATGAAAAAGCCTGATGACCTTGTTAAAATCCCCGACAACATAGAGCCCTTTTTGAAAGACATTGTCGTTCTCTACGAGGACGGGCAGATTGAAATGTTCGACCATCAAACCTTAGAGTCAAAGGGTCTGCTCGGTCATCTCGTAACATACCAGGGCGGTAATGTAATAAACGCGGCCCCGGCTGATGTCACCGGATACAGTATCCGAGCATATTCCAAAAGAACAGAAAACGGCTACGATTACCGCGGCCTGGTCGCAGCGGCTGTAACACGAGACGCGACAAGGCTTGTAGTCGCGAAATATGATAAAAACGGCAACCAGCATCGCCCCTGGGTAACATACAACCGCGACTTTGACTTCGACACGCCCAACTCAGTGACCTTTCCCGGCGGCCCGGCATTGGTAACTTTCCGCACTGTCTTTGAGAACCTTAATCCCTTCATCTTCAATGTCATAACCATCTTCACCGCTGACGATATCGCCGCTGGGCCGGCGTGGCGCGCAATGTTCATCCAGCCGACGTCAACCGCCGCATGGCTTGTCCGCAACTTGAACTACAGCGACGCCAAGTTCTTCAAAGCCCTGCTTGTATTTTTCGTCATCTCCCCCTCGCTTGTCATCGGCCTGTTCTGCGCCCGCGCGATCGGCAAAAACGCATCCCGCACGGGTCTGTCCAAATCCGCCCGTTGGTTTTGGCGAATAACCGCGGTCCTGTTCGGCATCCCGGCACTGATCACTTACCACATAACACGCCCGGCGTACAACATGGTAACCTGTGTCAACTGCGGCAGGCTCGGCCGAGCGGACATGGATCGTTGTCACAACTGCTCGACGCCCTGGCCGGGTCCGGGAAAAACAACACCCGACTGGCACGTAATAGAGCCGCCGCAGGAAACAATCGCTGCGAATAAATTAGAAGAGGAATTTACAGGGGGCAATAACAGACCGTAAGCCTTGGAAGATTCAAGTATACAGAAATATTGTCTTTAATAACTATTTGTATGGATTCTTAATTGACCTGGGCAGGGTTGTCCGTACCTTAACCCAATACAAGGCTGAAGTTTTTATGTTCCCGGTCGGAGGGTCAGTTTTTTTATCTGCGGTTCGGAGAGTTTTTTGAATTTTCCCGCGCCGAGTCCGCGGAGTTCAAGGTCTCCGATCGAGACCCTTGTCAGAGATTTTACCTTGTAGCCCAGTTTCGCGAGTGAGCGTCTTACCTGGCGGTTCATGCCCTGTGTTATGGTTATGCTGAGGGTTGTTTCTCTCGGTGAGCGTTTGAGGACTTTGACGGCAGCTCTGCCTGTTCTTCCTTCCGAGAGCCAGACGCCTTTTTTGAGTTTTTCGATTTCGGGTCCTTCTATTCTGCCCTGGATATGCACTCGGTAGGTCTTTGGAATCTCGAAGCTGGGGTGGGTAAGCTTGTTGGCAAAGTTTGAGTCGTTTGTTACTATTATCGCGCCGGTCGAGTCCGCGTCGAGCCTGCCTACGCAGAATACCCTGGAGGTCGAGGGTATAAGGTCTATGGCTTTTTTTCGCCCGAAGGGGTCGCTGTTTGTGCAAATATATCCTTTGGGTTTGTTGAGCAGGTAGTATTCTTTGGCGGCGGGTTTTACGGGTTTGCCGTTTACGAGTATTTCGTCGATTTCGGGGTCGGCGAAGGCGGGCAGTTCGTCGACGACTTTGCCGTTGACCCGTACCTGTCCGAGCTCTATTAATTCCTCGCATGCTCTTCTTGAGCCGATACCTGCGGCTGCCAATATTTTCTGGAGCCTTTGCCTGCCTGCGATTTTGGGTGCGGCGTGTATAGGGTGTTTGCCCCTGCCGCTGCCCGGTCGGGAGGCTTTTCGGCGAGTGGTTTTTGCCTGTTTTTTATTAGCTGACCTGTTGTTTTTTTTCATAACCGGACAGCATAACGCAAAGGCTACATATTTGCAAGATAATCATTTATCGCGGCGGCGGCGACCCTGCCCTGACCCATCGCGAGGATTACGGTTGCGGCACCGAGTACGATATCGCCGCCTGCGTAGACGCCCTGGAGCGAGGTTTTACAGGTATCGTCAACGACGATGTTGCCCCACTTGTTGAACTCGAGGCCGGGTGTTGTCTGCTGGATCAGGGGGTTGGCACCGTTTCCGATGGCGATGATTACGGTGTCGAGGTCGACGGTGTATTCGCTTCCTTCGATCGGGACGGGCCTTCGCCTGCCTGACGCGTCTGGTTCGCCGAGTTCGTACTTGAGCAGCTCCACGCCGCAGACCTTGCCGTCGTCGTTACCGAGGATTCGCTTGGGGTTGCGGAGGTTGTTGAAAATTACGCCCTCTTCCTTTGCGTGGTGCACTTCTTCGATACGTGCGGGCATTTCCTTTTCGCTTCGGCGGTATATGATATGCACTTGTTCGGCGCCGAGTCGCAGGGCGGTTCTTGCGGCGTCCATTGCGACGTTTCCGCCGCCAACTACGGCGACCTTTTTGGACAGTGCGATGGGTGTGTCGGCGCCTTTGCCGAACTGGTATGCCTTCATGAGGTTTGCGCGGGTTAGGTATTCGTTTGCGCTGTAAACGCCGACGAGGTTTTCTCCCTCGATGTTCATAAAGTAAGGCAGGCCTGCACCTACGCCGATATAAACCGCGTCAAAGCCGTCCTCTTTCATAAGCTCTTCGACTGTGCGTGTTCTTCCTACGATGAAGTTGCATTTTATTTCGACGCCCATTTTTTCGAGCGTTTCTATCTCTTCTTTGACTATCTGCTTCGGCAGTCGGAACTCCGGTATTCCGTAGACCATTACTCCGCCGGGCTTGTGGAAGGCCTCGAAGACCGTTACGGCGTGGCCTGCGCGCCGGACGTCTGAGGCAACGACGATTCCGCCGGGGCCGGAGCCGATGATGGCGACTTTTTTGCCTGTTTCCGGAGCGACTTCGGGTACGGAGGGATTGTCGCGGTCAAGGTCTGCGACGAAACGTTCGAGCCGGCCTATCGAGACGGCCTGTGTCGGGTCCTTGTATTTGAGGCCGACTGTGCATTTTTCCTGGCACTGCACTTCCTGGGGGCATACCCTGCCACATACGGCAGGCAGCAGTGAGTTTTCCTTGATTATCTGAGCGGCCTGTTTGAACTTTCCGTCTGCGACGGCAGTTACGAATTCCTTTATCCTGATGCGTACGGGGCAGCCCTGGACGCATGGAGCGTTTTTGCACTGAAGACATCGCAGGGCCTCGAGCCGGGCCTGTGTTTCGGTGTAGCCGGTCGCGACTTCGCTGATGTTTGAGCGTCTTTCGCCTGCGTCCTGAGCGGGCATGTCCTGCGGGGGTATCTTGAAGCGGTCGCTTGGCTTTAGGCCTTGTTTTTCTTTCTTTTCGAGCAGTTCTTTAAGCATTTGTTCTTTTGAATTACTCACTATATACTCCGTTGAAACAGGTTAGCTTTTTTTGTCGAGTCCGATTTTGCAGCGGTGTTTTTTGTATTCGTCGTGTGCTCGGGTTTCCTGGTCCTTATAGGCGCTCATTCTTCTGATCATCTGGTCGAAGTCGACCTGGTGGCCATCGAATTCGGGGCCGTCTACGCAGACGAATTTTGTCTGGCCGCCGACTTCGACGCGGCAGCCTCCGCACATTCCTGTGCCGTCGACCATTATGGTGTTTAGTGAAACGACGGTTGGGATGTCAAATTCTTTGGTTGTGGCGCAGCAGAATTTCATCATTATTGACGGTCCGATCGATACGCAGAGGTCGGGCCCGGGCTGTTTTGAACATATTTCCCTGAGGGGCTCTGTTACAAGCGCCTTTCGGCCGTATGAGCCGTCGTCTGTTGTAATTATCATCTCGTCGGAAATGGCCTTGAAGTCTTCTTCGAGGATTATAAGGTCTTTTGAGCGTGCGCCTATGATGCTGATAATCGTGTTTCCTGCGTCTTTCATTGCCTTTGCGATGGGCAAAAGCGGGGCTGCTCCGATTCCGCCGCCTACGCAGACGACGGTTCCGAGTTTTTCGATGTGGGTCGGGGTTCCGAGGGGCCCTGCTACGTGGTCCATTTCCTGGCCTACGTCGAGGTCGGCCATCTCGGCGGTGGTTTTGCCGACCCGCTGGTAAATAAGGCGGATGCTGCCCTTTTCGGGGTCCGCGCCGGCGATGGTTAGAGGGATGCGCTCACCGTATTCGTTGTTTACGCCCACGATTACGAACTGGCCGGGCTTGCGCGCCTTTGCGACGAGCGGTGCCTCGACGTCCATCGTGAAGACGTTTTCCGATAACTGCTGTTTGGATAAAATTTTGTAACCCATGATAAAAATCGCAAATCAGGACATAATTTCTTGATAATTGTTGTCGATAAAACTGGTATTCTAACTGTACCGATGATTTTCTGCAATGTCTATATTGCCGGTGTTTATCCTTATCTTGCTTTT
>CAZVPF010000027.1:0-38786 GCA_964628195.1 uncultured Pirellulales bacterium | reverse complement strand
TATCGCGCAAGTCTTTTTTGTGAATTTTTCAAAAATAATTGTGAATGGTTACGAATTTATGATAAAGACTCGCGGTTTATATTCACAAGTGCTTTCTTCGAGAAATCAATATGAATTCTTTCGTGCGACCAGGCAATGAACCCCCGAAAAAGAGGCCGGGCCTTCAGCCGTTGAGCATAGTTAAAATCCAGACTGTCATTACCTGCCCTTCTCGCTCCTGTATTTCTCCAGAACCTCCCTCGTAACAGGATAAAACTTAACAAGCGCAAGTGCAGTAAGCGAAATCAACGGGCCGATTACAATAGTGACAAAGCAAAGGTTCCACACAGCCTGCTCGCTTTGGACAACTCCCACCCCCTGCTCGAAACCTGTCCAGACAAGCACATAACCGCTCACGAGCATGGATATGCTCATGGCGAATTTGAACGCGAGGCTGAATATCGCGGCGTACGCCCCGTCCTTGTTTATCCCCGTCTTAAGCTCGTACATCTCCGATACATCCGCTATCATCGAAGTTGCCACAGGAAATATCATCCCGTTGCCGAACCAGTAAAGGGCGTGGGGAATTGTAAAGGCCGCAAATGCAAGCGGGAAATCAAACCCGCCAAGCTCTGCCGTTTGGCCCGGCTTTATGATACCCGGCAGGAACAAAATACCGATCACTACATTACAGCAAACACTGAAAACAACACCCAGGGCGACTGTCCGTTTCTTGTCCATCTTGCCCGCCACGTAACCGGCAAAGAGACCGCCGAGACCCGATGCGACCATCGTCCCGCCGTGCGCAACCGATTTCTCCCAGCCCTCGAAACGCATGAAATGTTCATAAAGATACATCTGCAAAGCGCTGACCAGGGCGACACCTAAAACAGCTATAATAAGGAAAGCGAAAACAAACCTCGGGTTTTTGTCAAGAATGATCTCTTTCATGTCCCTGAAAAAGCCCCGGATGTCGTTGCCCTCGGTCTTTGCCCCCCTGCTGTCTCGAATATACCTGAATGTTGCTGAAAGAACGAATAAAATGCACACAAAGGTTGCGATTGTAAAAACAGTTGCCATATTAACATAATTACCCTGCGCCGATGTAGCCCGCTGTGTTTCGGTGTTGCCCGAAAAGAATATGGTCCACGCAAGCCCCGGCCCGAGAAAATTGGCGAGCATACCCGTCGCGTTCCTTATCCCCTGCAGCTTTACCCTGCCGGCATAATCGGTGCATATCTCGAACCCAAGCGCCGTGTAAGGAATACCGAATATCGTAATTGCGGTTCTTAACAATATGTTCAAAATACACAGGTACCAGAAAAGTGACAACTGCGAATCTTTAAAGGCATCCGGCACCTGCCAGAGAAAATAATAGCTTACCAGCATCAGCAAACCGCCGAAAAGAATATACGGGTGCCTCCTGCCGAACCTGCTTCGCGTATTGTCGGTAATATGGCCCATTACAGGGTCGGTAACTCCGTCCCATATAGTCGCCGCTGCCATTGCCCACCCGGCCCAGATGGCATTGAGCCCCAGCGCATCGGTATAAAAAAGCATCGCGTAGGCGAAAATGGAGTTCATTACAAGCGAATTCGCCCCCTCACCCACTGAGTAGGAAACCATCCTCGATATCGGGCACCGCCTGCTGAGTTCGGTTGTCACTGCCATAAGTTCTCGCTCTCCCGCTCCAAGCCTTTTATTTACAAACCAAGCCGATAATATTCGTTGGCATTGCCGAACAGCCAGTCATACCCGACCTGTTTGGCATCGTCGACACCAATATATTCCATCTCCACCATATCCGCAAGTGCTATAGCAATGTTATCCCTCGCCATCGACGCATGCGCCCAGGCAAACTCCGCACACCCCCCGAAGTCCGAGCCGTACCCGTGAACCTTGCCGTGCGGAACCGAGGAAAGAATCTGCCTGAACATATTCTGGCAGTAAACAGGGTCTATTATATTCGCCCAGCAGAAATCTATCGTCACGTTCGGGTGGTTCTTAGCCAAAAACAAAAGCTCCCCGCTGTAAGGCCAGTTCGCGTGGAACAGGTCAAAACGCACCTCCTTATGAAGCTCGATAACTTTATTCAAAAACACCGCGTTGGTTTTATAAATATCGTTATAATTGCCCGCCATGTGTCCCGTATGAACCTGCAAGGGCAGATCAAAATCACGTATCATCCGCAAAAACTCATGAAACAGGAAATCGTCAAGAGGCTTTACCTGATCCGGGTACCCCGCCGACCTGCGCGGGTCCTCCATGAACCAGTTGAATACTTCCTCTGCCTGGGCCCTCGAAGGATTACCGTAATCAAGGCTCCGCGTATACGCCGACTGATCCTTAAAAGCTGCCGCACCATAATCGATATGCGCCTGAAAAACCTTCCTGCAAGCCTCAAGATACTCATCCAGGCTCGTCACCCTCATTCCAACCAGTCCGCCTACTTCTGAAACTTCCTCATAAGAGCAAACCTTGTGAAACCTCGGCAGCGATACAACCAGCCTGCCCCGGGGCGAAAGCTTCAGCGACTTATCTACTACGCTTTTCAGCTCCGGTGTAAAAAGCCCGCACATATCCTCCAGCCGAACCGCTATCTTAGCCTTCTCCAGCAGCGAATCAAAAACCTTTTCGTCCTCCAGGTCAAGCATCTTTTCCCCGACACTTCTCAGCGACTTAAGCGTCAACTCATCCTCACCGTAAAACTCCCTGAGCACCATCCGAACAAGCTGCGCGTAGCCCGTATGACACGTCCGCTTCCAGGTCTTTTCAAGCACGGGCCATCTTTTATCCAACGGCTGGTCGCAGTCGAGAATAAACTGCACATCCTTTTCACAAGACGCCGATGTCAACTCCCCCACCATGTAGTTGCTTATAAGAGCATGAACCGGGTCCTTGTACGCCGGCCCCGCCCCGGCGCTGTGGTCG
Source organism: uncultured Pirellulales bacterium (assembly GCA_964628195.1). Lineage (GTDB taxonomy): Bacteria > Planctomycetota > Phycisphaerae > Sedimentisphaerales > Anaerohalosphaeraceae > CAZVPF01. Next base: position 35,876 of record CAZVPF010000027.1, on the reverse strand, counting down.
TGACAATCCACCAGCGGCACAGTCTCAAGATATTCTCTTATACCATCAAAACTTTTCGCGTTGGTTCTCATAAAAGTCCTCGAAAATAAAAACTCATCATACCGGCCTGCTAACATTTTGCAAGCAGTTTACGATACTCATCAAGCCCTCTCTGTATATTATCAACTGCCCGCTGTCTCTGCCAGTCGTTCTTAAAATTCGCATTCTCGGCAACGTTGGACTTATGTCTTTCCAGAAGATCAACCCAGTATTCAACCGCCTCCCGCTCCAGCGCACCTGCGCCCTCAACATTAACATAAACCGCGCTCGTATGCGCCCTGCCCAGCCCGTTAAGCACATAATAATCACCATCCACAGAACACCTCGCCGCGAACCAACGCCCCTTGTCCGCCCTTAGATTCGTCTTAATCTCCGCCCTTCGCTGGTCCGTATGAACCCTGCCGATAACCTCACCGCCGTTTGTCACTATCTCAAAATCACCTATCCCCCTGCGCGACATCGCCTCGGCGGCGATCTCAAGCTCGCTGCCTTTTTCAACATCCAGCACTTCACCTATCCCCCGCCCGTTCACGGTAATAAAAACCAGGGGCCCCGAGGTCACAAACGTCCTGCGTTTGCGTATACCCTCGATCCATTTAGCGTAACTAAATTCCCCGTCAACCTTCACATACATCCTGCAATACCCCGCGAGCCTTGCAGGATGATCGCTGCCGTTGCCCAGCGGTATCTTCAGCCCGTTGTCACAAAAACGGTAATAATGCACAGGCTCAAGCTGATCGAAACAGTCCGTAAACCCCATCACCGCGTTAACCGGCACATCGGACCGGTGAAACGGCCCGAGGTTATGCGCCTCGGTGCTTATACCGCCCTGCCTGCGAGCCTGCAATATGGCATCCCTGTTCAGCGGGTAATCGAAAGCGCCCGGCGGCCCGCCGGAGCCCTGCCCCGTCGATATCGGCTGGACAAGCTTCTTTATATTCAGCAAACATATATGCCCGTAATAGTTGTCGTTTCGGTACTCCTCGCCCATCTCGATATGATACTCCCGGTCGCAGTAACCCGGCACAGGGCCCATCGGATACTGGTCCGGCTTGACAAACGTCCCGCCCTGCTCGTCGGGTCGATACTGCAAAAGTGTCAGGTTATTGGCAACACGCAAATCCTCGGCCCGCTGCACCATCGCCAGCAGATCAATATCCTCATTCGTATCCCACCAGTTCTTCGCCCAGTGAATATGCGTATCGCCCGATATCCACCCCCTCGCCTTCATATCTGCAAACCGCCCCGAGCTTAGCTTAACATCCAGAAGTTCGCCGGGCCTTGCTTCAAAACCTTCGCTGACTATCTCGTGTTCATATCCGCGCTCAAGCGTCAGCTCACCGCCGCCTGCCGGGACTTCGATCTCAAACCTGCCGTCACAGTAAAAAAACGGCAGCTTCTGCTGCTTGCCGATTGGCACATTATCCACGATATCCTTTACCGAAAGCGTCGGGTTATTCTCAAAAGCCTTCCCATGCCGATAAACGTTATCACTTCCCCTGGCATAAACTCTCGCCGGAAACAGCCCGTGCGTCGCCTTGTCATATACCTGTCCCTTAATCACGGCAGGCTCGGAAACGTTAATATCCACCTTCACCAGCCCTGCTGTCTTCGGCAGTCCTTCACAAACAACCTGAAATTCAACTTCCCGCCTGCCGCACTTATCAACAAGCAGCGAACTAAGCACCCCCCGCCCCTGACCCGGCGGAACCTGCACAGCCCCCATCGGGTAATACCCCGCAAGCAAATTTACAACCGACAGTCTCGCCGCCTCACTCGTCGCATTATTTACCTCGACGATAAAGTGCCGATGCAATCCCCTGCTGACCTCCAGGTGAGCGACCTTGTCGACACGAACACTTTCACCGTCCCACTCAACCTTGACAACTTCCAGAAGCCCCGCAACCCGATCATACAAATCCACGCAGCGCGTAAAAAGATTCCCTGAATCCGACCCTTTGTACCACGGCTGAAAATGCAGATGCAGATTTTTAAGCAGCCTTTCTATATCAAGATGCAGTTCCGTCGGCGCCTCGAAAGCGACCTTCGCGAAAAACTCGTAAAAATACCGCAGATCGTCCCCTGCCATTTCAGCGTTCAGCTCACCGCCGCGTTTTACCTGCCTCGGCTGATAATGAGCCTCACCGCCAAACCCGCCGCCGTCTTCAGCAAACAAACTGCCCGCAAAACCCGCAAGTGCCGAAACCGCGGTGCTCCGCATAAACCCCCGCCGATCCATCATGTTAAAGACACTTCCACTCATACCTTCAAACCGTAAAAGTTAACCGGGTTATCATAAAACCACATTTTCAATATCCGTTTCGCATCGTGCATATTAATAAGCTCGTTGTCTATCCTGTCAGCCAGTGCTTTAGCCGTGCTCTCTTTGGCCATGACCAAATGCCCGTAAACATTCTCGACCGGCACGTCATAATCCCCGCCGAAAGCGAAAACCTTATTAACAGGAACCGTATCGATTATCTCGTTCACCGTTCGCGTCGAAATATACTCCGAAAGAATATAAGCCCAGCACAGGTTCAAATGCGCGTTGGGAAAATTCTTCGCCAGGAAAACCGCGTCCCGAACATAAGGCATCCCCAAATGATAAATATCAAACCGCGTGTCCGTTCTCTGCTGGATATGGGTTATCATATTCTTCGGATCGACGATTCTGTAATCACCCCAAACACCGGTATGCACCGCCACAGGCCAGTCCCATTCGCCGGCCTTTTCAAAGATAAGGTCAAGTATCGTACACTTAAGTACAGACGAAGCGGCCTTGCCGTCCAGAAAATCCTTAAAATCTTTCCTCGCCTGGTCCATGTTGGGCGGCGCGTAAAAATCAGTAAATATCTTACACCCAACCGCACCATGATCTCTCGCCCACGTCATATCCTTAAACGCAAGCTCGAGATACTCGTCAAGGTCCTTTATCCGGGTCTGGTTCCGCTCGTTAAGCTGCTTAACGTAATCATCGTTCCACATCGCGTACATCTGGTGAGTGCCCGTATAAACCGATGTCAGCAGGTCGCTCGGCTGCTGTCCCTCGATAAGCCCGTTCTGCACAAGACAAGTCTTTATCCGGCATTTGTCGCCCAGAATCTTCTTATAAAGCCCCGGCTTGTTCATCGCCTTAACACGCTGCGAAGCCTCCTTATATGTCTTTTCGTTAAGATCGTCGATCCCGTAAATATCCCGCAGCGCAATGCTCGGCGCACGAAAATAACTTCCGTGTTTTACATTCTGTAAAACAGGCCACATATCCTTCCAGCGTTTTTCCAGCGGCACCTTCGTGTCCTTCGGGTAATTATACGAAAACCAAGATTCGCCCGGAGGAACCTTATACCCCGCCGACACAAGATCGACATAAGTATAATGACTGACCACTGTAAAAACATCCACCTCCATCTCCAGCCGCCGCGGTTCGATGTAAAGATGCTCGTGCGCATCGATAACATCTATGCTGTCAAGATAATCTCGCAGTTCGATATAAGCCCGCCTCTTCCTGTCGTTTCCCAAAACCGGCACATTTCTCTGCTCCGCTGGGACAGGCTTCGACTGTGCCCCTGCCGTTCCGCCGGCAGCAAGACCCGCCGAACTTAATATTATCGAAGACTTTAGAAAGTTCCTGCGGTTATAACCTGTTTTTCTGCTCGTAAATTTTTTCATTCTGCCGCCTTTTACCTTAACGGTGCGTTTTTATTATCGCTCCAGCAGTGCTGGTCCTGGCGATACCGTCGCATAAGTTCCCGCTTATCGTTCTTTATAAGATACACCTTGCCAACCCATGTATGAGTCTGACCGTTCTTAAGATTCATCCTCGGCCCCGGGCCGCTGTGCAGGCACGGATACCCGCAGTTTGACATAAGCACCCTCGGCGTGCTTCGCCACGCATAGCCGACAAGATACTCACCGTCCCTGCTCTGTGCCGCCATTATGTTCTGCTCGGCGACCTGGTCGACCCGCCACCACAAACCGTTGTCCCTCGGCAGTTCAAGGGTCCCCAGCCCGACAGGCGTATAATAAACCAGCCACGGCTGGCGACCGACCTGTTCCGGCGTAGGCGTCGTATTGGCCATCGTCTGAAGTTTCCCGTCAAAGTAAGCGAAAAGATTATTAAGGTCCCACGACGCGTTAAACTGCGGACAGCCCCTGAAATTGAAACACGGATTAATCTCTACAAAATCCAGGTCCTGCCCCGAGTTGTTCACGACCGTATATTCAAGCAGAACCTCGCTTTTACCAGGTGTTGCCGAACCCGAAAATGTCAGGCCCTCGGCGCTTGTATAAGTATAAACCACCTGGCCCGGACGCTGACCCGCATGCCAAAGCGGGAAAGGCGTAAACGGGCTGAGCTGCTTTATGCTCGATGAGTAATTGTCCACAAAATGAAATCCCATCGATGACTGAATCACCTCCGGGTAACGCAGCTCTACTCCCTTCTCGAGCCACGGAGCCTTAATATAAAAAACAAGGCCCGATAGTTCCTGCCCCTCTTTCATCCCTTCCTCGGCCCGAACCGGCTCATAAACCTGTACCGGGGTCAGCTCAATTTTCTGCCCGTTCGTCTGAGCCGCCTTTTTCCCGGACTCACCGCAGCCCATTAACAGCACCCCCAAAACCGTCAATAACAGAACTTTCGTTATTATTTTCATTTTCAGCTTCCATTAGAATAATCTTACAGTCCATAAAACACGCACGGGTTATCGTACAGCCACAGCTTCAATATATATTTCGCGTCCGAAAGGTTCAGCTTGCCCCTTGATATCCGTCTTGCAAAAGACTCGGCAAGAGACTCCCTGGCCATAACCAGGTTGCCGTAAACATTCTCGAGCGACCAGCAACAGTCCGCCCCGAACCCGAAAATCTTGTTCACCGGAACAGTATCGAGTATCTCACTGACAGCACGCTCGGTTATTTCCTGCGAAATATTGTATGTCCAGCAAAGATTCAAAAACGCGTTCGCGAAATTTTTGCCGATAAAAATCGTATCCCTCACAAACGGCATCCCAAGATGGTACAGGTCAAACCGCACATCCTTGTACCTGTCGACGATATCTATCATGTTTTTCGGGTCGACCGTCCTGTAATCCCACCATATCCCGCAATGCACCGCCACAGGCAGGCCCAGTCGTCCGCAGATTTTCATCAGCCTGTCAAGCACCGTCGACTGCAAAACAACATCCGCCTTGCCGCCTTTAAGCACCTGTTCAAAAACAGGCCCTGCCTTTTCAGCGTCCGGCTGTGTGAAATTATTCGCCGCTATCTTGAACCCTTTCGCCCCCTTTTCTTTCGCCCCGCCAAGCTCCTTTTCCAAAAGCTCGAAATAGTCATCGAGGCTCTTAACCTTAGTATCATGCAGGTTCTCAAGGCTTCGCACATACCTGTCACTGCTGAGCTGGTAAGACTCCACATCCGCGTATAAGGGCCTGAATATATGCTCCGGGTCCTGCCCCTCAACCCTGCCGTTTTGAACAAGGCACGTTTTAATATTACACTTCTCCCGCAGCAGTTTTTCATACGAGCCCTTCTTATTGCCCGCCTGGATCCGCCTGCTGGCCTCAAGGTAAGTATCCTCGTTAAGATCGTCGATCCCGTAAAGGTCCCGCATCGCAATTTTGAAAGGCCTGTAATAACTTCCGAACTTGATATGCCTCAAATGCGGGGCTATCTTCTCCCATCTCTCGCTCAGCGGAACCTCGGTATCCAGAAACAGGTTATTCACGAAAACATTCTCGTCCTCACGCGGCTTATACCCCGCCGAAGTAGTGTCCACATACTCGTAAAGATGCAGCAGCGTAAAAACATCCAGCTTCCTGTTCAGCCGGTCCCGCTCACAAACAAGGTGCTCGTGCGCATCGATTATCTCAAGACCCTCGAGGTACTCGTAAAGTTGTTCGTAATCGCTCATTTTCACTTCCCGCTTTCCTTCCATGACTCCTGGTCGGCCCTGTAAAGAGCAACCAGCTTCTCAGGATCGTTTTCCACCAGGTACACCTTGCCCCGCCACGACAGACCCGTGCCGTTTTCAATATCAATCCCTCTGCCCGAACCCGTATGCAGGCAAGGATACTCACCGTTGGTCATCAGCATATCAGGCCACTGATCCCATGTATACCCCGCCAGCCGCCGACCGTCAACGCTTTCTATCGCCATAAGGTTCTCTGTCGCAGTCTGATCCACCAGCCACCACATCGTCCCCGTATCCTTCGGCCCGTTGTGCGTCTGCTTGCCCTTAGGCGTCAATAAAACCAGCCACGGCTGCCGACCCACCTGCTCAGGCGTCGGTGTTGTGTGCGCCAGAGATTTATACTCCCCGTCCAGCACCGCGAAAAGTTTGTCCAAATTATAGGGCTGGTTAAAAGCAGGCGAAGATTCAAAATTCAAACAATGATTACCCTGCACAAACCCAAGTTTTTTCCCGGTATTATTATTTATCCCGAACCCAAGTTTAACTTCCTCGTCACCCGGCTCGGCGCCGGCCCAAAACTCCAGCCCCTCGCTCAGCAGGCACTTATAACTTATCGCACCTGTCTTCTCGTCCGTTTGCCACTTCGGAAATGGCACCGGCTCGCTGATAGGCGCAAGCGTCGTTCGATAATGGTCTATATAATGATAACCCATCGAAGACTCCACCACCTCAGGAAAACGAAGCTCGATATACCCCTGCATCCACCCGGCCCAAATCTTCACCGACAAACGGTATAAAGGCTGACCGTCTCTTTCACCCTTCTCCCGCGGTACCGGCGTAAATTCAAGCGGCGAAACCCTGATCATCTGTGCCCCCTGCTTTTCTTCCATCTTTCCTGGTCCTTACGATACCTTCTCAGAAGTTCATCCGCGTCGTTATCCATAAAATATATCTTCCCCCGCCATGTAAACGACTCACCCGGGCCCAGGTCAACCACCGCTCCGGGCCCGGTATGCAAACACGGGTTCCCGCAATTCGTCATCAAATGCTTCTCCGGCACGTCCCATGTATAACCGATCAGACGCTCACCGTCCGCGCTGACCGCGGCCATAAGATTCTCATCCGCTGCCTGGTCAACCCGCCACCACGTAGTGCCAGTATCCTTCGGCCCTTCAAAACTATGCTCCCCCTTCGGTGTCAATATTATCAGCCAAGGCTCACGCCCCACCTGCTCAGGCGTTGGCGTGGTAGTGTCAAGGCCCTTGAGCTTGCCGTCAAAAACAGCGTACAAATGACCCAAATCGAACTTCTCACCGAACAGCGGGCTTTGCCCCAGGTTCAAACAGCAGTTCTGCTCCACGTAGTCAAAACTATCATTGCCCGCATTGGTAACAGTATATTCAAGCGAAACCTCATCCGGCCCCGGAACCACCTTTGCCCTCGCCTTTAGCTTACCGGGAAACTCATATTCGTAATAAATCCCCCCCGACTCGGACTTCCACCGCGGAAACGGCACCGGCTCACCAAGGGGCGTTATCGTGCTCAGGTAGTGGTCGATATAATGATACCCCGCATCAGACTTCAAATACTCCGGAAAGCGGAATTCCACTTTCCCCTTCATCCACGGCGCCCTCGCGTAAAACGCAAGCCTGTAAAGGTCCGTCCCTTCGGCCAGTCCTTTCTGCCGTTCGACTATCTCGTCATTTACAACCGGCTCGACCGAAACACCCCTCGCCGATACTTTCCCCGGAACCACGCCGCAAGCGGCAATATTGCTCCAGTCCTTCGTGGGCGCACCGGGTAAATCCGGCAGATTCTCATACGCCGTGTAAGGCCGCAGTTCATCGACCACCGCCCCGTAATTCTCCGGCCGGCGCTGATAAAACTCCCTCGCATACTTTCGACCGTAACGCAGCTTTTCAAGGTCGAGCACATAAGAAATATACGCATCACCTGTCTCGTCAACATACCGTGGTATAGAGTTCGGCCACTCCGCGATCATCGTCCCCATTCCGATCGCCTTGTTCGTGCAGATCATATGCACATAATTATGCGCCATCGAAGCCCGAACAATATAATCCTCAACCGCACCATTGCGCGCATTCATCCAGACAAGTATCTCCGCACCTTTCAAGCAAAGCCCTCGAAAAGTCTCAGGAAAATACCCGTCATAACATGTCAGTATCCCCAACCGGCCGAAATCCAGGTCAAACACCGGAAGTTCGGTACCGGCTTTCATCTTCCACTCCGGGTCGTCCTCATTAGGCGGCCAGAAAAAAGGAGGCGCGCCAATCGCCGGGTGCATCTTGAAAAACCGCCCGATTATCTCCCCCTGCCGGTCAAACAAAAGCGAACTGTTAGCATACTCGCCCTGGTCATTAAGCACCTCGAAACAACCGGCGATAACATAAATCCTGCCCCGCGCTGCGGCCTTTGAAATAAGCTCCGTCTCCGGGCTCGGAACCTTGAACTTACCAAGCAAAAGCTCAGGAAAAGCGATCAGATCAACCCCCTCCGCCGCTGCCCTGTCAATATAATCAACAACCTTTTCCGCGGTCTCTATGGAATGCGCCTGCGGGTATATCCAACTGCCCGTCATCTGAACCGCGGCAACTTTAACCCTCTTGTGTTCAAGCTGTGATTTATCCATTGCCTCCACGCCAAAAGCCCCGAAATGAAAAAACAAAACAACCAGACATATAAACTGTCTCACGAAAACCTCCCGGTTCATAACACAATTTCGATATCTAAACCCCGCAATAAACTCTCAGGTCCAGTAATCATACGCTTTATTATAATCTTATGATAACATTTCTTGCCGGAACGCTCCAGCAAAATCGCAAAAAAATATAGAAATTCCATCCGGCACCCAAGGTCCGGGCACAAAAAAAGCCCCTCTTAATAAAATTAAAAGGGGCTTGCAAATATCCGCAATTTCAAACTATTTCCTCTTTCTCAAAAGAATCGCACCAAGACCCAGAATAGCCAATGTCGCAGGCTCAGGAACAGGGGAAGTGAAAACAGTAAGATTATCAAAATAGTGAACACCCAATCCACCTACAAAATTCCAGGAACCTTGAAGTGTAACGTAATTCTGATTGTAGCCGCTTGTGCCTATGCTTCCAATAGGATTCCCGTTAATAGCAAACCCTACATCCATTAATCCGCCGTCCCAGGGATTGGCATTTCCATCTGTGGAAGTGAAGAAGACCTCAACAAAATTTGCGCCGCCGGCATTGAAATAAGTAGCTGCATCAGTGAAGTTATAAAGTGTTCCATTGTCAAAAACCTGCACAAATGAACCCAGACCGCCAGCCAAATTATCCTGCACAAGCGTTATTGAAAATGCGCCCGCAGCATCTCTTATACTCAACGGAGCTCCAAAAGCCGCCCCTGCCCAGGAATAACCTCCTGTTGTATTGTCAACAGTAACCACAAAATCAACTTTCGTGCCGATAACGTCGGTGCCAACAATCCCGCTGAAGTCATTGTTCGGTGTTGCCATAGTTGCAGACCAGTTAGGCTGACCAAAAGCAGGCAGCGTTCCGTCATTCGCCAAAAGAAGATTCATACTCGTGTCCTGCGAACGCCAGTCTGTTCCTGTTGCATCGGCCGGGCTTTCAACATAAGGCACATTAAATCCGCCCTGGCGCGGAGTATTATATTCAAAATTAATGTCATTCGATGCGGCGGATGTGTCATAGCCGTCAAACCAATACGCTGTGTAGCCCATAACTACTGTGTTAAGAGCCAAAAGAAATGCCAGGCAAAAAATCAACTTCTTCATAACTGTCTCCTCCGAAAAGACTTAACAATAAAATATTCACTTCTGAAACAACCGCCGGAAACGCTCCAGCATTATCCTTTATTTTAGCACTTTTATTGGAACGTTCCAAGTAAAAAATTCCAATTTTTTAAAAAAATCTTATCAACCTTAATCCGTTCTTAAATAAAGACTTACAAATAGATATACCCTGAAACTTACACAAACAGGACAAATAAACCCTTTAATTTTAGACCAAAATCGCCCATTTTAACGGACTAACCACTCGAAAACCGCTCAAATCCCAGCTTGAAATACTCGTTCGCGTTGTTGAAGAACCAGTCCGCAGCTACCTGTTTGGCCTGTTCGAGGCCCAGATATTCCTTCTCAACCATCTCGCAAAGCCCCATTGTTACATTATCCCGGGTTATGCGGGCATGCGACCAAGACCTGTCAACCATGCCGCAATAATCCGATCCGTAAGCATGAACCTTCCCGTGCGGCACGCTCGAAAGTGCCTGCTTAAAAAGCTCGACACAGTAAACCGGGTCGATAATATTCGCCCAGGCGAAATTGACCGTCACGTTCGGAAAATTCTTGGCCATATACAAAACTTCACCGCCGAAAGGCCAGTTCGCATGCAGCAGATCGAACCGCACCTGTTTATGCATCTCAACAAGCGGTATCAGCTTAACGGCGTTTGCTTTGGTTATCTCGTTACTCACAGCTGCCATATGCCCGGTATGCAGTTGAACAGGCAGCCCCAATTCCCCCGCCATCCGCATAAATTCTTGAAAAAGGTAATCGTCAAGCGGCTTTGCCTGGTCCGGGTAACCGACCTGCTTTCGCGGTTCCGACAATATCATGTTAAAAACACTCTCCGCCTCACCCCTTGTCGCGTTTTCATAATCAAGCGTCCTTGTATACGCGCTCTGGTCCTTGAAACCTGCCGCACCAAAATCCCGATACCTGCAAAACAGCCCATAACACTGCTGCAAATAATCCTCCAGGCTGCTGATCCCCGACACCGCCTCCGGAAAAACTCCCGCGATATCATCGCCGCTCGTTATCCTGTGATACCTCGGCAGCGGTATCACCACCCTTGACCTCGGAGTCAGCTTGTGCTGTCCATCGAGAACACCGACACTTTCCGGTATATGCCCCAAATCCTGCAGCCGAACAGCAATACCCGCCTCTTCGAGTATCGACTCAAAAACACTCTCATCACCCAGTTCGAGCAGCCGACCTTTAAGCGAAGCAATGCTCTCGTAACTCACCTCGTCAACATCATAAAACCGCTTCAGGAGCAAACGTATAACCCTCGCGTAACCGGTATGGCAAGACTTCTTCCAACCTCTCTCAAAAACCTCCCAACGTTTTTCAAAAGGCTCGCTGAAGTCCTTTACAAAAAGCGTCTTTTCCACCCCGATTGCAGTAACCAGGTCCTGCTCGTAATAACTGCCCAGGAATATATGCAGCGGGTCCTCGTACCTCGGCTCGCACTTGTAAGAATGGTCATGGCAATCGATAAGCGGAACCTGCTCAATATACCCCTTCAGCTCATCAAAATGTTTCGACCGGTGCCTCATTCACCCTTGCCCTCAAGCCTTTATATTCCATATCCTGCTGCTTCGAGCAGGAAGCGTGAATACGAATACCCCTTCTTTCGGCCTTAACTTATCCCTGCTGTTGCTTTCAACCAGCACAAACTTCCTGCCTTGAAATATCCTCTCTGCCGGCACCTTTATCTGGACCTCTTCATCCGAGAGATTAAAAACACCCACCCGCGTGCTGCCGCTGTCTTTAAGCACCGCCGCTTCGGGCTGCCCGTACCAGTCAACCCACTCCACTGCCTCCTGCTTAGGCGGGAAAACCTTTTCCAGCATCTCGCGCCGCCGCCCTTTAAGCTCGGTCATGTTCTCGCTTATTATCGCCATAGTACCTGTAAATTCCACAAGCTCCGCCCAGCATCTCGCCTCATTATCGCTTAACCCGAACTCCGGCTGCTGCCCAAATTCCGGGAAATGCCTCATGCAGTTATCGATCTCCTGTCTCGAACCGTGATCTCGAACGATCAAGCAGTCCGGGTCGTTCTGCCACCAATTCCTGTGCATCCAGTTTCGCCATATCGTATGAACCGCGGCGGCCTTGATATTCAAATTCCCCGCTGGCCACGTCTCCGTATTAATTGGAACATGCCACCGGGATGAAACATCATTGCCGATCCGCATCCCGTCGACCAGGCCTGTCGCCGGGCTCATCGGGCACCCGCAGCCGAGTATGAACCTCTCTTCCGCTGTCTCGCGAATAACCTCCAGGCCCCTTCGCAGAAGGCCCGCTGTCGTAATATCCTTCCTGCTCCGCCTGCCCGGCAGCACCGCATGGATCAGAAAGTCTATCTTCACATATTCAAAGCCCCACTCGTCAAAAACTCTCTTAAATGTTCTTTCAACAAATTTAAGAACATCCTCACGGCTGAGGTCAAGAGCATAAGCACCGAAATAATTCGCCGGCCCCTGGTCGCCCTGCACCAGCCACTCCGTGTGCTCCTTATATAAATTACTCGCCGAATCCACGGAAAAAGGAGCAAGCCACAATCCCGGCAAAAAGCCCTTGCCTTTTATCTCGTCGGCGGCAGCCTTCATATCATTTCCGAACAAGGCCCCGCCGTGCCAGTCTCCCCAGACCCGCGGCGAATCCTCCGACTCCTTGTTCCAACCGTCGTCTATCTGTATAAATCTTACCTGTCCTGAAAGCTGCGAATCTTTAAGAGCATCCAGATTCTCCCGGATATCCTCACCCCGCACGTAGTCATAATAGTAATACCAGCTGCACCAGCCCGTCGCCGTCTCCCCGCCGCGACTGCCCATATACTCCGCGGTCAACTCTGCGTATTCTCTCATACCTGTATTTAAACTCTGACCGGCCAGGATAACCATATCCGAAACGGTCAATGCCCGACCCGCGCCGAGTATTATACCCTCCCTTTCACAGCAGCCGTTGAATTTTTCCACCCGGCCGCCTCGCAGGTCGAACCCGAAACAGTAAAACGCGTCCGCCGGCTCGCTAAAACCTGTAACAAGACTACAGTCACCATCGCTGTTTGTAAAACCTGCGACTGTATATGACTTGCAGTTGCTCAAAGGCCCGGCAAGAAGTGCGGAATATTCGCACATGTCCTTGCCGTTTACGACCACCCTGTCAAAGCCCGCCGGGCAGGTTATCTTCCTCGCCGTTACCGGGCAAAAATAATTAACCGCCGTATCTTGCGGACTGGTGTTCTCAAGTATTGACGTTACAGTCACACGGCGGTCATCGCTCGACACCACCCTCAAATTGACCCGCCAATTTGAAGGCAGCTCGTACAGCAAAACCCCGCTGCCGTCCGTAAGGTTCCATGAACTGTCCGGAACAAACGTTCCCACGGAAGTTTCGATTCTCGGCAAACAGCCCTCGAGCTTTACACAGGTTTTTTCATTGAACAGGTCGAAACTCAGATCGTCATTTACTACAAGCTCCCAGCCGTTTTTCATTCTCTCCGCCTTGTTACTATAACACAAACTCTCTTTAACTAATTGCCCCAGTTCTCGGCCAGTTTCTGATGATCGATTAAGTTGACTTTCTGGTTCATGTCGATATCAGCCCCGCCGCCGTAATTATTATGACAGTTGCAGTTCTCACCAAGCCAGTTATTCGCAACAGCACCGAGATCCTCGCCGTCAACATCCCCGTCGCGGTCCGTATCGCCGCCGAATGTATAATACTCGTAAAGTTTTGCCTTAACATACTGGTAATTAACATTACCGACATCAACCAGGCTGTAAAACTCGCATCGCATAACCATACTGCCGGCCGGGCCTACGTAGTCAAAAGCGTCCTGGTCGACCGTAACTTTAACCAGCGTCTCGACCCCGACAGCGCCAGTCGTCTCATGCAGGTCCCACTGGCCGGTGTCGTAGTTATAAAGATAAATTTTCAAACTCGACATAAAACCTGTCGAGTTTTCCCTGTGCATTACCTCCAGGTCGATCTTGTACGGGTCAAATGTATTGACCGTAAAATTATAATCCACCGTAGACTTATAACCGCTGCTGTAAACCGGCTCCAATGCCAGCACATCATTCGGGTTATGATACATTATCTCAAGCTGCCTGAGCTTGGAAACATCACCCGAAACATAACTGCCCTGCAAAAGGTTGTAGTTTTGCGGGTAATAGGACTGCCTGAACGTCGACACCTTGCCCGAATCCAGCCTTACACTATCAAACCCGAACGAAACACCGCTCGCAAAAGCCGGGTCTACCCTTACCTTTGTTATAACACCCTTATATGCTTCGCATTGCGACATATCCACTACGTATTCATGATAGCTGCCGTCTCCGACCGTGTTGAAAAACAGCGACTTCGCCTCGTCCCACACCGGGTCGGTGTCGGTTATAAAAAACAACTGGCAGCTTGAACCGGAAGACTGCATCATGTTTATCTTCCACGTATAATCCTGGTGCGCATTGATCCACGTCGGCCCGCTGAATATATAAGGATCACCGCCTGTCGAAACCGCCTCGAGCCTGCCCCCGCTTACGTTCACCGAATCCATCTGGTTCCAGCCGCTCCAGCCCTCAAAGTCGCCCGCGGTCCCAAACTCCCATTTCGAAGGCCTGTTCTTTACGTCGTCCCAGTTATAACTGTTCACGTTGCTGATAGAAAGACTCGCAAAATTCGCCGGCTCCGAATAAACCCCGTAAGAACCTTTACGGTAAAAATTCACGTTCGAAATACTGCCCGTATGCTTATTCTCCCAGCTGACCATTTCATAATTCATACCGCTCCACAGAAGCGCATCCTTGCAGTTATTGTAAAACGTGCAGTCCTCGATCTTCAAATTCACATGGGGCCCGCCTGTAGAAAGTATCAAAAGCGACTGCCCGTCATTACCGTAACCAACGTTATTGCTGAAGGTCACGTTTCGCGTATCTCCCTCGAAATCGAAAGAACAGGCGTCCGCGCCGCCGCCCTGCCTGCTCGCCCCTGCGAATGTACAACTGTCTATAGTAAAATTCTGGCTCGACTGGATGATCGCCGCCGTCGTGCCCAGCGGGAAAAAGTCGCTGTTGCCCGCGCATGTATGGCACCGCTTCGCATGACCGCCGTTGACATGAAACAAGTTTAGCAATCCGTAAGAGCCCGTTATCCAGCAGTCCTCGATAACAAGGTTCCGTACCCTGTTCCTGTAACTCGGCGGATAATACCAGTTCGTCAAAACCCCTGTCATGCACCTTTCCATCCCGCAGTTGGTAACCGTAAGATTATCAATTACAGGCTGATAATCGTTAGGCTTCCATATCTTCCCGCCTACCATCACCCCGGCGTTAAACGAAAGCTCATATTCATAATCCGAAGGGTTCCAAACCTCGGCCTGGTTCAAATCCTGGAAGTAACAGTTATCGATCGTAACATCCGTATTCCGCACTGACTGGCAGTACCGCAGGTACACTCCCACCTTGCCGTTGCGACAGTCAAGATCGCTGATCGCCCAGTATGACGGGCTCTCGATAACCACACACCGCTCATAAACCATATCGCTGCGTTTTATCATCGGCCGCGAACCCGTACCGTATGCCCCAAGCTCGATCAAATCACCCGGAGCCCCCTGCCCCCACAAGTGAAGCTCCTGGTCCCAAACATCACCGCGCTTAAGTAAAACCCTGTCCCCCGGTATCAGCGTCAACCCGTTAACAATGTCAAAACTTTTATAAGCGCTTCCCGCCGTAAGACCGTCGTTGCCGTCATCTCCCTGTGACGAGCTTATATAAAAATCCCTCGCCCCCGCCCGAAACGGCGCCTGCGTTATGCGAACATTGTCAAAAACAACCCCCTGCCCCGTCAAGGTAACCCGAAGCATCTGCCCCACATGCGCCGTAGCCGCGGGATTATCCGTCGCAAAGTTAAGCTCAACCGTCCGCCAGTTGTTCACCGACGGCGCATCGGAAATATGATTAACCGTATCCAGCACCTGCCAGTTGCTCCCGTCATGATACCGAAGCAAAACCTCGTACCACGAAAACGCAAGATCGCTCGCCCTGGCCACATCGACCTCAACCGTATAGCTCATTTGCGGATGTATCCCGCCGAGCGGATAAAATTCAACACCGCCGTCGACAACCCGCAGCATATTATCCCCCTCGCTCGGCTGAAGCGGATTATTCGAATACGGGTTATAAATCTCCAGCTCGTCCCAACTGTTCCATCCGCTCGGACCGTCCTCGCTGTTCTTCTGCCCGTTGCTCACCGTGTCATATTCAAACCCGCCGTTAAACACACCATCCCACGGCGGCATATCGCTGTACTGAACATTATCATAAGCAATCTGCTCGCCCGTAAGCTCGATGCGCAAAAGCTTGCCCACAAGTTCAGGGTAGTTGAACGAATTAAACTCAAAATAAAGCTGCGTCCACCCGTTCGTAACAGGCTGGTTCGTGTTATGATTCGCCTTGACAACCCAGTCCCCCCACACCGGCGAACTAATCGTCCCCGAATACCACGCAAGCCCGCACTGGTACCAGCTGAACGAGCCGTCCACACCCACATCAACCTTCAGCACATACGCGGTATCAGCTTCGATAACACCGACCCATTGCTTAACGCTGCTCGTACCAACGTTTATATAAACATAGTTCTGGCCCTCGCTCGCCTGCAGCGCAGCCCCTGCCCCCGGGTCCTTTACCATAACATCGGTCCCGTTTCCGCCCCACCCCGAAGGCAGACCGAAATAGCTCGTACCATCCGAAACTGACGGCGACTCAAAACCGGGATTATCAATCTCGACAGCACCTGCAAAAACAGCCAGGGCCAGCAAAACCACACTTACAAAACCAATTCGCGAATACATCTTTACCTCCGCAGCAAAATTATGCGTTAACTTTACTTTTCATACCGTCCAAGCTCCACAGCTTTTTTATAAACCTCGACAACATTCTCCGTCGGCGAGTTATCCTGCAGCATATGCGTCGGGGCCATAACATAACCCCCGCCCGGCTTCATCACCTCGAGCGTCCGCGCAAGATCCGCAACAGCCTCATCAACCGTGCCATACGCAATCGACCCCGCCGTCGAAATACATCCATGAAAACCAAGCCTGCCGCCAAAGTTCGCCTTCAAATACTCCGGCGACATATTCTTCGCCTCCGGCTGAAGCGTATCAACAACCGTGATTCCCGCCTCGATAAAATCCTCAAACGCCCAGCTGCTCGACCCGCAGCTGTGTATCATCAAAGGTATCCCGTACTCCTTCGCCAAATCCCCGAACTTCTTATGCACCGGCTTTATATGCCGCCTGTACATATCCAGGCTTATCAAAGGCCCCTGCTGGGTCCCAAGGTCCTCACCGATCCACAAAAGATCAACTCCACCCTCCGCCGCCGCAAGCACCCGGCGAGCCATTTCAAGCTGTATCTCGCACTTGCGTCTGAGTATCGTAAGACCCGCCTCGTCGCCAAGCGCAAGATCCATCAAAACCTGCTCCATTGTCCGTATCATACCCGTGCTGTTAATAATATCTCCGGTCCCCGGGTCACCGTAAACAACACAATAATCTTTATACCTCTCGCACTGCTCCTTAACCGAACTGTAATCAAAATCCGCCGGGTCCGGCATAGGCCAATTTCTCGCCGCTTCAACATCCGCGTCTTTCAGCGGAAAATCACAAAAGTCCCAATACCCACCCGACTCATTCTTTATCCACCTCTTGCGATACCCCCACAGCTTATCAACCTGCCTGTCAGCAGCATCCGCATGCAGACCCGGGCCGGTATACTTCAGCACAATACTGCGAAAGTCAACATTCAAAGCGCGCATCAAACCCTCGTGGTCGCCCTCGTTCAACCCGAAATAATTCATCAAACGCGCGTATATATCCCCGTTCGCACCCACAAAATTTACAGGCACACGGTCAGGCTCTGCGTGTTTCAGCGCGGTCAAAACACGCTCCTTGGGCTTCATATCTGTGTTCGTACTCACAAAATTTCCTTTACATTATTTCTACGCTGATTTGTCCCGGCTTGTGCACAACTTCCACTTTATCGGCCTTTTCACGGTCAAACTCAAGCTCAAGCATCCCGCCTTTAACCGGCAGCCGGTACGTAAACTTCTCAAAGAAATCCTCAAATCTCGGCCGAACCTCTATTTTATTATCCGCCAGTCCCATCAGGTCAACGCCCAGGATATACCTCGGCAGCGCAACCCCTGCCGCACCGCTCCAGCCGTGACACGTCGATACCGGTATCCAGTCCATCTCATAAGTCGGCACGTTGCCCAAAAACGGGTGCGGATAGCTCCAGCCGGCGCTGTCCGGATCAAACACCTCCCACCAGGTCTTTGCCCCCCGGTCCAGCATCGCGCCCCAGTAACGCTTAATATGCGCCATTATCTCATCAGGCCTGCCCGCTCGCGCAAGCGCATCGAAAATAATAAGGTAAAACGACGGCGCATAAGGCGGCGGGAACTCACTTTCGTCCGATATTCTTCCAAGCAGACCCGCGATCTGGTCATCACCCACAAACCCGCCGTAAACAGCAGCCATGTTCCCCTGCATCGAGTAATTCTCCGAAGCCCTGCCCTCAAAATACGAATCTCGGTAAAGCCCCCGCCCCTCGTCATACAAAAGCCCGTTAACCGCCTGCCTGTTCGACTCTCGAAGCTCGCCCAGACGTCCGTCGCTCTTGCCGCATATTTCATAAACCGCCTCAAGGTCGCCAAGATACCTCGCGAATACCGCGTTCAAAATTACCGACTTGCCCAGCTTGTCTATCTCGCTGCTCCAGTCCAGAAACGGGGCACCGTACTTACCGACAGGCCCGCTGTCAAGAATGTCGTTCTCATCCTTGAACGAAAGAATAAAAGCTTCCAGCCGCTCTATATAACCCATCAGATCACGAACCGTCTCGACATCCCCGCTGTAGTTGTAATACTCCCGAACCGCCGAAACAAGATGCATGCAGAAATCGAGATGATAACACGTATTTTTCTTCGGCCCGGTCGAGTTGAGCGAACCGTCGGCGTTTTGAAGTGCAAAGCACTGCCGGATATTCTTGGCCACAATCTCCGGGTTCCCGAAAAAGTAATAATTGATCATCGCCATAACACGCATATCGAATATCCAAAGTGCCTGTTCACGCCACGGGCAGTCCTCGTAATGATACGATGTATTAATCCGCAACGTATACTTCGACACCTCGAGTATTTCGTTGACCCGCTTGTCGCTGCATCGCGCCAGCCCGCTGTCGTCATAAGCGTACCAAACGTTTTCGATACCCACCTGCTCGATCTCGGCCTCACCTTGCAGCGCTATAAACTTGATCATCAAGTACCGAAATGCCCGACGCTGAAAAGCTTTCCACTTGCCGTCTAAAGGCTTACGCACCACGTCCAGCCGGTAAAGGTCCAGCGACTCACCGTACCACAGTTCATAAATGCAGAAATCTCCGCCGACTTCTATCTCCGGGTACCCCACCCGCATCGCTCCAAAATCGTATGTCACACAAGGGGCGCTGCCGTCCTCACCGCTGAAAACCTTCACCTTCTGCCCTTCATAATCGAAAGGCAGCTCGTTGGGGTCAATGCTTATCTTTCCGAGATTCGCGTTTGCGCTTACTATCCGTTCGGGCCGAATATAGCTTTTATCCAGGCGATCCAGGTCGTTCAAAACAAGATTCTCAACAAAATCTTCCGAAACAGGCTCCGCCGTCTCGACCGCCTCAGCCCAGCCGCTGTGATCGAAATCCGGTCCCCGCCACCCGTCCTCTTTATCACCGTGATAAAATTCCTTATACGTCCCCCACTTGCTCACCATCGACTGCCCCGAATACACCGGGCTTTTGCGAACCTTCCACGAACCGTCAGAAACGACCAGTGAGTTCCCGCCGCGCGTAAGAACCTCAGCAAGCAGTCCCGGCTCGCCGTACTCAAAACCCTGTATAGTCTCCGTATCCCTGCCGTCGTGATACATACACACCGCAATCAGATTCTCACCAGCCGTCAGCGTATCGGCATCCACGACCAGCTCGTCATAATAATACCGCTTCTGGTAACCAACCGCCGGCCCGCGATCAATATACTTCCCGTTGACCCAAAGCACGTACTGGCTGACCGCCGTTATCCTGATCTTGATCTCGCAAGCCTCCTTAAGCTCGAACCTCCGCGCAAAATCAAGATAAAGGTTCGCCTCACCCGCGCAGCCCGCCAGGCTTATCCACTTGGCCTCCGAGCCTTTCCACTGCCGGTTATCGTTCTTCATTTGAAACCTCCCGGCCCTTCAGGCTTTCTGTCTCTATCGCCGCCATATCGTCAACCATACCATCGTCACTGACATCAACAGCCGATTCCTTAAGCGTCCTGAACATTTTCTTGAGATCTATAAATCCCGCTATCAGGAACCAGAATACGGTTATTATTCCGACAATTCCGGTAATAAGCAAGTTAAACATCCACCACTTGGCCCAGCCGCTCTCCGTCGTCCTGCCGCTGAAGCCCAAAACATTGCCTATCATAAACGCCGTAAACCAAAACGCCGTCCACCCGAACACGCTCCACGCTATGAACTTGTCAAAACCCGTATATTCCTTATCAACACCGACTATACGGCTGATTATATTTTTCTTCTTTTCGTCGACAACACTGTGCTCGCCCTCGAGAGAATACTTGCCCCGGTGCAGCATTTTGTCCATCGAAAAGCCCTCCTTGGGCTTTGTCAGGAGTGAGAACACAACGTACAAGGTCACCGCAAGAAGGCACGACCAGAAGAACATCTGCATCCCGTTCAGCCAGAAAACATCAGGCAGCGACTGTATCCACCCCACATGCGAATATGAGGTTTTTATCTTCGGCAAAATAAAAGGCCAGAATATATTATTGATAAAAGTGCCCAGAACACCAAGTATAGAACCGGCTATCATACCCGCCCACGCGCCCGCTGCTGTCCCTCGAGCCCAGTAAAAACCGCCTATGATAACAGACCCCGCGCCGCCCACATAAATCGTTCCGGTTATCGCCCAGTACATGAAGATATACTCCTGCAGCGGAAAAACCATGCTCCAGCACCAAACGAATATCGCCACACCAAGTATCGACCTGCGAAGCCAGCGCAAATGCTGCTCAGGAGGCAAAGGCTTCTTGCGAAACGGCATTACAACATCCTGTATGAAAATGCTCCCCCACGAATGCAGGTATGTGTCGTCCGTCGATATCGCCGCTGCAAACATCGCCGCAACGAAAAGCCCCAGTATCCCCGTCGGAAGTGCCTGCTTCAAAGCAAGCGGAACCGTAAGCTGCTTTTCAATACCCGGTTCCTGGAGTTCGTTAAGCGTGCTCGTAACCTGCTGAGCCTCGCTCGAAAACTCAGGGTTATGCATCAGAACATACGCGCATATCGGAATAAGGCTTATGACCATCCACGTAACACCGAACCGCCACTGCCCAAGCACACGCGCCATCTTCGCCTCATGAGGGCTTCTCGCCGAACAGTTATAACCCTGCGTCCCCTGCCAGGCCATGTATGTATAAACAACGTTGAACGCGCCGATAAGAAAATACCACATATCGAAGTCCGGCACTTCTCCCTGGTTGAACGGGTTAAGCATCGACTTGCCCTCCGGCGCTGCCTTGAGCGTATCGATAATATCCGACCAGCCGAACTTCATAAAAAGTATGCCCAGCATAACAAGAAAAATAATGTTCACATACTGCGCCTGCAGAAAATCCGTAACCATTATCGCTATCTGGCCGCCCCGAAAAGTTATCATAAGCGCAAGGCCCAGCATAACCGCCATCACGATGCCCATAGTTACGTTGAAATTGATAAAACCAAGCTCTATGATATGTACAGGCAGACCGCAAAAATAAATAATGAACCTCGCCGTAACCGCCGGGAATATCCCGTAGTTCACGACACCGGCAAAAAATGCCAGAACACCCGCAAACACCCGAAACCGCCTGCTGTAACGTATCTCGTAAAACTCCGCGATAGTCATCGCCCGGGTCTCGCGGAACCGGTAAATAATGAACCCGCTTATGCTAACGAACATAAGCACCGGCCCCATCATATTACCCCACCACGAAGCCCCGAAACCCGCCTCGTAATTCTGCTGAAATGTTGCGATTATCCCTATCGCGCCAAGACCTGCGATACCGTCGGCCAAAGTCAGCAGGTATCTCCCGGCGCACCTGTCAGCCGCCAGGAAACCCGCAACACCCCTGACGTACTGCTTTGTCTTTACGCCTATAAAAGCAAGCCCTCCGAAAACCAGCGCGATTATAACCCAGTCAAGTATTCCCATCAAAGCTCCAATAATTATTCGTAAGGCATGTTCACATAAACCCGCATTATCACCCTGCCCTTCTCGCCTGCCGTATCGTCAAGACCCGCAACGCACTTAAATCTCATCGCAGCTCCGTCAAGCTCATAGACAGCTAACGACTCGCTCATCATCCCAAGCCCCTTCTCGTAAACCCTGCCGCCCATCATCAGCGGCTTCGCCTCCTTCTCGTCGTTGTCCTGCTGCCTTGTCCTCTGGTCCCTGCCCAGAACCGCGTGGTCCATCCGCAGATAAACAGGTTCCATATCCGAAAGATAAACCTCCGAACCGTCCTTATTAACGATATGCGCCCTCGCCCAGTCAGCGTAGTCCCAGAACACCGCGGTATTCGCGTCGTCAACCTCCAGCACAAGACTCTCACCTTCTTTAACACCTACATCAACCGCTATAACTCCCTTTTCGACAGTCATAACACCGCTGTCAAACAAAAGCTTCCTTACGCGATAATCACGCTCACCGGTTTTTGAGACCGCCCTGCCGTCCGCGTCAAACGCCCTTGCCTTGACAACTGCGCTTTTATCAAGCCCAAAAGGCCCTGAATACTTCAAGGACCCCGGTACAGGCTCACTTCCGTCAAGAGTATAATAAACTTCCGCCCCCTCTTTCTCCGTGTAAAGCTCTATCAAATCGTCATTCATTATAACATCCGTATCCGGCAATACTTTAACCTCATCCGGCACCACAGTTGTCAAAGCGTAAAGCTCATAATCCGAACCGGGCCTAAGCACAACACCGCCCTGCTCCGGTTCGTAACCGGCCTTGCCCAAAAGCACACCCTTCTTATCCATCCGAAATATCTCGAAAATCTCGCCCGGCCCCGTACCGGTAAGCTCGAACACATCCAGCTTCACCTCATCGCAATTCTCAACTACAAGATGCCACCTGCCCCGCTCTATCTCAAACGCCGTCAAAAGCCCCTCGAGCTCAACGGCCCCGAAATCCCTTTTCTCCTCCGCCTCGACACGCAAATATCCATCCTTCTCGATCCGCGTAACAGGCTTGCCCCCCACAATCAATCTTGACTGCGAAATCTTCTGCCCCTTAACCCAGAACCCGAAAGGCGCCAGCATAACCTTACCGCCATCACCTGTGTCGTACTCAGCCGCCCTGTCTCCAAAATTAACCACCGCCACGGTCCCCGAATCGAACCGCGTCCGCTGCACCGCCCGGTCATCGCTCAAAAACTCATGACTGAGCATCTTATCGTAAGCGATCTCCTCGTGCAGCTTGCAAGTCTCATGATAGCTCCGCAAAAAACGCGAACGGTTCTCGTTCCAGTCATACCCTATATGATCCCGCCAGAACAACGGGACCGACCCGTACAATATCGCGAAAAGGTCCTTCCGCGCCGCAAGTTCCGGGGCAGCACTGTACAAAAACCCCGGCACATCACCCCAGTACCAGGTACTGACCGCGCAGTCATGATAAACAAGCTGCCAAAGCGGTATCCGCCGCTCATGCGCCATCCCGTACTTCAAATAAACCTCCGAAATATCCTCACGCTTCTCGGCCTTCTGCAATATCCCCGGGTTCCACTTACCCACAGAAACCCACCAGAAAGGCCCGCTCAGAGCGCCCTCGAAATAATCCGCCATATCCATTATCCAGTCGTTACCGTGCTCGGTCCCCAGCACAACCCCGAAATCGTTAACGAACTCGTAAACCTCCCGCCGATACTCCAAATCCTGCCGCCTGTCAAAAGTATGCTCAGGGTGATAATCCTCGAACAAATCTATCGCGTTGGAAACATCGATAAACCGCCCGTTAAATTTATACTTCTCCATCCGCTGCGGAACATAACTCTTAACCGCCCGCATCGCCGTTGCCGTCGACCGAGAATAATACTGAAGCCCCGTATCCGCCGCATACCAGCCCTTCGCCGGACCCGCACCGGGCCGCCTGTGATAAGTCGCATCCTCGATGTCGTCCTTAAAAAATCCCGGCTCATCACCCGGCAGAATATCCGAAAAATTCCCGTACTCGTTGGTAACATACCCAAGCTCGTTCATCTTCACGATGCTGTCAATATCGCTCAACGCATGATGACAATTCGACATAACACCCCGAACAATCCCCGCCGTCCGAGCCTCCCGCACAAACTCCCACGCGTCCATGCTCCCCCATATCACAGGTGCGCCCTTAAGAAAACTAACCTGCGGCTTGTCAGCCTCCTTCTCAGCCAGCGTAACCGCCAGGCCCTGCTGCTGGGAATACTTCCGGTACATCCGCGCCAGGTTCACATAACCGCCGCCATCAGAAAACCGGTAAGACATCTTCCTCGCATACCTGAAAGTATCCATCGACTCCCACCACCGTATACCCGGCCACTGCACACCCTCGGCATCTTTCTCCAGTTTCACAAATGCGTCATAAGGTGTCTCAACCAGCAGCATATATCCATAACCCGTACCCGGCTCGACAACACCGACCCACGGCATATCCAGGCTCAGGTTCCCGTAAACCAGCATCTGTCGAAAAGCCTCATAATCATCATCCTGCTCAACATAAAGCCCCGAAGACCTGTTGCAGAAAACCAGCTTACCGTCCTCATAATCCGACACAAACCCTGCCGGGTAAGTCGCCGGCCCGAAAAACCGCTGCTGCTTCTGCTCGCTGTCCAGCCCGAAACTCACCACCGCCCCTTCTTTCTCCAGTTCCACCCTGCACGAATACTCAACCTCCTCGGCATGGTCCCAAAGCCTCACAGTAAAACCAGACTGCTGCTCATCCTCAACACCCATAAAATAAACCTGGCTCCCGCCGCAGTCAGACGTATAAACCTTACCCGTCGCTTTTTGGCGTATCGTATAAACATGCCCCGCGGTATCAAGCTCAAGCCTCAATGCTTCATTTTCAACCGCTATCTTCCGTCCCTGCTCCGCCATAGCCTTTTTAACCTCCGCCGGTAATTCAATCCTCTCAAACCGTATCCAGTCTATAACAAACTCACCCGGCTGCCAACCAGGGTCCATCCGCAAACCGCGCACGTCTTTCGTGCTCGAAAGCGGCATCTCATACTCACGCCACTTTCCGTCATGCACCACCGCAAAACGCCCGCACTTATCCTCCTCGTAATACTCCTGCCCGGCGTTCTTGAAATACCACTCCACCCTGCCGAACGCCCCCTCCCCGCTTTTCATCCGCATACGTATCTTAACGGGCCCTTCAATATCAACCTGCCCGAAATCTATCTGCGGGTCACCTTGCTGAACACCAACCTTAAAAAAACCGTCCTCAACTCTTATATCACAATCCTGCGCCGCAACGGACATGCCCTCTTTCGATTCAAATTCCCAAACCTCGACAACTTCCGCCTGCTTCTGCTCAGGGCCCGTGTTGTCAACTGTCGAAACTTCCTTAACCGCCTGCCCCCCAGCCGATGGTTTCGTATCAGCATCTTCCTTCTCACCGCAGCCCGCAAAAACTATCAAACCAAGCACCAGCACATTCAATAATTTCTTTCTCATTCTTCATCCTTGTTAATTCAGTTTAAAAAATATGGGTAGCCCTAATAATTGTTTTGAGCGAAAAACAGAAAACTTTTGTCATCCGGCAAGAAAGACAAACCTCGCTTATTTGGAAATAAAGCGGCTTTGTCCGGCGCAGCCCGGGGGGCAAAAGGGTTCTCTCTTTCGCCAAAATGAATTTTTAGAGGTACCCATATGCCTCATACCGCCCGCAAATGAATATAAGGCATATTAAAATTGTAATGTACCATCAAATTCTGGTTTACTGTACCCAACCGAATTCTTTCGCTTCCGTCCGTTTTTTCGATGTATCGAGCCACGTATAAGGATAAACAGGCCCGCCGTAAGCGTGATAAAGATCGCTCGCCGAAGGATTATGCTTGAACCACTCAACGTGCCCGTCAATAAATCCCCAGTTCGCACCGCTCTTATGCTGATCGCCTCTCTCGGCAAGGGTGTTCGGCTGACCGTAAACAGCCTGGTAACCCGCCACCGAAGGCGCCCACCACGTTGAACCCCAGTAATCCGAACCCTGGATGCAGCCTTCCCTCAAAGCAGACATCGGAACACGCGGGTCACGCATGCCTAAATAATTTTCATCTTTGGAACCTACAAAACACTCGATCATCCATAGAACCTTTGCCGGAGTCTTTATCATGCTCGTCTTCGATATTTTCCCTGACCTGTCGCTCCACCACAACGGCGTTGAATTGATCAAAGTCGTATTACCGTAAGCCGCATACCCGTTATCGAGGGCGCCGTTAAGCTGATAAGACCTTGCCAGTGCCTCCGAACCGAGGAAATCCTCATAGTTCGGATTATCCGGCATCTCCCGCGGTTTCCTGTCTGCCGGACAGGCAACGTACTCTTTCGCACTGTCCTTCTTGCTCGCACCGAAGTAACCGCGCAAAGAAATATCCCAGGGCATTGTCAAAGTCGCCCCCGTACTCGCCTCTTCTTCGACATAAGGGATAGCAACGTCTTTATTCTCGTTTCCGTACATCTGCAAAGCAAGCAGGCACTGCTTCTGATGTGTCGCGCAGACAACCCTTCTGCCCTGCTCCTTTACCTTTTGCAAAGAAGGCATAAGTATCGAAAGAAGCAAAGCGATAATCGAAATGACCACCAGAAGTTCAATTAATGTAAATCCGTTTCTTTTTTTCATGTCAGGCTCCAAATCTCAATTTTTGGAGAATATTTTCAGGACCCGGCGCAGCAGCCTGAAAACCGCCGCGCCGTGATCCGACAATACTGTTAATCAATATACCAGTTTTGAGCGAGTAAAGCAAAGTCTTCAAGATTTACTTCACCGTCTGCCGTTATATCGCTGCCGATAACAAATACAACATCATCGAAGGCCGCATCGTAACCGCTAAGCGAAAAGACCAGCCGGTCGCCCACAAGCGAAGGATCGCTTTCACTGCTCCAGCTCACTGCGACTGTTCTCCAGTCATTGCTGCCCGCTGCAACCGTGCCTGTTACGACCTCAAGGGTATTAATGATCAGCTCGGCTCCGAAGTCATCCATTGCGACAAGCTGAAGACTGTAACTGCCCTCAAAACCGCCCGGATTTGCAACCTTGACAAGTACAGTATAAGAAGTATTCTCCTCGATCATAATATCATGGAAACTGTTGCCGAGGTTCGGATGACCGCCCTCGAACTGAGCGATATTCTCACTTGTCGGGTCTACAAAACTGCTGAACAATACAAAATTCTCACCGTCCGCTGGCTGAAGGTCCTCACCGTCAGACGGGTTGACAACGAATATAGGCTCACTTCCAAGGTTATTGTTCCACCCGGTAAGCACGCCCCCCGACGTTATCGAAATACTCGAACCGTCTGTAACCACATCATCCTCGAAACTCTCGTTAAGGAAACCTCTAAGAACCGTCCAGTCTCCTGCCATAACAGCAAGGTCATCCGTATCCAGGTCACAGTCACCGTCAATATCAAAAAGATTGCAGTAACCCAGGGGCTCAGGGATATAACCGAAAAGAACTTCGTCGTTCAAAGATGGAACACCCACTGTCGTCTGCATATCTATCGTGTTATCTACGGAAACATCCTTCATCAAACCCGTATCCGGGTCGGTATAATAAGCGTAAAGCGAATAGAAATCACCTAAAACGCCTGTCTCGTCTCTGACCACGACAACATCGTCAAAACCGTCGCCGTTCACGTCAGCCATAGCTATCCTGTCGCCTGCTACATATCCGAAACCGACGCTCTGGTCTATAATCGAATCACCGTACCCGCCCGCCGGGTTGCTGTAGTCAACATACAGACCGAAAGTAACCGGGTCGAATATAAGCCTGTCGTCTACACCGTCGCCGTTGACATCACCCGCCACAGGTATGTGGTAACGTGTATCACCGAAAGTGTTCCATCCCGCGTGGTTGGCCGCCCCCCCGAAATCATACGAAACACCAACATTGCCCTGTGAAAGCCACGCCGACCATATCAACTGGCACGGATCTCCGCCGGCGCCGAATACAGTTAAACCGTCGGAAGTAAAGCCCGCGTCGGCTATTCCGTCACCGTCAAAATCACCGTACATCGGGTCCAGGGCGTATGCGTCAAGCCAGTCCCAGTTGCTCTGAACAACATCAGCCACGGAATTCTCAAAATCACCGTCAGGGTCCGTATAAGCTGCAACCGTCTGCAGAAGCGTAAGCCCCTGCCCGTCGTCTGCAACCTGCGTCAATACCTTATCGGCAATGCCGTCACCGTTAAAGTCCGCCAGGCCCCTTGTCGTGCCCGACCACCCGAAGTTGCTCGTCTGGTCAACCACACCGTCGATCCAGTCAACCTCATCATCGGGGCTGTATACATACCAAGGACCTTCAGGACGGTAAAGTGCAACGCTCTCGGGGAAAAGGTTAGGCTCTGCAAGCGGTGCATCGAGAACCGCGTAATAAATATTCTCCTCGAACCCCGGGAACCCAGCGTTTCCAACAACGTCATATTGACCGGACCACGCCTGGATCGTGGGAAGATCGCTCGCGTCGGCGGCATAACCTGTCAGTTTCTGCGGCCGAGTAAACCACCCGTAAAGAAAATTAGTGCCCGCGTAACCGTTCGGGTCGCCCTGAACCGAT
Organism: uncultured Pirellulales bacterium; assembly: GCA_964628195.1. Taxonomy (GTDB): domain Bacteria; phylum Planctomycetota; class Phycisphaerae; order Sedimentisphaerales; family Anaerohalosphaeraceae; genus CAZVPF01. Next base: position 7,228 of record CAZVPF010000027.1, on the reverse strand, counting down.
ATCGCCATATCTTCCATGCCGTCACCGTTGATGTCCGTTACCTGCAGGTCAAAATCGCCCTGGTCTATCTGCGAAGTAACACCGCATTCCAGAAGTCCGTATTCGTCGATTAATCCGTCACCCCAGTATACACTGTCGCCCGGAACGTTATCGCTGTAATCCACGGCAACCCAGATAAACGTAGTGTCCACAGCAGGATCGCCGAGCGGTACAATATTAAACTCCCATATAACCCTGTCTGCGTATCCGTCACCGTTAATGTCACCGATTAACGCATTCTGTTTTTCAACACCAAAACCCGCTCCAGGCGCTGTCCATGTCGTATTGTAATAAGTGCCCTCAGCGGTCCATTTAGGCATTCCCGGCGCGCCGTTTGAAATATATGCGTTCCAGAGCATCGTCGCATCCGGGTTTGCTGTATAATTCTGTTTCATGGCAACAATATTGTCGGCAAAACCGTCACCGTCAAGATCATCAGGCAAAAACGTGTATTCCGAAAAACCCGTAACAGTATCTACGGGCCCCCAGCACGCCCACTCAAGGCAATTGTCACCCTCAGGTGCGAAAACACCAACAGGTGAAACATAATCAACGGTCCCGTCACCGTTGTCAATGCTGTATGTTACAGCAAGCTGCATCGTTGCAAGATCTCCCGGCGTACCGGTCGGGTGTCCAGGCCAGTATGGTATCGGAACGATCATTACTTTATCGTCAATACCGTCGCCGTTAAAGTCGCCCCACTTCGCGTCCGCAAGCCATTTGTAATCGGCATCGTCTATATTGCCGTCACCGTCAACGTCATTGCCGTTGTTCCCCCAGCCCCAGTAAGTGACCGGACCAATTGTATATCCGCTCCAGTCGGCTTGGTCCTGCATAAACCAAAGCCAGCCGGCCCCGCCTTCAGGGTCAAGGTTCCTCGTAACTGCCGCTCTTTCCGGAACCGCCGCTGTCAAAAGAACACTCAAACAGCAGACTAATAACAAAACATAACATTTTTTCATTTCCAGATCCTCCGAAGTTAAAGGGTTCGAATGTCACCGCTTACTCCCGCGGTGGTTTTTCGTATTTTCAGTTCATTACCTGCAATAAGACGGTTAATCGGCGCCTTTTGCGGGTTTTTAATAAGCTCTATAATCACCTCTGCCGCGGCCTTGCCTATCTCTTCGAGCGGCTCTCTTATTGTCGAAAGACCAACTGCGATATCATCGGACAAAGGAACATCACCCATACCCATAAGTGCGATATCGTCCGGCACCCTGATACCCATTTTAACAAGCGCCCTGTAAGCGGTTATCGCCAAACTGTCATGCGGAAAAAACAAGGCGTCAGGCGAACCGCCCCGCGAACTCATCAGCGACTCCAGGGTCTTGATAACATTGAAATCACCGTTCTGAGGAATATTCTGCTTGCCCCCGTGAAGCGAATCCCACCCCACCCAGTCATACAAAGGCGACCATCTAACGAGGTTCTCGTCAAATTCGAGCCCCGCCCCTTCAAGAGCGTCTTTATAAGCCTGGTACCTGTCGCGCACAAGCTTTGTTACAATAAGCTCACTGCCGATAAAACCGATACGTTTTCTGCCGCTTTGTATAAGATGCTCTACCGCCCGCCTCGCCGCAGGTGCGCAGTCCCACGCAACATAGCTGATATTCGGCATGTCCTCAAGTGTATCAGCTATGAACACAAGCGGAATATTATGCCTCAATACTTCCTCGTAGCTCGATACCGACTGAGGAATGGGCTGACAGATAATTCCCTCGTCACGCCTCTCAAGCGAAAGCATAAGCTCGCTCTCGTTACGCTTTGGGTCCCAGAGGTGAATCGATGTCATCGGTAAATAGCCCCGGCTCTCAAGAGCAGGCAGCGCCCCGCCCATTACATCCGCAGGCCAGTCATATTCGTAACCGCCTATGACCATACCGATTACACCTGTCTTCTGCCGAGCAAGGTTCCTCGCCCACAAATGCGGAACATAGTTAAGCTCCTCAGCCGCGTCAAGTACCTTCTTCGCAGTCTTATCCGCCACGCGCCTCTTCTTCGCCTGGCCGGCAAGAACATACCCCACTGTTGTTTTGGAAATTCCCAGGTGCTCGGCGATCTCAACGATGCTCACTGATTTGGTTTCGTTTGGTGCCATTTTCTAACCCTTGTTTAAGTTAGCTGTTCCGGCCTGCCGGAACGTTCCAGTTATCATTCTATCAACTATTGTCGGAACCTTCCAACAAAATCTTCCAATTTTTTTATTTTTATAAGATTTTTATTGTCCATAATACAGAGCAAATAAAAATTAACTGATAAAGACGCACAAAAACACTGTTGACAAAATAAACGCAAAACTAAGGAAATCCACTAATTTTGCTCTTTTTAACCGATTTTGCTTTTATTTAACCTGTACTTTGCATATATTGAAATGTTTGCTTTGATATATCTTTCAGGAAACACTTTATAATGAATATATACGGTAACAACAGGCCTAAAACCCCGGAAAACTTGATGGAAGGTTCCAGCAAAGCCCAAAAAGCCTTCTCGGCACCTTTCAATATCCAGCCAAAAAGCGAAATCATACTCGACTGGACCGCCAAACAGACCGGCTGGCTGCAAATCTCCGGCTCCGGCCAAATCGACTACCAGCTCGCATCGGACCTGCGGCTGTTCGACCTTTACGCCCAAAACCCCCCTCAAAAAGCCGTAAACTGGCCAAGCTGCTGCGTAACTTCCGCCATAGGCAGCCGCAATTTAACCGATAAACCCGAATATTTCAGCCCAAACACCCATGCTTTCCGCTACCTTAAACTCATAAACAACTCAGGCCAAAACGTCGAAATCAAATCAATCGAGCTTATCCCAAGCGAATTCCCCGAAATACCCGCAGGCAGCTTTCACTGCGACCTCGACATTATAAACACCGGCTGGAAAATGGGGCTCGACACCGTCCACCTCTGCACCCAGCCCGGCGACCAGAGCTACATCCCCGTCTATCCCCCATTCGCAAACGGATACGTGCAATGGGACGGATGCCGCCGAGACCGCGAAATATGGGGCGGAGACCTACGTCCCAGCGCCCTGTGCTGGTACTACAACTTCACAGACAATTCCCCTATCTTGAACAGCCTTTACATCCTCCTGTCCGGCCAGCACGTCGCCTGCGCCGACCACGGCGCATTCCCCGGCAGCGGCTCAACCCGCCAGCTCCTTCCCGAATGGTGCTTCTGGATCGTAACCGCACTTTGGGAATACATACTCCACACAGGAAACTCACTGCCCGAAAAGTTCCTGAAATACACACTTAACTTCTTCCTCGAATGGTGCCGGAACAAACTCGCCAGTGGCGAAGATAAATACATCCCCGGCTCGGCAACATGGATGTACACTTTCAACTTCGACGGCAGCGTACTGCCCGGCATCCAAACCTCCGCACTGAACGGCCTTGCCGCACTCGAAAACCTCTTCAACCACCTCGACCAGCCGGAAAAAGCCAAATCCGCCCGGAAAATCAAAAATCATTTGCTCGATTACGTAACAAAAAACCTCTACAACCCCAAATACAATACACTCGCCATAAACATTAAAAACAACGGCTGCGGCTCCCACTCAGACCTCGTCTCAACCTGCTGGGCCCTCGAATCAAACGCTTTCGACCCCGCCATGGCTGAAAGAATACTCAAAAGCCTCAAAAACCTCCACTGGACCCCCTCAGGCAGCATCAACGTCGCACCGCCGCCGAACGTAAACAACCTGCACAACAACAACATCTGGCCATTCGCAAACGCCTACGAATTCGCCTCAAGGCTGAAATACGCCGACACCCAAAACGCACTCGAACTGTTCAAACGCTACACCTCACTGATACGCAACCAGGGCCACAGCACCCTGTTCGAAATGATCAACATCGACGGCAGCCTCCCGATCGACCGACAGGACGGCAACACCCTCAGCTTCTGCCACGCATGGGGCGGCCTCGGAACATGGGCACTGCAGCGTTACCTCCTCGGACCGGCACCCACTGCGCCCGGCTGGAAAACTTTCAATTTCAACCCCGTACCCTCATCCCTCAAGTACTGCAAAGGTTCCGTCGTAACACCCAAGGGTATAATAAACATCGAGCTCGAATCAGACGGCAAGAGCCTCAAAGGCAGGCTCCACCACCCAGCCGAAATAAAATGCACCCAAACTTCCCCCGCCGCCGAAAAAATCGAGATCACCTCAAAATAAAACACCAGCCGAAACAGCCCCGCGCCGTTACTGCCCGCTGAACCGCACATAATCGATCGCCATCATACTGCCGCCGCTCATCGTCGGATCAAGCCTGACCTGCGTAACCACACCCTTATAAGCCTCACACTCCCGCATATCTATAACGTACTCATGAAACTCATAATCAGCAGTAATATCAAAAACGATAGACTTCGCCTCGTTCCAAACACCGTCGGTCTCCGTAACGAAAAACACCTGGCCCGCACTGCCCGCCGACTGCTTCATACGCAGCCGCAAATACCGATACTCATGAACGTTCACCCAGGTCGGCGAACTATGCGCATAAGGATCATCGCCGGTAGAAAGCCCGTAAAGCACACCGTCGCTGACAGTATTACTGTCCCACTGATTAAATCCGTTCCATCCCTCCAGGTCCGTATAATCATTGAACTCCCAGCTCGAAGCCCTCCCGGAAACAGACGAATAATATTCTTCCCGCACATCAGTCTGCACAAAATTCTGCCACCTGCTCGAAAGCCACCCGCTCCCCGCCGCACTGCGATACAGCCCAACATTAGTCAGCCATCCCGAATTATCGCTGTCATGGCACTTCATCTCATAAGCGTTCCCGCTGTCCCAGGCATCCAGCGCGTTGTTATAAAAAGTGCAGTCCTCGATCCTTATACCCGAGTTGTCAACCGACGCCCCGCCTGTCATCACCAGCACCGCCGCACCGTGACAGTCATGAATAACATTATTGCTGAACGTGCAGTTAATATTTCCCCCCTCAAAATCAAACCCAACACCATCCGGGCAGTTGTCCCGGGTCATATATGCAAACTCGCAGTCATCAATAGTCACATTCTCACAGTCCTGCATGAAACCCGCCGTTACTCCGTCCTCGAAGTAACCACCCCCGCCCAGCATCCTGCACCGGCTGACCGTACCGCCCGTCGTATGGTTCAAATGAATAATACCGTTAAGTATCCCCGTCGCCCAGCAGTCCTCCATCGTAAAATTCGTAAGCCTGCTGTAATATACAGGCGGAAAATACCAGTTCGTCCCGAACCCCGTCGTACAGTTTTCAAACCCGCACCCGCTTATCGTAAGACCCGACAGGATGTTATGATCCGGATCGAACGCGCTGGCCCGTCCGCCAAGCCATATCCCCGTAGACCACGCAAGCTCATAATTATGGTCCGCCGGATTGACGTCCGTGTTGTCCATATCCTTAAAATAACAATTGCTCACCGTCACATCGCTGTTGTAGTAATCGAGGTCATACCTCAGGTAAAGACCCAGCTTCGCGTTCCTGCAATCCATATCGCTTATCTTCCAGTAACTCGGCCCCTCGATAACGATACACTTGTCGTAAGCCTTATCCGACCTTACTATCCTCGGCCGGTCTCCGCTGCCGTATGCCCCCAGCTCGATATACTTGCCCTCGGCACCCTTTCCCGTCAAATGCAGCTCCTGCGTCCACACGTCCCCCCGTTTGAGCAGCACCTTATCCCCCGGCCCAAGCTGCAGGCTGTTTACATTATTAAAACTCGCCCACGCGCCTCCCTCGCTCAGCCCGTCGTTCAGGTCGCTGCCCTGCGAAGAGCTTACATAATACGTCCTTCCCTCCGTCCCCACATAAAACCGCGCGTTGTCCACCGCCATCCGGTGCCCGTAAACCCGCACCCGCATGTTATGACCGTAAAGGTGCGAATAATCCGCGCTGTTAAACGATACCGTAACGTTGGTCCACTGCTGCGGCGGCATCTGGAAATCCTCCCGCCCCGGCTCCCATACGGGATGATAATACTTACCAGCCAATATCGCGACCCAGTCGTCCGTTTCCTCTATAACAATATCCGCCTTGTTGTTTGTGCTGTCGACAAGCGGAAACACATCTACCGAAAAAGTGTACCACGTATCCGGCTGTATCGTCCCCACCTGCTGGAACAAATGAAACTCGGTAAGGTTCGCCCACGCGTACTGCTCACCGTCCGGGCACGGTGTCGACGGCGTCGAAGGGTTCAGGTAAGTCGTACCTACCGTACCGACCGTCCCCCATCCCTGCACGCCCGAATAATATGTATTGCCGCTGCTAAGCTGCGGAGACTCGAAACTGCGGTTCAAAAGCGGGTACTCAACCGAACCCTCGCTGCTGTCGAGCCACTGGGCCGCTATTATCGAAAAATCCTCACCGTCAACCCTGCAGTCTCCGTTCACATCCCCGGCAATAATCACCGTACACTGGTTCCAGTCCAGCCAGTTCAGCGAAAAATCAAGCAGGTCGGTCATCGTAACCGAACCGTCACCGGAAATGTCACCGCTGATTACCGCAAACCCCGGAACTGAAAAACAGGCCAGGCAGAAAATAATTAAACAACGCATCATAACACCTCCAACACATAGTTAACCGGGCAAATACCCCTCAAAACGGATCAAATTCTCTTTATCGTCCCTGTACGCAGGCGGCTTCGGGTCGAGCCACTCGATAAGCCTGTCCTTTATCGCGAAAGCGAAAAAGTGGTTTCCTCGCGGGTTGTAATGGCCGATATAATACCTCGAAGTATACTCCTCGGCACTTAACCTGAACTGCTTGAACTCATTAAGATGATCGTCAAGCACATCCACCAGCCGCAGCCCCTTCGAGACCACATAGTCCCTGAAACTCTTCGGGTGCCAGTCAAGATAACTTTGCTCGTCCCTGTCCTTGCCTTCGCATATTTCCCGAACTGAAGGCTCCGGGTAGCTCAGAAGTATCAGCATATTCTTATCGTTCTTTTCGGCGTACTCCTTTACCCTGTCGATTATCTTCATGCTGACACGCCACGAATAAGCGTTGTAAACCCACCAGGCGCTGTTGCGTGTCTGCTCCCACGTGCTGAAATCAAGCGGACCCGTACCTGTCGTCTCAGCCATCTCTATTATCGGCGCAGGATCTATCACAGAGCCCGGCTGAAGCGCCGTCATTATCCGCACAACCGGGTCGTCCTTAAAATACTCGTAAACAAAATCCGCGTCGCAAAGTTTGTATAAA
>CAZVPF010000026.1:0-40784 GCA_964628195.1 uncultured Pirellulales bacterium | reverse complement strand
GCGGGAATCAGTTTATAGGTTACAGGTTATAGGTTATAGGGGATAGGAATCAGAACACAGAAGACAGGAATCAGGAAACAGGAATTAGGCACCAGGCAATAGAGGGTTGGAAGTTTTTGCGTTGAAATATGGGGGCGTTTTTGTAGTTCGGGGGTGAGGGTTTTTTTGTTTTTGGGAAAATGCTTGATAAGTAGAGACCTTTGGTGTATATTATGAGCGTTTGGTGAGGTCTGGGCATTTCTTTACAGGCAATTAAGAAAATTGTGGTTTTGAAATGGAACTAAATAAATTCTTAAAATTTTGTACAATTTTGTTTGGTATTACAGCCGCATTCTTTCTGGCAAGAGCCTTTATTATAAGCCCAGAACAAATAATTCGTACCTTATACCATTATTCACCAATGGGATAGCCTTCAACTGATATCATTTCAGATAAAGCTTCGCAAAAAGCTGATACTATAGCAAGAGAAAGTATTAGAGATCACATAGAAAAATTCAATTGCCCATTGTATTCCGATATAGAAGCTATAGCTAAACAGTAATTTGATATTGAAAAAAGACCAAAAAGAAGATAACATAAATTTCATCAAAAGATTTTGTGATTTTCTTGATTACCGTGTACCCGACGATGTTGATTGGACAAAGTTTCGATAATAATACTTACTTCTTAGCTTTCAGAACCACTTAATCACGCAGGTTGTTTAATTAACTTTTAACACTTCGATCTTCGCTAAGGAGCTTACAAAAACCCATTTTGACTCACCGCAGAGGCGCAGAGGCCGCTGAGGTTTCATCAAAATCATTCACTATTCGCTTTATGCCTCTCTTAAGCACACTCACATTAAAATTAATCATCAACCCAACCTTACAGCCGCTCAGTTTCAGATAGGTCAAAAGCTGAGCCTCGTATATGGGGATTATGCGGTCGACAGCCTTTAGCTCAACTATAACCTTGTCCATGACCAATATATCGACCCGGTAACCACAGTCGAGTTTGACGCCTTTATAATCAACCGGCAGTTTTAACTGTTTCTTAAAATTCAAACCTGCGAGACGAAGTTCATGACACAAGCATTCTTCATAAGTCGATTCCAGCAGCCCCGGTCCGAGCTGCCTGTGAATCTCTATCGCGCATCCGATAATTATTGCGGTAATGTCATTTTCCAGCATCGTGGTCAAAGCCTCTAAAAAAACTACTTCGCTGCGGTCTCTGCGCCTCTGCGGTGTATAGTATATTATTAAATACCCCAAAAATATGCCCAGACCTCACCAAACTTAAGCAATATACACCAAGCTTTGTCAACTCTCAAGCCTTTTCCTAAAAGCATAAAACTATTGAAGAATTTCTATGGCCATAACGATGAAATCTTTTATCTGCTGTTTTGTATGCGCGAACTGCATTGATATTTTCAGTCTTACGGTGTTTTTTGTACTGTCGACGGGCGGTGTTTTTTTATTATCGCGCAAAGCCGCTAAGGGCAGTTTATAGGTTATAGGTTATAGGTTATAGGTTATAGGTTATAGGTTTTAGGTTATAGGTTTTAGGTTATAGGGGATAGGAATCAGAACACAGAAGACAGGAAACAGAAGACAGGAAACACGCCCTCATGGCAGCGGTCCGTATTATGCCACTTAACGAAGCGGGCAATTTCCTTCTCCAATTCATCTCGATGTACGCATATTCAGCAATTTTGTTAATTCAGTACTTATTTGTCGTTTATAATATGTTGCCCAGCGGTTAGACAATATTTATCATTTATTTTGAGATGGCATATTACTGTAAGAATCGTTAATAGTCCTATAATCTGCATGTTTATGACACAGAAAGGTAGTTTTGTATATTTTTGAGGCGAATCAGGTTCGGTTTTTAATTAACAAACATGCTTATCAGTATCAAAAAAGCTAAAAAATAACAAAAAAAACTGGATATACAGGATAATTTACTTTATTATAGGGTTAGAATAATGTATATTGAACAGCGGATTTATGTTGTCAGGAGGGTGATTTAAGCAGGGAATGTGACCTTAGTATTTTGTTAAGGAAGTATATAAAAGGGTATTAGTATTAACGGGCAGTTTAATGTTTCATGGAGCGGTTCTCAAATTACAGTTTATGGAGGACAAAATGGATAATTCTTTTAAATGGATTTTTGTATGCGCGATTATTGCGTCAGTTTACTGTTTTGCTTATGGTACACAAGCCAACGGCAGCAATGAAGAGATTGACAGTTTGCTTGACCGTATCGAACAGCGTATAGGTGCGGCGCAGACGATGGAAGAGTTCAAGGAGGCCAAGGAGCGGGAAGAGAAACTCGAAGCACGCCCTGATTATCCCTCACGAAGGCTCAACGGCGAGTATCGGCAAAAGCTTGCAAAGCTCGTCGACAGGAAAATGAACGTTAAAAGCGAGATGCAGGTTAAGCTCGAACAGCTTCGGGAGGATATCCAAAGCTATGAGCAGCAGTACAAGCAGCAAAGAGCTGAGCTGGCTGGTCAGCCTGATAAGCTTGAGCAGCTCAAGGCCGAGCATGACCGCAAAACCGAGCAGTTCCTCCAGCAGGAGGCGCAGATACTTTCAAAATACGAAAACCTGCTTGCTGATATAGATGCCGAGATTGCGGCTGTGGATATGGAACTGGACATCGCCGACCGGCTGCCCGAGGACACCTCGGATAAGCTGATGGTAAGCGAGATGGTTATAACGGGCAACACGCTGGTAAGCGACCGTGAGCTTATCGTAAATCTGCCCTTGTATTACAACAGTTCGGATATGCCTGCAGCCCAGGCGATCGAGCAGGGCATGGTTTACGATCTTACCGCGATTCATAAGTTGATTGAAAAACGCGGCGACGGGGCAATTGAGGTTTCGGCAAGGACAATTCGCGGTCTGACCGAGTACTTCCTTGACGTTTACCGCAGCAAAAGGTATGTCGGCATATATGTATATGTGCCTGAAGATACGACAATGATGCAGGACGGAAAGCTTGCGCTGAAGGACCAGAAACTGGTAGTGGCGGTGCTCGAATCGAAGGTAGATAACCTGCAGGCAACGAAATACCGCATTACCGGTGACCCGGAAATGCCTACGGAGCTCAAGGAGCGTTCATATCTCAGGGAAGACATTTTATTTGAATGGTCACCGCCCCAGCCGGGCAAGACGATCAATGAAAAGGAGCTTGACGATTTTCTCGACCTGCTTAATCTGAATCCGGACAGGTATGTCGAGGCGATAATCACCCGCGGCCAGGAGCCGAACGACATTGCCGTTGAGTATTCCATATACGAAACTTCGCCGTGGAACTTCTTTTTCCAGATCGACAATTCGGGAACGGATGAGCGTAAATGGAACCCGCGGGTCGGGGTTGTCAATACGAACCTGACCGGCAGGGACGACAGGGCGTCTTTCGTCTGGACCAGCCCGATAGACTCGGACATTAACGACAACTACTCGATGTATCTAAGCTATGATTTCCCGCTTTGGAGCCCGAAGCTGAGGATGAATCTTTACGCAGGCCACAGTGAGTTCGATATCAGCCCGGACTCGGCTGCGGGGTTCAACTTCCGGGGACAGGGCGATTTTGCCGGGGCGGTTCTCAGGTACAATTTCATGCAGAAGGGCGATTGGTTCTTTGACGTCACTTCTTCGCTTTCACGTGAAAAGAGCGAGGTAACTCCTTCGCTTGGTATCCCAACCGACGTGGAAATGGTGCTTTGGGGCATGGGTATCGACGTTTACAAGTCAACCGAGATGGAAAACGTTTCGATATCTTATAACTGGCAGCGGAATATCGGAGGCTCGTCCGACCAGTTCTTCGGTGACGCAAGGACCAATGCCGATTCGACATTTGACATTCACACAATTAACGGTACATGGTCGCGCTATTGCGACAGGGATAAAATTCACCGCTTCCTCGCGTCCGGCAGGTGGATACTGCCCAACGACAGGCTTGTGCCTGCGAAGATGACTCCTTTCGGCGGTCTTTACACTGTTCGCGGGTATGACGAGGAGCAGATCGTCGCAGACGGCGGTTTTATCGCTTCGATACAGTACGAACATGACTTCATGGCAAAATGGAACCCGGTGCCGGAAGACGGCAGCCCGAGGCGGAGAACATTCCCCGACAGGCTCGCACTGGCGCCGTTCTTCGATTACGCGAATACGAGAATACTCGACCCGGTGCCCGGCGAGGACAGGTCGCAGGACCTTATGTCTTTCGGGCTCGGAATCGTGACAGAATATAAAGAAAGCGTGGCGGGCATCTACTACGGCATACCGGTTACGAGTGTGACCGAGACCGATAGTGGTGACGGCAGATGGAGCTTCAACTTCCTGGTCCGCTGGTAATTGTTTAGTATATCAGGGAACGATTAATAATTAACTTTTTTACAGGGGTGACAAATATGAGAAGGTTAAAAAAACAAGTTAAAAGAGCAGTTAAAGTTTCGTTGATCCACTTCCTCGCGTTTTGTTTGGTGGTGAACATTCCGGTTTCGATTGCGCTGGCCGGACCGGAAAATCCACAGGCTGTGCATGGTAATATGACTTTCAGCAAGAGCGGGAATACAACGACTATTACTCAGCACACTCACAAGGCGATTTATAACTACAGCAAATTCAATATCAGCGGCAAGGAGATAGTGAATTTTATCCAGCCTGGCGCAAGCGCCGCGGCGCTTAACAGGATACTGTCTGCCAACCCGACGCTTATTAACGGAACGGTCAATGCAAACGGTATTGTATACTTTGTTAACCCGGCAGGGGTGATAACCGGTCAGGGCGCGTCTTTCAATGTCAATCAGCTCGTCCTTTCCGGCTTGAATATCAGCAACCAGGACTTCCTGAGCGGCAACATGCGGTTTATGGGCGGTGACGGCAGCGTCATTAACAACGGCCGGATACAGGCTGTTAAGGCCCACCTTATAGGTAAAGAGGTTATAAACAACGGCACAATTTCATGCCCGGACGGCTATGTGCTGCTTGCAGCGGGAGACAAGGTTTTCCTTGCAAATAACAGCAGCATCAAGATCGAAGTTGCCGCAGATACCGATACGGTTAAAAGCGGCGTTAAGAACGCCGGCCGGATAGACGCTGCGGGCGGCAAGATCGTTCTTGCAGCGGGCGACGCATTCTCAAATGCGATTGTCAATAAAGGCAAATTGTCCGCTTCTGCAGGAAACGGCAAAGGCGGAAGCGTTGAGTTAAGGGCCCAGGGTTCCCGCGTGACGAACAAGGGAACAATTGAGGCCAACAGCGATAAGGGCAAAGCGGGTCAGATAAAAATGCTCGGCAGCCAGGTCGCTATCGGCAGCGGGGCGGTTGTAGAGGCCTCAGGCGCCAAAGGCGGCGGCGAAGTTCTCATAGGCGGCGACTTCCAGGGCAAAGGCGAGACGCCCACCGCTGAAAAGACATACGTCGGCAAAGACGCGAAGATAGCCGCAGACGCGACCGAGAACGGTGACGGCGGGAAGGTCATCGTCTGGGCAGACGAGGCGACATGGTTCTACGGCGACGCCTCTGCGAAGGGCGGCACGGAATCCGGCGACGGCGGATTTATAGAGATATCCGGCAAGAAGGGCATGGTCTTTGACGGTTCGGTCAGCACAATGGCCGCAAACGGCAAGACAGGCATGACCCTGTTCGATCCCGATAATATTCTTATAAGAGACGGCGCGGCAGCAGGCGGCGATGCAGCCGACGAGGACCCCGGAGTTGATTTTGATATATCCACTGCACCGGGCGATCTCGAAATAGCCGAACAGACGCTTGAAGGTCTTGCAGCCGGTACAAATATTACGCTGCTGGCAAATGATTCAATAACAATGGAAGACCTGGCGGATAACAAACTGGACCTTACACAACCGGCGACAGGCGGCACAACTTTCAAAGCTACCGCACAGACGGGCAGCTTCAAAATGCTCGGAGCCTCGACCGACACTATTGAAACCAGCGGCGGTTCGGTCGAAATCGACGCAGGCAAGCTTATTACTGTCGGCGGAATTGACACCGGTTCAACTTCGGGCGACATATCGCTTTCGGCAGGTATCGGCATTACCCAAAAGGGCGGCGAGCTTAAAGCAGGCGGCGATGTTGATATTAACGCCCCTGTTACTTTCCTTAAAGGCAACGTAAAGGCCGGTAATAATCTTAAGATGGCTACCGAAGTCCTTACAAATGGCGGTGAATTGACTGGCGGCAACAAAGTCTGGCTGCTTGATAAAGTGACTTCATCCGGTGACCTGACTGTAAGGGCCGACTATGACCTTGCAGGCGCAAGCGACGGCGCGGGTGCAATGACTGCTGCAAAGGATATCGAAAGCGGCGGTAATCTGACACTCGGCGCGGCGGGTAATACCATTACGCTCAAAGGCAATGCCAAAGCGGATAACAATCTTACCCTTGAAAGCGATACCTTTGCCGTCAACGGTGCGGGTACGACCTTAAGTGCCGGTAATGACCTGACGCTTGAGGGAAGTATGACCGCGGGAAATGATCTTTCTTTGAAAGCGGACCATGACCTTGCAGGCAGCAGCGACAATCTCGGTAACGTCGAGGCAAAAGGGCTGGTCAAGTCCAACGCCGGCAGCATTGATATTTCAGCATCGACTAACACGATAATTATCCACAACGATGTAGTTGCGGCGCAGGATGTCACCCTGAATCAAAATGTCGAGCTGGTTGGAGCAGGCGACCAGACCATCGAAGCTACCGCCGGCACGGTCGATGCAAAGGGCACTATAACAAAGCAGGCCCCGGCAAGTGACGGCCTGAACCTTACGGCCGGCACCCAAAACCTGCTCGCCGACGATGTTGACATCCAGACAGGACAATTAAATGTCCAGGGTGACCTCGTTGCCAAGGGCAATGTCGAGGGAGTTGGTGTTGTGTTAGACGGCGAAGTAAAAATGGACGCAGGTTCGTCACAGTATATATCCGGCGGCACTGGAAGCGTTGACGCCAAGAAGAGTGTCAAGAAAACTGTCGCAGGTAATCTTACTATTATGGGTGACACCGGAGTCAATATCGACGGCAACCTTCATGCGGTTGCGGCTGCGACAGTTAAGAGCGCCGCGGGCAATATCAATTTGGCTGGCGATGCAGTAACCGGTTCCGGTTTGATGCTGAGCGGTCCCGTCATCGCAGACGGCGGAGCAAACCAGGTTTTCGACGCAGGTGCAGGCAACCTGATGACAAATAAAACTGTTACTAAGAACAACGCAGGCGATTTGACCTTAAAAGCAGGCATGACAAATATGCTTGCAGATGAAGTTGACGTTCAGACCGGCAACCTGGATATCGAAGGCGACCTTGACGCAGAAGACAACCTGCTCGCTACAGGCGATGTTCACATTAAGGGCGTAATTAATAACGTTGCCGGAAACATCGAAGGAAGCAACGTAACAATTGACAATGACATAATAATGGATGGAGCGGCTTCGCAGATAATCGGTGCCGTACCTGGTTCTGTGGACGCCAAGAAGAATGTTAAAAAGAGCGGCAGCGGCAACCTTACAATTAAAGGTGACGCAGGCGTGAATGTTGACGGAAACGTTAACGTCGTTGAAGCGGTTACCATAAAAAGTTCCGGCGGCGATATAACACCTGGTGAAAATATCATCGCGGCTTCGGGTATTATTCTCGAAGGTGTTGTCAAAGCCGACGGCGGAGCGACACAGAACTTTGATGCCGGAACCGGCAACCTGCTTGCGAACAACTCCATAACCAAGAATAATGCCGGCGGCCTTAACATGAAAGGCGACAACATTGATGTCCAAAGCATCGACGTCAACCCTGTTGCAGCGAAACTCAATGTAAACGCTCAGCAAAATGTTGACATCAACGGTGACGTAAATACAAAAGGTGACATAAACACAACAGGCGGCAATGACGTATTCCTCGGCGGAAATGTAAACTCGACCGGTAACACGGTTGTCAAGGCCGACGAGGACATGGGCGGTGTCAGCGATGGAACAGGCTCTCTTACACAGGGTGCCGGGGTAAACATTGACACCGACGGATGGCTGCTGCTTCAGTCCGATCAGCTTGATATGGATGATATAGCCGTAAACAACAAGGCAACTACCGAGCTTGGCGCGATAACCACAGCCGGCGGGTTTGTGGTTAACGACGGTGAAAACTGGACCAGCGGCGTTCAGGCTGCCGGTGAAGGCAATGTTCTTATCCAGGGCGGAAGCGTCACTGTAGGAACGGAAACATTCGGCGGCGAGAGCCAGTTCGGCCAAAACTTTGGTGAAGATGGAGCTGGAAACCCCGGCGGGCTGATGATGTCAAACAGCGGCGGTGTTACAATGCAGGCTACCGGCCCGATTACGACCAAGGGTTTCGCCAATCTTGATAACGCCAATATAATAGGCAGCTCGGATCACCTTGCTGGAACTGGTGTAACTCTGCCTTACGACGGAACGGATACCCTAAAGGCCGCAGTGGTTATCCGCAGCCAGAACACTAATATAAATATAGGTTCCGGAACTACCATAACCGCAAATGGAACTTACTACCAGGACGGCTCGGTTGACGACAGGCCCGGCGCACAACTGCTCGACACCCCGTTGCCGGCAAAGGACCCGGGCGATCCATTCGATATCGCTGTTTACATCGAAAGCGCAAACCCGGGCGGAACGATCACAGTCAATTCAGCGGTCCAAAGCAACGGCGGCGGTGTTGTGATCGATTCGCAGGATACAGTTGAATTGGGCAAAAAATTCCTCGATATTATCGGTGAAGAAAACGGTAAAACCAACACCATCAGAAGGCTTGAGCTTGTTTCACGCCAGGCTGAAACACTGCAAATGGCGTTCGACAAACTGCCAGGCGCAACGGATCTTGCAGGCTTTGACTTCGTGGATACAGGGCTTGGAGGTGACTATGTACTCCGCGGCGGAACTCCCGACGCATGGGTGCTTGCACTTGCCAGCGACCCGCCGCTGCCCGAACCGGGACAGGATGTGGACCTCGAAGCGGTTGAAGCCATCACGCAGCAGTTCCCGGGGCTTGAGGGTCTGCTCGGCTCGCTGCTGGTCGATTATGAACCGGCTGTTTACTCCGCACAGGACAGGTACTTTATTGCAACAGCGGTTCGCCTCAGCAACGAGGACCTCGAAAGGCTGCAGGAGATCGTGGGCGTACTTGATGACACCGACGACACTTACGTCAACGCCCTCGACCAGGCTCTCTCAACTGTCAGGCAGAACCCTGACGTGCCGCCGACCACTGAAGAGCTTGCTAACATAGACACCGAGATTGCCAACAGGACAGGTGAAGCGAACTACTACGCTTTGGCTAAACAGTGGACAGATGCGTATGAGAGTTTTGTTTACCTCCTCGATGACAGAGGCGGTCTTACGGTTGACCAGGCTATAGCTATTGCAAGGAGCAACTATCCCAAAACCGATAATACCAATGTCAATGTCTATGCCGGGGCGAAGCTGGAAGGTCTCAGGCAGGCGGCTGCACCCGGAACACAGGACGGTGCCGCACAATAACAGCTTTCGGTTTTGCAATTAGTATTTCAGGCCCCGGTTGGTCAAAGCCAGCCGGGGCTTTTTCTTGTGCATTGGATGTTAGGCTTTATTCCAAAGAAACGGCTATTCTAAAGCCAACATGCACATAGGATATCTATCATTATTATACTCTTGAGCAAGAGCTATTGCGGATAAGGCAGGGATAGTTGATTAATTTTCAAAAATCAAATATCACAATAAATACAGAAAAAAGACTATTTGTATAGAACTTGCCTACATTCCAGCTATTTTTACATAATGTATTTTTTTGTTGACAGATCAATTTAGATTGATATAATTAATTTGTTTGATTGATATGGTTTTTTTGTCGTTTCTTTAATAATTTAAGTCAAATTACTGTTTTAAATTGAATTTTGTTTAATCTGAGAGGAGTGTGGTTATGAAAAGTTGCAGTGGAAAGTCTAAATTTCATGTCTTAGTTTTGTTCATCGTGCTTTTATGTGCTACCAGTGTTTACGCCGGGCTTATTGCGTATGATCCCTTTTTGAACGCGAATGTGGATAATGGCGCAAATGATAAGCTGAACGGGGAGTACAACGCCGGCAGCTTCTTTCGTGATTTCACCAACGGAAACAATAAAGACGTTGCCGGAGGTCCCATCGTTGGCTGGAGTGCCGCCAACGTATGGGAAGGAAATTCAACTAACACAGGAACCAATGCTTATATCGGACCTACCGATCTTGCAGGTCTTTCGTATGGATTAAACCAGGTAATAGGAGGAAATGTGCGAGCCCGCGGGATATCAAGTGACGTCAGTTGGGCCCGTAGAACGATGGATTCCTACACAGGCAGCAATGTTTACTATATGAGTGGACTCGTAAGGGCCGACAACCTGAGCGGAAACCTTAACATTAACTCTATGATGGGTTTTTCTCAGTCTATTGCAGGGAATGCATTTGATGGAACGCAATTTTATGGCGCTTTATTTGGTTTTCATGGTGACGGCAGCAAAGTTGATCTTGTGGTAAGGCACAGGGATGAAACAGGTGTAATGGTCAATTCTACGCTTTTATCGGATGTCGCCGACAATACCACTTACTTTGTTGTTGCTAAAATCGAATATAATTCTGACGGCACCAAAGAGCGTCTAACAGCATGGGCCAACCCTCAATCCTTAAACGAAGCTGGAGATACCCCGGCACTGACAACATACGGTCATTTGCTGGGCAGCACCACCTCCATGATCAGGGGTGGCTTCTATATAGAGAACTTTGATTCCAACTATCAGGAGTACGTCCAGTTTGACGAACTGATGTTAGGGACTGAATGGTCGGATGTTGTTACCGTGCCGGAACCTGCTACAATTTCTCTGCTGTGCTTAGGTTTGGCAGGTCTGATCAAAAGAAACAATAAGTAACGATGACTATTTACTATCAATGAGCCGGTTCGCACTTTTTGTATGAACCGGCTTTTTTTGCATTTTTAATCCAATGCCCCGGCTGTTGAAGTATCCGGATCTACTGGGCGGGCAGGGCGTTGTTCGGGAGGAAGGGGGTCACCCTGTTGGTCCATTAGCTCTATCATCTTCTCCCATAACTTCACCGCTGTATCCATGACCTGTTTATGAGTGTATTCCGGCCTGAAGTCAACAGGTGCCCACCGGTTTTTTTCCCATGTAAAATATTTCGGATCGTTAGCCGCAAGGCGCCAGTGCCGCAGTCGCCAGGGGGCAAGGAGATTGACTAACTCGTCGGCATCCCGTTCCAAATCGAAAAGCTGATACATATTGCTTTCAGCATACCACATGAGCTTCCATTTTTCGGTCCTCACTGCCCGCTGGACCTGGAACAATTTGCCGTTGCGAGCCCGCGGTACACAAAACTCGCATAGAACAGCATCCCTGACTTTTTCTTTATCACCCTGAATTACGGGTAAAAGACTAAAACCGTCTGCTGCGGAATTCGGACGGTCAATTCCGGCGAGGTCACATATAGTGGGGAAAAGATCTGTGTGATGACTCATAGCGAGGCTTCGTCCCCCCCGGGTTATCCCCGGTCCGCTTAGAATCAAAGGTGAAGCGATGCTGTGGTCATACATGTTCTCCTTTCCAAGCAGGCCGTGACTTCCTGCTGCAAGCCCCTGGTCACCTGTAAAGATAATTACAGTATTATCCAACCGGCCTGCGGTTTGCAACTGCCCGATTAAAAGACCGATATTGTGGTCTAAATGTGTTATCATTCCATAATAACGGCTGCGGTATTTCTTCATCGCATCATGTTGCCGGGGCCAGTTCTCCAAAAGTTCATCCCGAATTGTCATTGCACCGTTATCGAAAGGGTGTTCGGGCATGTGATTTGGAAAAAGAGGCATTTTTTCAGCCGGGTAAAGGGTGTCAAAAGGCGGCGGACTGTGATGCGGGTCATGCGGGGCGAAATAGCCAACATAACAAAACCATGGTTTATCTTCAGGCGCTGTTGTCATTTCCTGCAATGCCGCGTCGGTAAATAGTTCCGTGCTGTGGCCTTCGAGAATCCCGCCTTGCTCCTCAAATTTAACAAAGTGTCCTTTTACCAACGGGTCATTAAGATTGTCTTCGTTAAATACCCTTCTTGTTACAACATAGCCCTTGTCTCTCGGATGGCCGTCATTGTGCCACTTTCCGACATGGATTGTGTGATAGCCGTTTCTCTGCATAGTCTGCGGAAGCAATTCAAGCTCAGGCTTGATTGGCATACCGAACCACGGCACCCGGTTATTGAATGAATGACACCCGGTCAGTATTTCCGCCCTGGCGGGAGTGCATATCGGGGTAGTGCAGAACTGTCTCTCAAAAGCAAAGCCGTTCCTTGTTAGGTTATCAAGATTTGGAGTGTGAATATGCGGATTGCCCAAAGCGCTAATGGTATCATATCGCTGGTCGTCGGTCACAATCAAAAGTATGTTCGGCTTATTTTTCTTTTCAGGCATTGGTATCAACTCCGAAATTAACTGCGGATATTATATAGAATCCGGTATCTTCAAAAAAGGTATTACTAAAACAGTTAATAGGCCTACCGGGACGCTGATAAAAAATGTCCAGGTATACCCTATTGAGGACTGGATATACCCGCTGGCCATCATCGGTATTGAAAAACCGAGATTCATAATACACATGGAAATCGCGAGTATGGATGTTTTATTATGCCCTGCGTAGGTGGCGGTGATGTGCATATAATAAAAGATCGCACTGAAGCTCAGCCCATAGCCGAGTGATTCAAAGCTGGAACCAATGAGCATGGGGATGTTGAGGCTGGTTCCAAATAACTCTATCGCTCCTCCAGGTCTTTGCCAGGCAAGCCAGGCATAAAACAAATTGGGCAGGCTCATAAACAGGGCAAGAGGGATAAAACTTTTTCTCAGGCCTTTCCACTTAATAATATATCCGCCCCAGATGCCGCCTATTATTGTCCACGGGGTGTCCGTAAGAAGGCTGTAGAGCGGCATCGCACTTGCCTCAGTGTTCATGCCTCCCTTGGAAACGGGGTCAAGGAGAAACGGATTACGCATTAAAAGAAATCCCTGGCCGAACCTGTAAAGTAATATTATCAGGATAATGAAAACAACCCTGTCCTGTTTGAAGTATTCGACAAGCACTTCTTTCAGTGGGAACCCCTTGTGTTTTACAGGCGTATCCTGAGGTATGACAGGTATCGCAAATTTGTTCCAAAATGCCGAGAAAAGCATTAGAAACCCCGCCGCAATATATGCGATACAAAAACCAATGTAAAAACCGGTTTTGTCTTTTGATGTAACATTTACCGCACCGTATTTTTCCGCAATTTTAGTCGCCCCCCAGAGAAAAATCATAACAGCGGTTATGGTGCCGAACCTTATCGCGAATGTTTTGATGCCGATAAACTGCGCCTGAAACTTGGGGTCAAGCGCGCGGATATAATACCCGTCGGCTGAGGTCTCATAAGAGGCGCTGCAAAAAGCCAAAAAAAACAGAATTACAAGCACCACCCAGAACAGGAGGTTTACCTGTATTTGCATAAAAAGCATAGCCGCTATTGTGAACATAACAATAGATGCTAAAAAAAGTATGACCAGGGAAAGCCTTCTTTTAGTGCTTATGCTGTCCAGCCATGGTGCATATATGAACCGAAATGACAAAATAATACCCACCCCGGTGATAAGTGATATTAACTGGTTAGAGATTCCCAGCAGCTTAAACAGGTTCAGGGGGAACTGCTGCATGAAACCGTTCAATATTCCGAATGGCAAATAGAGTGTAATTACATACAGCCAGGGAGAATGTCTTTTTTCGATGTCCATGTACTTTCCTAACTAATACTATGTTCCGCAATCGCCTCAGCCGTCAGTAATGACCTGTTGTATATCCGGCATTGTTTTACATTTGCGGATATTTTCATTTCACCGGCGTTTACATGCTGAAGCATGGGGTGTAATTTCCCCCAGCCGAAATCGCGAATAAATCCGCCGTCCTCGAAAATACCGTTAATGACCATGCTTATCACTCTTGATTTTCCGTCCAGGATAATCGATGCTGTATTTATTTGATCTCCTGCTCTTAGTTTCAGCGTTGATTGCCATAACGAGCCAACCCTGCCGTCGCAAAGCTCTATTTTCAAATTTTGTTCATCAGTAACAGCAATCACAAACCCGGTTCCCGATTCATCCCGGTTGTCCAGCAGTGTATCATTTTTCCCATTATTTATCCAGACACTTAACGTAATTCCGTGATTAAGTTCGGAAGACTCCTTTGTCCATCTTTTGTAAAAAAACGGAAGCGCGGGAAGCTTTACACTGCTGGCTTCATTACGCGTATTTTTCCAGTCGAGGATAATATCGGTTGGCTGAACATGTGGAGGGGTTTTGGCTTGGCCAGTTATTTTATTGACAAACTCTGCTGGAATTTTATGAAGCCTGACAAAAAGCTTTTCAGTCTCGGATACGAGCAGACTGCCATCAGAAAGTTCGAGCATGTCCGGATATGACATTCTTCGATTAATATCTCCAAGTGTATAAAGCATGATTTCAGGCTGTGAAAATTCAAGTCTCTTGCCCTGGGGGGTATCGACTTCAAAGCCTGCCAGTACCCAGGCCGGGTTGCGGTCATGGTAAGTATAGCCGGAATTGTTATGGAACCAGTAAAGATACCGGTTCCCGGAGAGTTGCCATATAAAATTGGCGGCACGCGGATTTTTTATTCGACGGCCATCGGGGTATTTCATGTAGTCGGGTTTTGTCCAGGAATGACCTCCGTCGGAACTGTAACAGCAGGCGGAATAACCGCTGATGGTGCGGAAGACACAAAACAACGACCCATCGCTCAGGACCGCAAAGCTGTGTTCCTCTGAGACAGGTTCTTCCCCTTGAGGGGCACGAATCCCGATATCACCGCCGGGCAGCGTTTGGAAGGACAGCTTTTCCGGGTCTGTTTCCTTCTGTATGTTATCACATCTTATCAGTGCGCCTTCAGATTCTGCGAACATTCCTTTGCCGAACCTGCCGACTTTTATAATCGGAACAAGCACCTTGTCGTCGTGAACAAACGGTTTGCCCACGTTCCAGAAATACATTATCTCGCCGTTTGATGTATTTTCACGATCAATTTTGAATTTTCGAATCGGCACCAACCACCTTCGGCTGGTCCATGTCCTGCCGTGGTCGTCAGAGTATTTAAATGCAAGGTGTCCCAGGGTGTCTACACGAGTACACCATCCGTCAGGATAGCGCTGCTTGTCTCCCGGCACTTTCCTGATGTTATCGGCGTTATATGTATAAAAGGTATAAAGTCTTCCGGAGGGGGTTTTATGCAGTACCGCCCATGACGCTTCCGGCCCGTCAGGAGGCTCGATTTTGACCGGATCGTTCCACGTTAAACCGTTATCTTCACTTCGCAGGCTGATTATATGCTGGCCAAACTCCCCTTCTTCCAAGGGGCCTGTAGTGCAGACCATAACCAGCGCTCCGTCATCAGCGTGGAGAAAATACGGCTGGTCGGCATATCCTTTTGCGGCGATAACAAGATTACCGTTTTCCAAAAGACGCCAGTCGTCATTTTGCAAAGACTTTACTTTTGAAGCAGGCACTTCATGATTAATCGTTTTTTCTTTACTATTCATCTTTTCAGTTAAAAGCTTGCCTTAACTTTTTTAGTTGACTCTTCGGTTACTATGTTATGTTCTTTGAGCCTTTGAATAAAGTCATCAAGGTCATAAGGGGCGTCTTTGTAGACGTCCGTTTTCCACTTGTCAAAACTTTGCTTGAGGTTTTTGACGATCTCCGGATGCTTTTCAGCAAGGTTTTCCGTTTCGCCCGGGTCGGTTTCAAGATCGTAAAGCTCTAAGTCGCGCGTGGTATGTGACTGGAGCAGTTTCCATTTACCCTTGCGAACGGCCCATATTCGATTGGCAAAGTGCTGCATCCAGACCTGGTAGGGGGCTTCCCAGTAAAGCGTTCTTTCACTTAGATCTTTATGCCCCTGGAAAAACGGCGAAACGCTGATGCCGTCAAGCGGTTTGGCACGGTCGGGCAAACTGCACCCCGACACGTCCAGCAGCGTAGGGAATATGTCAAATGTCGCCAGCGGCTGATCAACGATTCTTCCGGGCTTGATCTTTCCATTCCATTTCATTATCGCAGGAACGCGTATGCCGCCTTCGTATACGGTTTGTTTGCCCTGGTGCTGGTTAAATGGAGGTCTTCCGTGGCCGGCCTGACCATTGTCGGAAGTGAAAATAATCATCGTATTTTCCATTTTTCCGTCTTTTTCGAGCGAAGCGATCACTCTGCCTACAGCTTTGTCGAGAGCTTCGACTATTTCCTTATAAGCACGTGGGAAATCCGTGCGAAAATGTCCCTTTTCATCCCATGCGTTTGCCTCTTCTTTGTCACCGGGGCCCACGAGAGGTCCATGCGGAGCGGTAAACGGCAGATAAAGGAAAAACGGTTCTTCGCTGTCTTTCTTCATGAACTCAATGGCTTCATCTGCGAGCACATCTGTGAAGTAGTAACCCGGTGCTTTTGCCCGTCTTCGGTTTCTCCAGAAATATGAAACACCGTTTTGCTCCATCGAAAAATTGTCGCCCGCGTTTCCGCTCGGTCCGACAAAATAATCAAAACCGTAATCAAGCGGATGATACTTTCCTTCGGGGCGGTAAAACGGTCCGAGGTGCCATTTGCCAATACAGGCGGTTCTGTAGCCGCAGGATTTGAGCACTTCGGCGATGGTCAGTTCCTCTTCTGCAAGGCCCTCAAAGGGAGTGTCATCATTTGGATAAACATCGGCATAAGCGGTCCCCGTCTGTCCGAGAACGTTCACCACTCCGGCACGATGCTGATATCTGCCTGTTAATAAAGCAGCACGGGTCGGAGAACATACCGGGGCGTTAGCATAGAAGTTTGTCAGCTTCATTCCTTCTTCTGCAAGCCTGTCAATATTGGGAGTATTTATTATCGGAAGTTTATGTCCCGACTTTTTTTCCTGCGGCGACAGCGGACCATCCTGGTAGAAACAGCCGATATCACCATAGCCGAGATCATCGGCAAGGATCAAAAGAATGTTGGGCCTTTTAGATATTTCATCCCTGCTGCTTTTAGCTTTCCTTGATTCAGGCTTACATCCGCCCGCTGTCGAAAGAAAAGCTATACTGCTTCCGGCCAGCTTGATAAATTCTCTCCTTTGCAATGTTCAGGCCTCCTGTTTATATAAAAATTAGATACTTCTTGCCGACTGAACCCTCTGCTCTTCCTTGACATGTGTAAACTGCGTCAAACGAATACGATGTGAAAGAATTTTTTCTATCAGTCGCGCCGTTACCGCTTCATAACCTGCCGTACCAGCAAGATTAATCCGCTCACACGGATCATTTTGCAAATTGAAAAGATACTGCACTCCACCCGCTTCAGGGTCATAAGCTATCTTCCAGTTGCCGTTGCGCATCATGTGAACCGTGCCAAGTTCGGCGTGGATTTCCCTGTGGCCGCTGCCGGGTTCGTCATCAAGCATTCTAAAAATGTTCTTACCCCAGCGTTGTCTTGAGCGAGCCGGTTCTGCGTATGCTGCTGAGAGCATGGTGGGGTACAAGTCAAGATGCGAGACCATGGATTTACTTATTCTGTTTCCACATCTGCGCTGCTGGCCCGTTATGCAGGCACCGGACATAATCAGCGGAACCCCCCAACTCTGCTCGTAACAGAATCTCTTGTCCCAGATGCCAAAGTCCCCGGCGTTTTCGCCGTGGTCGGAAGTGAATATTACAAGGGTGTTTTCATATAAATTCTTTTCCTTCAACGCCGAGATAATTTTACCCACATAGTCATCTATGAAGCTGCACTTGTCCATATAGTGAGCTTTCATTATTTTATCTTCTTCGCTGAACGGCGTGCCGAGAGGGTCATGCAATTCATTCGGGTTGTGCTTGAGTTTGCCGGGGTGCCAGAACGGCGGATGCGGGCCGACAAAACCTACATTCAGATAAAAAGGTTTAGCCTGTGAATAGTCTTCGATAAATTTAACAGCATTGCTGCCTATGAAACCGTCGGCTGTGTCATCCGGTTCGAACGGATGGGGTTTGCACTGCCATGCCCGTTCCGGAAAAACTTTCAAAAACTCATCATATAAACCTTTCTGTTCAAGGTATGCAGTGTAGTTGTCCCTGTTGTGTACGTTTTCACCGTCATCGAGCACCTGCAAAACGGTGTCAAAACCATACCTCCTGATTTCTTCCTCATCTTCGCAAACATCCATTTCCACGCCATAGCGGTCTATGAAATGATGCTTTCCGATAAGGGCTGTATGATAGCCAGCCCTTTGCAGCCGGTTCATATAAGTTTCGTCCCGGTGTTTATCACTCACCGGAGGGCTTTGATTACCGCATATGCCCGTCTGAGAAGGGAACAGCCCGGTTGCGATGCTGGTTCTTGCCGGCTGGCACAAAGGCGCAGCACAATACGCGTTTGTGAACAAAACACCTTCTGCGGCAAGCTGCTTAAGGTTTGGAGTGCTCGCGCCAACAGCGTCGGGCCTGAAGTGGTCTGTGAGTATAAAAACTATATTAGGTTTATCCTGAGTGGTCATTTATATCCTTCCACTTGTTCTCAATCCCTATCTTTTCCTGGGGCAGGGATTTTATGCCCATTTTTTTTGCGGCGGAATCCGGACGAAGACGGAAATCCCGTTCGTTTGTATTTATAAAACCCGGGTCCTGAACTGCGCTGTTTTTATCAAAACCATGTTCACGCAGTCTGTCAAGGACTTTAAGGCAATCTTCTTTATGTTCCCGCCAAAAGAAGATATTATAATCGACAAGCTGTTTTCCATCGTCACGGTTTATTCTTTCAAGGTTGAATCTTATCGGGTATTCACCGGCATGATAACAAATGTTCCTTTCAATGATACCGTCACTGAAACCTCTGGCCCTGTCAAGGTGGTAGTATATCGGGCTGAATACTTCCTCGTCTTCTTCGTTATCATCAACTGAATGTTTTTCAGTGGAACGTATGAACGCTATTACATTATTCCACGCAATATTATTTTTTGACACAGCCAAACCGCCCCGGCAGTCATGGACAATATTGCCCTCAACAAGCGTATCTCTCTGCCAGGCGTCTGTGCGAATCCCAACACCGAAAGCATGGGTCATATTGTAGATACGGTTATATCTGAGCACGTTATATGGTCCGCAATCGCTGATATAAATTCCGTTACCGTCACCGAGTACCTGCATAATATCATGAATCTCATTGTATTCGACAATATTTTGACGGGCGTGAACAAATGGCAGCGTCAATGCCATCTCCTCGTCAAAATCCTCGCCCTCGAAAACCGTCACCTCATCCCACCGAATATGCGTACATATTTCCCGCAAACTCTGTGTTCGCATGTTCTCTATTATCGGCATGAACGAGCGGTCGAAATCCAGATCGCCGGTCTTTACCGCCTCTCTAACTTCCTTGCGCAGAAATCCCGGTCTTATCCCGGCAAGCACAATACCCGAATACGGCAGGTTATAAAGCAGGTTATGTGAAATTATGTTCTCCCCGCTCTGGTGGACCAGTATGCCCATGCTGTGCCAGTAAAGTTTGCCGCAGTCATGTATGGTGTTATTAGTAACCATGTTATTATTATTAACATTTTTGGTACCGGCGCCGTATCCGCCAAGGAAAATCCCTGTTGCCCCCAGGTTTTCAAGTTTATTTCCTTCTATCCTGTTATAACGGCAATGCAGGTCAAGACGAATGCCCGTGCCGCCTGAAGGCCCGAAAGTGCATCCGGAAATCTCACAGTTTTCAGCACCCCTTAACCTTACCAGGGCGTTATCCTGGTCCCACATCTCCCAGTCGTGCTGTACACCCTTGTGCGAATCCATCCAGCGGTCCCTGTCACCTTCGGTGAAAGTGAGCCCACGGAAAGAAATATATTCCACCGGAATATCTTCCGGCTCGTTATCTTTAATTATGCCCTCCACCCGCAGAAGTTCACGTAACCCGGGAACAGTTATATTCTCAGGCCGCTGGTTATCCTGAGGCCATAGATAAATCTTCCTCATGCGTGTATTGACCATCCATCGGCCGGGGCCTGTCAAGCCTTCTGGGATATTTTCGGGCCAAACTGTTTCTTCAGGAAAGCGGTTATATCGCTCGCGGCTGAGAAAATATGAACCTTCTATGCCCGTGTGAGCAATACAATTTTTCATATCCACGGATTTAAGCGGCAAAATATTCATGGTCCACAGGCACCAGGGTCGGATCACGATTTCAACATCTTCAATGTTTTGCCAGTTCCTAAGGGCACCCTCAGGGAAATGCAGTTCCGTGCGCGAACCTTTCTGCCAGCACTGCGGATCTTTCCAATAGCCGGATACGGTTGGCTTAAAACCTTTACCCCTTGCTCGCTGCAGCGGTTTGCCGTTTTGATACAGGATATGAAAGTTGTCGACACCAGCCGGTATATTCGCGGCCCAAATATTCTTTCGGGCCTCTTCACTTAAGCCCTCAACTGAATGGTCCAGCTTGTGCCAGCCCTGAACTTCTATTGCTCCTGAGAAAATCGGTCTTTCACCCGGATATGCTTCGTAGAATACGCGATTGTTCTCCGTTCCGGAATCCTCAAGCCCAAATACAATCGTTTTCCGTACTTCATACCTGCCTTGACGGATTAAAACTTTAATATCAAAGCTTTCATTCTTACTGCTGATCAATTTCCGCACTGCCATTTGAGCAGTTTGAATAGTACGTAAAGGCCCGTCGCTCATACTTGCATCAGGTTCCGGTAACTCGCCGGACCATTTATCACAACCCTCAGGTGAAACGTATAGTATTATTTTCTGGACCGTATTTGTATAATCGTTCTCTCTTTTATTCATAAGCCGTAGGGTCTGCCCAGATGATATTATTCTGATCCTTGAAAAAGCCGCTCGGAACTGAAACCAGTCTTATTTGAGACGTACCTTCCGGTATCTTCAGGGCAATATCAAATATTTCCCTTTCCTCGTCGGCGATAATGAGCTTGGATGGATTGAGTATAGGCGTTTCATAAGCGACATCGCTGTCGAACCAGACCTGGAACCTCGCACAAGGCCTTCTGTCCTCTTCGTCATCAACACCCACACGGACTGTGAAATAGTTCCATGAAGGCTTAACAGGGCAGGTGATCAGTGAATGGCCCTGTGTTGAAATTCCATGTTCAATTTTCCGGCCGCCCATATAAAGCTCATCAGCTAAAAAGGACTGATTAACTTTCATCTCACCTTTAACAGCCCTGAATGAACGGTCCAGTTTGGAAACCGGCTTTGCCGCTTCTATTACCTCTTTATCTACGGCATGATCTTTATACGTTTCAAAGTTAATGGTTACCACATCCGATTTTTTCTCGTCAAACATGCTGACGGCGTAGGTTTCCAACGTGCCTGGTTTTGCAATGACGGGTTTGCTGAATCTGTCATATTTCTGGAAAGGCTCTTTGTCGAAACGCCAGAAAATGTCATAAAGTGCGAGACCTTCCAAAACCACCTTAGTGCCGACGGGTACAAGTCTTTTGCCGGGTGAAACTATTTTCGGGGCAATTCCATTTTTTGGCTGAGTTTGACAGGGCTCAACTTTTATCAGAGCCCAGGGAGAAAGGGCCGGCACTTCAAACGTTCCGCCGGTGTAGCCTTTGATATATACATCCTCCTTGCCGTGCCTGAGAATCGTCAGATCCGCGGCATGTGAGTTCAAAATATCCGACGGCGAAAATGAAAACTTAAACGCCCTGGATGGCGTGTTCCAGTCTATAAGATGAATAACTCTTGAGCCCGTACTCTCGCTCTCTCTTAAGAATGCGAAGATATTCTCTTTGTCGATCCAGAACAGGTTTCTTTGGGACCCCTCGGGATAATTCAGTTCCTTGTTCGGCAGCCAGCCGTAAAGATTTGCCTGGGTGTCAATACCATTGGCGCTTTTGAGCATGTGCCCGTCAAAAAGTGCCCTGTTGTCGGAGACGAAATGATACAGGTCGCCAAAATCTTCCACCTTGCCGTAATAGCGGGGCGCCTGGTGCATATACATACACCACGGTACAAGCGGTACCATTCCTACCGCGTAAGCCGTGGGTATATGTTTTCGCGTTTCCCGGACATATTCCTCGGGGTGCTCGTTCCAGTGTCCGTCCACCATGGATATCGTTCCCTGCAGTTTGCCGTTCTCTCCGCAAAACCGCGACATCGCGAGTAAAGTCTGCGGCTGGCTGTGGTGCCGCTGATACTCGCCGATACGGAAATCGAAAACATTATCCAGACCCGAAAGCGGCCCAACGCCGTTGCGTGACCATGGAATGGACATACCCGTCCGCTTCTCGACCCTGCTGCGAACTTCTTTGTAGAACTCCACAGTAGCTTTCAGCATGGCATCGGAATAGACCGGCATAAGCGGGCTGCCCTTCCACTGCCATAATGAGTCATCTGTAGGCGCTCCAAGCTTTAAAAAATGTTCACGCACGTCAAAAGTTTTTACATTATCAACACCGAGCTTTTCCAGTTCGGCATTGCTGTAGTTTTCATCAAGGTAGTTGCGAAAATATTCAACTGAGGCATCGGTAAAAGTGCCGCCGCAGCGTGGCGCCGCCCAATTTGCTGCCGGATCGTCCCTGTGGATGGTTTCTATGCCCATGCCGTAAAGGTCAGCCACATAATTGGTATATATGTCCGTCCATTCATCGATGCATATATCCGGCTGAAAGTGCATAATATATGGATCTCCGAAATGCTTAAAGTGTTTCATGATAACCTGTTCGCCCTTGAGATTTCTGACCGTATATTTATCTACGAATCTTTCTCTCTGCTGCTTATCCATTTTTGGGTACCAGTATTCCCGCGCATTTGATGCCATTGTTGTTCCAATGCCGATACCTTCTGAAGAAACCTTGCGGTTATATTCCCGGGTGTTTTCATAAATCCATACGATCTTATCCACCTTGAAGGCCTTTGCTGTTTCGAGGGTGTTTCTCTGGTCTCCCTCAATATCGGGGTCGGGCCAGACCCTCAGGCTTCTCATAAGGACATCGCCCCGTTTTATCACGTGCTCCGTTTTTTCAGCTTTCGCACAACCGAGTGCAAGCAGAGAGCATAAGATTAAAATATAAATGTTTTTCATTGCAGAATCCCCTGTAAATTAATTCATTTAAGATAAGTCGTGCCCGCTATAATTTCAACATCCTTGTTCAATTTTTCTTTATCCATACTTTATCCGCCGTACTGCTTGTAAGTGTTATCAGCGATTGAGATGTATGTGTTTTATGAAGTTAGTCTTTAATTGTATCCAGAAACTTGAACAGATCCTGTATCGGTACTACCTGATTGCCCGGCAAGGCTCTTAGATCCCTTACTTTCTCTTTAGTAAAAAACTCTCTGTTGTCAACTGAAACTACATGTCCGTCACCGAAACAGACATTTACGACGGGACGAGCGGAGTCACCGCCGCCGTTGGTGTGCATAAAAGCGTTTATACTTCTCATTTTATCCAGGCACAAAGCGGAAAAGCTCGAAAGCTCGCTTGCTTTTTTTGCACTTTGCCAGTATCTTATAGTCCCGCCGCTTCGAGTGGGTGTTTTAGTCAGCGGCATATAGCTGTATAAGCAGTCGCATCTTTCAACCCAGTCTTCATCGAAATTACGCAGCCTGTTAGTATAACTTTCTATGCCCCCGAGCCACTGTTTAATATCTTCATTCATTGCCCCGGGGCATATTAAAAGGTCAGGGTCTTCTATAAGTTTTTGCTGCCAAAGAGCACCGAAGCCGAAAATTTCTGTGCCGAATTCTTCGCTGTTTTTTCCCCAGGACCGAGGGGCGGGGTATTCATCAAGTTCTTTCATTACATAACTTTGCCAGGTTGAATATGTGCGATCAGAGCTGCTTTGCCAAAAAGCTACAGGGAGGTTATCGTCATTACTCGTTGCATAGGTGAATGTAGCCGTGCTGAGATTCCTGAGCTGCGATTTGCAGGTTAGAAGCTTCGCCATCTTTTTAACTTTGTTCAAAGACGGCATGAGAATGCTCAACAGCAAGGCGATGATAGAAATTACGACCAACAGCTCTATTAAGGTAAATCCTTTCTCTCTTTTCATTTTACATATCCTTAATTTTAATTGTTACGATGCCGCCGGATTTTATCAGCCCTATTCTTCAGTAATTATTTCGACTCCCAGGTCCAGTTCCTTTTTTGGAGCCTCATTAAGCCATTCACTCTCGAATTCACGTATGATTCCTTTGCCTATGTTCTCAAGCGGCCAGGCCACGTTTGCCATAGTGAAATGTTTGAACAGCTTATAGTGCATTTCGTAATAAATGCCCGAAGTGTTCACCATATTGATGGATTTCTGGAAAAATCCCGAGCAGTCCATCTTTTCAAGTTCTTCAATAATATGAAGTTCATGAAGGCATATTATCCCGTCCACTTCAGGATGGTTTTCGATAAACGAATGGACAATCATCGCATCGTAGGGTGTAAATGCCGCCTGGCAGATCAAATCGTCTTGAAATTCCATGCCCCGGTTCTGGAATTCCTTTTTAACGCTGTTTACAGTGCTTACGGAATGAGGGTCTTTGAACTGGCCGTCAATCGGCCCGGTTAACATGGCAATAGTTTGCGAACCCTTATCAACAAGAAAATCAATAGACTTTTTTGCAAGATCGTCCAGGTCCATCTGAACGCATATAGCGGGGATATCATCAAACTCTCTTCCAGTCACTACCACCTTGTGACCCCTGTCTATCAGCCGCATAATATTCAACTTATGAGACAGAATAGGCTGAAGCCAGATCACCCCATCCGGTCCTCTGCTCTCGATCTTTTCGATAAAATCAGGATGTGAAGATTCGTGATTTGAAAGGTCGCCGGAGTTGTGGATAAGCTCTATCGACCAATTATGCCTGTCACTTTCCGACAGTATGCCCTTAATAATTCTGTATATCTGGGCTTCGCCCCTGGTTCCTACCCAGTAGGGCATAACCACTGCTATACTATATGTACTCGATCCATTTTTAATATTATGATTTCTTTCCCTGTTGCTATCCAGATATTCTCCAATACTGCCGTTAATAGGCCTGACTTTGCCTGTGATATAAATACCATCGCCGGGCCTCGCCTCAAGGGCTCCCTGCATCTGAAGGGCTTTTATAGCCTTTTGAGCTGTCATATAAGAAACATTATATTTCTTGGCGAGAATCCTGATAGGTTCAAGCTTGGTGCCTATGGAGAACTGGTTACTTACAAGGTCGTCGGCGATTTTTTTGTAAGCGTTGTCAAGCACGCATTTTTTTGTTGTGGACATGCTTATATTATCCCTAAAAAAAGACGAAGCAGTAAAGTAATTAATGTATCTTAAGTTTACACCCGACGAAAATAAAAATCAATATAAAAAATCGATTTTTCTAAAATATTATATCAAAATATTTTTTATTTGACACCAACGTTGGACTTATGTATAATCAGGGGAAATTGAGTCATTAAAGCGGCTGACTATAGATTCTCGGGAGTTGACCTGTGTTTGCTGCCGAATTTGTAAATGCTTATAAAGGCAGGTTATATGAGTTTTTTGGTCCCATATTACTTTGCAACCCTAATAGTGAAAAAAGTCTTGACCCGGAGTTCAGGGCTGTTCCAGTTATTTTCAAGAGAGGAGAGTAATCATGAAAGAATTTAGAATTATTACGTCCAAATCAATCCTTCTTTCTATTGTGGTTCTGTCAATTGCCGCTAACGTTGCATTGGCGGACATGGTAGCGTATGACCCTTTTCTCAACGCTGTTGTTGGAAATGGAGAAAATGACAAGCTAAATGGTGAATACAACGCAGGGAGTTTCTTCCGCGACTTGACCAACGGAAACAACGCAGACGTTGCCGGCGGTCCTATAATCGGCTGGAGTGCTGTTAACCTTTGGGAAGGAAACTCAACTAACGCCGGAACAAACGCTTATATCGGACCCACGGACCCTGCGGGGTTGAACTTTGGACTAAACGAGACAATTGCGGGAAATGTTCAGGCACGCGGCTTTACCGCAGACCTGAGCTTTGCAAGAAGAATGCTCGATTCTTACACACCATCAGATACATATTACATAAGCGGACTTGTAAGAGCGGACAATCTTACAGGTAACCTTAATATTCAGGCAATGACTGGTTTTACGGTAACCGTTTCATATGGCGCTTTTAGTACGTCTAATTTTCCCGGAGTCATGTTCGGTTTCTCAGGTGACGGCAGCCAGGTCGACCTCGTCGTTCGTCACAGGAATACTGATCCCACCGGAATGACAAACAGTGTTCTGCTGTCCGATGCACAGGAGGGTGAAACGTACTTTATCGTAGTTAAAATCGAATATGATGCTGACGGGACAAATGAGAGACTCACGGCCTGGCTGAATCCTACGGCATATAATGAAAACGATGCCACGCCTGTGTTTAGTACAACCGGCGCGATATTGACGACACAGGATCAAATTAACTATGGCGGTTTCTGGATTGAAAATTTTGATTCGAATTATCAGGATTACATACAGTTTGACGAGCTCCGCATGGGAACAGAATGGAACGATGCTGTGCCCGTCCCGGACTCGGCACAGGTTGTTACGCTAACACAAAACTTCAGTGTGCCCGGCAACGATTTTATGAGGATAGACGGCACTGTTGAAGAGGATGTAACGATCACTGAAGTACCTCAGGCACCTTCATTTGATGTAACCCCGACCGGCTGGAAGTGGGGCGGATACTCCAATGATGACAGCGGGACATTCGCTCGTGTTGAAATAGACCAGAATGACAGAGGTGGAGTAACTTTTGACGAACTCTACTTCAAAAAACCAGTTAAAGCCTATGCTTATACTATTTTCTCTTCATCAGGCAGTAATGAGCCCGATAGTTTTATTGATATTACCAATAGCTGGGCATCAATGGAGTTGAAGTTCTCGGATATTTATGATGGGAATTTTGAGCACGGCACCCCGCCTATTCTTAACGGGTCGGGCCTGCCTTACCCGGGCGACCAGTACTATGCACCTGTTTTCAGAGCATTGATACGTGATAAAAACGGTGACTGGTATGGTTCAAGCCTTTTCTGTCCGTCAACATACCAGGGCACAGCAGGCGATCTTGATGGGACCATTACCGAATACTCGCTGCCGCTGGCAAATGTGGATTGGTACAAATATTCTCAAGCCGAGATTGACAACCTTAACGCCCTTGCCGGTTCGGACGAAATACCGTTAACCCATGACTTTGTAAACGATCCAAACAATCCTGATCTGACTGAAGTAAGCGGAATGGGAGTTTATGTATGGAACTCTCCAAACTGGAGTGTCGGTTATGTGGGTCTTACGGAAATTTCCCTGGTAGGAACTTATCCGCCTGCACCGCCCGTTTACTGGGGTATGGACGAACTTCAGGATATGGCAGGTGAGTGGCTGACCAACTCTGTAACATGGGAAGAGACCATGGACAGCGACCCTGCCGCAGGCGACGACTGGGTACTTCGCGATGGTATAAACGGTGACTATATTATCACCGGCGGCGAGATGATAATTATCGGCAATTCTTTCGGTAATTGGAGACTTGACACTACCCCGACAGTTAATTTCACCGGAGATCTCTTTGTAGAAACAAGTATGAAAGCGACCACAACTTCCGACACATCGGTAGGTTCAAGAAGCGGGATCAACCTCTGGGTCAACTATGAGGATGAGGATCCAGCCTACCTTGGCGCATTCAACTTGACAGTGGTATTGGACGGTTCAAATCAGTACGTTGAATTTATCTCGGACTGGGCTGAAGGTGACGAGTGGCCACCTTCGGAATACACAAGGATAACCGGCGATGGTATAACAAACTTTGACAGCAGCATGCTTGATATATCAATGGTTATCGCTCCGACCGAGCCGAATGCAGCGGTTCCGAACCCCAACAGTTTCGATCTTGACTACACCATCTCCGACCAGGCGGGAACTACCGCAAGCGGTTCGCTGGTTGTATCACGAAGGTACAGCCCCAGCGCAAGCGGCGCTTCTACAATCTACACCGGCGGCGCCGAAGGTGTTGTAGATTATGTTTACATCAACGGCCAGTACGCACCGCTTACCGACGTGACCGACGACGATATCGTCAACTATGACGATCTCCGTTGGCTCGCCGAAAGATGGCAGACCGAAAGGCTTATCCCATGGCCGTAATTAACAGGTAAATTTGTATATTTCTAAAAACTGAAAAGGGCTTGCTGAACGGCAAGCCCTTTATTTACAGAAGGGTCTATATAATTATGAGTATTACCAGGACTATAAAAATTATGTTAGTGCTGATTTTAACGGGTTTTTGCACAAGTGCTGCCCTTGCCCGGGTAATAGCTTATGACCCTTTCGTAAATGCAAATGTTGATAACGGCCAAAACAGCAAAACATCCGGTGAATATAACGCCGGCAGCCAGTTCAGGGATTTTACAAACGGCAACAACGCAGACGTCGCAGGCGGCATGATTATTGGCTTTAGTTCAGTGAACCTGTGGCAGGGCAACTCCGGTGCTTCTACCGGTGATTTCAGTCACATCATAGGACCGACGGACCTTACAGGGCTTACTTTCGGTTCGAACGAGGTATACGGCGGTAACGTCCAGGCCAGGGGTTTCTCAACGACCGGAGTGTCTTATGCCCGCCGGGTCATAGACAGCTACACAGGTTCGCCTGCATATTACATCAGTGCTCTGGTTCGTGGTGACAATTTAAGCGGTAACCTCGATATAAGGGCCATGACGGGATTTACAACGACCCTTTCGCATGGTGCTTTCGACGGCTCTTCCCTGTTCCCGGGCGTACTTTTTGGCTTCTGGGGCGACGGAAGCAAAGTAGACCTTGTTGTGCGACACAGGGATGATGACTCCGGTATGGTGAATGATGTGCTGGTTTCCAATGTAGCTGACGGCCGGACTTATTTTGTTGTCATTAAAATAGAATATGATAAGTATAACGGCTCGGAGGAGCTTTCCGTATGGGTGGATACGCAACTGACCCAGGAAAGCCCCGCCGCTGCGGCTCTTGTTACCACCGGGAAAATCCTGACCAGTATGGATCAAATTACCCATGCAGGGTTCTGGATCGAAAACTTTGATTCGAGTGTTACTGATTACGTCCAGTTCGATGAACTTATACTGGGCACTGAATGGAGCGATGCGGTCAATATAACTTCCGGCAGCGTTACAACTTTAAGTGAAATGGCTGTGTCGGACTACGTAAGGCCAAACTACGCTCCCGAATATTCGGATGTATGCGTTTCGAGTCGATGGCTTCGAGGGCAAGACTTCCAGGACAATGCAAAATTCTGGGGCACAATTGGAACACCGGACGAAAGGTCTTTTGAGACATTAGAAGTTCTTAAAATGTACCATGCAACGAGACTTGAGTGGATATATCTATACGGCCAGAAAGAAATAGACTTCATCCCAAAGGTAAGGGCTGAAGGAATAACAGTAGCAATTGCTCAGACCAGCAACCTCAGTGATGAACCCGGTGGAACAGGAAAAAATCTCAAGGGCAGGATGGTCGGGCAGGGCGGCAATTTCCTGCTTGACAGCATACAGGGCAAAACTATGGGTTGCGCAAACAATGAAGTATTTAAGCAAATATTTCTGCGTGAAGCCAGGTCACGAATTGACGCCGGCGCGACGAGCATTCAATTCGACCATTCCACGTTGAATGACGGATATGTCTGCTGGTGTGAATATTGCAACGGAACAAAAGATGGTTTCGAGTCCACCACGGAGTTTTATCAATGGCTGCATAATCAGCTTGATGCATACTACCTGCAGCAATATGGCTTGGGTAAATTCCCGATACACGGCAATAATTCTTCTCATACGGTGTATTCAGAATCATTTTTCAGTCCGAGTGACGATTACAGGCTGGATTACGGGTGCAGCGAGACCAACATCCAGGATGTATCAGCTCAGCATTTTCATAATATCGGCGTTAATATGCGAACATACCAGGATGTCAGCCGAGCACAGATCATAACATCGCCGGGAACATGGGGCTACCCCGACCCTGTTTACCTGGCGGACTTTACAGACATAGTACGACGGTCCGTAGGCAACTGCTACGCGCAGGGTATCAATATGATGGCCCCATTCGACCGGTTCGGCACTGACCTTGTTGACGGAGGCGACCAGAACCAGGGTTCCCGCTTTTTCGGCGACCCTCAGTATTTTGGCGACCTGTTTGGTTTTATACGCGGCATTGCGATATACCTTGATGGTTATGAATTTGGATGGGATTGGGGCAAAACTACAAAGGCTCGTTATCATGTTCCAGACACTCCATACGGTGACACTTGGGGCACCCCGCCGGGTCCGGACCAGCCCGTTGCAGCTATAGACGACGGCATTGCCGTTGTAATAAGGGCCGTTCCCGGTGAAAATGACGAACCAATCGCGGTACATCTTGTCGACTGGGATGTCGACGGCCCCTTTACCATTACTCTCAACAATGAAAAATATTTTGGCGAGTCCGGCGACAATCTTCGGCTTACGCTTCTCGAACCTTTGGATAATTATAACCCGGATGATTATTTGGTAACCGGCGAAAACCTTGACTATGTTTATTATGTGAAGTCAACTGAGCTGAGCGGTTCCTACGGCAACGGGCAAACCACGGTCTCTATACCGCAATTGGGCCCGTGGGGGGTTCTTATGGTTTCAAAGGATAAGACCGTCCCGCTGCCTTTATACAATTCTCCGCGCTGGCAGCAGTTGAAGGACCAGGCACCAGCTAATGCGGAGTACTATTACCCTGCAGACAACGAAATTGTCACCCCGGTTCAGTCGATAATGCTCTCTTTCGACAAGGACATGGACGTTTCAACGGTTAATTCAAATAATATCATTGTAAAACATGAGCAGTCCGGTTCGCAGATAAGCGGCAACTGGACAAAACTTGGCAACATCTTAAGGTTTACACCTTCACAAGTGTATCAAAAAGGAACCATTTCTGTTGAACTCACACCCGAACTGAAGCGTTCGAACGGCAC
This sequence comes from uncultured Pirellulales bacterium, assembly GCA_964628195.1. GTDB lineage: Bacteria > Planctomycetota > Phycisphaerae > Sedimentisphaerales > Anaerohalosphaeraceae > CAZVPF01. Next base: position 9,763 of record CAZVPF010000026.1, on the reverse strand, counting down.
ATCATGCCTGAGGCAGAAATTCTATTATGAGTGCGGTCTTGATATAGCCGATATGGATGGCGATTTTTCGGTCGATTATTTTGACTTGAGCGACCTTGCCGCGGGATGGCTGAAATACACCTCAATCGGGGATGTTTCTTCAAACGGCTTTGTCGGTATAGAGGACCTAAAAGGGATGTCTCTGAGTTGGCTTAATTGTTATGTCCCGCAGGCAGAGCCGGTTTCCCCTGTCAACGGGCAAAACTTTGTTTCTACAGACGTTCTGCTCAAATGGGACGGACAGGCCGACACTTATGACGTGTATTTCTCGGGTGACGCCAGCGAAATTCAAACAGCGGATTTTGGCTCTCCTTGTTTTGTGCAGAACACAGCATTAAACATATTCAACCCGGCGCCGCTTTTGCCCGACAGTGATTATTATTGGCGAATAGATACTATAGCCGGCGGATGCACAACCAAAGGTATGGTCAATGCTTTTTCAACAACTCCTCAAAATACCCAGGCTTACTGGGAGCTTGATTCCGACGGCGGCAGCAGTGTAGGTCGATACACTTTACAGTTGAGACTCGGCAGCCTTACTCCGGATAATGTGAATTTTGCAGCGATTAATAATCCAGACACCACCACCCCCTGGAATTCAACGAGCACGGCAGCCCAAAACGGATCGAGCTTGTATTTTGACGGGCAGACGGCTTTAGTCTTTAACGGCCCCGACTCTCCGTTCCAGTTCAAAAGAAGCGTGCCTTTCACCTGTGAGGCCTACATACGGGCGACCGCTGAAAATGACGGGATTGTATTCGGGACCAGGGATACGTTTTCCGGTTTTTACGGCTGGTATTTAAAGTATGACAGCTCTAATCAAAGACTAAGCTGGGGCCTGTCCCATCCCGGCGGTTCAAGCTCTGCCTATTCCGATAACGGTGTGATCGGACTTAATCAGTTAAAACACGTAGCACTTGTGTGGGACCCGTCCACGGGAACAAACGGACAAATCAGGATATACGTTGAAGGCGTGCTTGTGGCAGAGAAAGACGGGGAGCCTTTCTGGGACGACACCCCCGAGGTCGGCTGGAATTTCATGGTAGGCGGCCGAAATATACCGGACAACATATGGGGCTTCGTCGGCCAGATCGACGAAGTACGCTGGTCGAATTATGCATTAGACCCGACTGCTTTTCTAAACGCTTCAAATCCATAATTTCTCAACCAACGTTAAAAACATAGAAATATAAGCAAAATAACATGGTATGGTTTAGCAGTTATCCAGACTAGCGAATCGTTCATTGAATAAAAGCGGCTCAGAATTGAAATAGGTCCTCAGAAAGCAATACCCGGCAGGGGGGGGTATATGCCGCCAGGTTTGCACCCTGTTGGGAAGTTCTGAATTTATTGGGCGGCTCTGTGGGATTACGTGGTTGCTAAACCGCTTTCAAATGGCGGGGTTACAGTTCGTCGAAGTTCGGTGAAGTAATTAACGAGAGGACCCTGCGCAGACACCGCAACCGAGCAGAGTTTCTGGGCGGGCAAAATTGTCTTATACAATATTAATTTGAAGCCCTTATCAGATCGGTTTTTTTGCATATGAGTGCATGCTCTATAACTCCATACTAAATAAGTGTTTATGCGTAATTTGGGTGAATTAAGCAAAATAGCATCGCCCTAAAAATAGTTTTTTTTACTTTTTTTGGTTATTATGATTGACCTCTTATTCTTATTGTGTTACTATGAGAATATTGTATTAGACGGACGAATGCTATGTCAAATATAACAAGTAAAATTATTGGCAAGATTGAGGTTGATTTTCTTCACTCTAAGTCCTCAAGGCCGGGACAGCGATTGCCGGCAATAAGATCGCTGGCGAGGAAGTATTCGTCCAGCACTGCCACGGTCAGCAAGGCCATAGAAGTGCTCGCCTCCAATGGTTTATTGGACAAGAAAAGAGGCAACGGTATTTTTATTGCGGAAAGACCGGCGGCAAATGGCAGTGATAACATACTTAATGCAAACGGCTGTATAGGGTTTGTTTGCCATAATCTCGATGAAACACTTGCCCATCGCGTTTTAAAAGGGGTGGAATCTGAGGTAAACGACAAGGGCAAAAGCCTGATTTTATCAAACAGCAATTATAATTGCGAACTTGAGAAACAGAATTTACAGAAATTGTATGATCAGGGCATTTCCGGCGTTGTTTTATACCCCTCTCCCGACCGAAACAGGAATTACGAATATCTCGCTGATGAGTTTAGAGACATATTCATAGTAGTTGTCGATATGTATCATGATTCCATGAAAAGGTCACATGTTGTATTCGACAACTATTCGGCTGGTTATGAAATGACCAAATACATCCTTAGTTTGGGCAGAAACAGGATTGCTATCATCAAATATGACGATGAAGATAAGCACTATTCTCTTAAAGAAAGATACAGGGGGTACTGTAAAGTGCTGGATGAGGCGGGGCTGAGTATGGACCCTGCTTACCAGGTAAACTGTGGTATATGGCTTGATATGAAAAAGCAGAGCCTTGCACCTATTTATAAAGCAGTTGACGAGCTTTTGAGTTATAAGGTGCGACCTGAGGCGATAATTGCCCCGATGGATTTTTGCGCCAGGATTATAATCGAATATCTCGCAAAAAAAGGTGTAAAAGTGCCTGAAGATATCCTGGTGGTGGGTTTTGACAACGATGTCGCAGAAGCCACCGGCAGCATTTACAGTGAATCGAGCGAGGTTTTATGGCCCACAACGAGGCCTAATTTTGAGAGAATGGGCAGTTATGCAGCGAAAATGCTGCTTGAGGGTATGGAGGATAAGGAAATAAACAATTACCGAGAAGTGGTGCTGCCTTGCCCGCTTCTTCTTCCTAAAGTAAGGGTTTTATGATGCGGGCATTAAATGTTAATATGCTGTTTTACCGGCCTAAAACTGAAAATAGAGGCTTTACTTTGATTGAGCTGCTTGTGGTTATATCCATAATAGCTCTGCTTCTTTCTATTATGCTGCCCGCGCTTGGAAGAGCGAAAGATGCTGCGAGAAGAACCATCTGCGCCTCAAATCAGAGGCAGGTGGGGGTTGCTTGTGCGACTTACTTCAGCCAGTACAATATGAAAAAGCCCTGGGTTTTCAATAACGGGACAGGCGATCACCCGAACGAATACTCTACTTCCAAGGCTCATAAATATCTTGTTCTTGAGACAAATATACTTCCTGACCATAAGCTGTTTTTCTGCCCGAGCGTCAAACATCTATCTGTTGAAAAGAATTATATTATGTACAACCCTGTACCCATGAGGATGGAAGATATTATCGATCTCGGGATGAACCCGTCTTTCTGGGGCAGTTACGTATGGTTCTATGAAAAGAAGAGAACACCCGAAATATTGAGTGTCAATTCTATCTCTAAAGATATTTTAATGGGCGATGCTTCGGCAAGTTCATGGGCAAAACTCGAGAGTACCCCAGCCTGGAGCTGGGTTGCGGCCCTTAATATCAGGCAAACTTATGAGCACTACAATGCGCTTATGATTGACGGCAGGGTTGAAATGGTAACGCGTGACAATGAAAAGTGGAATAAGTGGTTGTGGGACTCGCCAAACTGGGCGGGGTCTGCGACATCAACTATTAGATAGTGTATTAAGATGTTTTTTATTAACTTTTTTCGGAGGAGTCCAAAATGAAAAAGACAAATGGAAAAATGGTAATGTTGGCCGCAGCAGTTCTTGTTGTTGTAAACGGTTTCGCTTTTGCTTTGCTGACGGATGATTTGGTGGCAAAGTGGAGCTTTGACGAAACAGCAGGCATTGTCGCCGGTGAGGATGTCAGCGGGTTTGACGCTGCAATAATTGGAGGCGCGAACTTTGCCGATGATTCAGTGCCGGGCAGGTTCGGCGGGGCTATCAAACTTCGCGGCGGTTCGAATGAAATTATACAGAACAATGATGTGCTATTGCGTTCGGTGACACAGAAGCTGTCGATGTCTGTATGGATCAAGCCAAGCGCAGACCTTACAAGTGCAAATTTCAGGGAAGACATACTTTCATGGAATGGGGCTTACAACCATGCACTGAGGTTCAATCTCAACGGTGACGGCAAGATTGCCTGGTATCCTCAAAACCAATACAGTGCAATTGCCGGTCTTGAAAGCTCACAGACTTCCTGGTCATCCGAACAGTGGTACAACATTGTAGTTACAGGCGACCTTAATACCTATAGGTTGTATATTAACGGTAAGCTCGAAGCAGAAGTTAATGATACATCCGGCGGAACAATGAGATACGCACAGGACGGTCTGACCATTGGCAACAGGAAAGAAGGAGTTGTAGACTTCAACGGCGCTATTGATGAAGTCGGCGTATGGGACAGGGCATTGACGAAGGACGAAGTTGAGATGCTTTACACCCAGGCAATACCGGAACCGGCGAGCCTTATGCTTCTTTCTGCAGGTGCGGCTGCTGTTTTACGCAAAAAACGTAAATAGTGAGCTGCTTATCTTTATTTTGAATTAGCTAACTTATTTATATAGGGGAAATATGATGAAATTGAAATTATGCATTTTGTTTGCGTCAGTTGCTATTGCAGTTATGGCATCAAGTGCTTTTTGCGCAACGCTTCTTTCGCATTACGCATTTGACAATGATTTCCTGAATGAAGTTGCAGGGTCGCCGGATGGATTCCCGATCAACAGTCCCGCTTTTACCATGGGTTATGATGGAACGGTTGACGGGGCGGTTTCCTTCAATGGCACGGACCAGTATTTAATAACTACTCAAACAGGTCACCCGAATGCTGCCGAGGGGCTTGGTTCGGGTTCGGTATGTTTCTGGCTGAAGTCGGACGACGTTTACGGCGAGCTCGACAGGGCTGTTATGGGTTCTTTGAACTACCCGCCTGACGCAACGGCATTTGTAATAAGTTTCAGCGAACAGACAACTCCGAGGGATACCACAAGGCTAATGGTAAGAGGGGCCGACTACACTGTCGAGACTCTCGCAAAATATACTTCGACCGGCCACCCTCAGTGGAGAGACGGTACATGGCATCACTTTGCTTACACATGGGATGCCGCGACCAAAACCATAAGAATTTACATCGACGGAGTTGAGCAGTCTTTAAGCACCTCGACGGGCGGCAATGGCACCCCGGTAAATCTTAACGCATGGCAATACGCCATGACTATAGGTGCTGTCAATTCAAGAGGCACCGTAACTCAGCACTTCAGAGGCATGTTTGACGAGTTCAGAATTTATGAAAACCAGCTTACAGCGGTCGAGATAGAACAGCTTGCAATAAACCCGCTCAAGGCTTCTGCGGTTTATCCAATGCCTGATGACGAGAACGTGCCTGTAACAGTGACGCTTGACTGGGAGGCGGGCCAAGATCCTGCAAATCCAGGCAATCCCAACCCCGAGATTCAAGGCCATATTCTTTACATAGGAACCAGTCCCGGCAATCTCGTAGAAGAAGCTGTTCTGGATGCTTCGGTTACCGATTATGAGGTAACTCTTCTTGCCGGGACAACATATTACTGGAGAGTTGACGAAGCAGTCTCTCTGCCGCCTTACGGTCAGGATGATCCGAACGTTTATGTGGGAGAGGTCTGGTCCTTTGACACGGAGGAGATTGCTCCGGTTATAACCATGCAGCCCGTGGATCAGTGGGCCAAGACAGGTGAGGATGCAACTTTCGAACTGCAGGCGTACGATCCGGCAGGCGGAGGGGTTCATTACAAGTGGTACAAGTACGTCGCAAATGATCCGAATATTGCGGTAGGGACCGATTCGAGATTCCTGACCGTAAGCAATGTTTCAGAGACAGACGCCGGTGAATATTTCTGCGTTGTCTCCAACGCATCAACATCCGTCGGTTCGTGGTTCGCTTCTTTGAAAATCAAGGAAAAAATAGCGCATTATAAGCTCGATGACGGGGCAGGCAGTGTTGCGATCGATGAAAACGGAATTAACGGTACAATATCGGGTGGCGGAGCATGGCTTAACGGTCTTGAAGACGCAGATACATTCACCTCCGATAAGGGTGCGTTCTCATTTGACGGCAACACTTATATAGATATTACAACCGACGGAGCCCCGAACAATTCCATATACGAAGCATATCGAGGTTCCATTTCTTTCTGGGCCCGTAAGGATAACGCATCCAACGCTTATATTGCGGGTACTTTCAACGACGGCGCAGCAACGAGCGGTTTGGCAGTGAATCTCGATCTCAATGCAACCATTTCTGTCAGGTTCTATCTCAGGGCCGAGTCAGGTAATGTAATCGAGATGTCCACCAATGAGGAAATATGGGATGACGGCAACTGGCATCACTGCGTTATTACATGGAACAGGGACAACGACGAAGAGAACGCCATCTTCGTCGACGGGTACCCTGTAAGCCTGATGGACAGCTTTACCAATTTCGGTATTACATCAGTCGACACAATTGCACCATGGCAGTATTCTATGGTACTGGCAGGGCTCAATAACCGAGGTACAATTTCACCATCGCTTGAAGGGGACCTTGACGATTACCAGGTTTATAACTATGCCCTGAACCACACCGAAGTTGCTGCGATTTACACGGACTTTGTGGACGATCATATCTGCACTGAGCCTTCTCCGTTTGACTTTGACGGAAACTGCATAGTGAACTTTGAGGATTTTTCTGACTTTGCAGCCGAATGGCTTGACTGTGGAATAGTTCCTGATTGTCTGCCGTAAGTCTTGGGATTGAGTTACTGAATATTTTTGCTACAATAAGGCAGTTTTATGATCTGCAAAATGGATCGTAAAGCTGCCTTTTAATCAAAAGTGCAAATTATCATTATTAATGAAATATCATATATGTCGTCGCTTATTAGAAAATTTGAAATATCCCTTGCGGCTGTGTTCATCGGTATTTCTTTTTGTTTTATTGTGAAATGCCATGCAGGGCTTGTTTCTCATTACAAATTTGACGGCAGTGTCTCTAACGAAATTGAAAACGCCCCTGACGGCATAGCTGTTAACAGCCCTTCATATACTCACGGTTTCGATGGTAAGGTAAACGGGGCGATCATGCTCAACGGTCTGAACCAGTATATTCAGACTTCCATATTCGGTTTGCCCGGTCGAGGGAAAGGCCTGCCGAGCGGAAGCCTTTCTTTCTGGATCAAATCCGAAGATGACAGGCATAACGGCACTACAGTAATGGGGTCTCTTAACGCGCGCGACTGGATGGGTTTTATTGTCCAGCTTAATGACACTACAACCCCGGCTGACATATTCAGGGTCTATATCCGCGATGAAAACAGTGTTGTCCTGGCCAGGCGGACATCTGATGCCGATACCAGATGGCGAGACGGTACCTGGCACCATTTTGCGGTTGTATGGGACAGCACCGCGGGCGAAATAGTAATATATGCCGACGGCTGGCCCTTTTCGATGCTGACTCAATCAGGCGGTCAACCCGGTGATTTTGGTTGGCCATGGCAATACGGAATGACGATCGGCGCGTTAAATGTTCGCGGTACGGTACAGAATTATTTCAGCGGTGCTATAGATGATTTACGTATTTATGATGAAAAACTGTCCGCTGAAGAAATAGCGGAATTAAGCATGGCAGCATTCGGGCAGGCGAAACCACTTGATAGCAGCACCTGGGTTGCCACAGACGAACTCGGCAGGTCGCTGCCCGGTTTCAGGCAGTGCGGCCCTGTCGATCCGGGCAAGTATGTGGGCATTTTTTATTTTGCCCTGCATCATGATTACCTGCAATATCCTGCGTGGAATACCACAGAGATACTCGAGGCGAACCCTGCAAATCCCCAGTGGGGCCCGGAACTTGACCCGCATTGGTGGGACGAGCCGGAAATCGGGTATTACAGTTCCGACGATCCGTGGGTTATACGCAGACACCTTACAATGCTCGCAAACGCAGGCGTCGATGTTCTGATAATTGACGCTACAAATTATAAAACTTATCGTGAGATATACATGCCTCTGTGTCTTGCAGCCAGGCAATTACGTAATAAAGGTTACGCGGTCCCAAAAATTACTTTTGCAACTTACAAGAACAGTGCAGACCGGATCAAGCAGTTGTATGAAGAATTTTACTCTAAAGGTTATTACCCGGAAATGTGGTTTTACTGGCAGGGCAAGCCCCTGCTTTTGGGATATCAGGACCAGCAGCTTTCAAACGGTGAGTATCTGAGCGAGGAAATCAAAAACTTTTTCACTTTCCGCGAGAGTTGGAGCCAGCAGACAGGCTATCACCGCTGGCCTTGGGTCGATACTTTTCCACAGGATTACGGGTGGGCCCAGCAAGGCAAGGCAGAGCAAATGCCCGTTCAGGCCGCTTCTCATCCCTGTCAGCTCAACATCGGACGAAGTTACCATGACGGCGAACAGCCGGTCCTGGACCAGTATCATTTGACGGGAAGCGAGCACCTCGGGCTGAATTTTCAGGAGCAGTGGGACAGGGCTTTGCAGTTTGACCCCAACTTTATATTCATAACAAGCTGGAACGAATGGGAGCAGTGCCGCTTTGTTTATGATGAAAAGTGGGGGTATGTCGAGTTTCTCGGTCAGCCGCTGCAATATGGAGAAACTTTTTTCGCCGATGTTTATAACAGGGAATACAGCCGGGATATAGAACCGATGAAGGATGGCTTTACGGATAACTATTATTATCAAATGGTCGCCAATATCCGAAAGTTTAAGGGCGTAAGTCCTCCAGAAACCCCCTCATCACCCCAGACAATCTTAATCGACGGTCTTTTCTGCGAATGGGATGAGATCAAGCCTGAATACAGAGATGTTTCAGGTGATACTTTGCATCGTTCTTTTGCGGGCAGAGGCGGGAATTACTACACTGATTTTACGGGCAGGAATGATTTTGTTTTACTCAAAGTCGCTTATGACACAGACAATGTTTATTTTTACGCGCAAACCGATGAAGATATAACTGAATATACAGACCCGAACTGGATGCTGCTTTTTATTGACTCCGACCGGGATGTTTCTACGGGACTGCATGGTTATGATCATCTTGTAAACATGGAAGTAGACAATGATACGAAGACAACGTTGAAAGCATGGAACGGGGCGGGAGACTGGCAGACAATAAACAGTAACATCGAATATCGCTGCAACGGAAACAGGATCGAGTTGGAAATTCCCCGCCTGCAAATAGGCCAGGGGACAGGAGCAGACCTGTTGTCATTCGATTTTCACTGGGCGGACAATGTGCGGAGCTTTGAGGATATAACAAAGTTTTCCGTAAGCGGTGACAGCGCACCGGATCGAAGATTCAATTACCGGTATGAAAGTGTTATAGCTGAAACGGCGTGCTCTCAATATTGCGACACTGTCGGCGGACTTGATGCAGACAGGAACTTTGACTGTGCGATTAATGTTGAAGACCTTTCGTTTTTAATTGAAGCATGGGTGTCGGATTTTGGTTTTGGGGACTTTACTTCCCTGGCTGTCAACTGGCTGGCCAATTACACACCACAGTTTTTGAGCGATGTGGTTTTACTCCGGGATGATTTTGAAACAGGTTTAGGAAAGTGGAGTACAAGTTGGGAATTGTCCACAGCCGAATCATTTTCACCGACAACATCGGTGCAGTGCACAAGCGAAGACATTAACCATGCATCTTCATATTTCGATACAAGAAATTACAATAACATCACTTTATCTTTCAAATACATGGCCCAGGGCCTTAATTCAAATAAAATCTATGTCCAATGCTATAACGGCAGTTCATGGGTGATTATTGACTCTAT